>CAZKRL010000010.1:0-89556 GCA_964555295.1 uncultured Comamonadaceae bacterium | reverse complement strand
AATACGCAGACGGCATATACATGATTGGCATGAATGAAAACAATATGTGCCCTGTTATTCTTTCTGCCCAAGAGCCCAAGCTGCAACTACAATTCAATAATATGAAACTCGAGCAAGGGTTAGCATCGAATAGTTCACCTCAGAACAATGCATGGGGACAATACATAATTCAGGAGCCCATACTTTTAAAAGGAATTAAAGACGCAAAAGTTGGAGCCCATAAGAACCCCGATCAAAAAGCAAACTTTGATAAACAGTTGGCTGAGAAGGAGTCAGAATTGTTGGCACTTCAGAAAAAATTGGCCTCAGATTACCCCAAAACACATCTCGCCAAAATCATGAATTGGAAGCAAGAACCCAATCGAATTGAGATAGGGAAATATTGGGACAACCTCGACTTTAATGATGAATCAGTCATTCGTTCCAAGGTTCTTACCGATCGAATTGAAAGTTTCATGAGAACTTTCTCAAAAGGCAACTTCTACAACTGCATAGCAATCATTGCAGAGCGTTCGAAAGTCAATGATCGCGTATACGAATTTGCACTGGGACAAATGCTTACAGGCTTTTACGAAAGCAGTATGGAAGACATTTGTCTATATATAATTGATAATTATATAAGCGATGAAAGCTGTGGCGACAATGATTTGAGCAATATTATCAAGACTACTGCCTCCAGCATTCAAAGTCTTTCGATTGGAAATACACCTCCCAACATACAATTAGAGGAAATGAAAGGAGGGCGAGTTGATTTATTTGAGACGGCTGCTAAAAACAAATACACGCTCGTCATGTTTTGGGCCAGTTACTGTGAGCATTGCAAAGGCGAAGCTCCGGAAGTAAAGGCCAGTTATGAGAATTGGCACAAGAAAGGTGTCGAGTTTATAGGGGTTTCCATAGACCGCCAAAGACAAATGTGGGAGGCTGCTGCCAATGAGCGCGGATTTATCTTCCCTAACGTATGTGGCTACAAAGATTTCCAATCACCGGTAGCCAAAGATTTCCGTGTCATTAAAACCCCTTCATTTTTCCTTATAGATTCAAAAAAGAAGATTGTGCTGAAACCTAAAAGCATACGCGAGGTAAATCAGTTTCTTGCGAAGAATTTGAAATAATCAATCAACGCCTTATCTTCCCCTTTATCCATATCCAAAACAATTTGGAAGGCATAAGTTCTATCCGCAAATAATTAATCGCAACAAGTTTATTGTAATTTCAGCCGCTCAATCACCTGAGAAATTGAATCGTTATTACACTCAAGAAGGTGAAAAATTAAAAGGTCCATACACCGTTGAGGAATTGGCCGAAATGAACATTCATTTCAACTTGCGCCTTTGTCAGCAAGGAACGAATGAATGGAAAGTAATTACCGAAATTCCTGATTACGAGAAGATACGACTTTTTATAAAGCCGGATATAGATTGAATAAAAATAGAACTTTTCACTGCACGCAATATATGGCTGGCTTTACTTTTTCTGGGGATTGGGATGGCAACAGGGAAGTTCCTTATACCTGACTTTGCAAAAATCCAACAAGCATTTTCGAATAAAAATGCATCCATCCAAAATGACACTTTACATAGCGACAGCTCACGAATTAAATTAGAGCCAGTTGCATTGCTGGATGTTAACGAATATGCGAATGACTTCGGATATTTAATTTCAGAGGTTACACCAAAGAAAATAGAAGATCAGCTGAACGACAACGCTAACTGGGTTCAATCGGCTTCGAGTATTTCAGAAGAATGGGACAGGGTTTTACAGGAGAAAATATTGCCGATTAATGAATGGAGGTCTGAGAATAAAGAGATAGCGGCCGATTCGGGCACATTGTTCTATCCATTTGCAGGTGCTGATTTTCTTTACTCAAATTGCTTTTTCACAATTGCAATAAGGTTATTATGGTCGGATTGGAACCCCTTGGCAGCATACCCAAAGAAATTGAATTTATATAACGATGATAGCATCGTGAAATGGGTTACAACCCAACATACCGAGCTGAAAGATGCCTCCAGATTATGGAAGAATCTGCGTGATTACGTGGAAAAGTATCGAACTGAACCTATGCAAAAACCTCTCATTGTTGAGGTATACGGCAGGAAGTATTGTATAGGTCAATCGCTTTGCTTGTGTGAAATTAAAGACGACACAATTGTCACAGTAGCCAAATTCGTCACATCCTCAAAAAATGCACTTGCCTCTCAACACAATCAGCATGACTTTGATGGGCAACCCCGTTATTACGCTCCAATGAACCGGCTATCGTCGCGTTTTTGGGATGATGCAGTAAAATACGATTCACTGGACAACTGGCACGATGATCAAATGGGGTTTTCATCCAAGGCTGTAATACTATACCAGGGAAAAGTGAAGTTACCCAATTTCATGCATATCACGCCCGATGACGCATATCCAGGCGCAAAAGGCTTTGTGAATGGAATTCATGAATTTGCCGTTGGGGGTTCAGAACCGGGAAAGTTCATGGGCACACCCATGAGTCTCGGTTGTGTGAGACTGCATGATTATCCATCAAAGTTCATTCGTTGGTGGACACCTGCTCAGGCGAAGATGTTCATACACTAAGAGCATAGCAGGTATATTCAAACCGTAAAACAACCCGCATTGAAACCAACTAACTAAGCACTGTGTAAACCCCACAGGCAGTGTATTAAATCGAGAAAGAATTATCACTTTATTGACAATGTAAAATGCGAATTATTCTCAAAATTCATTACATCATTATTGCAACCATTATGATATCCATCACCATTGGCTGCCATACTCCACAAACTCACCCTGCCACACCTTGCGAACCTTGTAAACCCTGTCCTGAATTAAGCCCAATAACCAAAACAGAAGTAATCATAGATAGTGACATATCATTAGAAGAGGCATTGGCAGGCCTGGAAATACCTGAAAATATAAAGAATGAAATGACCATTATCGACATCAAATACATCGGCTATGACAGCCTCAGGCACAGAGGTCAAATGGTATGCAATCGCTCGGTAGCGGGTGATCTTTCGCTCATCTTCGAGCATTTATTCCGTGATTCCTTTCCCATTGAAAAAATAGTTCCCGTATCGAAATATGACTGGAGTGATAGTTTATCCATGGCAGATAACAACACATCTTGTTTCAACTTCAGGCTCGTTTCGGGCGGTCATTCATTATCACAACACTCATTAGGGAGAGCGGTAGACATAAATCCCAGAAACAACCCATATTTCCGAAGAAATGACACGAGTGGTCTGCCTCTAAACGGGATCTATGACACTCTTCAACCAGGTACAATTAAACCACATTCAAACGTCACAAAATACTTCAAACAATATGGTTGGCATTGGGGCGGGTCGTGGCGTGGATATAAAGACTATCAGCACTTTTCTCGCTTTGGAGGGTAAACCTTCACCATTCAAACTTTGAAATTCGCCCCGTCCATTCAGAATAATACACAGCAATTCAAACCCACTATTTCCCTAAGAATACCAAGAAAGCCAACCACAGTTGAATGACTAACTTCGTACACTGTGTTTATTCAAGCAAAAATTGTAAAAATCTTAATGACAATATTCCTTGGGATTGCCCTCCTTACTGGTTCTGCCCAGGAGAGGCTGATCACGGGAATTGTATGTGATAGTAGCGGCAAGGGATGCGCATATTGCAACTTACATTTCGTGTCAAAAAACGGCTTTAGTAAAAGCTGCATTGCTAGAGAGGACGGAGTGTTTCAAATTAAATTACCGCTTGAAAAATATGAGGTATATGCCCGTTTAATTGGATATGTCGACACCGTCTATAATCTCAATATAAGTTCGAGAGAATTTAAACAAATCCGTTGGACTATGGTGGAAAAGTCCAACGAAAAAGGAGAAGTAATTATTCATGCCGAACCTGAAGATATCGCCAAGAGAGCATTGCGACAAGCTATAAAAAACCGCCGACGCTATTTAAAAGAAGACACAACAATACATTATCAATCCTATAGAAAACTATCTCTTACGGAGACGAAACCTGATACCGCCGAAGCTGGAATGGATAGTGTTTGGTTAGCTACTAAAAAAAGAAAACGACCAGAAAAAACCTATCAGGCATATCTATCCGAATCCTATAGCTCGATACAGTTTGCTCATACCAATCAATATTCAGAGCTTGTTGACGGACAATTAGATCATACGAATCGCAAGCCCAGAGAAGAATTAGAAATTAATTTCAGCTTTAACTACGGAGAAAAAGAAATAGCAAGGCAAGATCCAGGCTATGACAATAATTTTATACTAAGATCCACGAGTGGTTATCAAGATTTTTCTATATATCAAAGACTCCTTCATTTACCTTCAATCGCAGAAAAGCCCATATTATCTCCCATCGGAGATGGTGCATTATTAAGCTATAAGCCAAGTCTATTATATAGTTATTTAATAGACAGCATAGAAGTATTAGTAATTCATGTCGAGCCCTACCTTACAAACGAACCATTACTAAGGGGGGATTTGCATATACTCACTAGCAACTGGACAGTTATAAAATCCAATTTAAACTTTGCAGCTGATGTTAGTCCGGTTTTCAAAGGAATCGAGATCCAGCAAGAATATTCATTCGAACAACAAAACGTGTTCATGTCGAACTGTCGAATTGATTATTCTGCAAAGGCCGGCAGAAGTAAATTCAACGGATCCATTAATATTCACAACACTCTTAACGAAAATAATTTTCACACCCAATTAAAGGGTGCCACCAAATGCATTCCTGATAGCGCCTACTATCGTAATGAAGACTACTGGCAAAACGTCAGAACCCAATCGCTAAACAAATTAGAAAAACAATACGCCAAGAGTTGCGATAGTCTTCAGCAATTATATAGAAGCGCAGATTATATGGCTCAGCAAGACTCTATTAGTAATCACATCAGCTGGATGGATCTTCTCGTATATGGCATTACCTGGCGCACCAGAGAAAAGCAAAGATTACTCTTTTTGTATCCACTTACTATGCAACTGAACTTTGCCGGTGTCGGAGGATACAGACATAAAATCGGAGGCGTGTGCGTTAAAGAATTACCTAATACCTGGCAATTAGAAACAAGAGCTGAACTCGATTACGGCTTCAGAAATCAGGATTTAAGGGGAAAGTTCGGAATAGGCCTTACCTACTTCCCACTGAAATTCGTAAGGACATTTGTTCAAGTAGGAGATTACTATGAGATGATCAATTCCTATGCCTCTATCAGTTCCATTCTAAACAGAAGCAACTTTGTGAGAACCAAATCCATTTCAATGGCCCAGCGCATGGAAATTTTCAACGGATTCTATGCTGAGGTAACCACAGAATATTCCCTTCAACAACCCATCCTTGGTTTGCAACAAGACAGATGGTCTGCAGATGTATTTGGTGACAACAATCAACCCATCAATTTCGACAACTACGCAAAAACAGAATTGCGTTTTGATCTTAATTACCGAATTCGTCAGAAATATTCAATTAAAAAAGGGAAGAAAATCATTCTGGGGAGTGATTACCCTATGCTTAAAAGCAACGTAAGATTTGGACTGCCTAATGTATGGGGCAGCCAAGTGAATTTTGGTTACGCTGAATTAGGCGCTTATCACGACCTTAATATAGGAAGAATAGGACTGCTTCAATGGTCGATATTGGGAGGCGGATTTTTCAATCAACAAAATCTGCGAATTGTTGAGCATCGATATTTCAGAGGATCCGATCCATTCCTATTCTCTGATCCGTTAAAATCATTTCAATTATTAGGACCAACACTCTCGACATCAGACATTTTTTTTCGAGCGAATTGCTTTCATCACTTCAACGGACTTGTGCTTAATAAAATTCCGCTCATAGCCAAACTAAAAATCACTGAGGCCGCAGGTATCGGATTCCTGTCTATACCCTCGCAAAAGCTTGCACATAGCGAAGCATACATGGGTATAGAAAAAATCATCAGGATAAGAAAAGAACTTTTCCGAATAGGCGTGTATGGTTGCACATCCCTATCATCGGGCCAGGGAATGCGCCTCGAATGGAAGGCAGGCATTAACTTCTACAACTCCTATTCCAAACGCTGGCAATATTAGATGGAACAGCAGTACTCAATGGGGATTTAAAAATCAAAAAACATCACCCTGGAATCAGTTCATTTTATAATAACAAAGGATTCGCAGATATTCATTTCACTGCCCTTCACCCTAGCACAATAAGTACCCGGATACAGAGAAGTAACATCAATAATATCAATCGTACTTCCCTGCCCTAAAACTGAACTGAGAACCAACTTCCCTTCAGAACTATAGATCTCAATTGACATATCTAACCGAACCAATCCGTTGGTTTGAATAGCAATATAATCGCTTGCGGGATTAGGATAGACCTTGATATACTTCTCATTGTTTCTCTCGATTAATCCCAACGAAGGATCGAATGTCTGAGTAACTTCAGTAATACTATTGACTCGGCTTCCGGTGTTGTCGCCATAGAACTGTGGGCCAACGACGTAAGGATAAGCACTATTCCAATTTTCATCTACAGTTGCAAAATAACAATACATTCCTTGAGGGTATTCTGGTGTGATACAAAAACGACCGTTGTGCTCATCCAACACATCAGCAGCAGCTGCCAAAGATTCATCAAAACGATAATCTTCACGGAAATATCCTAACGGGTATACATTGCTTACCGCCGGACCTGCCTGAACGATTTCTCCATTCGGACCCGATGTGCGTTCCGTGATTTCGCGTAACACATACCCCGATTTCATTCTCACAACACCGCCGGATCCATCTTCATTCGCGTAACCATAAGCACCATATATGGGATAGCCATCATATGCAAAACCAATCAACGGTGAATGCTCAGTAGAATCCATTACATACAATCCATCCGCATCATAAATACTACAGATATCAGATATTACTACCAAGTCGAGATCAAATGCACTCGGGTTTTGATGATGATGATAATTGCCCATTGCCGGGTGACCCTTTGCGCAATCAAATCCGGCTCGCTCTGCTGGAATTGCATCACGGTTCCAGTTCATAGTAGCGCCTGGACCTCCCGGACATGGCGGGTTCCCAGGCCCACCGCATAACGCGTTGGTCATTGGATTCCAAGCAACACCATCGCGGTAATCAAATAAAGCAACGCCATTGACAAATATGCCGATGTTTCCACCGGTAGTATTATCCGCAGGTCCAGCGGGTGGTGAAGGATTTCTTGTAATTCGGAAAATCGAATTTTGATTGGTTGCTAATGAAGGATTGCCATCCAGAAACGGCCCAGTAGCATAAGAGGGGATACCTGTTGCTGAAATATAAACCCAGTTATCACTATACTGAACCAACTGCACATTTGCTGATACCGCGTCTTGAATGACTGTGGGATTGTTGTTAACGTAGTGACTACCCGTAAGACCAGTAGTATTGATTAACCAAGAAGTAACCTCTGGGGTTTGTGCACTCAAAAGGAATGGAACCAGCGCCAACGCTGACATTAAATAAACCTTCATTTTAATTGGGGAATTGATTTTTTGGATTGAATACGAAAGAACTATCATTTAGGGTTTTCAAGAATACAGCGAGATCAGTGCGCTCAGCGGGACCTAACGACACATTGAGAGGACTTCTCTCATCTTGAGAATAATATTGTAAAACATCATTTAGCTGTGCGAATCGACCATCATGCATATAAGGAGAGGAATACAGCCAATTCCGCAGCGAAGGAATTTTGAATTTAAGGCGATCCGCAGGATTGCCTGTAATTCTCTCAACACCCAAATCATGTAAAGTCAAGTCTTCAGGAAGACCGTTTACTTCCAGAGATCCGTTGGTAAATAGGGGCTCCGAATGACAACGATTACAATGCGTTTTGAAAACTTCATAGCCCCTATTTTCTTGTGAAGTAAAGACAATTTCGCCACGGTTCATTCGATCGTACCTCGAATTATCTGAAACAAGGGATGAAAGAAATGACGCCATCGCATCCGCAAACATTTCTGAATCCATAGGGAATAGGTTACGCGCCTTGAGCCATTGGCTGTAATCATCAGATTGGTTTATTGCTTTCAGAGCAAATTCCATAGAGGAAGCCATCTCACCTTGATGATGAAGTGGCGCAAGTGGAACGGCCTTTAAATGATGAATTGCACCATCCCACATAAAACTCCTTTGCCACGCAAGATTTACAAGTGCAGGAGCATTTCTTATACCAATAGAATCATGAATACCATGACTCAAGCGATGATCAGAGTGAGCAAATGAATTGAAGGGTGAATGACAGCTTGCGCATGATATACTGCCATTACCCGAAATAGCAGGTTCATAGAACAACTTTCTACCGAGCTCGCGATAATCTTGATGATTATGACCTACATGCTGATACATCTTTTCCGGCCATGATATGACTTCAATTTTATTTCTCGGTGAAATAGCGCCGATTGAAAAAATCAGAACCAAAATAACAGCAGCGACAAATCCTTTCATCTGATTTGAATACATTGGGCAATCTGGCTCATCATTAATGAAGCTTCAAAACACTCCGACATGATTTTAGGCTTGGGGTTTAATTGTAAGATGCGTGAAAGTGCTTTTTCATTCCATATCAACTCCACATTTTCGCCATGAACGAATAGCTCAATTGCACGATCGCAGCGATGGCGGCGAAACCCTCCCAAATGCAGCTGAAAACTCTCCCAAATACCATTTGGCTTAAGAATCATTCCTTCGGCCTTGAGCTGTATATAGCCACTTTGCCATGTCCAATACATATTCTTAAGCGGATTCAAATCACCTGAAAAATTGGGACGCTCCTGCCTGATGCTGTCCACACCAATACGAAACTTTACTACATCCGGTAATTCCGAATCACACTCCATTTGAACTATGGTGTCTGAATCGATCAAAATACAATCGTCGGAAATAGATTTACCACAACTCAAATCGCACAAGTAATATTTCCATACCTCCAAAACAACAGAATCAGAGAGATGCCAGGGCATTTCAGGTTGTTTTATATGCAACGTCAAATGTTGCTGCGTTTTCCATTCAGAGGCAAACGACATCACACATCCAAACAGTAAATACTTCAATCCCTTAATTATTTCCTGCACTTGAATCTCCCCTTTCTAGATTCTGCAATATGCTCTGAATATCCGTTTCGGTAGAACGAAGTTTTGCGCGACATTGATCAATTAAAACAGAGGCTCGTTTTACCTGAGATGACAAATCATCTATTCCGATATCACCTTGCTCAATTTTACTTACAATTTCCTGCAACTCCTGCATTGCGCTGGCATAACTGTTTTCACTCATTTATAATATTTATTTTTTGAATAATAGATGTAGCAGTTCCGTTATTGAAATGGGTTACAATTTCATCCCCACTTTTTACTGCACTTATATCTTTCACAACTTTTCCATTAACCCGAGCGATAGAATATCCTTTTTGAAAAATGGCTTCGGGATTATTGAGTCTTATGATGGTTTCGAGTCTCGCCAGCAGTTCTTGGTTTCTTGTTTGCGACCATCTGATTTTCAAAGGTAATTGGCTGCAATGCGCATCCAGTTGATCCATCTCCAATTTTATAGTCCTGAATACCTCATTGCGCATAGCAGGTATAGCACGCAACTTTATATACTGTTGATGTGAACTGACAATATTCATACTGATATGGCGCAACGAATGTCCGATGGATTGAATCGCCTTGGACTCAACATTTGTAGAATGATCTGCGAATCGAATCAATTTGTGGGCCGCATCATTGAGTGTGAAAGCCTCGCCGCGAAACACTTCCAATGCCAACCTACTTACCTGAAGAGCCGTATTATCGGCAAAAACATGCGCCATTCTCATTCGCTCTATCGATTGCTTACGAAGTTTTTCTTGCAACTGAAAAAGTGACATCAAAAATTGTCGGCAACGTTGTACGAAAATTTCACCTACCGCCGTAGGTGTAATACCAACGCCGAAAGAAACCAATTCGGCAACCGTCTCATTGGCCTTATGACCTACCCCTGTAAATACCGGAAGTGGAAATACTGCAATAGCTGCGGCAAGTGCATAATCGTTATAACAAGATAAACCCACATCACCACCACCGCCTCGAATGATAGCAACGGCGTCAAAATCAAATTGCCTTTTTTGAATCATTTCAAGTTGAGCAATGATTGATGCGGGAGCTTCAGCACCCTGGAGCGCTGCGCCGAATAACTCTACACGATACGATATATCAGGCATAGCCGATAGCAAGGTGTGGATAAAATCCTCGAATCCCTTACTGGTATTTGAGGAAATCACAGCAATCGACTTAGGGGCAATCGAAAACGGACGAGATTTATTCAGGTCAAACAAGCCCTCCCTTTTCAGACGCTGAATGCACTCTTGCCGTTCCCTCTCCAAATCGCCCAAGGTGTATGTCGGATCAATATCTCTGATCCGTAAGCTCAATCCGTGGAGGGGTGAAAATGCGACCTCTGCGAGAAATAGTATTTTGATATTATCCTGCAAATCTTCCCCCGTACCTGAACTAAATTTCTGTCTAATCACGCGCATGTCTGATTTGAGAATAAATGCCCTCATTTGCGCGACAATTTTCCCTTCCTTTTTCTCAACCAACTCTGGAAATGCGTGGCCACTGCCTGGCTGAAAACCCAATCGATTCATTTCAGCTGCCACCCAAAATGTGGAAGTGTACCGTTGAGATAGCGTCTTCTCAATGCTCGAAGTAACCTGACTCAGTGTAAATATTTTTTGCGTCGTCATCCGCTCTTTGGTTCGAGATCGTAGATAAAATCCGAAAATAATGCAACCCGTTATTGCTTTGACATCACCTCCAACAACACTTTCGCAATAGGCTCACTATACTTCAACGCCTTCTCAATACTATCCTCATGCGCACAAGAAGAGGACGAATTGAAAAAACGCTTGTAGGCCAAATCTCTCATTTGATTCTTAAGCCAAATAGTGTCTTGACTACGACGATTCTCTTCTTGAAGTCCTCGTTCCGTTGTGAATTTCATGAACCTCGCCAAAAGTGATATGACCTCAATCATGCCCGATGAAGATAGTGATGAAGCCGTTACTATTTCCGGCACCCACCCACTTGCCTTAGGGGCAATAAGATGCAAAGCACCCGTGTACTCCGCTTTCGCATAGTTTGCTGCAGTGAGATTGTCACCATCGGATTTAGTAATTACCATTGCGTCACACAGCTCAATGATTCCGCGTTTTATTCCTTGCAGCTGATCCCCTGCACCTGCGAGCATAAGTAAAACAAACATGTCGGTCATTCCATGCACAGCCACTTCACTCTGTCCAACCCCCACGGTTTCAACTAATATTCGATCATAGCCGGCCATCTCGCACAATTGAATCGCCAATTTGGTATCACTCGCCACACCGCCCAAAGCCTTAGCCGCTGCTGTGGGTCTGATGAAAGCGCTTGAATGCATCGACAACTGCTGCATTCTTGTCTTATCGCCGAGAATACTTCCACCACTCACCGGACTGCTCGGATCCACCGCAAGAACCGCTACACGATGACCTTCGTTTATATAATGCAGACCGAGCATCTCAATCAAAGTGCTTTTACCAACTCCGGGCACACCAGTTATACCAATGCGCTGAGAGTTTACATTATTCGGTGCATGCATTGACAGCACCTGTAATCCATAATGATAATACTCCTCTTTTGAACTCTCCAGAAAACTGAATGCCATGGAAAGAGCTCTTCTATCACCATTTCTTATTTGATCAGCAAATTCCTTTAATTCGGGAAGCTGCATATGCTCACGAATTTTATCGATTGCAGTGCGCAATGCCTTGGGCTTATGGCTCATTGAATCGAACTGGATTCTGAATGCAACTCAAAATGTTTCAATTTCTTCTCGACGCTGACAACGACAGCAACGATAACTAAAAACATTCCTGCCATTCCTACTATTACTATAACGGGCTGACTCGAACCCAACAACCACATCAATAGCCCCAGAAGAATCATAACCACGCCCCCCTTCAAAAGATTTTTGTTGTATTGAACCTGGGCATAATTCCAAAGTTCCTGATTCTTCATCGAACGCCTGGTCCGATATCCGTAATTCATATTGATTTTACGTGCCGGGAAACGTTTCGAATAGCCAGCCCCCACAAGGAACATCAGCCCAACAATTATTGGTACATTCACTATGAAATTCATGGTATAAAGTTAGAATAACGAATTGTTCATTTAGAGGACAGGTGATGTCGTACTTTTGCGCCCGCAAAAAAACCCCATGCAAAACATCCGAAATATAGCCATCATCGCGCACGTCGACCATGGCAAGACCACACTCGTCGACAAAATGCTACATGCCGCGATGGTATTTCGCGAAAATGAGCAAACGGGTGATTTGATTCTAGATAACAATGACCTTGAGCGAGAGCGAGGCATTACAATTTTGGCAAAAAACGTTTCGATACAATACAAGGGACATAAAATCAATATCATCGATACCCCGGGTCACAGTGACTTTGGAGGTGAAGTAGAGCGTGTTCTCAATATGGCAGAAGGCGTTCTCTTACTTGTAGACGCATTTGAAGGCCCGATGCCCCAGACCCGATTTGTTTTGCAAAAGGCAATACAAATGGGATTAAAACCCATTGTCGTAATCAATAAAGTTGACAAAGAGAACTGCACGCCTGATGAAGTACACGAAGCCGTATTTGATCTGATGTTCAATCTGGGTGCGACGGAAGAACAGTTGGATTTTCCTGCTGTATACGGTGCGGCTAAACAAGGTTGGATGAGCAGAGACTGGAGGCAACCCACAACAACTATTGAGCCATTGCTCGACATGGTTCTTGAGCACATTCCGGGGCCCATCGCGCGCACAGGAACCCCTCAGCTATTGGTAACGTCTCTCGATTATTCCTCATTCACAGGCCGGATGGCAATTGGAAAACTACATCGAGGTGAACTAAAAACCGGCATGCCCATATCACTCGTAAAGAAAGAAGGCAAAGTAGTAAAAGGAAGAATCAAAGAACTATACCTGTTCGAAGGTCTGGGTAAGAAGAAAGTCGATTCGGTTATCAGCGGCGATATATGCGCCATTAATGGAATGGAGGAGTTTGAAATCGGTGATACGTTTGCCGACTTCGAAAATCCTGAGGCGTTACCAACCATTGCGGTTGACGAGCCAACAATGAGCATGCTTTTCACTATCAACGATTCTCCGTTCTTCGGCAAAGAAGGTAAATTCGTTACCAGCCGTCATATAAAAGAAAGATTGGAGCGAGAGCTTGAAAAAAATCTCGCCCTTCGGGTGCAGGAGACGGATAAGGCCGACCGTTTTATCGTATTCGGTAGAGGTGTATTGCACTTATCGGTATTGATTGAAACGATGCGACGTGAGGGTTATGAATTACAAATCGGTCAACCACAAGTCATTGTTAAGCATATCGACGGACAGAAAAACGAACCCGTGGAAGAGTTGACAATAGACCTTCCCAACGACATGGCGGGAACAGCCATTGAGGCGGTAAGTCGCCGAAAGGGAGAGATGAAAAATATGGAACAGAAAGGTGATAGAACCATTCTCGAATTTGAAATACCCTCTCGCGGAATCATCGGTTTGAGATCCTACATGCTTACTGCGACACAAGGTGAAGCTATTATGGCTCATCGATTTAAAGAGTATCAACCCTGGAAAGGAGAAATGGGAGGAAGAATCAGCGGCTCCCTGATCAGCATGGATAATGGCACAACTACTGCGTACCGCATAAGCAACCTCCAGGATCGCGGAAGATTTTTTGTAGATCCTAATGAGGAAGTATACATGGGGCAAGTCATCGGTGAGCACACACGCGACAATGACTTAACCGTAAACCTCACAGAAGCTAAGCAATTGACCAACTTCCGAGCTGCTGGCAGCGACGATAAGGCAAGATTCGCACCTGCCATCAAGTTTACTTTAGAAGAAGCTCTCGAATATATCCAAGCAGATGAATACGTCGAAGTTACTCCGAAATCTCTTCGCCTAAGGAAAGTCTACCTCAACGAGAATGATCGAAAGAGGTATGCCAAAGAATTTCAAAACGTATAGTATCGATAGAAAAACAGTTTTTAACTCCTCACATCGATTCAACATTGTTGAAGACTGATGGACTTACCTCCACTGAGGTTTAGATAACCTATTTCTTCTCCTCTGCAGCCTCAACATCGGCCTTGATACTGATAACCGTTTGCAACGGTTCGGTGTTTGCAGTGATCGTAACAGTTTTGGTATTCGGACCTTGCTTACCAGCGCTGTTGAATTTCACTTTTATGTCTTTGGTCTCTCCCGCCGCGATCGCATCTTTAGGATAATCAGGCACGGTGCAACCACATGAACCGTGCGCCTCTTCAATGATCAACGGCTCATTACCTGTATTGGTTACTTTGAACACACACTCCACCGACTCACCTTGTTTGATTTTACCAAAATCATGTTCGGTTTTATCAAACTTCAAGCTCGTCTTCGCCCGGGTTTCTGATGCCTTCTTTGGCTCAGTGATTTCTGCAGCACTGGTATCATTCACTGCAGACTCAACCAACCGACTGCTGATTTCTTCTTCATGATTGGACAATGCACGGTATCCTACATATCCCAGAAATCCCGCAACCACTAATAACACGCCAACTTTTAATCCGTTACTCATATTGATTTTTTTGGTAAAATTATTTATTTGAAGTCTTTATATGCAAGTTTCATTTTCTCAAAGCTCCCATCTTGTAAAACTTCGATAGCTCGTTTGAGAACGGGATTGAGATCATTGATGACGTAGTAAAAAGCCTCGTTTTCATAAATATTGCGGGCAATGAGCGCACGCAGCCGTATTTCAATGGCCTTTCTTGAATGCTCAAACTGTGTGGCATTGTACTCCACCTTCTTCTCTGTCAACAGCCCGACAATTTCTGTTGGCCAGCTTTCGGGCAATTTGAAATTGGAATAGAATTGGGTTACATCGCGATATTTTGCAAGCAGTTCTGTTCGGTGCTTGTTGCAGTATTCCAATGCCCAATCGTTGCTCACGCCGGTGCGAAGTAATTCAGAGAAGTAATGACTGTTTTGTGATGTGTCGAGAGGCACAAACACATCCGGAAAAATTCCGCCGCCACCATACACCGTGCGCTTCTGAAGATTGGTTTGATACTTCAATGAATCCGGAAAATGAAGGCTGTCGGCATTGAACAGCTCTCCGCTTTTCATTCGCTTTTCGATGTCACGATCGTAATCATCATCGCCACCGTGATCATAAGGTTTTTGAATGCATCTGCCTGAGGGCGTAAAATATTTCTGCACGGTTAATCGAACCACACTGCCATCAGGCAAACGTACCGGACGTTGCACAAGCCCTTTGCCAAAAGAGCGCCGTCCAACGATCAATCCTCTATCCCAATCCTGAATGGCACCACTCAAAATTTCACTGGCAGAAGCGCTCGACTCGTCTATCAATACCACAAGTCTTCCCTTTTCATACATGCCCTTCACATTGGGATTGGCCTTACGTTCGTCACGTGCAAATGATCTACCCTGCGTATATACAAGCAATCGATCTCCGGAGATAAACTCATCACACATTTCAACTGCGATGTCAAGAAGACCACCGCCATTATCTTGCAAATCAATGATCAAATCTTTCATGCCCTGAGCTCGCAGTTCTTCAATGCCCTTTCGCATTTCATCTGCGGTTGTTTGAGCGAAACGACTGATTTTGATATACCCCACTGTTGGTGTTGCCATGTATACGGCATCCACAGAATAAATCGGAATTTTGTCACGCACAATGGTATACTCCAACAGGTCTTTTACCCCCGCACGCATGATGCCAACCTTGACCTGAGTTCCTTTGGGACCTTTCAGTTTTTTCATGACATCATTATTTTTGATGCCAATGCCCGCAACATTTTGTCCGTCGATAACTACAATCTTATCTCCGCCCTGAATACCCAATTTTTCTGATGGTCCGCCGGGTATTGGCTCTACTACCATGATGGTATCCTTGTGAATGTTGAACTGAACACCAATGCCATCGAAGCTACCTTGAAGTGGCTCATTGGCCGCTTGAATTTCCTCCTTATCGAGATAGACAGAATGAGGATCGAGCTCTTCTAGCATGTGCATAATTGCTTTCTCGGTGAGATCAACAGAATTGACGCTATCCACATACATCATCTCGATATAGTTGAGCAGAGTAGCAAATTTCTCTGCAGATGGATTGCTGCCTTGCGGCTTTAATTGCGCCGAAGCCATAAAACTTGGCAACGATGTAACAGCAATGATCAGTAGGTTTATTATGGTTCTTTTCACAGGGTAAAAATAGGGGGGGACAACGCCATCGCTTCAGAAAAAACCTTAAGGCAATGGAAGTTTAATGATAACATACTGCCCTAATTTAGCGACTCCATGCAAATGTCATTCAGGAAAAAAAACGTTGCTCATCTCACGCTGGCTGTTTTCTTCCTGCTAATTCTTGGCAGCATGAGCGAGACACCGTCAAATCGTCAACCGCAACGCGGCGGCTCATCCCTCGATTCATTGTGGCAAGGTTCAAATGGTCATTTTCAAAGTGCCGGCACCTGTGATCATTGTCACGGCTTCGATAGCAGTGGGGTGTATAACGTGGATATGGAAGGCGGTGATATCAACGTTGTGGATGATTGGCGCAGCACAATGATGGCCAATTCCAGTCGTGACCCTTATTGGCGTGCCAAAATCAGTCATGAGGTTATGTTGAACCCATCACATCAAGGCGAGTTAGAAAGTTTTTGTACGAAATGTCATGCGCCTGCAGGTAGATACAATGCGCATCTCAATGGCGCCAGTGAATATTCGATGGCAGAAATGCTGGCCGATAACACTGCTTTGGACGGTGTGAATTGTATGGTGTGTCACCGGCAGTCGCCATCGTCTGGCACGCCTCAACATTCGGGAGTTTTGAATTACCGCACCGATTCCATTATTGAATATGGTCCGTACATAAGTCCGCTCGTAAGCCCAATGGCCGAAGCCGTGCAAGCCATTCCGGTATATGGCAGTCACGTTAACGCGAGTTCCGAGTGTGCGGGATGTCACTCGCTTATCACCCCAACCATTGACCTTGCAGGTAACTCTACCGGCAATGAGTTTGTAGAGCAAGCCACATGGCATGAATGGCTGAACAGTGCATACTCCGAAGAGAATATTACTTGTCAGCAGTGCCATATGCCACGGGTTACCAATCAGGCAGTGCAAATCGCCAATGGTTATCCAACACAGCCCCGAAGTGAATTCGGCCTCCATACCCTTGCCGGTGGCAATGCACTGATGTTGCGAATGATGCGAGACCATAAAGAACAACTTGGGATTGCGGCCTCAGACGCCGATTTCAACAATACCATTGCAGCTACAGAAAACATGTTGCAACAACAAAGTTTGCAGCTTGAATGGGTAGAAACCAACAGAACATCCGATACACTTTACGTTGCAGTTAAGGTTAAAAATCTTGCCGGGCACAAATTACCAAGCGGATATCCCGCGCGGCGCGTGAGTCTGCACTTGCAATGCACAGATGATCTGGGCAATGTGATTTTCAGCAGCGGATCCTTTGACACTGATGGCGCCACGCTCGAAGAAAATAACGACTGGGAACCTCACTACAATATCATCAACGATGAGGGCCAGGTACAGATGTATGAGATGATCATGGGGGATGTAAATGGTCAACGTACATCTGTGTTAGCCCGCGGTGCGTCGCATCTCAAAGACAATCGACTTGCACCGCGAGGCATGCAAGCGAGCGGTGCTATGTACGATACCACTGAAGTTGTGCTCGGAATTACGGACAACGATTTTGATTTAATAGACGGCTCTGATATTGTTCACTACCACATACCGGTAGCGAATCATTTTTCTGCCTTGAGCATTCAGGTGGCGGCGTATTATCAGAGTATTCACCCCTCGTGGCTTGCTGAACTCATGGCCGACAATACACCAGAAATACAGACCTTCAGTAATATGCTGGATGCAACTGATAAGACACCGTTGCTCATGAAGCAATTGAATGCCAGCGTTCCGGCCTATGTTGGAGTAGCCGAAAATAAGGGTGAAGGATTTCGCATTATGGCCATTCGCGGTGGCCTCTTGGAGTGCAAAACTTTGGTTGATGGTCAGTTGCGACTTTACGACTCCTCAGGAAAATTACTCTTGATTCAACCTGTGAAATCAGGAAAAAATCAGTTGGCCCACGACTTGAGGAGCGGCGCGTATATAGCGGTCTTACGAAGCGCCATGGGAGATAAATTGCAGCGGCTGGTGATATCCAATCCATAAATACCAAGACATTGATCGATACACCTTCATTAGAGCAAACGGGATTTTGGTATACAGATCATCTCATATCAGACGAACTGAATATGGCTTTATTCCAACGAATCCATGAGCTCTTTGAAACACAACAAATGCGTGCTGCCCTCGTGGGCAAGAATGCTGAAATGAGGAGGGATGAAAGTGAGCGTGGTGATTTTATCAGTTGGATTGACACACATGAAAAGATTGGCTGCACAGCTGAGTTTTTATTGCGCATCGTTGAAGTGCAGCAACATTTCAATCGTACGCATTTCTTAGGTTTGAAAAGTATAGAAACGCATTTTGCGGTATACCCCAATGGTACATTTTACAAGCCGCATCGTGATGTTCACCGGCAGGGTTCATCGCGTGTGGTGTCATTTGTGCATTACTTAAACCCTGAGTGGGAGCCAGGACATGGGGGTGAGTTGGTGATTTATGAGGATAGCGGTAACGCTCATACTATAACGCCGATCTATGGCAGAACCATATTCTTTTTGAGTGAAATACTACATGAGGTTAAGCCCACGAGCAAAATCCGCAGAAGTATCACAGGATGGCTGTCTACTTCTTTTCCTTAAATACTTTCACATTCAGTGATTTAGACTTGGGCTCAACCACGGGTGTATTGGCCTTTACCTCTTCAACCGACTGCTCTTCCACTCTTGGCTCGTCAACCTTGGTTGCTTCTGCCGCTTCTCTCTTAACTACGTGAGCTTTCGGTTTCGTCTCTTGGCTCTTTTCCTGCGGCACCTGTACCTGCTGCTCGAGCGCTTGTTCAGACGCAGGTTGTTGTATGATCTGTGGTGCTGGCACATCAAGAGGTGCGGTAACGACCACCTCCGGCTCCGTTTTCGGCTGGCTCAAAAGAACCGCAGCGGTAACTCCGGTTACTATAACGCCCACGTACCAGATATTGAAATGTTGCAAATTGAAACGGAAGAAACGGCGGGTAAGAAATTGGTTCCGAGCCATTCCAAAAACTTCGGAGGGTGCATCCGGGGTGTAGTTATCCAGACGGCCCTTAACTTCTTCAAAGAAACGATTTTCACTACTCATTATTTGTCAATTTAATTCTACTCAACTCTATCAATTCCTTTTGCAAGAAAACCTTTGCACGGGAAAGCTGTGATTTCGAAGTATTGATATCAATACCCAAATGGTCACTGATTTCCTTGTGCATCCATCCCTCCAGCACATACAGATTGAAAACAGTTCTGTATCCCAAAGGCAACTTTTGGATGCACAATGTCAATTCTTCCGCGGTGTATTCAGGATTCAAATAATCCGTATCACTGATTCCGAGAGCAGCACTGTCAACGTCTTCCTGATAGGCATGCTTCAGATTCTTACGATAGTGCGTAATACTCGTATTCACCGCAATTCTTTTCAACCAACCTTCAAAGCTTCCGTCGAAACTGAAGGAGCGAATGTTTGAAAACACCCGCACAAAAACCTCTTGCAGCACATCCTGCGCTTCTACCCTATTGCTGGCATAACGAAGGCAAATAGCAAAAAGAATTCCCGAGAACTTCTTGTAGAGCTGTGCCTGAGATTTTCTCTCGCCTCTGACGCAACCTTCAATCAATTCGCGGTATTCATCCATACCTACAAAAGAACCCAACTTTGAGATATAAGGTTGCATCGCCCGGCAAAAAATTCGCAATTCAAATTTTCTTCTCCTGCTTTCGGTCAAATAATCTTCGAATTCTCAAATAGTCAACGAAATAAATACACCTTATACTGATTGAATTCACAGCGGGCAAACCCACCGTGCGATTGAGGTCCTCTGCCAAATTGGGGGCGATGTTATTGTCGTCTTTATCCAAAGCATATTTCCATACGATATTCAACTCGCTGCCCGGGGTGAAAATCCACTGAAACATCCAATCAATGGTCATGGTATTGAAGTTGATGTTATCCGCTACGACATCCGTGCTCCCAAGATATCCATCAGCGCCAAGCGAGTGAAAGGATTTAAAGTCGGTATACGCCCAGTAATGACGCCACCTCACCATTGACGTCATAAACGGACCAAAGGCATAATTCAGCGTAAGCACATTGGTATGAGAAATAACATCACGGGTAGAGAAAAGCGGCTGCGTACGATCATCATCTTCGAAAGCATATGCATAACCAATATCGTTAATGTGACTTTGATAGCTGTAGACATAGGTTACAAAGAGTTTATCCGAAAACCGAATCCGTGGTGAGATCTTGTAATTGAATCGATATCGGCCAGGATTTTCATAATCACTGCCAAGCACAAATACATCCAGCGCCAGCGCCTTCCGATAATCTGTACTGATCCATCCATTGGCTGTTTGGTTTCTATACGTTCTAACATACTTGCCCCAAACTCTGGGCTCGAAATAGTCAAATCCACGAACGGGCATTTGGCCTAAGGCCGCCCCGAACGTGAAAAATTTCCGCGTCGTAAATCCACATTCTAAGTTCCATTCAGCGCTAGTAAACACCGACGGATTGTATAACATGTTGTGAGACATGATAAGTTCCGACCAAAAGCGATTGAACTTACCGAACGGCTTATAAATGTTGTAGGAATTGTAAATCCAAGAACTGCGCTCATTATTAAAGGCCAGATACCCCAAATCATTGCAGTCATAAGTATCGCTGGTAACACTATGCCCGGCACCACCCTGCCACTTGCCGGTCAACTTATTTAGACTCAAGTTTGCAGTATACCCCGGCGTATCCGAAAACTTCATCCATTGACTACCCTCACCGCTGAACGAGTTCAATGAACCACTCCCCTTGACACCAAAACAATTTTTCTTGTTGCGCAAATCAAATTCAGTCGCGAATACAGAGGCGTCCCGGTCACTGCCCATCCGATTGACCTGGCTGGATAGCAAGGAGAAGTAGGAGTTATTGGGAAGTATCTGATCAACCACAGCGATGTTATAATTGGTATAATTAGAAACCTGTATGCGACGAGATTCACCCGTTAAAGTATCAGCAACCTCGGCGTAAGAAGGTCTTGTCACCGCATTGAAAACACCAACTCCCAGTTTCTTGGTATTACGACCCGACACTTTCATTACACTGAGAATTTTATCTGACGACGGAACAACTGACACCACTTCATTTTCTTTCAACTGCGAATCAATATTCCCTGCCCTGTATGGAGATTCGTACCCAACCCGACGCGAATAGAAGACATTGCCGCGATTGAAGAGCTCAGTACCCTCGGTAAAAAACTGTCGATTATCGGCAAAAACCACTTCATAAGCTGAAAGGTTTAATACTTTCTGGTCGCTGATCACCTGGCCAAAATCAGGTATGAGCATTTGATCGAGCGTAAATGCATCGGTGAGGCCCAACTTGATATCCGTGCCGAAGTTGTATGAATAATTGTGAGAAAACCCTCCAGGATCCAAAGGTCTGCGGTCGTAATAAGCAGATCCGTAGGGATATAGGAAAAACCGAATAGGCGGTTTCACATTTTCAATTCCGGTCAATACGCCCATTTGCGTTAATTCTCCGGCGCTCAATGGATCAACAGTATTCCAATAGGCGTGTTCACGCGTGCGCCGAACGTCGCGCTCAAAGTTGATATTCCATTCCTGAATAGGTTTATCGGGAAAGCGCAACGCAGCAAACGGTATCTTGTATTCAACGTACCAACCACCCGAATCAGTTGACGTTGGCGAGTACCAAACCGCATTCCAGCTGAGATCCATGCCATTGCCATCCACTCTGGCATCGCCCTGTGTGCCATTAGGAGAAACGATGAAAGTGAATCCATTCACACCATCCTGAAAACAACTGAAAGTAACCGCGCAGTAATCGGTATTGCAGCTTTTGTCACGACCACACAGCTGACGAAGGATACTATCAGGTGCCGTATCGTAGTTCCAAAACCCTACATAAACTGCCTGATTATCATACAGCACAGCCACTTCAGAATATTGGCCATGGGGTTTACCCGGGTTGGGTTTATCCATGATAAAACCTCCGGAGCGTTCGGCTGTTTTCCATTGATGATCACTTAAAACACCATCGATATGAGGAGGAGTATCTGTAAACACCGCACGCAAGCTTCGTGGTTGTGCAATTGCAATGTGCACTATTACGAGGCATATCAAAGAAGCAAACGAGGCGCGCTGCATAAGAGTTCGCGAAAATATAACCTCGTCAGCGACACAGTAGGAGTAATTTTACCCCGTTAAAGATGAATTTCTGCACCCGAATCTTTTTGGTATTATTTTGTTTGGTCACCGGCATACAAGCCATTGCACAGAAGAACGAATTCACCATCAGCGGTACCATCAAGGATGCTTCAAACGGAGAATATCTCACAGGCGCTTTATTTGCGATACCCGAAATAAGTAAAGGTCGCAATGCAGACGTTTATGGATTTTATTCCCTTACCATTCCAAAAGGTGAATACAAAATCACCTTCTCCATGCTGGGCTATAAAACACAAGAGAGACAAATTTCACTTGTAGAAAATGTATCCATTGATGTTGCATTAGAGCCGGTAACGATAGAAAGCAACGTGGTGGAGATTGAGGCCGGACGAGGAGATAATACCAAGAGTACCGACATGGGAAAAATCGGACTTGAAATTGATCAGGTCAAAAAACTCCCGGTATTACTTGGTGAAATCGACATACTCAAAACCATCACCCTGCTGCCCGGGGTCAAGAGCAGTGGTGAAGGCAACGCGGGCTTCTATGTTCGTGGCGGCGGGGTGGATCAGAACCTGATTCTGCTCGACAATGCTACTGTTTACAATGCCTCTCACCTATTCGGATTTTTCTCTGTCTTCAACGCCGACGCGGTTAAAGATCTTGAGCTTACCAAAGGCGGAATACCGGCCCACTACGGAACCAGATTGGCGTCGGTGCTAGACATCTCGCTCAAAGAAGGCAACCAACGCAGCTATCACGTAAAAGGTGGTATCGGCACGGTTGCATCAAGATTTACGGTGGAAGGACCGATCAAGAAAGACACCTCGTCATTCATTATCAGCGGCAGAAGAACCTACATTGATGCATTGGTAAAACCACTCATCAAGCCCACCTCCAACTTTGCCGGATCAGGATATTACTTCTATGACCTCAATGTAAAGATCAATTATCGATTGGGAAAAAAGGATCAACTTTTTGCCAGCGGATACTTCGGTCGCGATGTATTCACCTTCGCCAGTAAACAGACGGCCTTCTCAACGAAAATCCCCTGGGGCAATGAAACTGCGACGCTGCGCTGGAACCATCAGCACGGACCGCGACTCACCATGAATGCTATTGCCACCTACACCCGCTACAACTTCTCGTTTCAAGGGGCACAAGAGCAGTTTGAATTTCGCCTGAGCAGTGGCATCCGGGATTACGGTGGTAAACTCATGTGGAGCTTTTTCCCGGGTTACAGAAACCGCATCCGCTGGGGTGTAGAATACACGCATCACGACTTCATGCCCAACAGTGTGTATGCGCGAAGCGGCGACACTGAGTTTGATACCGGTGAGGAGGTGCATTTGTTATCTCACGAGCAGGCCGTTTATCTTGAAGATGATTTCGACATCAATGAAAACATCCGTGTGCACGGAGGAATTCGGTATTCGTTCTTCGCGCATGTGGGTCCGTTTAAACGTTACAAATACCCTGAGAATAGTTTCACTGCATCAACACCTGTAATAACTGAATACGCCAAGAACGAATTGGTAAAGTTCTATGGTGGTTGGGAACCCCGACTCAATGTTCGGTATTCCATCAACAAGCAATCCAGTATCAAAGCAGGGTACATGAGGAATTATCAATACATACACCTCACCAGTCTCTCCCCCACTTCACTGCCAACGGATGTTTGGTTGCCAAGCACAGATCTATTGCCACCGCAACTCGGTCAACAAATTTCAGCAGGATATTTCAGGGATATGCAAAATGGAATGTGGGAATCAAGTGCTGAGATCTATTACAAAACAATGGACAATCAGACCGAATACAAGCCCGGTTCACAACCTGATCAAACCATCAACGACAACATTGACAACCTTCTGCTTTTCGGTACAGGTGAAAGCTACGGCCTCGAACTATTTCTGAAAAAAGCGAAAGGCAATTTGAACGGTTGGGTAGGTTATACGCTGGCTCGTACCTATCGAACCTTTGCAGAACTGAATGATGGGAAACCCTTTCCAGCACGCTGGGATCGCAGACATGACGTGAGTTTCGTGCTCAACTATAAAATATCGGAGGGCTGGGATTTTGGATTCGTTTTCGTGTACTCCACAGGAAGCGCTATCACCTTGCCAGAATCTCGATACTTCTATGAAAATCGTGTGGTAGATGTTTACGGTGCGCGCAATAGTTTTCGCATGGCGCCCTATCATCGCGCCGACCTTTCATTCACCTACCACCCAAGAAAATGCAGAATACAGAGCGATGGTAAAAAACCTCGTTTCCAAAGCAACTGGAACTTCTCCGTATATAACCTTTACAACAGACGCAATCCCTATTTCATTTACTTTGGTAACAGTGGCGACATTGCATCGGGCACGCTGCAATTAAAGGCATATCAGGTCAGTCTGTTCCCTATCCTTCCAAGTGTTACATGGAACTTCGAATTTTGAGATGGAACTAAAGCATCTCAATAAATATTTCTTTAAATACAAAGGGCGATTGCTGCTCGGACTCCTATTCATTATTGCCGGGGATATTCTGGGGGTTTATGCACCATCAGTGGTAAGAGAAGGCATTGATTTTCTTGTCAACATCATGGAAAATCATAATGGTGAACATTTTGTAATGCCTAATTCCATGCAGTTCATAAACCGCTGGTTTTCGCTATACGACAACAATAACTTGAAAGCGTCACTGCTCCTGGTGGGTATAACCCTGGCGATACTCTATTTGCTCATCTACGTTATTAAAGGAATCTTTTTATTCCTTCAGCGTCAGGCATTGATCGTGATGTCGCGCTACATTGAGTATGACTTAAAAAATGAGATTTTCCGCAAATACTTGGAACTCGATATGGGCTTTTACAAGAGCCAGCGAACCGGAGATTTGATGAATCGAATTAGCGAAGATGTTGGCAGAGTGCGCATGTACGTTGGACCTGCTGTAATGTACATTCTGAATCTACTTGTACTGTTTGTGATGTGTATTACCGTGATGCTCAGCATACATCGTGAACTTGCCTTATACACGCTTGCGCCCCTACCCTTCATGATGTGGGCGATATACATCGTGAGCAAAAAAATTCATCAACAAAGCGAGCGCGTTCAGGAGCAACAATCAAAACTCAGCTCGATTGTTCAAGAGACAGCATCAGGTATCCGCGTGCTAAAATCCTTTCGCAAAGAAAATTACTTCAGCCAATACTTCAATGGAGAGAGTGACAAGTACAAAAATTTGCAACTGCAACAGGTAAGAATTGACGCCCTCTTCATGCCCGTTATCATGTTACTTGTGGGATTGAGCAGTTTGCTCACCATCGCCATTGGAGTGTACAAGGTGCAAACCGGAGAAATTACTCCCGGTGTAGTTGTTCAGTTTGTTTTTTATGTCAACATACTCACCTGGCCCTTCGCTGTGGTGGGCTGGGTATCAAGTCTCGTCATCAAGGCCGAGGCAAGTATGAAACGCATCAATGAGTTTTTACGAACCCCTGCTAAAATTCAAAATCTTCCCGGGGCCATTCCATATCATCCCAACAATATCGAACTCAAGGAGGTGAGTTTTCGATACCCCAACTCGAATGGCAACGTACTTGAAAAAATCAACATGACACTTTCAAGGGGAAAGAGTATCGGTATCATTGGCAGAACCGGATCAGGCAAAACTACTCTGGCCCAACTGATTCTTCGTCAGCTCGACCCAACCGAAGGTACAGTGTTACTTGGCGAGAATAATTTGAAGCAAATGGATATCCACACCTTTCGGGAGCGCACTGGGTATGTATCTCAGGATGTCTTTTTATTCTCTGACACCATTGCCGCCAACATTGCGTTCAGTGGTGACTCCAAAGACGAAGCAGCCATTCGAAATGCGGCGAGAGACGCAGTTGTATTGGATGATATCGAGGGTTTTCCGGAAAAATTCAACACCCTCCTGGGAGAGCGCGGCATCAATCTTAGCGGCGGACAAAAGCAACGCATATCCATTGCCCGGGCCCTCATTAAAAAACCCGACATCCTTGTATTTGATGACTGCCTCAGTGCTGTAGACACTGAAACAGAATCGCGCATACTGCAATCCCTTACTGCAAATGCCAGCGATAGCATCAAAGTTTTTATTTCTCATCGCATACAAACCATTCAACACTGCGATACCATCTATGTAATTGATGAAGGCAAGATCATTGAGCAAGGGGATCATTTGTCGCTCGTCAGTAACGGAGGCATCTACAAAACCATGTTTGAACAACAGCGCGTGATTGTTTGAACCCTCACTTCCCCAACTTGTTCTCACGATATGATATCAATTCATTGGTTCAGGAGAGACCTGAGACTTGAAGACAATCGCGCTCTTAACGCCGCGCTTCAATCAGGGTATCCCGTGAGATGCGTATTCATTTTCGACCGACAGATTTTAGACAAACTCGAGGACAAAACAGATGCTCGGGTTACATTTCTGCATGATGAATTACATCATCTCGACCTATCATTACGCCGACTCGGATCATCGCTCCATGTTTTCTATGGTGAGCCCGCGGAAGTATGGCGTAACATCATTGCAGCCGGTGAAGTAAAGGAGGTTTTTTGTAACCGTGACTATGAGCCGTATGCCATTCAGCGCGACAAACAGATCCATGAACTTTTACTCTCCAACAACATAAAATTTATTGGAAGAAAAGACCACGTGATTTTTGAAAAAGATGAAGTTATCAAGGACGACGGAAAACCCTACACCGTTTTTACACCTTACAGCAGAAAATGGAAGTTGCTGCTCAATAGCCGCCTAACTGAGATCAACTCAACTACCGAACGTTTCAACTTCGATCAAAATTTGAACGGCGAAATTCCTACGCTGGAATCGATGGGCTTCATGCGCAACACGGTTATTCCTCTTCCAAGTAGGGAAATTAAGACAGCAGTAATTACTCGCTACCACGAACAGCGCGACATACCTTCTGTTGTTGGAACTACCAGACTGAGTATGCACCTGCGGTTTGGCACATTGAGTATCAGGGCGCTGGTGAGAATGGGGATGGAGAGTAATGAAAAATGGCTCAATGAATTGATTTGGCGCGACTTCTATCAAATGATACTTTATCACTTTCCTCATAGTGCATCCTCAGCTTTCAAACCGAAATACGATCAAATTCAGTGGGTAAACAAAGAGTCTGATTTTCAAAAATGGTGTATGGGTATAACCGGGTATCCCATTGTAGACGCAGGTATGCGGGAACTGAATGCCACCGGATTCATGCACAATAGAGTGAGAATGATAACTGCAAGTTTTCTGACCAAACATTTACTTATCGATTGGAGATGGGGCGAGAGGTATTTCGCGACAAAACTTTTGGATTTTGAGTTGGCGAGTAATGTCGGCGGCTGGCAATGGGCTGCGGGATCTGGATGTGATGCGGCCCCCTATTTCCGTGTCTTCAACCCTTCATTACAAACAGAGAAATTCGACAAGTCATTCAGTTACATTAAAACGTGGATACCTGAATTCGGCACAAGCACATACGTGGCTCCAATAGTTGAGCACAGTTTTGCAAGAGAGCGCGCCATCTCAACCTATCGTAAAGCTCTCAAGTCATAGACTCATATACTACATCTTGAGCCAGTAGCGCGAAGAATCATTTGCTCGAATGACATACAGTCCCTGGGGAAGAAGAGATGCATCAATTTGAGTTTTACTCTCAGATACATTTTTTCTTATCCATATTTTACCCTGAGAATCAACAACAACAATTTCTCCCATTGCATTAGTTGATTGAAGATGTATGATATTACTTCCAGGATTTGGAAAAATGCTGAAACAGGAATTAATAGAAGGCACAATACCATTCGGGGAATCCACGATAAATAAATAGGCAGCAGACCAACACCCTCCGGGAGTGCCAACCCTCCAGAAATAGGTGCCTGCAGGTAGGTTAATACCAGATGTGTTTAAACCATTGACTTCTTGGGAGAATTGGATATCGCTAAAAAATATATCCGTCGCTATCTGAAAAATATAGGATGAAAGGGGCTCATCCGCCTGCCACGCAAACACCGCAGCAGGCAAATCAATAACCGAAACGATTTGATCCGCCTGCACACCATTTGCAGCGATCGAAGGAACGGTGGCTGCGCCAGAAACATGAATGTTTATGGGTAGCTCATAAGATTGTCCATTCGGCGATACAAGAGCAACCTTGCCTGAATGAATACCATTGGCTAAAGCTGACAACTGACCCAATGTAACAGGATAAACGCCAGGTGCAGTAATGGATAAGCTCGTAACAGTGGCATTGCCCAGACCATTCAAACTGACGCTCAATGGAAAATACAGATCGGTGTTGACCTCAATATTGAATTGAATAGTAGAATCAGTACATGTGTAATCAAATGTGTTATCACTCAAGGTCAAAAAATTCGGACGGATAATGTAAATACCATCGTACATACTCGTAGCCAAAATGATACCACTGGGCAAAAAAGGATAATTGCTCCACGTGCCTTCAAAAATAGGATTGTCATGAGCGGGATATAAGTCGAAGAAAGCCACCTCATTTACAATGGTCTCATCCATGCGGATATTGTCTAACACACGCACTCCACTGCAGTAATTGCTTTCGTAGGTGAATTGATCCTGCATATATAGATTGTGATCAATAGATGAATTAGCGCTCTGATAATACCCGTCGTACACAAGATTATCTAAATCCGTGATATCGAAAATGTAAGAACGTGTCATATTCCCGAAATTCATTTCATCGAGCTCATCATTCAACATAAAGAACTTTTTGTCCTTCGTTACCCAACCCTGATGAATGTATCCCACGCTTGAATTGGCGTCATAATAGTAGGTGCCCAATGACTGAATATCAGCCTTGTTAGTAGCGTTCACAACCACAAGAGAACCGCCATTACAAGCGAAAACGATTTGATCACCCGCATGATCGGGATCATTACCATCATACTGCCAAACAAAACAATCGTGTGTATATCCACCTTCTGAAAAGCCACCGGCCAAGACCGGATTGAGCGGGTCATTGATATCTACCACATGCAGTCCGCCGCTGAAGGTATTGGTGCCATTGCAATAGGCATAACCATTGGCAGTATCCACCGCAACGGTGTGACAATTACCGAACCCTGCATAGTGCGCTGTCTCAGTGAAAACCATAGGTGGAGCAGTAACAGCATCCAACTGCAACAAATCGAAAATCTGTAATCCATGATCAGCCGCCTCACTTACTGCCAAACAATAGTGCCCGTAGGTTTCCACATCGCGCCAAAGACTATTGTTGGAATGCGTCGGCAACATACCTAAATAAACGGGATTGACAGGGTCGGATAGATCTACAAAAGCGGTTCCATTCTTACAACCTACCAGTGCATATTCTTTACCAGTTACCGGACTTACCCAACCGAATATATCGTTGGTGTTGGGATTATTCACCGTTACACCCAGGTCTGCAAGAGACATATGACTCAGCAGATCCATGAACCTGCATGGATAATCACCCGCCATTCCATTGATGCACGGGGTTTGTCCTGTCGAATTGTAGGCCATTAAAAAGGCGCCTACCGCCAATGATAGAATTTTCTTCATATTACCAAGTATCAGATTCCTTTTCAAGATTATCGAGTGAAACACAGTTGCCATTCACACAATCATCGATAGCGCTTTGTAACCCCTCCTTCATCTGTTGCCAAGTTACCGGCACACCCCTTCGTCGATAGCCCATCACCTTTGCGGCCAGATTCGAGTCCTGGCTGAGACGTTCAACAAAAGCAGCAACCTCCGCGAGGTTCTCCTCATTAGATTCCTTCACTACCCACTCAATCAACCGCAATTTCTCTTTGGGGATATTCATAACATGGCGAAAGTAACACAGTTCTGCTATGTACTATCTTTGGGGCATGACCAAAAAAGTTAGAAGTATCAAACTCATTGAAGTGCCCAGTGAAATTGGTGCGGGCACCCGTGGTGCGAGTTTGGGTGTTGACGCTGTAAAAATTGCTGCGCTCGACTTTCGCTCACAATTTTTCAAGAATTATAAAAGCTTGGTCATTCCGAACGACAACATTGCATTGTTTTCCAACCCTGGCAGCCGCTATGCGCGGCATATCAAAAGCGTCTTAAAGATGTATGAGCGTGTTGGAGCCGCTGTTCGTGATACTCTTCGCGATGGAAAATTTCCGATACTCATCAGCGGTGATCATAGTTCCGCAGGTGGCACCATTGCTGGAATCAAGATGGCGAATCCAGATTGCCGTTTGGGAGTGATATGGATTGATGCCCATGCCGATCTTCACTCTCCTTACACAACCCCATCGGGGAATATGCATGGCATGCCATTGGCCACAGCGCTAAATGAGGATAACATAGAAGAAAAAATCAACGACATCGATTTTGAAACGATAGAACTTTGGGAGATGCTGAAAGGCGTTGGAGATGTGGCTCCGAAGCTCGAGTATCGAGACCTCATCTACCTCACACTTCGCGACTTTGAAGAGCAAGAGTCGGCCCTCATTAAATCAAATCGTGTAAAGGTGGTTTCCACCAATGAGATTCGTAAAACCGGTATCACTAAACTATGTCGAGAGCTCTTGAAATATTTAAGTCACTGCGATAAAATTTACATTTCCTTTGATGTAGACTCACTGGACCCTACGGTATCACGCGGTACGGGAACACCTGTAAAAGGCGGACTTAATGCGCGAGAAGCAGCTGATTTAATTCTGGAATTTCTGCAAAACGAACGCATTTGTTGCCTGGAATTTACCGAGATCAATCCTACCCTCGACAGTGAAAATGTGATGGCTGAAACAGTTTTTGAAATCTTACAAAAGGTGGCTCGTCAGATCGAGCTTATATAAATTTTCATTCCCTCTCCATTCATCAGATTTTAGTGAGTCTAGCCATTATAGTTCTATTGTTCGACCTTCTTCGGCGAGAATTACGTTAGGAAAAATAGGTATTGCCTCTTGAAGAAAATAACCCTGGTCGCCATAACGCGCACTGAAATGCCCCAGCATCAACTGCCTTACCTCTGCCTTTAAAGCAATTCTTGCAGCGCCCGAGGCGGTAGAATGCCAAGTCTCAACAGCTCTTTTGGCCTCTGTCTCCAGAAAAGTAGATTCATGATATAACAATGTCACATTGCGAATAAAGGGGATGATTTTCTCCCACTCCATTGTATCTGAGCAATAGGCATACGACTTTGTTTCATGAGGTGGAGCGAGGACCTGCTCCGGGGTTACCGGAATACCATCGCGACTCACAATTGCGTGACCATGTTTCAATTGCAATATCTCCTCAACATCCAACTTGTATTCGCGAATCATATCCTTACTGATGTTGGGCAAAAGCGGTTTCTCTCTGAAGACAAAACCTGAGCATTTCACGCGATGCTTAAGCGGGAAAGAACGAACTTCAAAGGCAGATTCATCGACAATAAGTGATTCTGATTCACAAGACAATGCAATGAACTCCAGAGGAAATTCAAAAAAACTCTCAGAAATTTTCATTTGCACCCGGATGATTTCCTCAAGTCCGGGCGGTGAATAAACTGTCAACGGTGTTCTTCTACCCAACAAATGCATACTGGAAAGCAGCCCCATGAGACCGAGGTAGTGATCTCCGTGCAAGTGGGATATAAAAATATGGCTGATGCGCTGGAACTTGACTTTATACCTGCGCAGCTGCAGTTGAGTGCCTTCTCCGCAATCCACCAGCAAATAATTCTCGCGCAAATTGATGAGCTGGGCAGAAGGCAAGTTTCTGCCGCTGGGAGCTGCTGCGCCGCAACCGAGAATGAGGACTTCGAACTTCATCAAAAAAAAACTGCACCTCAAAGGTGCAGTTTCAAATCATTCATCAGTGAATTATTCTACAACAAATTTCTGTGTAGCAGTATGATTTCCTGATTTAACAGTGATGAGGTATACACCACTTTCAAAATTTTCCAGGTTCAGCGGAATATTGTTCATGCCTTTAACTCCGGAGAAACTTTTGGTTAGCACGTTCTTACCCACTAGGTTCATCACACTTATTTCAACCCTATCGTTATTGGTCAATGATACCGGCAATGTCGCTGCATCAGTGGCAGGATTAGGATAGAGCTTGGCTACACTGAAACTTTTACCAGCAGGTTCCAGGACGCTCATTGGCCCGTTAACGGTGAGAACATAATCAGGAAAAGAATACGGCACAACCTGTGGACCCAGGATTATAATACTTGCGTATGCATCAACATTTATTGTAACCGGAAAAACACCACCGGTATTTGGCGTACCAGAAATTCTACCGCAATATTGTTGGTTAGGCAGAAAAGTACAGGACGGGGAACTACAATCCACTGTTAACCCCAATCCACTTACCGGAACAAAAGAAACACCGTTGTTATAGGTAATACTAGTGAGTCTTACTGAATCGATATCCGCTGTTCCTGCCGGGTAGGTAGGATCGATATTATTGGCGTCTTGAGGAATTTTAAAATACAACACCTGCTCATAGGGCACATTCACTTCTGCTTGTTGTAGACCAATACTATCAGGGGGATAGACGCCAAATGCCGCTCCTTGGAAGTCATGCGCCATAGGGTCGCACTGCGAAATGGCAATTTGCGCTGTACTAACCGCAACTAAGAAAGTAAAAATTCTCTTCATGTAATTGTAATGTTTATTGAGCTATTTGATTATTTCACGTCTCTTTCCAACTCCTCCATGTATACCAAATCAATGGCTTCACTTACGGTCGGGGTTATCTTCAAAACAGTTTCAAGTTGCGAAATTGAAATCAACTTCTTGACATGATCTTGAAGTCCACACAAAACAAAAGTACCAGCTGCATCGCGACATAGTCTGTTGGCTACCAAAAGTGCACTCAAGCCGGAAGAATCGATGTACCTCGTATCTGTAAGATCAATGATGATATTCTTGGTTCCTTCACGATTGATGCTAATTACTTCACTCTTTAATTCGGGTGAATGTAAAGCATCCAATTTCTCCACTTTCGAGGAGATGGAGGTCACCTTATCTTTTTTCGAAACGACAAATTTCATGACTCTTGATTTTGCTCAAATGTAAAGAGTTATTTCAATGCTGCAAACGGGTTCAGTGAATAATCTGTATCTTTTTTGTAACTGAATGAGCTGATTCACTCTGGATTGTGATGAAGTACACGCCATTTTCAAGCGATGCAAGATTGAGCATCTGCGGGGAGACCATCGATTTGGTTATTGAGTGCACCAGCCTGCCGTTCTGATCATAGACAAAAACACTTGAGAGCTTTACACGATCAGGAAAGGACAAGTTAATATGACCGTTGCCAACAGAAGGAAACAAACTCACATCGTCAAAGTCCAATGACATTTCATCGCCTTGCCCAACGAATACACAAGGATAATCCCCTCCAGGCACCAGATAAGAACCGTCCATAGACTCGATACCGGTATTGGTTGGATCCAGCCAAACCTTTAATTTCTGGTCAGCAGTATTGGGGTTATTATCCCAATCTCGATCGAGCTTCCCGTAGGAATCAGGAGCGGAGGGCGAAGTACCGAATCCGCAGCCACCTGAGGTACAGCAAGAACCTCCACCGGTAAGATGACCCACTATCCTCTTATCTTGATTGAACAGCGGCGAACCCGAAGAACCGCCTTCGGTAACGCCCCAATTGGTCTCTGTCTGCATCCAGTTGACTTGCCAGTGAGTACCATTGATTCCCCATCCACCGGATACAATATTGTCGGTAGTAGATATTTTTTTCACATCTCCGGCGGGATGATGAATACCCACACAATTATCAGGTGTAATAGCGCGCGCATCCCAACCTGCGTAGAAAATGTTCCAAGACTGTAAAGGGTTTTCCTCCAATTCGAGCAATAGAAAATCTGACCCATTATCACCCCCGTTGTCATTACTATCAGCCCTGCGAAATACCCCTACCCTATTGTTGGAACTGGGCGTTGTACCGCTGCCGCATGCTGCACGTTGATAATTGAACCTCACCTGACAAAGCAACCAATCGGCATCCGTGGTAGATACACCGCAGTGCAATGCGGTAAGAATGAATTTGCGGCAATCTTGCGAAGTATTATTGACGAGCGCTCCACTGCACAAGCCCTGAAAATTGCCTTCTGTAATAAGCAGTCGCACAACAGAATTACGTTGATCCACCCAATCTGATCCTTCCGGACAATTAACATCTACCTCGCAAACATCTGAACCTCCGCCGCGTTCCTCCAGACCTGCGAACACATTTCGGTACATGTGTGATACCGAGCGCATTTCAATGGTCGGCTCACCAATCACTTCAAAAGGTTGATAATACTCAAGAATGGCCTCTTCGCCAGCAATTTCACCCATCATAAACTTTCCATGTTCATTGCAATCTTCATTGAGTGCCGGACCGAAAAAATGGCTTCTATCAGCGGGATATAAAAAGACACTAGACCCAAGAGGTATCTGGAAATTGTCGAAATAAACACAAAGTCCTTTTGCATTGGCAGTTTTGAAACGCCATTGCCACAAACGATCACCATTGGGCAGTTGCGACCAAACCCCCGTGGTGTAACAATTTTCATTGTAAGGAATGAGTCGGCCAATATTGGTTCGACCTCCCTGATGTTCTCGTTGCATATCTTCAGCCCATAGCTGAGAATGATCAAACGTAACGAGTTCGGTTCGTGGTAATGCCAACAACTCCTGTGCAAAAAGCTCAAAACCGACAGGTCGTTGTTGTGACAGAATCAAATGCGAATGAATCACTGCAAAGGCAAACCAATAAATTTTTTTCATAATCGTAAAATTGTGCGGCGCAATGATAATACATGTACTTCTGAAAACACCAATGGAGCATAGTAATACTAAAAATTCTAATCCATGCGCTGTTGATGCGTATTTCGAAAAATTCAATGTCAAAAATCCTTAGCCAAAGAAAATTGACCCTCCTGAGAACCTTACAGATTGCTTCAATTGAATCAGGCGATCTCGTCAATCAACAAGCTCAAATCTGAATTTACAATTCTGCATTGATGGACGAACCATAGAGTGAATCCCAGATCTGGCCCCACGACTTGAGGTGGTCGGCGTTGGCCAGACAAGTTCTTAATTTAAAGATAGTCGTTAATGTGTTATTCATGAGAGGGTTCGGGGATGACTTAAATCATGAGCGCTAATAAGTTTGTACTGCTCCATCAATGCAGAGCGAAAAAGCAAACCCATCCACTCATAACCATTACCTTTCGATCCCTAATTATAAACCTTGAGCACAATCAAAGAAATTCTTTACGCAAGAGGCAATCATTGCTGTGAGCTTTGTGCATCCTCATCTGAAATAACGATTTACGAGCTACCTCCCGCCAACGAGCAAACGGCCGAACAATGTATTTGCGCGTGCAATACCTGCGTCGCTCAACTCCTGAAACAAGTGCCATTGGATGAGGCACATTGGAATTGTCTGCTCACCAGCATGTGGAGTGAACATGTCCCTGTAAAAATTACGGCGTGGCGCATGCTTCAACGCCTTCGCAATGAAAGCTGGGCAGCCGATGCGCTGGACATGCTCTATCTTGATGAAGATCAGCTACAATGGGCAAAAGCCACCGGTGACCACGAAAATGACAGCGATGTAGAGTTTCATTTGGACAGCAACGGACAGCGATTGCATGAAGGTGACACCGCGATTCTGGTAAAAACGCTTGATGTCAAAGGAACCAGTTTCAGTGCAAGAGCAGGTACGGTGGTGAAGAACATCCGGTTGGTGAAGGATAATGTAGAACAAATCGAGGGTAAAATAGAAAACCAGCAAATCGTTATCCTGACAAAATACGTCCGCAAAGGGTAAAGCTCCCGCTTTAAGAATAGCGATACATGTTTGGGTGAGGTAACGAGTTATCACACTGCTAATGCAATAAACCAACTGGGCATGTAAAATCTGCGCCTCTCACTCTGCTGCTAGACTTTCAGATACAGAAAAAATACGATAATGAAGTTATAGAATTCTCGACACAGATAGTTACAAATCACTCATAAAAAAGGCCATCGTTTCCTCGATGGCTCGTCAAAATACTGTCGGCAGGATCACCGAGAGTTCAGACTTTCCAAATGGCGTAAAATTCAATTTCAGTATCCAACTTTCAGCTTACAGCAAAAATCGAATAGCGGCCAACTCATTTCCGATTTGTTGCACACCTTGAAGGATTTTCAAAGCTTGATTTGATGAGGGTTTTTTGATTCCATTTATATACTGAGCCAATAAACTTTGATTCATACCAATTCTCTCAGATAGCGCTCTATAATCATTTCTATTTTCATGAGATATTATTTATTTAATTCCTGCGTCCTTCTTAATTTTTTTCTCTAAGCCTTTACCAACCGAATGACTACCATGATTAGGACAAACAATCTGTCCTTTATTAGTAGGATGCGACATGACCATATGACTTCCGCTCTGCCTGATTACAAACCAACCATCTTTTCGAAGAAATCGAAATAATAAATTCATTACATGACTCTAATTTTTAGGACAGAGGAAATTGTAAAATAACAAATGCCGACTGGAATAGTCGGCATTTGGTTAGTTGATGTTTTCTGAAATGACAATGATTAAAGAAAACAAAATTGGTCGGGATGACACGACTCGAACGTGCGACCACACGCCCCCCAGTCGTGTTTTTATCCTATTTGTTCTTTTTGGTACTGCATCTGATTTCTTTGCAAATGTAGCATTTTCGGTTCATTAGCTTCGGTTTGCTTTGTTTTCTTATTTGGTTATTCATTAGTTTTGTATGCAAACGATATGCAAATGAGAAAAGTCTTCCTTTCCTTATGGCTGGACACCCGACACAAAAAGCTCAACGGTACTTATCCCGTCAAGCTACGGTTGTTTTGCCAGAATCCACGAAAACAAAAGCTATACACAACGGTGTTTGAGTTCACAAAGGAAGATTTCGCAAGCATCTACGAAACCACAAAGCCCCGAAATGAATACAAGGAGCTGAGAAAAAAGCTACTTGCACTCGAACAGCGAGGGAATGATGTACTGGATAGCCTACGAACCTTCTCATTTGAAGCATTCGAAGCAATAATGTTCGGGGCATCAACGAAAAATGCAGCCGATGTTTTCAATTTGTTTGATACCGTAATCGAGCAAAAACTTTCGATAGGCTCTGTATCAACAGCTGAAAAATACTCGTTGGCAAAAACCTGCATCAACAAGTATCTGAAGCATACTAAACGCAAGGATGAACACGAGAAGGAGTTCGAACCATTGAGCTTCGATGAGATTACTATCGAGTTCATCAACAAGTTCAAACACTATTGCGAAAAAAGGAAATCGCTATCGGCTGCAACCGTTGGGATATATCTACGCAACCTCCGAAGCATTTACAGGATAGCAATCGAGAAGGGAATAGCAACCTTCGATGGATATCCATTCGGCAAAAACAAGGCGCAAATTCCAACCAGTAAGAAAGTCAACAAGGCATTAACGCAAGATGAGTTGAAGCTACTTTGGCACAAGGAACCAAAGAACGAAAACCAGTCATTCGCAAAGGATTTTTGGTTTTTTTCATATTACGCCTATGGCATGAATACCAAAGACATTTGCGAGCTGAAGCACACCTCCATTGATAAAGATAGCATCCAGTACATCAGGGCGAAAACAAAGAACACAAAGAAAGAGCGCACCATCAAAGAGGTTCCGTTGACACCTGCCCTGAAGCAAATCATTGAAAAGAGGAAAAAATCTACATCCCCCTACCTTTTCGGAATCCTGAACGCAACAGATACACCGAAGCAACAGCACAACAAGGTTGCACGGTTCAATGATACGGTTGTGAGGAATTTCCGCGAGTTCGCTCTGGAGAGCGGTATCAATCCCGATTTAGCTGAAAAAATCGGAACATACCACGCCCGACATTCATTTGCTACGGTAGCGGTTCGGAGTGGGAAGTCCATTGCGTTAATATCGGAAATCCTTCACGATGGAAATCTGAAAACAACGGAGAACTATATCAACTCCTTCCCGAAGGAAGCCTACAAAAACTTGAGTTTGGAAATGGAGCTTTAACAATCAGGAAATTATGAAAAATATAAAAACCTTCACTTTCTTTCAAGTGTATGTAATTGCTGATTTGATGGTTGATGGTGTTATTTACCCAAACATCACCCAAAGAAACAACGATAGCATAGTCACTCCCGAAAATTGGGAATCCCTGAAGGATACATTCTTTGAACAAAGGATGGAAACCTACAAAGACAGTTACTCCACACCTGAAAAAATCAATCTCGAACTCAAGCTGATTGACGCGATGCAAATCGAGAGTGCCGACTATACAGTAATCAGGGAAAGATATAGGCAATATCTAACGGACTGGACTATCACTAAACCAACAAAGCAAGAGGAACCTATTACTTTCGAGTCGCTATTTCACGATGAAAGAATGGCTGCACCCTGTATTGATGTTCTCAAGCATTGCGAGCCTCCATTGATTGATGAAGATTGCAATTTCATCGGGCATGAATGCAATGTCATTTGTGTTTGGATAAGCGAGATGAGAAAACAGCTATTGATGAAAAAACCAAAAAATCGAAAAGTCTATCCAATAGTAATTTCTCAAGTCATCAAAAATTTCAATCTTGACGAAAGTATGTTTAGCGAAAAAAGGTTTCACAAAAGAGCGGAAGCCGATTATCGAGAACAGTTTGAAACAAAGCTAAAGTCAATAAAACAAACCCAATTATCTCAGAAAGGATAGTTGGGATAGTTAGCCTTATCGGATTCTTTTGGTTTGCTCCATTAAAATTTTACAAATGGAGAAACAAGTATTGATTTCATTACCGCTTGAGGATTTTCAGAATGTCCTCATTGATTGCGTCAACACCTGCTTGCGCACTAATCAGAAAGAGCAAAGCGAACAAATCAAAAACGATCGTTGGATGGACATCAACGAGCTTTGCCAGTACCACCCCGACAAGCCCACAAAGGCAACAGTCTATGGTTGGGTGAATGCTCGTGCTATTCCCGTTCACAAGGGCGGCAAAAAGTTGCGGTTTCTTGTATCTGAAATTGATGAATGGTTGCTGTCAAACAGATTGCAATCACAAGCCGAAATGGTCAACGAGGCTGGAAAGTATCTGGTAAACAAAAACGGAGGTAAGCGATGAGAGAGCATAGCCAAACCTCCGATTTTTTGGAACACAACAAAGATAACCAGAATGCTGATAATAGCCTTATTGAAACCATCAAAAATGAAGCGAATCAGCACCAGCGACAAGCGATTGCGGGACTACAGAGAAAAGCAAATCGGTTCCCGATTGAAGTCTTCCCGAAGACCGCTCAATTTGTTATTTGTCAAACCAACCATTCGCTGAAGTTCCCCTTTGATTTCATCGGTTCATCAATGCTATTTGCTGCATCGGTAGCAATCGGCAACACCTTCAGGGCAGGCGTCAAAAACGCATGGTCGGAAAGTGCCACGCTATACATCGCACTCGTTGGTCGGGCAGGTACAAACAAGAGCCACCCATTGAGCTTTGCCCTCCAACCTATTTACGAAAAGGATAAGCGAACCTTTAGGGAATACGAACACCAGCGCAAAGAATACAACAAGGCGCAAAACCTGCCCAAAAAAGACCGTGAACAACAAGGGATAGAGGAACCCGTCAAACCAGTATGGAACAAATCGCTGGTATCTGATTTCACCCCTGAAGCCCTGGTCGATGTTCACAAGTTCAACCAGAGGGGCATCGGAGTTTATGCTGATGAACTCGCATCGTGGTTTAAAAATTTCAATCGCTATAACAACGGAAGCGAAATGGAATTTTGGCTGCATTCGTGGAGCGGTAAACCGATAAACATCGACCGCAAAAGTGGAGAACCTGCATTGATACCTCAACCATTCATTTCGGTTGGTGGCACTATTCAGAATGGCGTACTGAATCAACTTGCAAAGGATAGCCGAAGCCAGAATGGTTTTGTGGACAGAATACTATTTGCATTCCCCGAGGACATCAAAAAAGAATACTGGAATAAGGATGAGCTGGAGCAAGGCACTATTGAAATTTGGAGGGATGTCATCGACAAACTCCTGAACCTATCAGTCGTAATGGATGAAAACCACTACCCCACGCCTGAAATCATTCCTTTTGATGAAGATGCTTGGGAAATCCTTTTCGAATGGCAAAAACAGAATACTGATGAAGCCAACGATTCGGAGGATGAAAATTTGCGCGGCAAGTATAGCAAACTGGAGTTGTATGCTATTCGCCTCTCGTTAATACTGGAGTTGATAGAATACGCTTGTTCGAGCGATAGCACACCTCCAAAATCGATTTGCCGCAAATCTGTTGAAGGCGCAATCCTTCTAACCGACTATTTCAAAAATACCGCTATAAAAATCCACTCCATCATTGAGAACAACAATCCATTGGACAGGCATCCCGATAATCTTCAGGCACTATATCACGCCCTTCCTGAAACGTTCACCACAATGGAGGGGATTGATATAGCCGAATGCAATAAAGTGTCGGAAAGGAGCTATAAACGCTTCCTGAATGACAAGATGTTATTCGCGAGGTTGAGTCGAGGTAACTATCAAAAAACAAATTAACCGTTGGCATTTGCGGCACTTGCGACATTAACCCATGAAATGAATCATTGGTTGTGCCGCTTGTGTCGCTTGTGCCAACCTATAAAACAAAAAAATGGATTATCGATACAAGTTGGAACCATACAAGGGACAGGGAACACGCTACCGATGCCCACGATGCCAGCGACAAGAGCGCACGTTTGTTCGCTACATTGATACAGAAACTAATCAGCACGTTCACGAGAATGTAGGCAAATGCAATAGGGAGGATAATTGTCAATACCACTACACCCCGAAGATGTTCTTTGAAGACAATCACATCCAGCACGACAAACACCTGCCCCCGATACGCAAGCCCAAACCATTACCGAAGGCTATTTCCTACATCGCTGAAGATGTTTTCCTATCGAGCCTGAAGAATTATGAATCCAACAATTTCGTGCAATGGCTTCGGAAGTTGTTCGGGGATGACATCACAAATGATTTAGTCGAGAGGTACGTAATCGGAACATCCAAACATTGGACAGACTCAACGGTATTCTGGTTGATTGACATCGACTTAAAAATTCGCACGGGAGAGATTATTCACTTTGATGCTGAAACAGGGAGAACCATCAAAGTACCTCAAAGGCGCAAGTATTGGGTGCATTCAGCATTGAAGCAACCCGATTTCAATCTCCAGCAATGCTTTTTCGGTGAGCATCTGTTGACCATTTCGGAGAACACCAGTAAACCGATAGCGATCGTTGAGGCTGCAAAGACCGCAATCATTGCAAGTGCCTACTTTCCTGAATACATCTGGTTGGCTTGTCTTGGGAAAAATGGTTTGAATCCTGACAAGTTCAATGTATTGAAGGGGCGCACGGTCGTGCTATATCCCGATGTCAACGCCTTTGATTATTGGGATGAAAAAGCTCGTGATTTTTCGCATATCGCTACCGTTGAAGTATCTTCTCAATTGGAAAAAATCGCAACACCTGATGAACGAAAATCTGGTTTGGATTTAGCCGATTATTTGTTGCGTGAACATATCGGAACAACCAGCAATCAAAAACTCTCAATTATCTAATTAGAAAAAAATAGAACCCAAAAATGAAAAGAATGAAGACAGGGGGCAGGTCAATAGGAACTCCCAACGCCTCCAACGCAAACATTAGGCAACTGATGCGAGAATACGTTGTTAATGAGTTCGAGTTCATCCAGTCGCACTTGCACGAGCTTACCATTGCCGAACGTGCATCACTCTACAAATCTTTAATCAGGTACGGTTTGGCCCCACTCGCGCCAGACAACGATTCAGGAGCGGATTATTCTCCTGTTATTATTCAGGTGCATCCCGATTTGTAGCAAAATTGCCACAATAGAAAAGATTGTAATAGTTAATCCTTAATATACTTTTTCAATTCCTCCATTTTCAGATTGTACTCCTCCTGCGTCATCAAGCCTAAATCAACTTTTTCTTTTGCTTTCTTCAATTGCTCCAACGCTTGCTTTGAAGTCGGTGCCACAAAATAATCAGGTCTTTTCGATTTGATTTCACCCGTCTCAATAGCCTTATTGAAAATGATACTGTAGGTATAGTAGAAATCGCTGCCTGGCAGTATCATTTTGCACTTTACATTGAAATCACTCCATTTTTCATTTTTCGTAATACTCACTATTTGAAGAGAATCAATGGCTGGATTCTTAGGCTTTTCCAAGGTGGAAACGTCCTCTTTTACCCACCTTAGAATGTAGGAAAACTCAGGTAATCCATCCGTAGCTTTACCCATCTTTATCTTATCACCTATTTTGTATTCTACTGAATCAACTGAAAATACGGAGGGAATTTGTGCGGTAATTGCTATTGAAGCTGTCATCAAAATGACGGTAAGTGTTTTTTTCATTTGTGAGAGATAGTGTATTGTATTTTCAAAAGTACTCCATTTCAAAGAATATTGACCGCTTGAGCTTTCGAAAATAAAAAGCATACTTAAAAATCGATTTTTGAAGGGGCTTCATATGCAAACCGTATGCAAATAAAAAAGGGGCTTCAGCTTTTATTCGCTGAAACCCCTGATTTCATTGGTCGGGATGACACGACTCGAACGTGCGACCACACGCCCCCCAGACGTGTACTCTACCAACTGAGCTACATCCCGATTTTCGGGCGCAAATGTAACCCGTCTGTCATTTCACTAAAAAGCAATTGAAATCTATTTCATGACCACCGTCTCCTCCGTGGTCTCCAACTCGACAATCTTGATGATGCCGGCTCCTTCCAAACTTCCCTTCACCGCTTCAATGTCCAATACTGCAAAACCTGCCTGGCCCTCTTCATAGAAATCACTGAAGTCAAATGTAACACTGCCCGCACCATTGGAAACCTGAGTGGTATCAAATCGAATGGCATTCGGCGGTGGCGGATTCTCACTGGGTACTGCATACAAACGAACAGAAGCACCCGCTACCACAGCACCATCCTTGTCAATAACCGTCACGATTGCAATGGTTTTCTTCTCCTTGTTTTTCTTACATCCCGACATCACCATCGTTATGGCGAAGAGAGCAATCATGGATATACCGAGAAATAATTTATTCATCCGCAAAAAATATGTCGCAAGGTAATGAAAATTTGAAACCGCCTAAAAAAAGTTCGTTTGTGTTGTTACAGCCCCCCTAATTTTACTGCCCATAATCCGACATGATGAAATCTTTTACTCTGCCATTTTCCGCTGCCATCATCGGTCTAGCGTTGATGTCTAATACCTCCGGTTGTAGCTCAAGCCCCGATAAGGTGATTACCCAGCGCGCCGCCCCAAACACCACAGTCGCTCAAGAGGCTCGTGTTGTTGAACCCACGTTTGAGCTGGATAAGGCTGAAGATTCATTGGTGGAAGTAACCACGCGTTTCGGAACTATGTTGGTATTACTCTACCCCGAAACACCCGGACATCGCCGCAATTTCATGAAACTCGTTCAGCAGGGTTTCTACGATGATCTCCTCTTCCATCGTTGTATCAAAGGGTTTATGATTCAGGGCGGAGATCCCAATAGCAAAGGTGCAGCGCAAGGACAAGCATTGGGTATGGGCGGACCGGGCTATACCATTCCCGCAGAGTTCAACCCGAAGTTCGTACATAAAAGAGGCACGCTTTGCGCCGCTCGTCAGGGAGATCAAGTGAACCCGAAAAAGGAATCTAGCGGCAGTCAGTTCTATATCGTGCAAGGCAAAACATGGTCTGATCAGGAACTCGACCAACTCGAAAAGAATATCGCAATGCGCAATCCCGGCTTCAAATACACACCTGAACAACGCGCTGCATACAAAACTGTGGGCGGTACCGCTCAGCTGGATATGGACTATACCGTGTTCGGTGAAATTGTGAGCGGAATGAACGTAATTGATAGCATAGCAGCCCAGCCCACCATGCGTGATCGTCCGCTCAATGATGTTACGATGCGCATGAAAGTGGTTGCGCCCAAGAACCGGTCAAAGAAATGATTGAAGAAATTGCAGCACTGCGGCATGAAGCCGAAGGTTTCGATATCCACGATGCGGCCACACTCGAGAATTTCCGGCTGCACTTTCTCAGCCGAAAAGGCAAACTCAATGACCTCTTCGATAAATTCAAAGAACACCGCGGAGATAACAAACGCGAACTCGGTCAAGCCATTAATGGATTGAAGCAATTTTTGCAGGAACGCTTAAACAATGGACTTTCTTCGTTTCAAAAAGTAACCGTAACCCATACTCACGAAGACCTCACAAGACCTTCAGGCGCTTTCCCGACAGGACATCGTCATCCCATTTCTCAAATCCGTGAAGAGATCATTCGAATTTTCAGGAATATCGGTTTTGCGGTAGCAGACGGACCCGAAATTGAAGATGACTGGCATGTTTTTTCAGGGCTCAATTTCGCAGCAGATCATCCTGCGCGCGACATGCAAGACACCTTCTTCGTGAAAGACGCGGTGGACAGCAATGGGCAACCCTTGCTGCTGCGCACTCATACCAGTAGCGTGCAAGTGCGAGTGATGGAAAATTCCAAACCACCGATACGCATCATCATGCCGGGCAGGGTCTATCGCAATGAAGCCATCAGCGCACGCGCACATTGTCAGTTTCATCAGATAGAAGGATTGTACATCGACAAAGACGTGACCTTCGCTGACATGAAACAAACCCTGCAACATTTCACCCGAACCTTTTTCGGCAAATCAGAAATACGACTGCGCCCGAGCTACTTCCCGTTCACAGAACCCAGCGCTGAGATGGATGTATACTGGGGCTTAGAAACGCCGGCTGATCATCGCATCACCAAAGGCACAGGATGGCTTGAAATCATGGGCTGCGGAATGGTAGACCCGTCAGTGCTTCAGGCAAGTGGCATTGATCCAGAGCAATACTCCGGATTTGCTTTCGGCATGGGGCTGGAACGCATCGCAATGTTGCGTTATCAAATCGACGATCTGCGACATTTTTTCGAGAACGACTATCGCTTCTTGAATCAGTTTTAGTAGAAGGCACAATTACCGGTTAAACGCCGAGTACATCAAGCAAAATAGTCCTAAGTGTAGATGTAACACTTTCCTGAATTTGAACAATGTACAGCAAGCTACATTGTTATATTTGTCCGCTTCGAAAAACAATATGACAACAACAGTGATTGGTCAAAAAACAACGGATACCAAAGGTGCTACCGCACGATTCGGTAAAGAAACCTATATCAAATGGTATCGTCAAATGCTACTGATGCGCCGTTTCGAGGAGAAATGCGGACATCTCTACATCCAACAAAAATTCGGTGGATTCTGTCACCTCTATATCGGTCAAGAAGCGGTTCTTGCCGGTATGATGGAGGCGATTCGTCCGAGCGATAAAGTCATCACGGCCTATCGCGACCACGCGCATCCGCTGGTCATGGGCACCGACCCGAAGCTCGTAATGGCAGAACTATATGGCAAAGCCACAGGCCTTTCCAAAGGCAAGGGCGGTTCGATGCACATGTTTGACAAAGAGCGAAATCTCTTTGGAGGTCACGGCATTGTTGGTGCGCAAATTCCTATGGGAGCCGGCATTGCTTTCGCCGACAAATACAATGGCAACGACAATGTTACCCTCACATTTTTTGGTGATGGTGCGGCGCGACAAGGTGCGTTGTTTGAGACCTTCAACATGGCAATGACATGGAAACTCCCGGTCATCTTCATCATTGAAAACAACCAGTACGCAATGGGAACATCCGTAGAGCGCACCTCCAACGTTACAGATTTATCTATGCTGGGAGCGTCTTTCCTGATGCCTTCTGCAAGTGTTGATGGCATGCGCCCGGAAGCCGTTTGTGAAGCGATTGAAATTGCAGCAGAACGCGCACGCAGCGGCAATGGTCCCACACTACTTGATATTCAGACCTACCGATACAAGGGACACTCGATGAGTGACCCACAGAAATACCGCACCAAAGATGAAGTAAGTGAATACCAGCAGCGCGACCCAATTGAGTATGTTCTGCAAATGATTCGCGATCACAAATGGATGACTGAGCAAGAGATTGAAAGCGTGGAAGAAGAGATCAGAGCTCAGGTAGAAGAGTCAGTGAAATTCGCTGAAGATTCACCCCTGCCCGACGCGGAAGAACTGTATCGCGATGTTTACACACAACAAGATTACCCATACGTAAAAGACTAATACACCATGGCAGAGATAGTAAAAATGCCCAAGTTGAGTGACACCATGACGGAAGGCACGGTAGCCGCGTGGCACAAGAAAGTGGGAGATAAAGTGAAGAGTGGAGAAGTGCTTGCCGAGATTGAAACCGACAAAGCCACCATGGAGTTTGAGTCCTTTCAGGATGGTGTGCTATTGCATATTGGAGTGGAAAAGGGTGGAACCGCCGCGGTAGATTCTATTCTCGCCATTTTGGGTAAAGAGGGAGAAGATGTGGCTGCTTTATTGAGTGGTGCTTCCAGCGCTCCTGCTGCAAAGACAGAAGCCCCCGCTGCAAGCGCTGCGGCCGCTCCTGTGGCTGTTGCTGCTGTTGCCGCAGAGGTTCACAATTCATCGAATGGTAGAGTTAAAGCATCACCGCTTGCCAAAAAAATTGCGGTTGAAAACGGCATTGACATCAATACAGTTTCGGGCAGTGGCGATGGCGGAAGAATTGTTCGAAGAGATATTGAAAATGCGGTGAGTACCCCAGCGGTGTCGGCGCCCGTTAGAACGGCTGCCATTGTTGGCAAAGAGCAATACACAGAAGAGACGGTAACGCAGATGCGCAAGACCATTGCACGTAGGCTTGCGGAGAGCAAATTCTCGGCCCCGCATTTTTACCTCACCATGGAGATACGTATGGACGAGGCCATGAAGGCGCGCACGGCACTGAATGCATCCGGCGAAGGAAAAATTTCTTTCAATGACATGGTCATCAAGGCCTCTGCGGCTGCGCTGCGAAGACATCCTGCGGTGAACAGCTCTTGGCTGGGTGATAAGATTCGCTACAACGAGCACGTTCACATCGGCGTGGCAGTGGCAGTTGAAGAAGGATTGCTGGTGCCTGTGGTACGGTTTGCCAATGAGAAAGGACTTTTCTCTATTGCCTCAGAGGTAAAGACATTCGCTGAGAAAGCCAAGAATAAAAAGTTGCAGCCTTCAGATTGGGAAGGCAACACGTTTACCATTTCCAATCTCGGCATGTTTGGTATTGAAGAATTCACTGCCATCATCAACCCACCGGATGCATGCATACTTGCAGTGGGCGCTATCAAAGAAACCGTGATTGTAGAGAAAGGGCAAATGACGGTAGGTAATATCATGAAGGTGACCCTGAGCTGTGATCATCGTGTGGTAGACGGCGCAAAAGGTGCGGCCTTCTTGCAGACACTCAAGAGTTATTTGGAGAATCCGGTGATGATGCTGGGGTGAGGTGTTACGGTTGTGGATGAATTTTCAACCGAACCTGAGCCTTAACACTTCCATCCATAGTCACAAACTCAACATTTTTCAAAGAAACGCCCTGGGTTGAAGAATCACTCCGCGTATTTCTGATCCATGCAGTAACCAGCTCACCTGGAGGTAGCGAAAGACTTTCAGCCATAATCACATTTTCCGGCAATCCAATGGGTTTCAGCTGCATCATTCTATCGGAAATATTCATAAAATAGAGAGGCCGTTCGAGATTGTCGGCGCGTAACGAAACCGAGGAATTGCAAAGGATATCGCCATTACCCGTTAGCATTTGCATGATTTCTATTCGTCGAGAAAGGCAAGAAGAATAAGAGTAAATATCATCTTCCCGATGATCAGACAGAAAATCCTCACCCATTGGCTGAGCGATGATTTGCAGATTTCCGGAATCCATATAGCTTTTCAAAACACCATCATTCCAATTCCTAAGTGTGTTTTCAAAACAAGAAATTCTTCGGCCCGATAAACATTGATTGTATTGAGCCGCTGCTCGCTTGCTTGCAAATCCCTTTACCACAATAGCTGCATTATGACCTGATTGCATTTCCCTTCTAATACACTGCGCTAGTGTATCGATACGGCGACCTGAATAATGTAGTTCGTGATCAAAGAATTTTTGAAGAGAAAGGGAGTCATCCCCGCTTGGATTGACGCTAATATAGTTCCATCGAAGACTGAGATAAGAATCAATACAGGAAAGATAGTCTTGCGAAGTTTTACAAACTCGGCTTCGCGGATCTGGCTCGTCATTATGGAAGTATAGCTGCAAGGGATTGGCTTCGATACTCGCTATAAAATCACTGGATACTGTTGAGTCCATTGAACTGACGATATCCTCGGCCGTCAGGTGAAAATCAGAAAACCAAATATTGTAACAACATGCATCGGATGTAGCATTAGCGGGACGATTAGAAGACCAAAGCAAACGACCCTTTTCCTGCGAAAATTGAAAATGCAATTCAACATCATCTGCACTGCTGCAAACAGGTTCTGCCAAGTGTATCATTTTACCATCGGTTGGGTGTACCGCGTATACGTCTAAACCGCCGAAACCTTTATGGCCGTTGCTGGAGAAATAAAGGACTGAATCATGAACAACTGGAAATACTTCATCACCTTCCGTATTGTAGGGCTTACCCAGGTTTTTAATCTCCGACCAAATTCCATTTTCCAGAACAGTGTACCATATATCCATCCCGCCAAATCCACCTGACCGATCAGAAGAAAAATACAACTTATTTCCCTCTGTCAAAAATGGTGTTGAGTACTTCGCCTCATCGCTGTTGAATTGGAAAACCGGGTAATCGTTAAGAAGCTCACCTTTATCATCAGCGAAATGAAAGGAATTGTCGTTTACAATAACACTAAATAATCTTCCATTGAAACTGCAGAACTTTTGATGAACGGGTAATGGCTCTAGACCATTCATCTCCAGACTATCACGGAACGACGTGATAGCAGAAGAAACGTAGCAATCTTCATCGCACTGTTTGAAAAACATCTTATGATCATTACTTCCGATGAAGGTCATCTGCTGATGATCATCCAATCCCTTCGACAAAAGCTGTGACACCCCAAGAGAGTCTATTTTATTATTAATCCATTGCATGAAGGGCAATGAGCTATGATGATTCTTCTGAAACCATTTTAAATCATCCAATTTTGCACGTGCGTCTTTAACACAATGACTACAGGGAGAATTTTTATGTCGACGTAAATACTTCTCATAGATATCTATAGCCATATCCGTCATACCCAACCTCGCATAAAGCTCAGCCTGTAATTTCAAATTTTCTGGAAAAATCTTACCCTCATCCTTCTGGTAAATTCTCGCAAAATGATACAAGGCTTCATGATGCCGACCCAGATCATTTGAGATCAACGCCAATTCATATCTCAGTTGTATATCAACACTATCCAGCAACCAAGCCTGATAGAACAAAGCATGTTTCTCCGGAAGGCTCGTTTCCGGCATATTGGCCTTTCGCCTGAGAGATTCGGGTGACTGAGCATAAATCACATGGCACAGGGTAAACAAGACCAAAAACGAAATCAGCTTTGAAAAAGACCAGTATCTCAATTGGGCAACAATTATAAATACAACAATACGCAAGTTCTCGTCTACGTAAGATTCACCAATGCCATTAAACGACACACATCGTGGGATATGGTAAACAAACAACAAAATCTCAATACTGTCAATGAATATATTTGGAAATGATACTACCGGCTAACCTGATTTTGTCATTTTCATCAAATGAATTTCGTAACTAATTCAAACACCCATCGTGAGAAATCTGGACCCAAGCAGTCACTTACCGGATTTGGCAAATCTGTTTTTGAGTTCAACCTGAATCTTACGCCACCGAAAATTGAAACCCTCGGCTTTGATTTTATCAATCCCTTTGAAGACGATAGAATTGTCAAAATCCAAAAAGACTTTTGTTCCAAGTATTATAAAGGAACAGGTAAGCGGCTTGGGATTTTTGGCATTAACCCAGGACGCTTGGGTGCGGGTATAACTGGCATTCCATTTACAGATCCGAAGAACCTGAAACAAGTATGCGGTATTGACACACTTGAAATTGAAACAGCCGAACTTAGCAGTGAGTTTGTTTATTCTGTGATTCAGAATAACGGCGGTGTTCAAACATTCTATCAAAAATTCTATGTAGGCTCTGTATGTCCACTTGGACTCTTGTCCAATGGTCGCAACGCAAATTACTATGACAATCCTTTATTGGCAAAACATCTCAGACCATGGATTGCAGGATGCTTGGAATCACAACTCAGCATTGGGCTCAGACGTGATGCTGTAATTATTTTGGGCACAGGCAAGAATGCAAAATTCTTTATCAACCTGAATGATGAATTTTCCTTCTTTCGAAAAGTTTACGTTCTCGAGCACCCCCGATATATTATGCAGTACAGGAGAAAGCAGAAGCTCGATTTTCAGAAAAATTACAATGCTCTATTGGAGATTTTTTAGTTACCATCGAATTGGCATACAAATAATAAACCCATCAATAAGATTTCTATCACTCAATAGGAATAAGCGGTTCACAGATTTTGGCCAAACGAAATCTTAACCGTCTTCATTACTTCAATCCTAAGGTAATTTTGCGGAAATTCAAAAAAGCATTATGAGTCAAATTAAAACCTATTTACCCTGGACCGCTCGGTCAGTGGTATCATTTCTATTTCTGCTATCCGCTGTTTCCAAAATGTTTCCTATCTGGATGTTTGAAAAACAGCTCGTGGATCTTGGTATTACTGACTGGTGCACAGCTCCCTATTTCTCAAGAGCGTTAATTGCATTAGAACTTGCCATAGGGGTTGCAATACTTCAAAAACATTGGTTGAAGCGTTTTGTAATTCCAGTTACCGCATTGTTGCTTGTTGCTTTCTGTGCGCATCTCACGTTAGAAATGGTTAAGCACGGCCCTATGAATGGCAACTGCGGCTGCTTTGGCCAACTCATTCCCATGACTCCATTAGAGGCATTCGTCAAGAACATTGCTACTTTAGGTTTACTTGTATATATCTACAAGACTGTAGACGAGCATCCGAAAGGGAAGAATCGATTCATTGTTCCACTATTTATTTACACTTTATGTGTAGCTTTTATGTTCGTGTATTTTCCATTTTGTCCTTGTGAAAAGGAGTCTGCCACTGATCAAACCCAGTTAGTAGAGGAAGTAATCTCTGATTCGCTGGCCACCACTACGACACTTGATACAATGCAAAACGTACTTTCCGTTGATACGGCCAAGACTTCCACTGAAATTGAAATTCCTGAGCCGGAACCCACTCCTGTGAAGTCGAGATTTGCTGAGTTCTCAGTGATTGGTGGTAAAAAAACCAACATCGATAAGGGAAAGAAAATCCTTTGCTTTTTTGCACCCGGGTGCGACCATTGTCAGCAAGCTGCAAAAGATTTGAGAGCACTTCAAAAGCAAGGTAAGATGCCAGAAATCTTCATCTTATTTATGGATGAGGAGCCCGAGAAAATCCCAACATTCCTCTCTGAATCGGGACTTAAAGCGCACCATCAAATTCTTGATATCCCGAAGTTTTGGACGTCAATTGGTTCAGGAGCGGGCACACCGGGGGTATATTATCTCTGGAACGGCAACATCATGAAGAGTTTCGAAGGCATCGAAGAAAATCAATTCAAGGCCGACGCTTTGAAAGAGGCACTGCAGAAACCATATTCCAATTAGCAACTCGAGGATTTTACCCTGAAAAAACATTCTAAATAATTTTTCCTTGGAATTAGGGCGTTAAAGCGTAATGTGGTTACCTTAACCCAACCTTAACTAACCCTACCTCTTATGAAAGTCTGTTTCATAGGTTGCCTTGTTGGATTTTTAACCCACTGTAACGCCCAGGAATTCGTTCCCTGGTCCTATGGAAATCTCATTGGTAATTCCTACGAAGCCGATGAATACGGATGCGGTGTTTCAGTTGCAGATATCGATCTTGACGGAATAGACGATTTCACTCTCATCCATGCATACGGACCATGTAAGGCGTATATCATAGGGGAAGACTCGATTCAAATTCTGAACTTGCCATATAGCTCTCAGGATGAGGTAAGGCAGGTATCTTGGGTTGATTTCGACAACGACGGTGACAGAGATTTGTGTTTAACAGGGCGAAACATGGCCGCCAAACTCTATCGCAACTCATCGATGACGTTTCAGGATGTCAGCGAAGAGCTGGGCCTTAACACCGAGCAACACTCCTATTATGGCCACGCCTGGGCGGATTATGATAGAGATGGCGATTTGGATTTATTCGTTGCCAACTACGACCAGGCGTATGCTGGCCTCACGAATTTTCACAATTGCCTTTATCGCCAAGATAGCGCGGGATATTTCCAAGAGGTATCAGCGGAACTCGGCTTGGTTACCGAGGTGAACTATAGCTTCATGGGATTATGGACTGACATAAACAATGATCTCTGGCCTGACCTATTCATAATTAATGATCGTAATGAATCACCCAACAACATGTTCCTCAACAATGGCGACGGCAGCTTTACAGAAATATCTGTATCTGCCAATTTGAACGATATGATCCTCGCCATGTCGGCCACCCAAGGTGATTATAACAATGACGGCCTTCTTGATTATTATATTACCAACAACCCAACAGGCAATCTACATAAACTTAACTTGGGCAATAACACCTTTCAGGACGTATCTGATATGGTGGGAACCCAACTGAATTTGTTCTCCTGGAGCGCCCAATCAACCGACTTCGATTGTGATGGATTGGAAGATCTTCATATCTGTGTATCTCCGCATATCAACTATCCAAATCAAAATCAAATTTTGAAAAATGAAGGAGATTTTTTTATCCCATATACAGAGCCATCAGGAATGATTCCCGACAATGGCTGGAGCAGGGGCAGTGCCGTCGGTGATTTAAATGGGGATGGATTTCAGGATATTATCGTTTCGAAATCACATCCAAGCACATCTAAATTCTGGCTTTCTGTTCCCAATGAAAATCACTGGCTCAAAGTATCATTGCGTGGAGTTGACTCACCAAAAGAGGGCATCGGAAGTTGGATCACTTGTCACAAGGGAAATCAATTTTTTTCCAGATACACCAATTGCGGCGAATCCTACCTCGCACAAAATTCCTATAACGAACATTTTGGATTGGGAGAGATAGAATTACTTGATTCCATTGTTGTGCGCTGGACATCCGGGCAACGCGATGTCTGGAGAAGAGTGCCTACCAATCAATCACTCATTTTGACAGAAGGGTTTTCAGCCCATGCCATAGTGCAGGCCACAACTCCAACACCCGAATGTACCGAAATGACTCAGGGGTTTACTGCGTTAATTCCCAACGGAGAAATTATTTGGACGAATGGAGATACATCCATCAATACCGTGGTCAACGCCAATGAATTTGCATCGTTTGTATGGACCGATAATCTGGGCAACGTTTTTTACTCAGATACTGCTGTGGCGATCATTGATGAATCCGAATTATCAGTGGTCTTGAATCAACCTACTTGCGAAATCGGTTCGATGGGTTCCGCCAACTTAATTTTTAACGATACCATTTGGACATTACCGGTAATACTAAATGACTCACTGATTTCCGCGGATTATCTGCACTCCTTAAGTTCGGGTGGATACTCGGCCCAAATTGTTTCCGTTAACGGTTGCCAATACTCAGTCAATTTCTCAATTGAAAGTCCACCAAAACCTATTGATCAAATCACCTGGGAGACGAATGACGTCTCATGCAATGGTTCAAATGATGGCGGAGTTCTGTTTTCATTCAATTCAAAAGACACGGTTGATTGGGCTTTTATCGGCGATGCTTTTCAACCCGATTCACTTTCGGCTAATCATTATAGCATCTTGGTTTGGAATTCTTCATGCTATGACACCCTTTCGATTGAAATCTTTCAACCCGAAGAATTAATGATGACAATGGACATTGGGCCAGATGCGGTCACCGGTAATTACATCATCAACTTCGCGGCCAGCGGTGGCACCGCACCATATCACTTCACAATAGATCAAATTGAAATTGAAGGGGTAAGCATCTCGAATGTAACTCCTGGTCTGCATTTAGTTCAGGCCATGGATGACCAACAATGTATTAAAGACTCAATTATATATCTTGATTTTCCTGTGAGTTCATTAAACGAATACATCACCCTTCAAAACCATCAACTCGTCATGCACAAAACAGGAAAGCTAATTGTATACGATTGCTCGGGACGAATCATGGGTTTTTACGATTGTGAGCAAGGAGGGTGCCGGTATAATATAGATCTTCCTGCGGGGGTCTTTTTTATTGCAGATAGCGATAATCGTCGGACGCCACTGCCTTTCGTCGTCGTTCGCGAGTGAAACCAGAAACAAATTTTGGTATCGACACAATGTTGTTTCACAATTGATGCAAGTACATTGTGCAAGAAATGTCTCCTCATCTATTAGAACCCGGAAAAATCTGGTTGCCCGATCCCTCTGAAATTTCGGGAGATATTGTTGCTATAGGAGGCGATTTAACCACAGAGCGCCTCATTCTGGCGTATTCAAAAGGAATATTCCCATGGTACAATAAATCCGCCCAATACGTTTGGTGGTCTCCGTTAGAGCGATGCATTCTTCGTCCAGAGGAAGTTACTATCTCAAAAACCATGCGAAAAGCCATTAAGACCTTCCCAAAATTCACGGCTGATATAGCGTTTGACAAGGTGATAGAAAACTGCGCCGAAATCAGAAAGGGCAACACATGGATTTTAAAAGAAATGATTTCAGCATATAAAGAGTTGGCAAAGCTGGGCTTTGCGCATTCCATTGAAGTATGGGATAACGATGACCAACTGGTAGGTGGTCTGTATGGCGTTTCTATTGGTGAAGCATTTTTTGGAGAAAGTATGTTTTCTCTAAAATCGAATGCCTCCAAAGCAGCACTGATAGCTCTTGCCAGTTACGTTCACTCAAAGGGCTGGAAAATGATTGATTGTCAGGTTACGAATGATCATTTGCTCTCAATGGGTGCTCGGGAAATCGCAAGAGATAAATTTCTGGCCGAGTTAATTCCGCTTACCACGCGGCGCACTTTACAGGGATCATGGAGTTTAGATTTTGAAAATTTCATCCTGAAAAATTCATCCTTCGCTGATTCGATTAATTGAAGTAAACCAATTGATGAACCCAAATTCGCTGATATTGTTTCCACCTTGTGAAAATCTTAATCAGTATTGTTCTGCTCATTGCTTCATGCGGTAATGAAGGTCCTCGAGGTAACACAAGAATAAACATACAAAATCAAGAAGCTGTCAAAATGAATGTCAGTGATACAACAGAAATAGCAACCTTCGGTGCGGGGTGCTTTTGGTGCGTGGAAGCCGTTTATCTGTCAATCGACGGTGTAACTTCGGTGAAAAGCGGATACTGTGGTGGACAAACCAAAAATCCAACTTATAAAGAAGTATGCTCGGGAAATACAGGCCATGCTGAAGTCTGTCAGATAACATTCGACCCAAGAAAGATTTCATACCCGCAACTGCTCGAGGTGTTCTTTGGCGTGCATGATCCTACAACATTGAATCGCCAGGGCAATGACATTGGAACCCAGTACCGCTCTGTGATTTTTCATCATTCGGAGTTACAGCGGAGCATAGCATTGCAGGCTATAGAGGCGGCGCGGAGCAGCGGTAATTGGCAAGATGAAATTGTAACAGAATTGTCGCCTTTCAACCACTTCTATCCTGCCGAGGAGTATCACGACAATTACTTCGCTTTAAATGGAACCCAGCCCTATTGCCAAATGGTCGTTCGTCCGAAAGTCGAAAAGTTTAAGAAGACCTTTCACGACCTACTCAAAAATCAATAGCTATCATATTACCTGCCTTGTCGGACGGATTATGATTTCACTTATAACTGAAGTTCGAGGTGCTTGAATAGCATGAATAATCTGCTCTGCCACGAGCGACGCTGGAAGACCAGAGGCGAAATAATCTTTATATTGTTTCAGCATCTCCTCACTTTTGGTCTGCATAATAAAGGGTGTATCAACGGAGCCTGGGCTTATAGTAGTAACCCTCAATTTACCAGGAAATTCTATACGAAGACTCTCACTAATAGCCAGCACTGCATGTTTGGTAGCGCAGTAAATTCCAGAGTTCGGGAAAACCTGATGTGATGCCAACGACCCCAGATTAATAACATGCCCATACTGTTTTAGAAGTGATGGCAGGAAAGCATGAATGACATTTGCAACACCCGTGATATTTGTATGAATCATCTCCTGCCATTCATCAATATCTGCCGAAATCAGTGGGTTGAAATAGCCAATACCTGCATTGTTAATGAGCACATCAATTTCAATTCCTCGTGATGATAAAAGGTGTGAAAGATTTTTCACTTCCTCATATTTGCTCACATCACAAACATGAAATTCAGCCGAAGACAATTGGCGGCATAATTCGCTCAAGCGCTCTTCATTTCGACCTATTAGAATGAGATGATGGCCAGTTAAATTCAATTGAATGGCGCACTCCTTGCCTATTCCGCTGGAGGCACCTGTGATAAGAATATTCTTCATTTTTATAATTACTGTAACATTTGAGAATTGCGATCGTAACACATGGCAAAACCCATCGCCATGAAAAAGCAAAACAAACTATTTATTATTAAGTGCAGGGTGAACATTACTCTTCAAAGAATTGAGAACATATCCCTAACGCAAAAGAAGTGGGGTATTGAAACTTTTCTTCATGGGTTGAATTAGTGCAATCCAGGGATGGTCTGCAGTAAAGCAATGCCCTGATCCGTCATTGCGTCATCAATACCATGATCAATGCCGATGCTCTTTAGCGCCTTCAGCATAATTTCAGTAGGCATATTTCCGGTGAGTTTATCCGAAGCCATAGGACATCCTCCAAGCCCTTTCAATGCACCATCAAAACGTCGACAACCAGCGTTCCACGCAGTCATAAATTTTTGTTGCGCATCGTTCGGATGTACGTGCAGATGTGCTCCAAACTCGGCCTCAGGGAATTCCTTTATCAGGTTTTTAAAAGATGCGTTTAATACTTCATCCGTTGCGCAACCGATTGTATCGCTCAGTGCGATGGTAACATCTCCCATTTCCTGAAAAATTCTTGAGCTCCACTGCATTAATAAATCCGGGCTCCAAGGGTCGCCATAAGGATTTCCGAATCCCATGGAGAGATATACAACTACAGATTTTTTCTTAGCGCTGGCCAGTTTGTGTATCTCAATAAGGTCAGAAAAACCCTTTTCCAGTCCAGAATTGGTGTTACGAAGCTGAAAGGTTTCAGAGACAGACATTGGAAATCCGAGGTAGGCTATTTCATCAAATTCAATAGCTTGCTGAGCTCCTTTCATATTGGCCACAATACATAATAAACGCGACTTTGCACTTTTCAAATTCAAACCCCTTATCACCTCAGCCGTATCCCGCATCTGCGGTATGGCCTTGGGCGATACAAAACTTCCCATATCCAATGTATCAAAACCCATTGTGAGCAAATGATTGATGTAACGGATTTTACTTTCAGTAGGTATCCATTCTACAATGCCTTGCATCGCGTCGCGCGGGCATTCAACAATTTTCACCTCGGTTGTCATTCATAACAAAAGTAATCATCTGTGATGCGTCACAATTTCGCCATAGATGAAGATCTGAGTCGATAAATTCGCAGGGTATGAAATCTTGCTTCGATGCCATAGCTTCACTGCAAACCCTGGGGGATGTGGCGCAAAAGTTTCTCCTTCAATTTCCAAACGGTGGAATTTTTTTGTTTCCTTCAGAAATGGGAAGCGGAAAGACCACATTCTGTAGAAGTGTTATTGAAAGAATGGGGTATGAATTCGATGGAAGTCCAACGTTTTCTATAGCAAATCAATACCGATCAAGAGATCGTTTTGCCGTGCTACATGTAGACCTCTACAGAGTCAAATCCTCAGATGAATTGATTGAGATGGGCTTCAATGACATGCTAACCGAATCTGACTTTATTTTTATCGAATGGCCGGAAATAGCTACGAAATATTTCCATTCGAATTATTACGTAATGACTATTTCAAACCTCGACGACGAGAATAGACGCTACGAATGCCTGGCGTTCGATACAACTCAATGATGGGCATCTCCTGCATCCTGACCTGTATGCACGGCTTCTTTGCTTATTTGATGAGTCGTATCTGAAGTAGTAACAACCTTTTGTGGCGCTTTCGCTACAGGAGCAGCGCTAAAGTCGGCCGACATTTTCTCGCCAGAGGTAACCATGCTATGATTCAATTTTGTAAAGAGCAGTGATACAGCTACAGTACAAGGTAAAATAATCCAAAGGATTGTTCTGTCTTTTGATGAGTGATTCGAATCTTTTTGTGCCATGGTTTAAAGGTTGTGCACAAAAGTAAAAAAGCAGAAGTGTTTCAGTGAAAACATGGAAATCTTTTTCCACGATTCTTTGTGAGATGACGCCGATTTTTTTCGAACTGAGCGTAAAGATTCTCATATCTTTCGGAAGATGAGTTCAACAGAGAAATCCATGAAAGCGCTCGCCAGCAAAGCAGCCCTCAGTCCGCAAGAGGAGACCCTGGCCATAGAACCTCGTCAGTCGCGCCTGACCGTAGGAATTCCCAAAGAAACCTATTTTCAAGAACGCCGAGTGGCTTTGGTACCCGAGAGCGTTGCCCTATTGGTTAATAACGGACACGATGTTATAATTGAAGCAGACGCAGGTAAAGCCTCGAATTTCCAAGATCACGATTACAGCGAGGCGGGTGCTAAGATTGTATACTCAGCGGAAGACGTATTCAAGTGCGACACCATATTGAAAGTCGCGCCACCAAGCCTCGAGGAAATTGAAATGATGCCCGGAAAACAGACCCTTATTTCGGCAGTTCACCTGCCCATTCAAAAGGTTGAGAATTTCCATGCATTGGCCACAAAAAAAATGACTGCTATTGCTTGGGACTTCATTCGTGACGAGACCAATATTTATCCAGTGGTGAGAGCCATGGGAGAAATTGCTGGAAACACTGCTGTGCTCATAGCCGCTGAATACCTCAGTCATGCGAGCAGTGGTCAGGGCCTCATGTTTGGTGGCATTTCAGGAGTCAAACCAACGGAGGTCATTATTCTTGGCGCAGGAACCGTAGCAGAGTCAGCAGCGAGAGCTGCACTAGGCCTGGGCGCAAGCGTGAAAATCTTTGACAATAGCACCTATCGGTTACGACGAATTCAGAATGACATTGGAATTAGATTATGGACCAGCGCTATTCAACCTTCAGAGCTGAGAAATGCTCTGGATACTGCAGATGTGGTGATTGGCGCCATTCACTCGCGCGGCGGACGTACACCGGTGGTGGTAACAGAAGAAATGGTGAGTAACATGAAGTATGGCAGTGTTATCGTAGACGTAAGCATCGATCAAGGGGGGTGTTTCGAAACATCTCATATAACGACTCATGACAAGCCCGTTTTTCGCAAGCACGGTGTCATACATTACTGTGTTCCCAATATTGCCTCGAGGGTTTCACGAACAGCCTCATACGCGCTCAGCAACATTTTTGCACCCACCCTACTTTCCATTGGTGAGAAAGGAGGCATTGGCAATCTGGTTCGAAAACAACCCGGGTTCAGACATGGTGTTTACATGTACAGCGGTGCACATACCAATGAGACCATAGCAGAAATGTTTGGTCTTCCATGGAAAGATTTGAGACTGCTGCTAACGATGTATTAAATCACAACCTGCCCCCGGAGGGATACCCTGAATACAATTCACTTCCCTGACCTACTTGCCCTGAGGTAATTTGAACACCACCGGCATAATATAACTCGACTCTACCGCTCTGCCCTCTCGCGTTGCAGGTTCCCACTCCGGCAAGCTCGATATACAACGAACCGCTTCCTCGTCTAGGGTATAATGAACACTCGAAGAGACCTTGGTGTCCTTTACTCTTCCAGTAACATCAACACTAAAGGTTACCACTACAGTGCCTTCCAACTTTTTGGATTTCGCCTCCTCAGGATACATCAGATTCTCGTTGATGAATTTCTGAATGGCCGCATTACCACCCGGATATTTGGCCGGACTTGAAGCCCGGTTGGTTTTTACAAAATCTTCTTCTGCGTAATATCTATCAGGTTTGGCAATTCCCTCGAAGTTCCAACGCTTCCATGTACCCACTTTAAAACCATTCTTGAATTTCCCTTCAGATTCTTTTACACCATTGGCATAGAAATACTGGAAATCACCATCGGGTAAGGTCAGCTCGCGATCGAGATAACGTCCGATCATAAATGTCTCTTCGGTTATGTACTTGATCTTACACGCGTAAGAACCGTCTGAGTTGGGCTTCACCTCACGCATGTATATTGCCTTTTCAGAAGATTCAAGCACTCTATGCTGGATATCAAGATATTCTACTTGTGCGTACGAAACGAGGGTTGCAACCGACAGAAATACAAATATGATTGACCTCGAAAAATGTGGCATCGTGACTTTAGGTAATAAATTCGCGCGGCAAGATAGTATAAACCTAGCGTCGGCAAATTGCCGCAAAAGAAATTAAGTCAGTAAAAAATGGATTACCAATTTGAACGTGAATGGAAGGAAACACAAGATTGGATAGCCAGGCAAATGGGTCAAAAATTAGATTATGCGGGCATTCTTTTCAATATTGGTCTACAAGAACTCAATAAAGACTTCAGCACCTATAAAAAGGATCAAAAACTGGACATCATCCATATCGGAATGTGCTCGCTACTGGTGAAGGAGGGATACTACTCCTTCTTAGGACGTGATGAAGAGGGCTGGCCACATTTCGAACGAGTTGAAAGTCTTCCCCCACTTGCCGCTGAGGAACAAGAGTTGTTGCTCAAGCGCTGCATCATCCAATATTTCAAGGAATTCATTCGCTAGAAAGACAGTCCATAGGGTAAACCAATGCTGCCCCCATGTGTTTATCCGTTGACATGAACCTACCACCCAAGAAAATAGTCATCATTGGTTCAGGAGTGGCTGCACTTGCCTCGGCTTGCAGATTGGCCTATGCCGGTCATCAAGTTCGGCTATTTGAGGCCAGCAACCGGCCCGGGGGCAAACTCGTATCGATCACAAACGGTGATTTTAGATTTGACGCGGGGCCTTCATTATTTACGTTGCCTGAAGTGCTCGATGACGTATTTGTAGGCTGTGCGAAAAACCCGCGTGATTATTACCAATACCTAAGAAAAAAAACCATCTGTAATTACTTCTTCGCCGACGGCACCGCATTCACCGCGCCCGCTGATGCTGAGAAATTCGCTGAAAACGCGGAGAAGACTTTCGGCGTGCCAAAAAGGAAAACCCAACAATATCTTCAAGCCAGCGAGGAGAAATATCATTCCACCGCGCCCATATTCTTGCGAAAAAGTTTGCATAAAGCCAGCACCTATTTTTCACGAGACGTTATTGCTGCCTTGAAAGCACTGCCGAAATTGGGATTGCTATCCACCTTGCACCGCGACAATGAGAGAGCTCTCGGGGAACAGCGATTGACTCAACTTTTCGACCGCTACGCCACCTACAACGGATCATCCCCCTACCAAACACCGGGCATCATGAGCATGATTCCTCATCTTGAAATGGGTATCGGCACCTTCTTCCCAAAGGGCGGAATGATCCGTATCACCGAGGCGCTATTTCAACTGGCAAAAGACCTTGGTGTGCAGTTTGAATTTGATGCACGTGTCACGGCCATCAGGCACAATAAAAAGAGAGTCGCGGGAATATCATTGGGAGAAAGAAACGTGCCTGCAGATGTTGTGATTTGCAATATGGATGTAGTAGCGGCCTATAGAAAATTATTACCGGATCTTCGTTTGCCGTCAAAAGTTGCGCAAGCAGAGCGCTCCAGCTCAGGAATCATTTTTTACTGGGGGATTCGCGGCAGCTTCCCTCAACTCGATCTGCACAACATCTTATTCAGTGGAAAATATCGCGAGGAATTCGAAGCCATATTCCAAAATAAGACTCTTATTGATGACCCCACCGTTTACATCAATATCAGTTCAAAAGAAGAAAAAACTGACGCGCCAGAAGGTTGCGAAAATTGGTTTGTGATGATCAATGCACCGACAAATGTGGGTCAGGATTGGGACCAACTTATCGCGCAATCCAAAAAGAATATTCTTCAGAAAATCCATCGCACGCTGAATTGTGATATCTCAAATAGCATCATGTGCGAGACTGTTCTCGATCCGCGCAGCATTGAGTCGCGCACTTCAAGTCTGGGGGGCTCACTCTACGGCACCTCTAGCAATAGCCGCATGGCCGCATTTCTTCGTCACCCCAATTTCTCCAAAATCAAGGGCTTGTATTTCTGTGGCGGCAGCGTGCACCCGGGCGGTGGGATTCCACTATGTCTGTACTCGGGTAAAATTGTTTCTGATATGATTACCCATGATATTCGCTGAATGATCTCACTGAATCGTGTCAACGTTTCCATAGCCCTGGTCTGGTTGTTTCATACATCAGCAGTGATGGGATGTGCGATGGGGTATTGCGACTGGTTCACCACCAAAACGCCACTGAACCTGCTATTGATTTCACTTCTGGTGATACTTGATCATTCGCCACAAAAACCGCTCATACTACTCATTCCCTTTGTAATGGGAATGACGGCAGAATGGATTGGCGTTCATACGGGTTGGCTTTTTGGAGACTATGCATACGGCAACAATCTCGGCTGGAAATGCTGGGAGGTACCGTTGCTGATAGGAATGAATTGGTTGATCATGATCTACGCAGGCAACGCTCTCACCTCCCTTACTCGCTGGAGCCGAACGTTGCGTGCCATGTGCACCGCGCTTGCGGTAACAGGTCTTGACGTTCTCATGGAGCAAGTAGCCCCGCAACTTGACTTTTGGCGCTTTAACGACGGCATAGTTCCGCTCACGAATTATGGTGGATGGATGATCGTATCCTTTATAGCTGCATGGCTCTATTCAGGCAATGAAAATGACACACGGCCCACTTCCCTTGGGGTTCATATTTACTTCGCCATACTTTTCTACTTCATTTCTATTAATATTCTGCACTATTGAGAAAGCACTATGACATCATTATTGCGGGATTCGGTGCGGCGGGCGGACAGCTACTGCACCAATTTGTAATTCAAAAATGGGTTCCTTCTCAATCAGTTTTGGTGATTGATAAACTGGCTAAAACAGACAACGATCGCACCTGGTGCTTTTGGGAAAAGGGTGTGGGTTTGTATGACGACATCCTCACACACAGCTGGCAGAAAATGGCCTTCTCACTGGCGGGTGAGACATGTGTAAAAAGCTCAGATGAATGGAAATACAAGCAACTTGAAGCCCATAAATTTTACGAATACATCCGAGGTCTAGCTGTTCAGAAGGGGGTAGATTTTATACAGGCCGAGGTAATGACGCATCAGGAAAGTGATGCCTATGTTGAGGTCGAAACCTCCATTGGAAAATTTCAAACACAAATACTTTTCAGCAGTCTGACAGATTTCGGATCGCTTAGAGAAAAATACCGTGGCCCATGGTTACAGCAGCATTTTGTGGGATGGTTTGTAAAAACAGAAAATCCCGTCTTTGATACTCAAGTGGCTACCCTGATGGATTTCGATGTTGCGCAGCACCGCACTGAATTCATGTACATACTGCCCGATAGTCGAAACACTGCCCTGATTGAGCATACTCTATTCAGTGACACATTGCTTTCGCAGGAAGAATACGAAACTGCCATAAGGCGTTATCTGACAAGATTGAATGCTGGCCAATATGAAATTGTGAGGAAGGAAAAAGGAATCATTCCCATGACAGATTATCCCTTCCATCGAATGAATACAAAGAGGGTGATTTTCATTGGATCTGCAGGAGGATGGACTCGCGCAAGTACCGGCTATACCTTCCGCAATTCAGGCGTCCTTGCTGAGCGGATTACTGCAAATTTCTTGGCTGGAAAAAGAGATTTCAGACCAATAGTAGCACCGGGTCGTTTCCTATTCTACGATCGCGTGATGTTGGATGTATTGCAACGGCGAAATGAGCTCGGACCGCAATTTTTATTTAAGGTATATGCCAGAAACCCGATAGACAGGGTATTTCGGTTTCTTGATGGCAGTTCAACATTCGCAGAAGAAATGATGATCGTAATAAAGTCCTCGCCGAGATGGGAGTTAATAAAATCCGTCTTGCGTTGTGCATATCCGCGATGGTAGGGGTTTGAAAAACCGAAGATCAACATTTGCACAAACGCTCAATAGAATTACAAATGCTGAGTCCACAACCGACAGCCCCACTATTGCCAATGCGATGTTAGCAGTTCGTGCGTTAAACATTAATCGGGAAACATTCTCCTGAAATGGCATTTTGGATAGAGTTTGTCAACTTGTCCACCATAAAATCCAACTGTATGTCAGTTCGCTTTTTCACTCCACCGATTTACAAAAAAATGACCGTCTGGCAAGAGAGTTTAGATGTTGGAAGGGTATCTGTTGACTTGACAGTTAACGGTCCGATGCTTCGCGCCGGCCCGGCAAAAACCGCCCGAGCTCATTGCGAAGCACCATGTTCAAACATAACACAAATTTGGAAAGAAGCACAGATGCCGGGCTGACACTATGCATCTGTTATGGGTGGCTTACTCGAGCGCTTTGCTTTTCAGATCCATTTGTGCGTGAAGTATCCGGACTACCAGAATCTCCGTTGCTGCAAGTCTTTTAAATAGTATGATGTGGCGATAGATGAGGAAACCTTGAATCCCTTCTGCAACCTCTTCATAGGTTTTGCCTTTTTTAGAATGTAAAGCGATTTCTTGACACGCTTGAATGAGAATCATGTAATACTTGTCGGCCTGTCGTTCAGACCATTCATCATAGGTGTAATTCCAGATGTAGGTAAGATCTTCAACTGCCCTTCTAGAGTAGTTCACCTTAGCCATTTTTCTTTCTCTTCTTAATAGCAGCTAGATGTTTCTTCGGATCAAAGTTTTTTGCGATGCCACTTTCCAGGCCTTCCTGAACAGCCGTCTTTAAGTTTGCTAGTTTGACCTCTTCTCCTTCTAGCAAACGCAATCCGGCTCGAACGACTTCGCTTGCATTGCTGAAGCGCCCTTGATGAATAGATTGTTCAATGAAGGATTCAAAGTGATTCCCTAATGAGATGGATGTGTTTTTTCCCATGTTGGATGTTTTTGCGAAGTTACCATATTTTGGTAATTGCGCGAAAGGATGGTTTGATATTCAAGTCGCCTATAACGCTACGATAGGCGAAACCCCTTCATCCCATCCAATATCAAGACTTCAGCAGAACCTTCGGTGAAGCGGCCATGATTTCCTCATTGGCAAACTCTGCGAACTTCTCAAAGTTCTTGATGAATTTACCCGCAAGATCAGCCGCCTTTGCATCATATGCCGCCTTGTCTTTCCATGTGTTTCGAGGATTCAAAATCTCTGCGGGAACATCAGGACACTCCGTTGGCATCTGCAATCCGAAAACTTCGTGTGTTTCAAATTTTACATTCTCCAACGCGCCGTTCAACGCGGCAGTAATCATGGAACGTGTATAGCGCAATTTCATTCGCTCGCCCGTACCATAAGCCCCACCGGTCCAACCGGTATTGATCAGCCAAACTGACGCTTTACTTTCATCGAGTTTCTTACCCAACATTTCTGCATATTGGGTTGGATGTAGAGGGAGAAAGGGTGCGCCAAAACAAGCACTGAAAGTCGTAGTAGGTTCAGTAATACCTGCTTCGGTACCTGCCACTTTTGCCGTATATCCGCTGATGAATTGATACATCGCTTGCCCTCTTGAAAGCTTAGAAATTGGGGGCAAAACACCAAATGCATCACAAGTGAGAAAGAAAATATTCTTGGGTATACCGCCTACTGAAGGCTCCATTGCATTTGCAATATGGTGCAGTGGGTAACTGACCCGTGTATTCTCAGTGCGGCTGCTATCTGCATAATTCGGCGTCACGCTATCACTCTCAAACCCTATGTTCTCCAAAATGGCTCCGAACTTGATAGCATCATAAATCTGTGGTTCCCTCTCGCGGGTAAGATCGATGGTTTTTGCATAGCAACCCCCTTCGAAATTGAACACGGTTGAATCGGTCCAGCCGTGCTCATCATCACCGATCAACTTGCGATCGGGGTCTGAAGACAGGGTAGTTTTTCCGGTGCCGCTGAGACCAAAGAAGACGGCAGTATCACCATTCGATCCCATGTTGGCTGAACAATGCATACTAAGTACACCTTTATCTTGAGGAAGCACATAATTGAGTACCGTGAAGATTCCTTTCTTGATTTCGCCGGTATAACCCGTACCGCCGATAAGACCGATTTTCTTGGTGAAATTGAGCACCGCAAAATTGTGTTGGCGTGTACCATCAATTTCAGGATCGGCCATAAAACCCGGAACACAGATAATATTCCATTCTGGTGTGAAAACTTTCAGTTCTTCAGCAGACGGCCGAATGAACATATTGTCGGCGAACATATTGCTCCATGGATACTCGGTTACGACGCGAACTGAAATGCGGTAGCGTTCATCGGCGCAAGCGAACAAATCACGCACATACAAATCCTTGCCATTCACATAAGCGCACATACGCGCATGCAGTCGGTCAAATTTTTCAGGATCGAATGGCAGATTGAATTGCCCACCCCACCAAATAGTGTCTTTTGTGGTGGCATCTGCAACGATGAATTTGTCTTTGGGAGATCTACCTGTGAATTCTCCGGTATCAACTGCGAGTGCGCCGGTAGAGGTCAGTTGACCCTGACCAGCAAGAATGGTCTCTTCCACAAGTTCAGCGGGAGAGAGATTCCATAGGGCAGCAGCGATGTTCTTTAGACCCAGGTAATTCAGGTCGTGATTTTCAGGAGTTTTTCCGATATGTGTTGTCATAGAGAAGGTTATTCATTGAACCAGGCGGCAAATGTATGCATGAGAATAATTAGATAAATAGAAATCTAATCCGGTGAGACCGAGCCCGGGGTTGCAACGCACAGATTATTGAAATCTGTATGATGAAACAACAATCAAGAATTATCATCCGGTTTGAACGAAATTTGAACCACAGAAAGTAACATGCTAAGGCAATTCATTCAGCAAAAATTACAGGCCCGTCTTTCACCCCAGCAGATACAACTGATTAGAATGTTGCAGATCCCTACAATGGAATTAGATCAACGCATCAAGGAAGAGCTTGAGTCAAATCCCGCGCTAGAAGAGGGAGCAGCGAATGAAGAAATGGACCATCAGGATGATTTGATCTCAGACGAAAATGATGACACCGAGAATGAAAACGAAAACGACATTGACCTTGATGATTTTTTTCCAGATGACGATACACCTGATTATAGATTGAAATCGAATAATCATTCACCAGAGTCAGAAAACCAATACAATCCTTTAGGATCTACACGTTCGTTTCACGACCTTTTGGAGAGTCAATTAAGTGTTATGGTATTGGAGAACGAAGTCTATAACGTTGCACTTTACATCATTGGAAATTTAGACGAAGACGGTTATCTAAGGCGGGATTTGGCAGCTATTCGCAATGATTTATTGTTTTCCATAGGTGAGTCGGTTTCATCAGAGGTCATTGAAGATGCCTTAGCAGCGGTTCAAGAATTAGAGCCGGCCGGAATAGGTGCCCGCGATTTACGAGAGTGCCTGAGTTTGCAGCTTATGCGAAGAGGCCAAGTCAATGAGGTAACAACCCGGGCACTCGAGGTTATAACTCATTACTTTGATGATTTCACCAAGAAGCACTTCGATAAACTTGCTGAGAAATTTGAGTGTTCCCTGGAAGAGTTGCGGCCTGCGATTGATTTGATTTTACTCTTAAACCCGAAGCCAGGCAATGCAGCATCTGAGGTCAGCGGAGGAGCACAACAAGTAACACCGGATTTTATGCTGACCATGGAAGAAGGTGAGATGAAGTTAAGTCTGAACTCAAGAAATGCCCCGGAGTTGCGCGTAAGTAAGGAATACCAGAAAATGTTTGAGCAATACTCCGCGATGGGTAAAAAGGCATCACGTGATCGCGAGACCTTGACTTTCATCAAGCAAAAAATAGAAAGCGCACGTTGGTTTATTGACGCCATTCATGAGAGAAATCAACTACTCCTGTATTGTATGCAGGCGATTATTGATTTCCAAAGTGATTTCTTTAACTCAGGCGATGAATCTGACCTGAGGCCCATGATTCTTAAAGATATCGCCGATATCACAGGCATGGATATTTCAACGGTAAGCAGAATTTCAAATAGCAAATTCATTCAAACTCCTCATGGCACTTACATTCTCAAGTATTTTTTCACTGAAGGTCTATCGACGGACGACGGCGAAGAGGCATCTTCACGCGAGGTAAAAAAAATACTGCGTGAGGCCATCGACGGAGAACCCAAAGACAAACCGCTGGCAGACGAAAAACTAATGGCTATTCTAAACAGTAAAGGATATAATATTGCACGCCGAACCATTGCCAAATACCGAGAAGCAATGGGAATTCCGGTAGCACGATTGCGAAAAACTTTGTAAACACTCATGAACCATCTAACAGATCGATTTGCAAAGTTCTTGTCGCTACTCTTTCATCCGTTATGGATGCCACTGATTATATATATATCCGTCCGAACTATTGACCCATACTATATAGCAACAACCCACGCCGACTTCCTGGTTTTTTTACTACTGATAGTGAATATCATCGCACCCGCTATCAGCATGCTGGTCATGATCAAATACGGGATTCTTAGTAGCATTGAACTGAGAGAAAGGAAAGAGCGTTTTGGGCCATATTTGCTTGTCATCTTCTATTATATTCTTTCGTATGCAATCCTGCGCAGGTACGTGGATTTTTTGCCAGGATCAGTATTCAGTTTTTTCCTATCAGTTATTGTATCACTCTGTCTAAGTCTTACCATAAATGCTTACTGGAAAATTTCTGTTCACATGCTCGCACAAGGTGGCGTATTCGGAACTCTGCTTGCACTGCATGTTGTTCATCCTAATCTGGATTTGTTATTCCCTACTTTATCACTGGTAATGTCTGCGCTCACCGCATACTCAAGGTTGAGACTCGACGCTCACACACACGGTCAAGTATATGCAGGCTTCTGTCTTGGCGCATTCATCAATTGGTGGATAATATCTAATGGAATCCATTTATGATATCAGGTACTTCATTCATATCCCGTAAAAAGCAATTCAGTTGCGCGAAATATTCTTCATCTGTTGCTCATTTTGGTATTCAGTCAAAAATCGCACGAATCCTATTTCTCCTGTGTAGCATCACCTTACAAACTTCCATTTGTTTTGGAAACCTGCAAGTGATGATGGGCTATGTAGATATGCGCGAAGCCCGCATCTGGGCTGGCGATGACATCTCAGGGAAAGTGACTTGTGCTTATTATATAAGCGGACAAAAATCACCAGCGCGGATTTTGGAATATGAATTAAAAGAGAATGAACTTCTTTGTCACACCTTTACCATCGGTCCGCTTGAGCCAGGAACAACATACAGTTGTCAAGTTTCCAATGACAGAGATGAATCGTTCAATTTTCAATTCACTACCCAGACTCATTGGCAATACAGAACCGACGCACCCGATTTTTCATTCGCTACAGGAAGTTGCGCCTTCATCTCTGACGAAGCCTATGACAGACCAGGCAAGCCTTACGGTGGTGAATACGAAATATTCACTCAAATCACAAAGCAAGCACCTCAGTTCATGCTTTGGCTGGGCGACAATGTTTACTTGCGGGAAACGGAGACTTCATCTATGTCAGGCATCACCTATCGCTATCGACACACCCGAAATCAACCTGAAATAAAACAATTGCTTACCGCAATTCCCAACGTGGCAATTTGGGATGATCATGACTTCGGGCCGAATAATTCTGACGCAAGCTACTTTCATAAAAATCTTACAGGTGAGGCATTTCGACGCTTTTGGGCCAATCCTGGGTATGGCATTGAAGGTGGAAGCAACACGTGTATCACTTCGATGTTCAGCTGGTCGGATGCCGATTTCTTTTTGCTCGACAACCGAAGTCACAGAACTCCGCCCGATATCAAAGGACTTTCCTCTCCTACCATGCTGGGTGAAGCGCAAATTACCTGGCTCATTCACGCGTTGAAGAATAGCCGGGCCATATTCAAATTCATTGCCATCGGCGGACAATTCCTCAATTCGCATCCGTATAGTGAAACCTATTCTACCTACCCTCAAGAACGGCAACGCATCATTGACCTGATCGATCAGAATGGCATCAAAGGAGTTGTCTTTCTTTCAGGTGATCGTCATTGTGGCGAGTTAAGTAAAATCACAACGCCCGCAGGTATTGATGTCTACGATCTCACTGTATCACCCCTCACCAGCGGCTCATATGACCTTACCGCCGAACCCAATACTTTGCGTGTAGAGGGAACTGTTGTACCGCATCGTCATTTTGCTAAAATTTCAGTAACCGGAAAAAAGGGACAGCGACAGTTGAACATCAAAACCATTCTCTCCGACGGATCGATCAAGTACGAGAAGAATATACCTCAGCCCTAGTCGCTACGCACTCAAAAATGTCGCTGAATGACGGCTGAAATTTCAGGGTGAATATGTCCGTTCGTAGCAATCATATCATCGGCAAATACCACCGAATCATTACCATGAAATGTAGTTACTATACCTCCGGCCTCACGCACAATTACGATACCCGCTGCCATGTCCCAGGGGTTGAGACCATACTCATAAAATCCCTCAAATCTGCCGCAGGCCGTCCATGCGAGGTCAAGGGCTGCACTGCCTAAGCGGCGCATACCACGCGTCATTCTCATCAGGTCGCGAAACAGAGCAATGTACTTTTCTTCACGTCCGAAATCATCATAAGGGAAACCCGTAGCCAGCAGCGATTTCTCTAATGACGAAATATCAGTTACATCGATGGCACGATCATTTATGAAAGCACCACCGCCCAACCGCGCGCTGTAACACTCGTCGAGGTTTGGATCATAAATCACACCGACAATAGGATGATCACCTTCGCAGAGCGCAACACTCGTGCACCACACGGGCACACCATGCACAAAATTCGTGGTGCCGTCGAGAGGGTCAATCACCCAATTGAAGCCATTCACTTTCTGCTCACCTGTGCCTTCTTCAGCAACAAAACCTGCGTCGGGGAAAATGCGCATCAATCCATTTACAAATTGCCGTTCACTCTCTTTGTCGACATACGTCACCAGATTATTCGCAGATTTAATCTCAGCGACATCCTCTTTCATGCCCGTTTGTGACTTCATCCATGAACCTACATCCTTGCTCAAAACAATCAATTCCTTCAGAATCAAATCCAGCTTTTCTGATGATAACGACGACGTAATCATGGTTGGAAAGATTTGAGTTTCGCGATGGTATCGATGGGGTTTTCCGATTTGAACACGGTATTACCTGCTACAAGAATATCGGCTCCATAAGAAATCAATTGCGGCGCATTCTCAAGATCCACTCCTCCATCAATTTCTATTTGAAACGATGCACTCCACTTCTGACGGAGTTGATTCAAGTCCTTTATTTTTTGAAAAGTCGCAGGTATGAATTTTTGTCCGCCGAAACCGGGATTCACCGACATCAGCACAACTAAATCGGTAACATCCAAAACATACTCCAGCACATTGAGTGAGGTGTGAGGATTGATGGCAACGCCGGCCTTCATTCCTGCTGATCGGATACTTTGCAGCGTGCGATGCAAATGCGTACAAGCTTCGGCATGCACTGAGAGAATGTGTGCACCGGCATCACGCATGCGAGACACCAGGCCATCAGGATGCACCACCATAAGATGAACATCCAGAGGCTTGTGAAAATGTTTAGCTACAGATTCAATGACAGGAAAGCCAAAAGATATATTCGGGACAAAGCAACCGTCCATCACGTCGAGATGAATCATATCGGCTTGAGATCGCTGTATCATTTCGAGATCCCTGCTCAGATTAGCAAAATCGGCTGATAACAAACTGGGGGCAATGAGATGTGCCATAGAAATCGTTTGGGCAAAAGTCATACAGAATAGTGCGAAGAATTACATTCGCTGAAAAGAAACTCAGTGAAAGTTTTCTGGATCACGGGATGCATTGGTGCGGGCAAGAGCGAGGTGTGCAGAATTATTGCCACCATGGGAGTTCCTGTTTTCAATTCAGATACCATCGCGAAAACATTGATGGAGAATGATCCTGAACTGAAACAAGCATTGATACTGAGGTTTGGTGATGGAGTATACACCCAAGATCGACTGAATCGTGAGTGGCTTGCCAACATACTATTCAGTGATGAAGCCAGCAGGCATTTCGTTGAATCCATTGTACACCGGAGAGTACATGAAACCTTTAAGGAATGGAAATCCAGACAAACAAGTGAGAGCGTTGTTCGCGAATCGGCACCATTGCTGAGTATTGATTTAACAAAGCAAACAGACAACATCGTGCTAGTAGCATGTCCGCAAGAGATACGACTTGCACGTGTACTTCTGCGATCGGGAATGAACCAAGAAAAATTTATGGAGCGTTCACGACTTCAGCATTCTGAAGAAGAAATAAAACCCTATATACATTCTGAAATCATCAATGATGGCCGGCCCTTGTTGCCGCAAGTATGGGCCGCGTTGGGCAGATGATGACGGTGGGCAGACTCGAACTTCCGGCATCCACGTATTGAACGAAACGCGCTACCAACTGCGCTATATCTCGAAAATCGGAGTGATAAAAGAAAAAGCAACACCGGTTGCCCGATGTTGCCTTCAGTCACTTCCGGACCTTATTAATTCACAATCTCAAATCGACGAACTGCGCGATTTCCATCTTGGTCAGCAACCTCAATGAAATAAGAGCCATTGGCCAATCCATTTAAGACAATACTTCTTTGATTAGAGCTCGATGAAATCAAACGGCCGGATATATCGCGGATGAGCACATCAAATTGACCTGATTCAATCCACAGATTAATTCTATCCTTCGCTGGATTCGGGTAAATACCAAACTGCAGCTCACTCATCTCCTTTATCTCCAATTGCAATAAATTGAGAATAATGAGCGTATCACAACCCGAAGCAACATCGACATAAAGCTCATAAATACCTGAGGAGTAAAAAGTAGTATCATGAATTGCATAACCTGCAGATAATGACACCGAATCCAATTCTACCGTTAATGAATCAACAATTTCGAAAACACAAGACCCATCATCACAACCGGCATTGGCTTCGAAATTACAAGCTGTAATATCATTACAACCTGGATAAACACAAGAATTATCGGGACAGCCGGCTATCTCGTTGTAGTTACAAGCAGTGGCATCCATACATCCTGGTAGATAACAAATACCTTCACAACCTGCATTAGGATCATAATTACAAGCATTGGGCTGATTGCAACCCGGATAGGTGCATGCTATGATACAATCGACATTCAAATTTGGATTATAGTTACATGCAAGAGAATCTGAAATACAACCGGGATACTCGCAAATCGAGTTATCTATACAAGCCACTACGTTTGAAAAATTGCAGGCGGTTTGATCTGAGCATATAGGCAATACGCATGAATCATTGTCGCACAGCGCAGTTGCATCATAATTGCATGCTTCCATATTTGTACAACCTGGATAAGCGCAAGAGCCATCATCACAACCCGCCAGTGCATCGTAGTTACAAGCGGTGATATCGGCACATCCCTCATAAGTACAGGAAGCATCTGAACAACCGGCCAGTGCATCATAATTACAAGCATCAGCGTCGGTGCATCCTGGAAAAATACATGAGCCATCTTCGCAGCCGGCAGAAGGATTGAAGTTACATGCATTGGAACTGGTGCAACCCTCGAAAGCGCATGAACCATCGTCGCAGCTCACTGATGAATTATAATTACATGCCAGCGAATCTGTGCAACCAGGGAAAAGGCAAGAACCATCCTCGCAACCCGCGAGAGCATCGTAATTACATGCAGTCATATTTGTGCAACCAGGATATAAGCAGCTACCATTATCGCAACCCGCCTGAGCGTTGTAGTTACAAGCATCAGAATCTGTACATCCTGAAAAAATACATGAGCCGCCATCACAACCTGCAAGGGAATTAAAATTGCAGGCTGTTGAATCCAGACATCCAGCCACTTCGCAAAGCGTCAAATCAACACATGCGATGCCATTGAAGAAATTGCAGGCCGAAGGATCAGTACAAGCGGGATAATAGCAGATATCATCGCTAGGATCCAAATCCAATGAATCGTAATTACATGCATCCGATAAACTGCAGGTGGACGACTCAAATTCATCACAAATACCATTTGCATTGGTGTCATTTACACAAGATCCATCACAATTGAAAAACTCTACACTGAAAACACAATCATCATTTGACGCACAACCAGCGGAATCGTTAAAGTTACAGGCCAAAGGATCAGTACAACCAGGAAAGATACAAGATCCATCATCACAGCCTGCATCTATGGAGTAATTGCAAGCCAATGAATCAGTGCAGCCCGCGAATACACATGAGCCGTCATCACAGCCCGCGTAAAAATCATAGTTACACGCCGCAGTATCAGTACAACCGGAAGAGCCACATGATCCATCATCACACAAAGCATTCAGATCATAATTGCACGACAATGGGTCAGTGCAACCACCATAAACACATGAGGCATCAGCGCAACCAGCGTAGAAATCATAATTACAAGCTTCAGGATCGGTGCACCCAGAGTATGTGCAGAGAACATTATTGCCACAAGTTGCCGCTGGATCATAGTTACAAGCAGTCACATCTGTACAACCTATCAAACCAGAACCACCGCATATACCACACGCGTCTAATACAAAACACTGATTATTATCACAACCAGCAAGAGAATCATAATTACAGGCCTGTGCATCCATACAACCGGGGTATGCACAAGAGCCATCATCGCAAGTGGCTGTGGCGCTATAGTTACATGCAGCAGTATCGATACACCCGTCTGGGAAGATACATTCAACGCCATCACAGCCAGCATCGCTTGTGAAATTACAAGCAGTAGAAATCAAGCAACCGGGAAATGTGCAGAGGCCGTTATCACAAGCCGCATCCGCATTGTAGTTACACGCATTCGCATCTGTACAACCTTGTATTTCACAAGGGCCGCCCGGACATGCCGCGTTAGCATCAAAGTTGCATGCATTTGGGTCTGTGCAACCGGGATATACGCATGATCCATCATCAACAATAGCGTCAAAAACATAGTTGCACGCAGTGGGGTCCGTGCAACCATTATTTGAGCACAGTGGTGTTACTGTTTGGATAAGTGTTGGATGAGTAAACTCACCTTGTGAAGGGTTTGTGGCAACGTAATTTTCTGCAGCACCAGTGGCAATATTCACGAGTTGCAAATTCAGATTGAAAGTGATATTACCATTCACCGCAAACTGGGCAATGAGAACGCGATTGGTGGCGGTTGGGCCAACAATACCTCCTAATGCAGCAATTGCACCATCGGAAATAGAAATCGTATTACCGACCGTATTTTGCAAAGCATCAAGAGCATTGCCAAGTCCCAAAAGATTTGGACTTGCGAAAGATCCGTCTATGGATAGAATTTGACCATCACGACCATCAGTTCCATTAAGGGGTAAACCAAAACAACCTCCAGGATTATTTGCAAGGACACTGTGCTGATTGCCTACGGTTCCGTCGTTATCCTCCGATTCTAGCACTCCCACCTTTCCGTTAGAAGATGATCCGGTAGTGAACCAAGAATCAATCATAGCAGTGTGCTTGCGAATATTTGTTGCCGAGATAGTACCAGGGTTTACACTTACACCATAGTTAGGGTCATTGAAGAAATTGGCCGTGGCATTCACGGTCAGCGGATGGGCAGCGGTACCAAATAAAGTGCTGAACTTATAACCATCTGCCATATCAACATACAGTCGGTATACAGTTGTACCGGTAGTCAATGGCACCTCCGAAGGACCTTGGTCAAACGCATTCTGTTCATCGGCTGCATTGGTCTGGTAATAGCGTTCCACCAGTATTCCTTGCAAACCTTGGGAATACATGCCATGACAAAACACTGAAAAAATGAAAGAGAAAAGAATATTACGCATGAAAAAAATTTTGGCAAATATGACCTTTCAAAAAAAGGACGATCATTCCTGCTCGTTAAGGTTGCATTAAATTAAAATTAACGAAACGAAAATGAGCTGCCGAAGCAGCTCATTTTCCTCTATTGAATAAGAATTCAGTTTCTGACAATCATGCGTTCTGTAACCACATGTTGACCGTTATTCAATTCAATGTTGTAAACACCTGACGACAACACCTCATTGAAAGTTACATTGGTGTTAAGCGTTCCTTCAACAACGTAATTCTGGTTGAGAACCAATCGTCCGGTTGCATCAGTAATTCGCAAAGAGACGTTACCCTCCATACCAGCTACATTGAGATGAATCACATCGCCGAAAGTTGGATTTGGAAACACGTTTGACTCAATTTCTGACGGATTGATAAACTCAAGCTCAGCAGTATCGTCTGATTGCATTCCACTTGCGCTGGTACCATTTACTCTGATTCTCTGAACCGGACCAAAAGTTCCTGCGCCATAGCTAAAGTTGGGCCTGATTCTTACATCCCACGAACCTGCATTCACACCCGTTGGCAACACACCCAATTGAAGGTATGGTGATGATGAAGGTGTTTGAAACGAGGTGGTTGCTCCGATTGCAGTGCCATCGTTACAAGTAGCTACTTGCTGAAACTCATAGGTATAGTTCGTTGCACCGCAGACCGCAGGAGCGCCACCAACGCGAGTGCCGCTCAGGTATGTACCACGGAAAAGTGAAGCTGGACAACGTTGAGTGTTTTTTACCTCCAATAAGGGATGATTACTTAATAATACATTTGCACTATTGGGATCGGAAGTTGTACCAACAACACTGATGGGCTCAACAACATTATTTGCATCCCGCAAATTGTACAACACATCTACACGAACGTCATATAGACCACCATATTGAAGTGCCAGCGAACCTGTGCTTAAGGTAACATAGGTAGAGGTTGTACTTGCAGAGGTTGTCTCAAATGGAGCAATCTCTGTACCTCCCGTTTCAATGAAATTGAATGTGTAAGAAACATTACTAGAAGCATTTCCTCTGAACACACACTTGTAAGTATTACAAAGTTGGAATCCTTGAGCCGTTATTGGGTAGGCCGGATAGCTTCTCAACAAATGCTGAATGGAATAGACATAATTACCACTGCCCGTGTTCGACCCGAATGCAACCCAATATTCAGTGCCAGGAGTTAAGCCGCCAACGTTGAGTCGCTCATTATCGGGAGAATTTCCTCCCACTGCATTTTCAGTCTGTATGAGATTATAGAAACCCAGAGCATCCTTGGAATAGAGGGATATAATACAATTCATAACAGAGCTTGACATTGAAATCGAAGCGCCTGTACCTTGAGCTACAAATCTTACCCAAGTATCAGCGCCGGCGATATCACCACTCTCTGATGAATTGGTGGCGTTAGTGGTGGTTCCATTGATAGGATCAGATCCAGGGTAGCTCATATTGACATTGAAGCCAACACTAGTAGCACCAGCAGGAGAATCATTCGATACAACAGGGGCACAGCTTCCAGCTGAAGTAGTCTGCGCCAACGTTGAGAAGACCTGCTCACCCGCGCGCGGATTAGACGCAACATAAACTTCCGCTACACCGGTAGCAATATTCACCACCTGTATATTCAAAGAAAACACTAGGTTACCGGAAGTAGTAAACTGACCAATCAGTACCACATTGTCGGCTGTTGTTCCAACGATTCCTCCGAGAGCAGCAATTGCACCATCGTTAATAGTGATTGAGCTACCGGGAGTTACTCCGGCAAGAGCAGATAAAGCGCTATTGCCGGCACCTAAACCAAGGCCATTCGCCGCAACACCGGTTGAAGCAGAGCTTGGCATCAATCCATCTTTGCCTGAAGCACCGGTGATATCAGCATTCAAACAAGCGACAGTATTCGCCAACAACCCTTGCTGATTCGTAAGAGCGCCATCGCTATCATCTGCTTCACGCACACCTACTCTACTTGCAGACACCAAACCCGTAGTGAAATAAGAATCTATCAATGCTGTACGCTTATTGATATTGGTAGATGATATATTACCTGCATCGAGATCTACGCCGAAGTTGGGATCATTGTAAAAGTTAGCAGAAGAAGAAACCGTCAACGGGTTAGCAGGAGCAGCGCCTTCCGCCGGACGACCGAAGAGCTGTACGAATTTGTAACCAGGTGCCAAATCGATATACACCCGGAAAGTGGTTGATTGGTTGGCTACGAGAGGCACAACCGCACCCTGAGCTGTAGCATCAGCTGCGTCTGCACTGTTAGCAGTGTAGTAACGCTCTACCACAACACCCTGCAAGCCTTGCGCCTGACCGAACAAGCTGCCCAAGGCAAGGGCACATGTGAGGAAAATATTTTTTGCTTTCACGTAAATTGGTATTAATTGTTAGCGACGTGAATTAGTTACAAGCATTACCGAATGCAGGAGCGAAAATCAAGAAATCGTTTACGTTGGTTGTACCGTCCTTGTTCAAATCGGTTGGACAAGCAGAAACGCCTTTTGATGCGCCAACCAATTGAGAATAAGACCAGTTCGACAACCAATTATCACCATACTCAGAAGAGAACGCGCCGCGATAATTCGCCGGTTCAAAGAAACCATCTACCGGTACAGCGGGGCAACCTACAACAGATAAGGCAGGGTTTGGGGTTGGGTCATTCTTTGCAGTGAAAGTATTACCTGAACGTGTGAAATTGTAATCAAACCCTGGAAGTGTATTACCAGTAACGATAACGTTCAAATCCGTTGTAGTGAATTGGGTAAATTCAAGACCATTGGCAATTCCTGCATCTGATGATGTTGACGCAGTTAAAGCGGTACCGTTAGCGGCAAGATTGCTTGCGCCGAAAGTAAGAGGATTGGTAACGCCAACAAAGTGATTGCACTTTACTTGAAGATTTAAGGTACCGTTGCCACTCGCAGCTGTTGCAGTGGCAGGAGTAGCCGGAACAGCATACCAATTGTGCCAAGCATTACCCCCTGCGGCCAATGTGCGGGTTCCCAAAGCCTTCTCAATATTCAACCCGTTTTTGAAATTAGCGAATACGCAATTGAAAATTTTTCCACCCGCACCGTCTTTAGCGTTTATAGCAGCCAAACCGCGGTTGTCAGCAGTTCCTGCAGACTTAGGGTTACCGATGAAAGTAGAGTTATAAATAGTAGGAACAGATACAGGGGTTGACTGAGCAGAGTTGTCATCGCTATCCGCCTCAATACCGTTATCATTATCAGGACTTGCTTGACCGGCAGCAGTTCCATCGTTCTTCATACCGAAGAAAAACTGAACCTTTCCGGAGTATCCGTGGTCGTAATCCAGCATATCATCGTTACCAAATAAGGAACTGATATATTTCATGTTCACTGTACCTCCGAATAATTCTATTTGGTCATCAGCGCCAGAAACGATTTCGATGTGCTCCAGTGTTGTGCCACGACCAACCGAACCCAGAGTGAGACCATTGATCTCAGCTCCAACTTCGAGAATAGCACCCGTGTGACGGATAGATACATATTTCATTACGCCACTGTTGTCATTGTCATCAAAAGAACCAACAGTCTCGCCGGCAACTGAACCCGACTGTAACACACCGTAGCGGTTGTGAGCGCCGGTGTTGTTAAATCCTTCAATCAATCCAAGACCCACACCCATACCTACTTTCGAACCGAAAGTCTGAGGAGTGTTGGCCGCAACAAGATTGTTTGAAGCTTTACCTAGAATAACTACACCACCCCACTTTCCGATGTTGGTTACCGAATAGGTACCATCCATTGGATCTTCGTTCGCAGTGAAAACAATTGGACAAGACTCAGTGCCCGCCGCAATAATTTTACCACCGCGCTCTACTACCAATGCTGTCTGGTCTGCTTGAGTGGCAGCAGCTGCGCCTTTGATCAATGTACCTGGGGCAATGCTTAATACCTGACCCGCCGGGATATAAATCTTTTTATCCAGAACATAGGTGTTGTTGCATGTAAATGTCGCTCCTGAAGTTAATTCAAAAGCATCCGCATCACCAGCAATCACAACAGCACCAGGCAATGAAGAAACGTTCACAGAAGTGCGAGATCCAACAGCAGGACAGCCGCATGACGCACCCAAATTGGTTTGTGCATTTGCACTTACAAATGCAGAGAAAGACAATGCCACACCGGTCACTGCCCTTAGGAAACTTGTTTTGTTTAGCATAATTTTTTGAAAAGGTTTGATTGTTATTTTTTCGAAGCAAATCTCAAACCGATGGAGAGGTCTATCCGTCAATACTACATTACCAATTCATTAAAATGAATCCCTAATAATGACCGCTTTGTTATCTGAATGTAAATACAGCCTTCGACTCCAACTGTAACACATCCAATTGCTGATTGCAATGCAATCGATCAATTATATATTCGCTGCGATGAGATGCGTGCCAATATTATCTAGCCTGCTGATTTTTTTGTCCCTTTCTGCCTTAAGTCAAACTGCGATAATCCGGGGGAAAATTGCAGATGACATCACTGGAGAGCCTCTTTTCGGCATAACCGTGGGCGATACCATCACAGGCAAGGGCACAACCACTGACTTCGAAGGCTCCTTCTCTCTTGAAATCAAAATCCCATGTGTACTCCGATTCATGGGCATTGGATTTACTACTCAATATGTGGAGGTTTCAACGCCTGAGCGAATCGAAGTCAAAATGAAAACGCAAGAAGCTTTTCTTTCCGTGGTGGAAATAACATCAGATAGAATTCTGGAGCGGCAAAAAAGAAGTCCCTTGAGTGTTGAAGGAATGGACGCTAAAGCCATACGCCTTGCGCCCTCCGGAAACTTCTATGAAAGTTTATCTAATATGAAGGGCGTAGATATGGCCTCTGCGAGTCTTGCCTTTCGAGTCATTAATACCCGAGGATTTAATAGCACCAGTCCGGTCAGAATTCTGCAACTTATCGATGGTGTCGACAATCAATCTCCCGGTTTGAATTTCTCGCTGGGCAATTTTCTCGGCGCACCGGATCTTGACATCAAAAACGTGGATGTAATTCAAGGCGCTACCAGTGCGTATTTCGGACCAGGTGCCTTTAATGGTGTAATCAATATGGAAACCAAAGATCCGTTTCTATCGCCCGGACTTTCAGCCACTGTAAAGGGAGGGGAGAGAAATCTCATGGAAGCTTCAACACGTTGGGCTGATGTATTCAAAAATCAAAATAACGAAGATGTATTTGCCTATAAAATCAACCTGTATTTTCTCACTGCAGACGATTGGCAAGCCAATAACACACGGCCGATTTATAATTCACCTAACGACGCGGATAACCCCGGACGTTATGATGCCGTGAATGTATATGGCGATGAGTATTACGGCGGTTATGATTACAGCACTGTGGCTCCCTGGAGTGAGAGTTATCGGGGGCTTGGCACCTACTATCGCACAGGATACAATGAGGCTGATCTGGTGGATTACCGCACCCAAAACCTGAAGGCAAGTTTTGCCGCGCACTGGCGGTTACAACCCTCTCAAGGAGTGAATTCAACTGAGCTCGTTATTCAAAATAATTTCGGTACAGGAACCACGGTTTTTCAAGGCGATAATCGTTTCCGATTAAAAGATATTTTCTTCATGCAGCAGCGAATCGAATTGCGAAAGAAAAACTCCTTTTTCATTCGACTTTATTCCACAAGCGAGAATGCCGGAAAGAGCTACGACCCTTATTTCACTGCCATGAAACTACAAGAGAAGGCGCGGGATAACGAGTCCTGGATGAGCGTTTACAACCGCTATTGGGCCGAGCGAATAGTACCAAGAATGAAAGCATTGAATTATCCGGGCCTGGAGTTAAATCCCAATTGGCCGGGCCCTGCAGTGGATCCTTTCTTTCTTCAATATTACAGTCCGTATGACACAACAGGCCAACAACTATGGATGAGTTTGTATCAAGATTCATTGGTTTCATGGCACTCATGGGTAGAGCAGCTCACCAATACCGGTAATGCCGGTATTCAGGGCGTTAGCACTACTGGTTATTTCAAACCGGGAAGCGCTGAGTTCACTGAGAATTTCAACCGTATCACTCAGGCAAAAAACAATGATGCAGAGGCAGGCACCAGATTTTATGATCGATCATCATTATATAACGGACAAGCTGAGAAGATTTTTCATACCCACCTAATTGATGAGATTCGTGTTGGTGCCAGCGGCAGACTTTACAACCCTGTAACAGACGGTACCATTTTCATTGATACCCTTAAGCCCGAGGTAAAAAACAATGGCGACACGATATGGACGCGCGACAAGATTTACAATTACCAATATGGTTTTTATTGCGGATTGACCAAAAAACTGCTGGAAGATCACCTCACCTTGGAGGCGACAGTGCGGGCTGATAAGAACATAAATTTCGATTGGGTGTATTCACCGGCTGTATCAGCAGTGTATCGCATGCGCCAGTCGGACTATTTGCGGCTCACTTTAACCAGTGCTTTGAGGAATCCTACCATGGCCGACCAATATCTCAACCTCAATGTGGGGCCAGCCACTCTGCGCGGTAATATCAATGGTGAAACCGATTTAATCACTGTAGCATCTTTTCAAAAATGGAGAGACAGTCAGCGCATATCCGATTTGAGCTACTTCGATGTTAGTCCGATTCGTCCTGAACAAGCACAATCCGTTGAAATGGGATATCGCGCCACCATAGGCAAAAAGTTATTTATCGACTTGAGTGGATACGCAACCAAATACCTCCATTTCATTGGATATAAAATTGGTTTGAAAGCAGAGTTTGATGAAAACGACCTACCGATTTACTCTTCAATTAAGGCCTATCGTTTTGCTGCGAATGCATCGCAAGATGTTTGGACATCTGGGTTTCAAAGCGGCGTCAATTATTACTACTATAAGAATCACCTCATACAAGTCAATTACGCATTCAATAAAATCATCACTGCAGAAACGGATGATATTATTCCTGCTTTCAACACCCCACAGCACAAAACGAATGTGGGCATTTCGGGTAGTGACCTTAAGACCGCGAGTAAGGAAATTACTTGGGGCTATGGGATGAATTACAAGTGGGTCGATTATTATATGTGGGAAGGCTCACCGCAATTCACAGGCCCCGTTCCTACTTTTCATATCATCGATGCTCAAGTCAATCTCAATTTGACGAAATACAATTTGTCATTTAAGGCCGGTGCTTCCAACGTTTTGAATAATATGCACATCGAGGCATATGGCGGACCGCTCATCGGACGGCTTGGCTACGTGCAATTGATTTATCAGTGGGATAAGAAATGATTTGCGCCTGGGCGTAATCAATTCAAGAGTTCGAGCTTTTTCTTAAGATCTTCTATTTCCCTTTCTGAAGATTTAATTTTCTTCTCGATATCCTTGCGCAACGCCTCTGCACCTTTACCGGTGAAAATGCCCATGTTGTTTTCGTATTGTTTGATTTGATGCTTCAAACGGTCAATCTTTTCTTTCAAAGCGGTACGTTCTCGTTTCACTTTGAATTCTCCGTCGGCGCCACCTCGCAAATTATCGAGACGATTTCTGAAGCGATCCATTTCACGATGTTCCCGTTCTGCGTTCAGCGTGCCATACTTCTGATCCATCAGCTTGCTATAGCTCTCGGATATCTCCTTCATCTTTTCGCGTGGTACAAAACCTACTGCGTACCATTTCTCACTGAACTCTTTTAAAACACCGAGGTCAGTGCCGCGGTTGCCTGTGAGTTCCAGCGCAGCCAATTCCCGCAACAAGTCTTCCTTCAACAAAAGATTCTGTTGTTGCTCTTCGTTAAGCTTGGCAAAATTCTCCTTCTTTCTTTGGAAGAAGTGATCACACATCGACCTGAATTTCTGCCACAATTTCTGTTCATCTCGCGGGTCTGCAGCGCCGGCAGCTTTCCATTCTTCCTGTAACTTCTTAATTTCCTCAGTGGCTACTTTCCAGTCTTCAGAATTCTGCAATGCCTTCGCACGCTCCAGAAGTTCCTCCTTCTTTTCTTTGATATGCTTGAACGCGGATCTCTTCTCCTCGAAAAATGCTTTGCGCTTTGAGAAGAATAAATCACACAAGCCCCGGAATTGCTGCCAGGCATCTTCATTGTCCTTTTTTCTGGCCCAACCGATAGTGCGCCATTCTTCCTGCAACTGCATCACCTCATCGGTCCATTTATTCCATGCCGCGAGATTGACAAGTTCCATAGACAACACTTCACTCATTTTTTGGACGAGTGCCATTTTTTTCGCGAGATTCTCATCACTGTGTTTGTGTATCTCGTCATAGTGCGCCTGGATGCGCGCTTGAGCATCGCGCAGAATTCCGAAGAATGCATCACCCATCGCTTCGTACGTCTCACGCGGTGATGGTCCGATCGACTTCCATTCTCTGTCGAATTTCCGCACCATGATCTCTAGTTCGGAAATACTCTCGATTTCCGCGAGCCGGCGGGCTTCCTCGGTTAACTCCTCCTTTTTCTTCTGATTGATTTTCAGGTCATGTGCCTGAAGCGACTTATAGATATTGATGTTGTAGAAGAATGTATGATTCAACTTCTGCCAACGATCATTCAAATCATGATATTTATCTCCCGGCACATCACCGATGGCCTCCCAACGCTCTTTAAAGGATTTGTGAGCGCTAAAAGCCTTAGCGATATTCTCTTCCTCCTGAATGGTCTTCTGAAACTCATCCAGAATAGCGATTTTATCTTCCAGGTTTTTCTGACGTTCTGCGGCCAGTTTCCTTCCGTGCTCCTCGACGCGATCTTCATAGAGGCGCATCAATTCCTGATAACGACCTTCCATGTCGTGGGGCACATACACGAACTCCTCTTCAGAAGGGGTCTCTTCTTGCGCTTTACGAAAAACCTCCAACTGTTCTTGACGTTCCTTTGCGGTTTCTGCTTTCCAGTCGTTGCGGATATCCCGCACAGCTTCTCTGGCGGAGTATATATCTTCCGACTTAATTAGTTCTTCGAGTTTTGAAACGAGTACTTCTTTCATTGAGAATTCTGCAAAGGGTTGCAAATGTAATAAAACTGCATCTTTCCCTTACCCAGAAACTTTAAGTGGATGTTAATTTGTAAATCGATGCAAGCGATGAACGCCGAAACTCTAAGTCAATTCAAAAAATGGTGCAACAAGTGTGAACGATGCAGAGCGGATTTTAAGGCCCGTGCTCAAAAGTTCGGCTTAAATCCGGAGGTTTCGGACAATGTTTTGGCCACCCTTGAAAAAGAAGGCTGGATCGACGAACGACGATATGCAAAGGCATTTGTTCATGACAAATCCGTTATTGCAAAATGGCCTGAAAAGAGAATCAGGCTAACCCTCAAGACCAAAGCAATACCTGAAATCATAGTGCAGGAAGCTATGGACCAAGAATACGTTTTGGATGAATTCACCGAAATAAAGCGTTGGATTGACAGAAAGATTCATAACTACAAGCACAACGACAAGAGAAAACGCTATGCCGCACTCTTTCGATTTTTGAGTGGCAAAGGATTTCCGGCTGAGAGAATCTCGGAAGTTTTGAGAGACTACAGAGTCGATTCAGACGATGTCTGATCCATGAAGGCATTATACATTGCAATGTAAGTTACAGGTATTGTTACCAACAGGCCGATGCAACAAAGAATAGTTCCAGCAATATTAAGTAATGCAAGCAATCCCACAAACCCCGCTATTTTCCAAAAGCGCGTATATACCATTCTCCTGCTCGCCTCCATTGCCGGCCAAAAACTCAAATCATGATAGATAACAAAAAGAGGAGCAAAGAAATATAAGGTTGATATAATAAACGACACGACGAAACCAATGCTGACGGCCAGTATAAAGTTAACTCCAATTCCAATTAATAGCTCAATACCCAACTTTACATCACGTTCTTCGCCACTTTGCATTTGTGTTAATGCAGATATTATTTCCTCTGAATGACTCCCGAGAAAAAGCACAAATAAAGCTGAGATTGCAAGGATCGTAAGTAGCCCTACAAATATGTTCTGCGCTAAGAAGGCGAGATAATAACGATTCGAAAAAACACCAAAAAACCTTGAGAAATCGGGCCTTTCATCCGCCTCACTGGATCTGATAAAAATAAAGATACCAGCCAACATGGGTCCGCACACTAGTGTAGAAAGCAAACTTCCCCAACCAGTAATTAAGGAAAAGATAAAGTACAATAGCGCGGTCAGCAACATCAAGCCAATATATGCCCCGGCGTCACGGCCAAACTGTTTAAACGCTTTTCCAATATAATCTGTATTTGATAATGTGTTCATTGGGGCAATTATATGCAACAAATAAAGGTTGTTTCATCAAGATGAAAAAGAAAAAGGGGCTCACGCCCCCTTTTCAATACCTATTTACAACAAACTTATTCAGTTCGATCAGTTCTTTATGAATCGGTTTACACCAAATGTGCCCCCATTCTTCAATGTAACTGTATAAATACCAGCTGGGAGATTGGCCACATTGATAACATTGGAATACCCATTCAATGCAACATTGCTTACCACCCTTCCTGTAGCGTCCGAAATGCTCAATTGTTGATTATTGAAATATTCCGAAGAGTTCACACGGAAAGATTCATTCACTGGATTTGGATAAATGCTGAAATCGATTGTGTTATTCTCAACCACCATGGTGGGCAAAATCACCGCATCAATTACATGCACTACGCCATTGTCGGCAATTAAATCTACAACAGTAATTTGAGCCGCATCAATAAAGGCACCGTCACCATTGATAGTAATCATTGAAGTATCACCGCTCAACATTGGAATTTCCATCATGTCAGCCAAATCTGTAGAAAGGTACTGTGTACCTGTTACGTGATACAACAAAGCTGCATTCAAAGCAGGTAAATCTGCTAGTAAAGCCGTAATGAGCAAAGGATCCACTTGACTGAAAGCCGCGTCGGTTGGGGCGAATACAGTAAATGGACCGTCACCAGACAAAGCACCGTCAAGTCCGGCAGTAACGATAGCCAACTCCAAAGTTGTGTGATCAGGGCTATTTTGAATGATGTCCCAAACAGTGGTAGTTACAACCGGTGTTCCCATGCAAGAACAATCCATCATCACAACATCATTTTCTGTTGTGTCGCTATTATCGTCGCAAGCGTCCCCTACGAAGTAGCATGAACCATCATCCGATGTTGCTAATTCGTTGTAGTTGCAAGCCATCATGTCAGTACAACCATCAACTGGAGCTACGGAAGGAAGAAGTACAGCATCGATTACATGCACAACACCATTGTCTGCTAATAAATCAGCAACGATTACCTGAGCATTGTTAATGAATACACCGTTAGCATCGATTGTAACTGTTACGTCGTTTCCTTCTAAAGTAGTTATGGTCATACCATTTGAAAGGTCGGTTGACAATGCTTGTGCACCTACGACGTGGTAAAGAAGAATGTCTGTAAGAAGACCTGAAGGATCTGCCAACAAAGCATCAATCGTTCCGGCAGGAAGTGCAGCGAATGCTGCATCGGTTGGAGCGAATACTGTAAACGGACCATCTCCGCTGAGTGCACCCACCAGGTCTGCAGCAACTACAGCAGCTTCAAGTGTGTCGTGATCAACGCTATGTACGATGATGTCTACTACAGTGTAGGGCTGTGGAGCCGGCGGTAATAGCACGGCGTCAATTACGTGAACCACTCCATTATCAGCTTGCAAATCAGCAACGATTACCTGAGCGTTGTTAATGAACACTCCATTAGCATCGATTGTAACTGTTACGTCGTTTCCTTCTAAAGTAGTAATCATCATACCATTTGAAAGATCGGTTGACAACGCTTGTGCACCTACGACGTGGTATAGAAGAATGTCTGTAAGAAGACCTGAAGGATCTGCCAACAAGGCATCAATCGTTCCGGCAGGAAGTGCAGCGAATGCTGCATCGGTTGGAGCGAATACTGTAAACGGACCATCTCCGCTGAGTGCACCCACCAAGTCTGCAGCAACTACTGCAGCTTCAAGTGTGTCGTGATCAGCGCTATTTACGATGATGTCTACTACCGTGTTAGGCAAATCAATTTCACCCATGCAGCCACAATCAACATACATATCGTTAATAGTGGATGCATCCTGGTCGTCACATGCATCACCGTTGAAATAGCAAGTGCCATTATCAAGAGTAGCAGTAGAATCATAGTTACATGCAGAAATATCTGTGCAACCATCCACATATTCTACGACGTTGGACTCTGGTAAAAGCACTGCGTCGATTACGTGAACCACACCGTTATCAGCTAAAAGATCAGCAGCAATCACTTGAGCATTGTTGATGAATACGCCGTTCGCATTGATATTCACATATACACTGTCTCCATTTAATGTAGTGATATAGACATCAGAAACTAAATCTGTAGAAAGGGCCTGAGCGCCAACCACGTGGTAAGTAAGGATTGTGGCCAAAAGACCGGTTGTGTCAGCCAACAAAGCATCAATCGTTCCGGCAGGAAGTGCAGCGAATGCAGCATCTGTTGGAGCGAATACGGTAAACGGACCAGTGCCGCTAAGTGCACCGTCAAGACCCGCTGCAATTACAGCCGTTTCGAGAGTGGTATGGTCTGCACTGTTTACGATAATTTCCACCACTGTATTGGGCAAATCAGTTCCCGAACATATACAGTCGGCGTAGATATCATTTACTGTTTCAGAGTTTGCGTCATCACAAGCCTCACCATTGAAAAAGCATGTCCCGTTATCCAAAGTAGCAGAAGAATCATAGTTACACGCAGAAATATCTGTGCAACCGTCCAAATATTCTACAACGTTTGACTCTGGTAAAAGCACTGCGTCGATTACGTGAACCACACCGTTATCAGCTAAAA
>CAZKRL010000009.1:0-89658 GCA_964555295.1 uncultured Comamonadaceae bacterium | reverse complement strand
CGGTAAGCAGTTCATTCACTTCCGGAACGCTGTCGGTAAGAGCCAACAGCAGTTGCGGGCAAAGTGCGTTGAGAAGCACTACCATCAACAAGAGTCCGGCAACACCTTCCACCATCAGTGGTCAAACTACCAATTTGTGCGGCGGCGGACAATTTACTTATTCCATCACTGCGGTCACAGGTGCAACCTCTTATAGCTGGTCGGTACCTGCGGGTTGCAGTATAGTAACCAATAATGGCACCTCGATAACACTGAGTATTACCAGTGCATTTACTTCAGGAACACTTTCCGTAACAGCATCCAACTCTTGTGGTGGTACCTCCACCAGAAGTACGACGCTTACCCGAGTTCCTGCAACTCCTGCGAGTATTACCGGACCCGCAACTGCATGTCCCAATCAAACAGGTCTTGTATTTACAACCCCTGCGGTAACAGGGATTACCCAATCTTGGACCGTGCCAACAGGAGCCGTGATTACTGCAGGACAAGGAACTACCAGTATGACATGTACCTGGGGAACTGCCACTGGAAGTGTATCGGTAAGAAACGTGAATTCTTGCGGACAATCAACGGCTCGAACCAAATCAGTAGCCATTGCTGTTTGCATGGAAATGTTGGATCATTTAGAGGAAAAGATTGAAATGAAGTCAGATGATATTCATGTTTTTCCTAATCCCAATAACGGAACTTTCAGAATCATGTCGACTGGTGACAAATCCATCAGAGTGCTTGATGGAGTAGGTAGGATGATAAGGGAGCTAAAATTGAATTCAATGAATAATTTTTCATTTGAGGTGAATGACTTAGCGAGCGGCATGTATTTCATTCAGGAAATGAACTCATCAAAATCCAATCTTCATAAAGTGCTGGTGGTGAATTAATAAATACTCTTAATAAGTGGGATTTGCCTTATCTGGGGGGTACGGAGAAAAAGCTGAAAGTGACGTTGCTGAATTTTCTACTCTTCATAAAATTTTCATACTTACTGAATTCATCTCGGTGATTATGCTCTAGGATGAACAATGCACCATTGGAAGAGGCGGTTGAATTCATAACTATGCTTGGCAACTCTTTCAAATTGGGCAAGTCGTGCGGTGGGTCTGCAAAAATCAAATTATACGCTTTGTTATTATGATTTAACCATTTGAAAGCATCGTTGCGGAATACGTTGGCATTTCGAAAATCAAAGCTTCGGAAATTATCTGCGATCGACTTGACGTGAAGGGAATCTATTTCTACAGCGTCGACTTGACGAACACCGCGCGAAAGGCATTCAATCGAGAATGCGCCTGTTCCAGCGTATAGCTCCAACACATCGAGTTCATCCCATTCCAACATTGCCCCTAACATATTAAAAAGACCTTCTCTCGCGAAATCTGTAGTAGGCCTGCCACGGAAATTTGCAGGTACCTTAAGGGTACGTCCCTTCAGTGAACCTCCTATGATACGCATTTACGGTGAATTTCATCCCAAAACGATTCGCTGGAAGAGTTCCAATGATTATGCTCCGGCAAATAATAACCGATTTCTGAAAATGAAAATTCTCCCTCTGAATAAAAGAAGAGTTTCAAATCTTTCATCTCGATTGACGTGGCAGCGGTTGCTACTCGCAGATAGTAGAGAAAATCAATAGGGGTGGAACCATTGTACTGATTGCATAACAGTAATCGGCCTTCTCTGACTATGATAATTCGGAAAGATGCATTGTTGAAATAGGTTAAGACAGCAGATTCATTATCGGCAACGATGCGCGCGTATCTCAGTAAAATACTATCGATTGATAAAAGAAGTGCATTGGGGTAAAGATTGCGGATGGCGTCATTCCATGTCGGATTCTCGGAGGTATAAACCACATCCCACTCGGGTAAATGAACTGAATTGGGGTGTATTAAATCCACACCACATTCTAGCTTGTACATACTCCCAACAATACCCTCCGACCATAGCCCCATGGGCGTGAGTATACCCCTCGAATTGTCGTAAACCACTGCACAAGTGCCAAAAATGGTTCGATGCCAATTGCGTTCTTTGATGAATTCAATCACTGACTCCCATTCTGATTGAAGTGGGTCGGTCTCAAATTCGCCCCTCCAAACAACTCCTTGGCGTGCAGGATCAAACACTGAAACCAAAACATGATTATGCCGAATGCATAACAGCAATGACAGTGACGCGGAATCTACCTGTATTTGTCTTGGCATCACTGCCGCCGCCAATATTTCTGGATTGAAATTTGTCATTTGCTTTGGGAGGCGAATCTATTACAACAATAACATAATTGTAAATTGTGCCACGAACATTCCAAATCCCACATGCAAATCACGCCCGAGCAATTTCAATTTTCCTTATTGCAGCATTTTGGGATGTCACCAACGGATGATCAGACTCGTTTGTTTCATGCTTTTCAGCGCCTGATGTTCACTGCTCGACCAAGAGCAACACTCATTGTTAACGGTCACGCTGGAACAGGTAAAACGACGAGCTTGAAAGCGCTATTAAACTGTCTCGATCAATATTCGCTGCAATATGAGCTTATGGCCCCAACAGGTCGAGCCGCCAAAGTAATGACCTCAATCACTGGAAGGACGGCCTATACCATCCATCGACAGATTTATTTTGGATTTGATGATCGGCGTGAAGGATTTTATAACGTTCGCCCGAATCGTCATTCGGGTTGTCTATATATCGTTGATGAAGCATCAATGATTGGCGATAATTCTGAGTCGGATTTGCTCGGGCATCTCATGGAGTTTGTATTTGCAAGTAACGGAAATAAATTGATTCTACTTGGTGATACCGCACAGCTTCCCCCTGTTGGTATGGCCAGTAGTCCGGCACTCATGGAAGACGAATTACGGAGGAGTTTTGATCTTACCATTGCTACTATTCATTTACAACAGGTAGTTAGACAAGAATTAGAATCGGGGATTTTGCTTAATGCGAACCGGTTGCGCGACATGCAGGAGGCCGGTATGCAAATGCTACCGGTAATGGTGGTTAAACCTGGTACTGACGTGGAGAATATTGATTCAGTTTCCGAAACTTTGGAGGCAGCTTATTCAAAACATGGAAAAGAGGATGTCATTATCATCACAAGAAGTAACAAGAGAGCTAATCTTTTCAATCAGCAGATTCGACAGCGGGTGCTGGGCTGTGATGAGGAGATTCAGAGTGGCGACCGTATGATGGTCATTAGAAATAATTATTTTTGGAATCAACAAGAATTGAGTTCGGGTTTTATCGCCAATGGAGACTTCATTCAGATCGTTCGTATACTTAGATTCGATCAAAAGGGGAAATTCCGATTTTGTACCGCTGAAATAGAGTTATGCGATCAAGAAAACCCGAGGAGATTTGAATGTACCTTGCTCTGTAATACCATTGAAATTGAGCAAGCGGGTATCAATAAGGAGCAATTCTCTGAGTTGAGAAATGAAATTGCAAAGGATTATCCTGAAGTTACCCAGGCGAATTCGCTCAAGAAGGTTTTGAAGGATGATATATATATGAACGCCTTGCACGTTAAATTCGCTTATGCAGTTACTTGTCACAAAGCTCAGGGCGGTCAATGGTCTTGTGTATTTGTGGACCAAGGATTCTTGACAGAAGAGATGACGGGTAAAGAATTGTATCGTTGGTACTATACGGCCGTTACTCGTGCATCGGTGCAATTATATTTGATGGGTCTGCAACCCGAGCAGATAGAACAAGGTGCTCTTGAACAAAACTGAATTGGATAACACAACTGTTTGGCCAAGGTATTTTCTTGGTATTTCATACGATGGAACCCATTACAATGGTTGGCAGCGTCAACCCAATGGTCATACTGTGCAAGCTGTCGTCGAAGATGCCCTGCGAAAGCTATTGCGTCAAGAGACAGTTGTAACCATTGGATGTGGCCGCACAGATACGGGTGTGCATGCCCGAGAATTTTTTCTTCATTTCAACGCTGAAAAGGAAATTGAAGATGTGGATGGAATTTTTTTTCGCCTAAATATGATGTTGCCGAGGGATATTGGCCTTACAGGATTATGGCGTGTTGACGATAGAGCTCACGCGAGGTTTCATGCCATTGAACGTTCTTATTACTACGATATTCATACCAGGCGAAATCCTTTTATTGAGAAATTCAGCACGTTTTTTCCTTGGCATCTCGATGTATCCTTGATGAATGATGCCGCTCAAAGACTTATTGCGAAAAGGGATTTCTCAAGTTTTAGTAGAACTGGTGGTGGTCAAACTACAGGTATTTGTGACATTAGAAATGCCTATTGGGAATTGTTGGATGACAACCGAATGAGGTTTCATATTACTGCTGATAGGTTTTTGCGAAATATGGTAAGGGCCATAACCGGAACACTCATCGATATCGGTATGTGTAAGTACGCCCCTCAGAATATTGAGAATATTATTTCGGAGGGTAGGAGAGGAGCCGCCGGTCAGAGCATGCCTCCTCAAGGTCTTCATCTTTCCCGGGTTATTTACGCCGAGCCATTGAGGTCATTACTTCAACCGTTTCAAATAATCGTTAAGAAGGCACCTGTGTAATAGAATTATCTAAATTTGTTGTCTAATGTTTTTATGATGAAATTATTCTTTACAATCTCGATTTTCGCTTTAGGCGCGCAAGTTTTTGGACAGGATTTACTCCCCTTCGAAGACGCCAATTTCTTCATTAGCTATCCAAAAAATTGGAGTGTAGATAATAGTAAAAGTTCGGGTACTGAATTTATGATATTCTCTCCGCTTCTTGATGATGAAGACTATTATCAAGATTTTTTCAAAATGAATGTCATGCCATTGCCGGGTCAAAATGAAACATTAGAACATTTTTCAGATCAACATGTGAAGGATATTAGTTTCTTCTATCAAGATGCGAAATTCAATGTTGATGAATATGTTGAGCATGGCGGCAAAAGATGCAGGCACATTCAATTCAGTGGGGCGTTTAATGGTTTCGGATTAACTCAAGAGCAATATATATGGTTCTTTTTTGATCAAGCGTACATCTTAACATACACAGCTGAGTCAGTCGATTACTGGAAGCTAAAGGAGAAATCGAAAGAAGTCTTCAAGACGTTTCGATTCAAGAACTAAAAAGTACAATTGAAGGCACAAATTTTGTTGAGGCTTCTCCAGGAGAGCAAGACTCAAAAGACTTTATTTTCATTAACTCTCTTCTTGGTTCTTTTATCGGCTGGCATCGTTTGGGTCAGACCTGAGTTATCCAGACTTATGCTTGATAACGCTGTAAGCGGAATAGGTCATGACGCTTTGATTGGATATATTTTATGGTTTGTATTTCTACTGTTGTTTGAGGCGGTTATTCAATTTTTTCAAACTACTTCAGCCAATCAGATGGCGCAGTCTGTAGTGTTGGATATACGGAAACGTTTGTTTCAGCGGGTTTTACGATTTAGATCCAGTTTTTTTGACACTACTCCTGTCGGTCAAATCGTTACGAGAAATATTTCGGATGTTGATGGAATAGCTGAGATATTTTCTGCTGGTTTGCTTGATATTTTCAGAGATCTGTTGAAGCTCATTGTAATCATTGGTTTTATGTTTTTTACCGACTGGCAATTGACGTTAGCAGTAATACTTCCTATACCGATCTTATTCTGGGCCACAAGGATTTTTCAGAAAGCTGTAAAAAAATCCTTTCAGGATGTAAGGCGGGAGGTTGCAAGAATTAATGTATTCGTTCAGGAACACGTCTCCGGAATGGCTATAGTTCAAGCTTTTCATAGAGAAAATGCTGAGGAAAGGAAGTTCCATTCAATCAATCTTGAGCATCGTGACGCACATATACGAGGCATATGGGCTTATTCCGTCTTTTTTCCGGTCGTTGAGTTACTCAGCGCTTTTTCTGTCGCTTTGATGTTGTGGTGGGGAATGAGTTACTCTGGTGCTGCCGCAATTTCTCCGGGATTACTATTGGAATTCTCAACTTTCATCACAATGATGTATCGGCCGATTCGTCAGATGGCTGATAATTTCAATGTTCTTCAAATGGGAATGGTCAATGCAGAGAGAGTGTTTGACCTTCTTGATAAGGATGAGTCAGAACGGGATAGTGACACTTTATTGGCATCTCCGCAAATAGTGAGAGGTGAAGTTGAGCTATGTAATGTAGGCTTCTCATACACAACGGAACGTGCGGTTCTTCATGGCATTGATCTCAAGGTTGTTCCAGGAGAAATGCTTGCATTGGTAGGCGCCTCTGGATCTGGCAAGACAACTATTGCCTCACTAATCAATAGGAGTTATGAATTAAATGAAGGAGAAATTCTTATTGATGGACGAAATATCCGTCATTACTCGCTGGATGTATTGCGGAATTCTGTAGTATTGGTCTCCCAAGACGTTTTTCTCTTCAGCGATAGTATTTTTCATAATATCAATTTGCACAATGAAACTATTACCCTAGAACATGTGAAGGACGCTTGCAGAGCTCTTGGTATTCATGAATTCATCATGACATTACCTGACAATTATGACTATCACGTTCATGAGCGAGGTGCTCTTTTGAGCACTGGTCAAAGACAGTTGCTGGCCTTCGCAAGGGCCTATGTGCATAATCCGAAGATTCTTATCCTGGATGAGGCAACATCGAGTGTAGACGCGGTGAGCGAACGTCTCATTCAAATTGCTACTGACAAGATAACTCAAGGAAGGACAAGCGTGGTGATAGCGCATCGTTTATCAACGGTTCAGAAAGCATCCAAGATTGCAGTGTTACACAATGGACGGGTAGAAGAAATTGGCGATCACAATATGCTCTATGCAATGAGTGGACTCTATAGGAAGCTATGCGATGTTCAGTTCAATAGCACTTCTTGATTTCTTTGAACGCATTATATTTTTTCCTTATTGAATAACCAATTGACATGATTCATGAATTTGTTTTCCTGAGATATTCAAATGATAAACGCCTCCCGCTAATGCCGAAATATCGAGTACTAATTTGTTTTTACCTTTCGGTATTTCGTTGTTGTAGAGGTTGTTTTGCTTACCTAGATTATCGATTATTGAAACGTTTACTGTTTCATTATTAAGCAATTCAAAATCACAAACCACAAAATCTGAGGTAGGATTCGGATAAACCTGCAATGAATTAGAGCTGCTCATTTCATCAAGGGAAACGGGTGCACTGAATCCTACAAATCTTACCGTATTGTTGCCTGAATTGGGGATTATCAAGGTGTCAATTTCTTCCGCATATGCAATATCGGCCGGGCTATTCAGCCCCCCGCTAACGGTTATCGTTTGCGACACTGTGAAATCATTGTTGTATTGAGTGATGCGATTGGGTGACCATGAGGCAATGAAGAAATTACCATAGGCATCATTATCTATTCCGTCAATATTGCCCACCCCACTATTGGTGAGAATGGTAGTAACAGAGTAATCATCTAAGCTTACAGCCTTGATAGGTGCTGAATTCCCCCATGATACAAATACCAACCGATTATTGATTTCATCATAACAAATACCATTGGGGGTTGATACAGTATTGTTAACAATGACGTTAGCGATCGGGTTTTGGAGATCGCTAAAATCAATCTCGTGAATTTTCTTTGCTGCAAAATCGGTAACCCAAATCCGCGCAAGACCATCGGACGCCATACCATTGAGGAACTGTGCACCGCTGATGGTCACGCTGCTTATTTCTGTGCTCGTATTGATATCGTAACAATTCACCGAATTGCCAGAAATTACAAAAAGGTAAGATCCCATTACTTCCATGCCATAACCTACTGCAATGGGAAGAGAGGAAGTTGGCACTCCATTCTCGTTTACGACGATTAGGTTATTTTGATTTGAAATCAGAAATTGATGACCCGCAGGATTGAACTCAGCAGATTCAATCGAAGTGAGTGATTGTGCACTCACCGAAATTGCCAACGAGATAATTTGTATGGTTAGTATAGTTTTCATCGGTAATGAAATAATCATTTTTGATTGGATGATGAAGTTAGAGGAAATATCAGTCGAAACGCATTAAAAAGGGCGATGCAGTAACAATTCAATTTGTACAATGGCTTCCTATTCAAGTATCTGCAATTTCAAAATGGTTGGTACCTGAGCCAGTTCCAGAGGTAAATCTGGATTGCACATGGGATATTGCATGCAGTATAGCTCATTATACGTAACCCTAAAGCGTTTTCCGATATAGCGTGGTTCGGCACTCGTTTCATCGTCGGATATGGCCTCAAAATCTCCAAGGTCATTCTTACCGGATCCAAAATCGATTTCACCAAAAATCAAATGATAACAATCACCCATCGACACCTCATTGAGTATGAGCTCCTCTGTCCTTTGGCCTTCCCGCTTCAGCGAGGTAAATTGTCCAAATACATAACCTTCTTTACCATTGTTTGTTCTTACGAAGTACCAATAATCTTCAATCCCGTTTACCACTTCGAGTTGAGCTCGCTTTATCAAGGTCAGTTCATCCAATCTTTTCGCCTTAACTACTACTGCGCCGGAAGTGGATGCTGAACTACGTATGTTGACCACATCACCTTGCACAAATAGCACTTGCGCATGGGAGAAATTTAATTGAATCATTAAGATGATAAAGGTGAATGGCTTTAATAGTTGTGACATTTTGAGGGTTTTCGTGGAAAAGCTATTGTAAAGTATAATAATTGGGTTGAGCAAATTGATAGTCTTTAAAAGTGTATTGGAAAGGTGTAAGAATGTAAAGTGGTCAATTTAGCACGAAATATAAATCTGATTTTCATTAGAGAATATATTGAATCCAAAAAGAGTTGCCTCGCATGTTAATTGAGTGTGAGAATGCTTTCAATTTCAATTATGATATTGGTGTTTCCATGTTTGGCATCAGCGGTGGAAAAATTCATAAAAAAAAACACACACATACACTCAAATCGCATTCGCATTCAATCAATCCCTAACGCATCGCACAGGCAGCAGGTCATGTGTTGATGTGGTTACCACCCCCGCTCCGGTTGTCATTGGTGACACATAATAATCGTTGTACGGTTCGGCACCAATGCGAAGTGCATAGCTTCCCTGAGTTATTCCATTATTCAGCATGACAGGCGATTCAGTGGATGACCAACATAAGAACTCACTACAGCTATTCTCAAATCCATTATAATATTCTCGATAAAATCCTGATTGGTGGGCAGAGAACCCAGTTCGATTAGTTGCACTGTTTGAATATGTAATACAATAGAGAGTATATGTCCCATAAAGTCCATTCATATTCAAATGGCGGGCAGCGATGCCTCCTTCATAAAGTGCAAAATTTTCGTCGTAATGACTGTCTGCATGATGCAGAAGTGAGTCAAAATCCTCGAGTGTAGGTACATGCCAACCCAGGGGGCAAATCCCCAAAGGACTATCTATGGCATTCCAATTATATAGTTTTCCCTTTGGGCATTCGTTGGTGGGGTCAAAATTGTAATAGGCCCACTTGCCCGTCGTGTAATAGGTATCTGTGGGATGATTGCTTAGAATTGTGTCTATAAATGTACCATCTTGATAAATCCCTGTATTGAGGTTTTCGGCCATCCATTCCTGATTACCAATCTGAATGGTTTTGTAGTTATTTCCTTCCAGGTCTGTAAGTGTTCCGTAGTTCACGTCTGGATCCCAAGTATTAAAATCTGGTGTGCCGCAAGAATGCGATAAGTAGATAGTCGTCCCCTGACAATTACAGAAATCACCGTAATGATCGTTGTATGTATAGGAATGTCCGTCATCACAATTGCTGCCGATAAACTTGCAGCTATTATCTTCTACCTCAGCCATTACATTGTAATTGCAGGCGCTCGGGTCGGTGCATCCGGGAATATGGCCGTTTACATCATCCTGAATACATCTGATATTTAATCCCACTCCGTTAGTTGAAAATCGATCAATTTCCAATGCAGGATAACTGGGGTCGCTTCCTTGAAATGTTGAAGTATACATGTAATAGCCATCGAGAATATTTGGATTTTCGAAATTAGGAGTGGCATAAGCTAACCAAAAGACCGCTTGCTCACCCTGGCCGTAGGACGATTGATTTTCTATAATACCGGAAGGTAATATTGAAAGTCCGGTTGTATTGGTATGAGAATTTTCTTCCAGCCAATAACCGTTGCCTGCGAACAAATTTCCTGTTGTATTCACTAACGGCTTTAAAATATTTGCATGGTAATAGAACGGATTTCCTCCAAAGGAAGCGGCATCAGGATCCAATTCCTTAACTAAAATATTATAGTCATCAATGGTAGGCACATGCCATCCTACTGGGCACACATTTCTTTCATCATCAATGCAGTACCAATTGTAATACTTACCATGAGGACAATTCGTTTCGGGGTTGTCATTGTAATACATCCAGCCACCTTGGGTAGCGGTGGTCCAATTTGCTTGGTTGAGCTGTGCAATTGTATCTCCATTTCTGTATATACTAGTCTTTAAATTCTCTGCCATCCATCGCTGATTACCGATAACAACCGTGCGATATTCATTGCCTTCTTGGTCTATTAATGTGCCATATGGAATATCTGAATTGTGAACATTCTCGGCTCCACAAGTGTGGTTAGTTGAATAGCTCATAAGCAATACGCTATCGATCGTATTTCTTTCAGATTCAATAATAGTACCATCCTCCGTCATCCATTTTACCATTCCGTCTTGAAATAACATTTTTACGAGACTATCTGTTGGTTGAGACTGTACATTCCCATTATTGAATTGAATGATTTGCTTCCATTCTTGAGCCAAGTATGGATGGAATGGCATGAGTGCCATCGAAATGCAGATTGCAAACTTCATGTAATTATTATTCGGTGAAAAGATCATTTTATGAATTCAGTAATTCGGAGGCCCAAGATGCAAACATCATCAATTTGCTCATTTTCCCCCTTCCATTTTTCAAACTCTGATTTGATGATTTGATATTGTTCCTTGCAAGGTAAATGACCAATTTGGGCCAACAAGTTTCTCAAATTTGCAGATTTGTATTTTTTTCCATCTTGTCCTCCGAATTGATCCGCATATCCATCGGTATGTAAATAAATCATATCATTCATCTCCAGTATCTCCTCTCCAAGACTGAAAGGAATTTGGTCTTTGTCATGCTTTCCAACCGGCATTTTGTCGGCCCGTAAAATACTTATCTCACCTTTTCGGTATAACCAAACGGGTTGATTGGATGCCGCATACTGCATCGCTCGGCTTTCGAAATGAAGACGCAATAACGCGCCATCCATACCGTCTCTTCCGCCTTCAGTGCTTCCATCATTTTTCAGGCGATTAATAATTTGTGTTCTGGCGAAGTTGAGTATCTCGGCAGGGTTGTGTGCGCCATCCTTTACCGCAAGCTCAAGTGAGGAAATATTCAGAATGCTCATAATAGCCCCTGGCACACCGTGTCCAGTGCTATCTGCACACATTAACAGAAGCGATCCATCATGAAGCGCATGCGACCAGTAAAAGTCACCACTGACATCTTCCTTGGGTCTGAAATAAACAAAGTAATCACAACCCATTTTGGTGAGATGCGTCTGTAAATAGGCATCAGACGACATGAAGCTGCGCTGAATTCGTTTAGCATACTGAATGCTATCCATAATTTCCTGATGCCTGCTTTCGAGTTCAATTCTTAGATGATCAATCCTTTCCTTTTCTTGGTGAATTGCCGCACTTTGCTCCCATAACAGTTTGTTCTTCTCGTCAATTCTCAGTTTTTCGCTTTCAAGCTCAGCTTTTTCCAATCTTATATTCTCAATTTCTTCATCAAGCTCCTTCCGTTGAATGAGTAATTTTTCATTCATCTCTAAGAGCATTTTTTGTCTTAAGGCATTGCGATCGTCGCTCATATCTAAAAGGAAATTATTTTTCCGTTACCATCGATCTTCATGAGAAACGTTTGGTTATCTGATGTAAGACCGAGAAGAGTATAAGTGCCATCAGTCTCGGCCTCAGCATAAATGTATCTCGGCGTTATCACAGGGATGTCTTCTGGCTGAAGAGAAACTTTTATGTTTTCATTAGAATCATAAAATTGAAGTGAAGAAAAATCTGGCGTTGACAAATCTGGCGGAATGCTCCTAATAGAAAGTGTCAACTGATCATCTTTTATCTCACAATACTGTAGTTTTGGATTATAGGAATTGGTGATTCCTATGGCGTTTGTTCCTTGCAGACTTATCAAACCAGCAAAACTTTGTCCCTCGCAGCTTGCATATAATTGGTTATTGTAGTTATGAAGAGAATGGTGATGAGTAATGCCAAAATCAGAAATGGGATGACTTAGCATACTAACAATTTCTCCATTGTTTTCCTCAAGAATAAAGTACTGTTCAGGTTCCATTTGGCAATATGTAATGAACTTATTGGAATTAACGATGAGTTGAGTTTTTGCACCGTCGTTCATAACGGTCGATAATAAGGGGATCGAAGCTGTTCCTAATGAGGTGTAAGATAAATCGTCTGTTGAGTATCGAAACGTTTTCACTTTAAACACACTGTTGCTTTTGATACCATAAGTTATGTACAAGTAATTTTCACGAAGACAAATTGCAGGTGCTGAATACACCGAATTTAACTGGTAGCTTGATTGTGTAGCATTTGAAATTAAAATTGGCTGAAATAGGCTGTTTAGTTTAATTACTCGTAATTGCATTATGTTATCCGATTTACATAAAACTGCAAGGGCATAATATCCATTTTCATATGACAGAATTTCCGACGTTCCAATCAATGTTATGTTTTCAATACCTAAAGAGCCTAAAATATTATTTATATCCAAGGAGGTAACGCTGGCTTGTTCCATTGATTCAACCTGGATGCTGCGAATTTCCCATTTCCCTTTTTCAGTGGGTTGCAGAATTTGAAGGATATCGCCATTTCGAAATACCTTATGATTTTCACTGACACCAAAACCATACATTCTAACAGTGGCAGGTTCAGGTTCTATAAACTCCGGTTTATGACAAGAGGTCGTTAAAATAATAGTAACAATTATTTGTGTTATATATCTAATCATATTTGACGGGTGAAGAAACTCTTGGGCGAAGAGGTTTGCAATACGCGAGACTCATCTGAAAACATCTAAGTCGGGTGGGTGAATCAACATAATATGTATTGAAGAGTATATCATTTCCTAAAGAAAGGAACTCACTGGTATACTCTTCCAAAGCAATTTGATAGGATAATGAATACATCCAGTATCTTTTGAACATGTAAAACCAAAGTTTTGCCTCTAAGCCGATTAAGTTATTTACTTTATTTCGTGTTTGCGCCAGGTCAATACGCGTTGTAATGCTGGGATTATCCGTAATTATTGGAGAGGAGTTACCGGAGTTGAATGAATAGAGCGGAAGTAAGGAAGTAATAACCCCGTCACTTGATCTCAATTTCATGATGCAATACGATGGGCCCAATGAAAGTCTAACGGGTATCTTGTTTTTTCGGGAAAAATGGAGTGGCCGGCTGAAATCTCTAAGGAGACAAAATTTTGAATTGAAAAAGCGTGATGTTTCTCTTAATTCAGAAGCATACTTGCCACTAAAATGCGAAATGGAACGTTCGATTTTCCATGTGTTCCAAGTTGATTCATTGCCGAGACTTATTTTTTTCCAATGAAAATAAAATAGTGCTCCAAAACCATAACTGGAATTAGACATTTCAAGCGACTTGGAGTAATCAAAATCTTCGTGTATTGACAAGCTTTTGGTATTATGAAAACGAGGTGTGATTCGGTTTCCAATTAGGCCGATAGAAAACGTGGGCTGTATGCTGTAAGATGCGAAGATTCTATTGAATAAATCATCCTTTGCAATATCGGAAGGTGTATAGTTAATGTCTTCTTTTAGAAGTTCTTTTATCGCGGAATCAACACCAATATAATTATCCAACGCCAACTGATTTAATGCAATCAACTCGTAAAACTTAGCCTTGCTATTCACACTAGAAGACCTGCCAAATAATGCAGAGGAATTTATTTCATCGGAACCAATAAAATTTTTGCTCCTATACAATGATTCGATGAATTTTCCCTCTTTGAATAATCGTTCTGACTCCTTATATTGTGATGTAAATACATTTTCGAATATCCGATCTTGGATTTCTACAGTGAAGGTATTGGCAATTTTTATTTCACGGCTATTTCTGTAAATGGTGTCAACACTTTGAGCGCTCGAGTTAACGCCGAAAATGATAGAAAATAAACAAAAAATATAATATGTCCTATTTCTCACGGTTGCATATTATGGGGGTGAAAGGATACTCGCTACCAAAGATCTCGTTCCATTGACTTTCGGTGAAATCATCTAGATTTTCACAGAATATCTGATTCATAACATGAAGATTGAGAGGAACTGTTTTGGTCGAACCATTGTTCAGGTTAATGATGAGATCATTATTATCAGAAATGCCCAACGCTTCAATTTTTTCATTCAATTCCAAATTGATTGTCTTTTGCTGTGGCTTGATGATAGCAATGGAATTGTCGGCAAAGAGTGCGGCTAAAGTATTGTTCGTGTTATTGCAGTATAGCTTAGTAACCATGGAGCCTCTTGCTATTTGAATCCTCTCATTCGACCATGTTCCACCCTTATAAACCAATTTCTCTATAGCACCATCAGAATAACCAATGTAAAAATTTTGGCCGGATGAAGGTGCTATTGCAAAACATTGCTTGCCATGTGAATTCGCTGCCATTATTTCGCTAAATACCCCGTTACTATTGATGTAAAATAGCTTTCCAGATCGGGTCGTTGCAACCATTCCTTCCGATAGGGTGCAGGCCGCAATAATTTCTTCATTGATCTGCGTTTCAAACCATTTATCATCAGGGTCGCCCGTACCTAAAAAGGAGCGTCCAGATTTAGATAATAGTAAATATTTACCTGTTGAAGAAAAGTATTTAGCGCCTTTCAAAACCCCAATCTTATCAATGCAATTGAAATTCTTAATCAAAGCATTCTTTTGTTTGAGATCATACACTACAACTGGCATAAATTCACAATTAACACTATAGCCTTCACCCTGCCTAAATAGTTTGCCCGAATTTTCATCGATCGCAATGAATGAAACTCCAGAGCCAATAGAAGTTGCATTCGCATACTCTTTGCCATCTGCACTTAAGGTTATCACTTCGCCACTTTTGGTGATGAATGATGGACCACTTGAAGATTGGAAAAAGCAAATACTCTGGAAGTTATTTATGGTATTGGATTTTGTTATCCGTGAGTCACTTACCACAGTGGTCGATGTTCCCGCAACAGCAAATGCCATATCCTTGCCAAAGGCCTTTAAAGAGCTCTCAAAGCAACCTTTGAAAATTAGCGGATCCATATTATGTCCACCAAAACTCAAATGTTTCTGCAAAGCGTGATGTGAGAACTGTGCTGACCATGCAGGGTTATCATAATTCTGTTGACCCATGAATGCTAACGCTTGTGCAAATGCACGCTCAGATAATATTCTCGAAGTTTTTTCAGATTGCTCAGCTTGTTGCCTTGCAAACTCCGCAGCATCTTTGAGTTCTTTCGCTTTTTCCGTTTCTCTATTGGCCCGATCTGCCTCTGATTTTGCCAGTACTTGCTGTTGGTTAGCAAAGATGGTCTTCGCTTCCGCAATGGAGCGTTGTTCATTGGCAAGTCGCGCAGCAAGTTCAGCCTCACTCTGAGCCAATAATGCCTCTTGCTCTTTGGTTCTGGCTATTTCCGCTGAAAGGGATGCTTCTTCCTTCGATTTTTCTGCCGCGCTTCGCGATGACTCCGCCTCTGCGCGCTTATCATCCGCCAGACTTTTTTGCTCGTTGGCGAGATTTTTTTGTTGTACTGCCCATAAACTAATCAAACTCAATATTACTATCGCTACAGTTCCCGTTACCATTACAGATCTAGATCGCATCTTTTTCTGACGGGAAATCAAATTGAGATGATTTCGTGATGCTTCCAGGTATGTGGTCATTTCATTCAGTGTATGCAATGCAGAACTGAATTTGTCTTCGTAAATGCCTGTAGCAGATTCGTTTTTCGCAATCCAATAAGCACTTACGTGACTTTCCTTAAACCATTTTTCAAATTGCTCTAGCGGCCCCAAAGCAAGAAGGAAGTTGGTCTTTTTACCACTTTCATTCCATCGCGATAATTGAGTTCGGAGATCGTTATAATCTGCAATCCGTAAAAAATTCTCTTGTGTCCATGTTCGCAACAAAACCCAGTTACGAATCAAGGCCTCATGTGTAATGTCGAGGAAATCGTGAGCTTGAAGGTGAGCTATTTGCCTAGAACTTGGATAGAGTAGACTATTGCCTTCTTCTCTAAATATCTCAAGCAATTGTGCGATTTTGCTCTCCCCAAATTTCGGATTGTCAATCAAACCCCTTATTTGTTGCAATGACGAACGGTGTCGAACCATTCGTCCTCCATCCGTTTTGGTCAACGCCTCGAAACTTACGCGCAGCGCGCTATGCACTTCTTCCTTTCTGTAGTCTTTATGAGCCGCTATAAAATTCTCGGTAGCCAATAACATTAACTGATTCGCCCGAAGGTTGAGCACGTTACGTAATGAAGGGTTTTCGAAAAGCGGAACCAAATCTCTAGGCAGCTTGTTTCGATAGTCGAAAAACTTGATTCTATCTGACTCTGTTAATTCGAGCGGATCTATTCCACCCGCCATCGCAAGGTGTATGATATCCATTTGCTCTTCAAACGCTTGAGCTAGATGCCAGATTCGATTGAGCGCAAATTGCACGATTGGCAATTGATCTGCGCCCTCTGAAGCAGCAGCTGCCAATTGATTGATGAGTTGCCTTGATATGCTATTCCCGTTCAGCAATGCGGGTTCAGTTATGACTTTCTCAATTTCCTCACGATTGAGCCGAGGAATAAAAAAATGGCTATAACCAATAATTTCCGGCAAACCTCGAAATCCAGGACAATTACCGATGAAATCGGAGCGCATGGTGAAAACGATGTAAATAGGAAGCTGACGAGCGTTTGCTAAATGAACTGTTTCAGTGAGAAGATTTACAAGTGTCTCCGCCTCTTCACTAGGTTCTCCATCAAGGAAGTTCTCAGAGTTAGTAAATAACTCTTCGAATTGATCGACAAGAATAAAGAGGTTGCGACCTTGTTTGCGAACTTGACGTTTACCCTCTATGTCAAGCTGATGCCAATCATCACTGCTCTCATTCGCATACAAGTTACTTTGAGTATAGATATCAACGAGTGATGAGAAGCCCAATGAAAGCTCATCATACAAGGCCTCTTCTTCAATGCCGAAAATTTTGCTTAATTCACGATTAAGATTCCGAAGGGGTTTGCCTTCTGGTTTAATAACGGCAAATTCCCACTGGTTGTAGTGTCCTTTGGCAAATCCAGCCTTGATATTGGGAATCATGCCAGCGTAAACAATGGAAGATTTCCCATCTCCTGATGCACCGGTTATCATCACGAAATTTTTTCTTTCGAGCTGACGAATGATGTCCTTAATGTGTTGTTCGCGACCCTTAAAAAATATCGCTTCCTCCTCCTCGAAAGGACGTAAACCCGGATATGGACAAACTATATTACCCATTTAATGAGGACATCTTTCGGTCAAATTCAATTTTGATTTCAAGACCTGCCATTGAGTCATCAGATACTAATGCCCTTACACCAGGAATTTTCAGGTCCACTGCTTGCTTGAAATTTTGCCTGTCAAATAACACCAATAGCTGGGTTGCGGAAGATGCGCCTCCGTTGTTCTTCCATATTTGACGTGTAAAATTTATTGCCCATTCTCCGGCTGCTCCTGCGAGTACGACAACCATACGCGAGTTTTTTAGCGCATTGGCACATATGTTTTCGTAATCCTTTTCCTCCGAGGCATCCACGCGTATACATTCAATTTTGAGCATGCCTTCAAGGATAATTGCTGTTTTATCTAACAACATCTCATCTGCTGCGTTGGCAATTAAAGAAACATCACATTTTCCAGTTTGCGCGTCCTCTCTGATATGGCGCTGCAATGATCTAAGGTCATCGACCAACTTAATCATTGAACGATAAGTCAGAAAATGCTGATTGGGAAATATTTGTTTTATCGAATTTAGCCGCAACGACTGTTCTGACGTGCGCAGTTTGTTCATTGTTTTCAGATCACACCAAACTACGGTTTGTTTTTGCTCGCTTAGGGGTATACTTTGAATTTTCTCTATGGCCTGATCCCATGAATACTCGCGATACTCAAGATCATGCTCACGCGCAGATATGAAAATGATTTCGGAAGATTCCGCTTGTTTACTCAAAGAATCATAGCTTGAATTCTGCTCTGGTAATAGAGTTTTGAGCCCAGCCTTTTCCATCATACGCATCAATCGTGCTGACTCAGGCGAACTTCCCATCGAATAAGGGAAAACCATTACCTTCCTTCTTTCCATGATGATTAATCCATTGCTCAAAAGTATTCATTTATCCCTTGTGGGATAAACGAAATGGATGCGGTGAAACGAAAATTATTTTTGCAATAATTGGAGCGACCAGAGATGTTTTCATAATCACTTTTTCCCACTTGATTTATTTCTATCCTTAATCGTTCTATTGTTTTGCCCAGTGAATAAAAGTCGACCAAGAATTACCGAATAATTTTAATAGATATGAGCCGGAGGATAATCCGCTTACGTCAATTGATTCTCGTTGTTCGCCTTGAGGTCTAAATCCAAGAAAATCCTCTTTAACCATGCGCCCGTCTAAGTGATATATCGCCGCTCTGATTTGGTCTGATCCGCTAAGCTGGTAGTGGAGTGCTAAATAGTCATTTGTTGGATTGGGATATAGAGTTATGTCATTCACATTCAAGAGTTTCTGTTCTGAAACAGAAACATTGAATTCTTTAAATTGAAAACTTATAATTTGATTGTAAGGGAGCTCATAAAAGGAACCAGCAGTAAATTCAACAATCATGTCGGTGGGACCATACCGAATTTCGACTATATCACTCAAATTCCAAGCAAGATCGGTTTGACCAGTCATATTAAAATGAATACTCTGTGACCAAATTGTATGGTTGGATACAAGTAAAATGATGAATAAAAGTTTTTTCATGCGCAAGTGTTAATGGGCTAAAATACCAATATGCATTATTTCTAATGAGCAATTTTTTCGTGTGAATTAGCTCAAATAAAATTTATCAAAGGCATTCACATAGTTTTAGTTTGAGTCATTTCGTATCACTTCCGCCCACGCTTTCTGTTCACAAGCCCAAAATCAGCTTTATCCCAAATAGTATGAGAGCAATCGATACCATACGATTCAGTATGGGTAATTCTATCTTTTTCAGATAACGGTTGCCAAGCCATGCGCCGGCGATGGCGGCGATAATGGCAACCATACAATGGACCCAGCGGATGTCTTGCCACGATGATCCAATATCACTCGAATACACCGTAATACGCGTGAGATCTACCAGACAAGCACACACCACACGTGTGCCCATAAAGGCCTCTTTGCTCAAACCTGCCCGCATGAGGAAGGCACTGCGCAACGCTCCCTGATGGCCGCTCAATCCACCGAAAAACCCCGATATCAACCCTCCGGCAGCGAGCGTGTTTCGTTTCATCGCAATACCACGCTCCGCTGCGGCAGACAACTCAAACCAGGAAAAGCCAATGATCACAACTCCTAAGACTGTGTTGAGCAAGGTCATCTTTGCCGACCAACCGAACAAGCTATATGAATACTCGATATTCCATCCTCCTAAATATACGAGACCCCCCGCACCGGTGAAAGCTCCTATTACTGACCATAATCCAAATGAGCGCAGCAAGGATGTGTTGGCATGTCGACCCAATAAATACAACTTGAAAAGATTATTGGTCATGTGCACTATTGCTGATGCTGCAATAGCCGCAGGGGCGGGAAGGATGAGGAGAAACGCCGGCAATAGCAAGGTGCCCAATCCGAAGCCACAGAAAAAACTGAGAAAGGAACCGCACAGCGCAGCTCCAATCAAAATGATTATCGCGGTATCCAAAGAATTATTTATTGCGGAAGTTACACGTTAGGCCAACTCCGATCGCAATACATGCAAGAGTTTGCGTGTGTATTCATCGCGCATCCATTGCAGGTAGTTCTCGGTGCTCTTGCTGATGCAATAGCTGTAGTGCTTGACCCGCGATTTGATGTCGGGTTCCAGAATCTTTACAAGTTCTGATGCACTTCGGAAGTCTGTTGAATTTTGCAAAACCATGTCGGCATGCTGTCGAATACTTCGGTCTAATACGTCTTTTGATCGCGCGCCCATGCGCATCATCCTTGTGTATTCAAGGCGCATATCAAATTCTATTACAGGAGAATTCTTGAATAGGGCTCGCACCTCATCCGGCATTTCGTAAACCATTTCCCGCTCCATCTGCTCATCACTGATGATGGTTTGCACATACGCGTCCGGATTTTTGAAGATGTCATGCCAATCGATATCGCACTCCCACAAGCCAAACCTGCGGGCGTTGTTGCCAAGATCAATAACCGTGAATTCATTTTTCTCACCAAACATGCGTGAGCCCCGTCCAATCATTTGATGATATAGGGTGAGCGACTTGGTTGCACGATTGAGAATGATGGTCTCTACACTGGGCTCATCAAAGCCTGTAGTGAGAATCGAAACAGAGGTCAACACCGCATCTTTTGTGTTGTGAAACCATTCCAAAATTTCGGCGCGCTCGGCCTCGCTGTGAGTGTTGTCTAGATGTCGGATATCGTATCCTGCCTCTTTGAATAATTGAAATACTTGCTTGCTGGTATTGATGCCGTTGTTGAAGATGAGTGTCTTAGTGCCCTTGGCTTTCTGCTCGTATGCATAGAGCAACTTTTCTTGCATGAAGAAATTGCCGTACAGTTTCTCCGAACTGCTAACGGTATAGTCACCGTTGATGCCGAGTTTCAGTGAGTGCAGACTGACATCGTAGCTGTAGGTTGTAGCTTTCGATAGGAATCCTTTCTCAATGAGGCGGGCGATACTTTCCCCAACGATCAATTCATGATAGTTTTCATGCAGCGGCAATTCGGCATTGGAGGACAGGGGAGTGGCAGTTACCCCAAGTACCACCTGGTCTTCAAACCACTTGAAAAGCTTGCGAAACGAGTTGTAATGCGCCTCATCCACTATCACGAGGCCCAGATTTTCAAAGTCCATCTTGTCATCGCGCAGGCGGTTGTTCAGCGTTTCCACCATGGCCACGAAGCAGTTGTACTGGCTTTCATCGGGCAGGTCTTTCACCTTGCTCACGATGATTTTGTTTTTCACTTTGATATCGGTGAGATGCTTGGATGTCTGGTGCAGCAGCTCAATACGGTGGGTGAGGATAAGAACTTTCTTTCCGGTCTGTTGGATGTAGCGTTTGGCAATCTCAGCGAAGATCACCGTTTTGCCACCTCCGGTAGGTAATTGAAAACAGAGGTTGTATCTATCCGGAAACTCTTTCAGCCGGCCAAAAATTTTATCGAGCGCATCAGCCTGATAGTCGTAAAGCTTCTTGCCTTCACTGATTTCGAGCAGTTCGAGAGGTTCTAAAGTCATTCAGGTTTCAAAAAAAAATCGTGCAAAAATAGTCCGCTTTTTGGGTAAAGTGTAATCTTGACATTAACTATGCCTCACACAATGAAAGCCAAACGCAAACTAACTGTGCTCACCGGTGCTGGAATGAGCGCAGAATCAGGCATCAAAACATTCCGCGGCAACGACGGATTATGGGAGAATTATTCGATAGATGAGGTGGCTACTCCGCGTGGCTGGAAGAAAAATCCCGAATTAGTATTGGAATTTTATAACGCTCGCCGCAGAAATATTGCCGCCGCAAATCCTAATGAAGGTCATAACGTGCTCAAGAATCTGGAAGAACTTTTCGATGTGCAAATCATTACCCAGAATATAGATGATCTTCATGAACGGGCAGGTAGTTCATCGGTTCTTCATCTGCATGGTAAGATTACCTCAGCGAAATGCGTCGTTGAGGATCACTACAGAGTTGATATCGGTTATCGGGAAATGAGTATCGAGGAGAAGTGTCCGCAAGGTCATGCTATGCGTCCGGATATTGTCTGGTTTGAAGAGGCGGTACCGATGTTGGAAGTAGCTATACCGCTGGTTATGCAGTGCGACATCCTTTTGATTGTGGGCACATCGATGCAGGTATATCCGGCTGCAAGTCTCATTCATTATGCTCAAGCACATTGTGAAATTATCGCTGTAGACCCCGACATACCTGAGGTTTTACGTCGCGGACGTATTCGGGCCATCGCTTCCGGGGCTTCTGCTGGTCTTACACAACTTTGGCAAGAATGGAGGAGCGTCTAATTTTACCGCAATGAAAGAAATAGCGGCATTGCTGCATCGCGAATGGCTGATGGAAGTCCGCAGTCGCAGTTCTATAGCTGGATTGGTTTTGTATGCAGTAGCAGCTGTATATGTAGTTTTTATCGCGGCAGGAAAAATCAGTTCAACCGATGGTTGGGTGGCGGCAGTGTGGAGCAACGGATTGTTCGTAGCAATCAATACCACTATGCGCGCATTTCAAACTGAAACGCCCGGAGTGCAGATGTACCTATACACCTTGGTGAGTCCGCGATCGCTCATTCTCGCCAAAACCCTTTACTATACTTTGCTCGTGTCTGTACTCAATGTTTTGGGCTTGCTTTTTTTCTTGCTTTTTTTCGGTGGTGATCTGCCGAGAGGGGCGTCTCAACTTGCGATGTTCTTTTCCATTTTCATTGGCAGCGCAGCCATGGGCTCAGTGCTCACATTTGTGTCGGGCCTTGCCTATCGGGCTTCGCAGGGTATGTCGTTGTTGGCCGTGTTGGGATTTCCCGTGTTGATGCCAGTCTTGTTATCTGTGGTCAAAATGACCAAGGCAGCAATGGCATCAGAAAGTGTAGTATCAGATCCGTATGCTTTCATGATCACTATCACGCTGGGAGTACTTTCTTGGGTATTGTCTCTTGTCATGTTCCCGTACCTTTGGCGCGAATAATGAAAGGCGAATGAAAAAAGGGTTGAAGTGGATTTGTGCTGCACTGCTTTTGTACGCAGGATTTATGTCGCTTTATCTACCTATGGAGCCGGGCGGATCCATGGTGCAAGCAGGAGATTTCACCCCAGGTCAGAACACGTTTGATCTCTTTGGCTATGCCACTCATTTCGACCAAAGCTCTGATCTGCAGGTCTTCGTTCGCAATGATTCCGGTCAGGTTTTCTGCGCTGAAATCCTATCCAAAGAGTCTCAACACATTCAGGCCAGAGTTCAACTTCCCGATACATTGTTGTCGCAACGCTTTTCCTTTTTCGCCAACAACAGTATCGACGGCACCATCTCTGCGCCGGGAGCTATTACCAGCAAAGGCTTTACGATGGGTCGGGGCGCGGTCACCTGTGCAGTAAAAATTGCTGCGGAAAATGCGGTGATCAATGGGATTCCATATCAGCCCATCATCATTGAGTCGATGCGAAATCTCATGTGGCACGTGCCAATGTGGTTTACCATGTTCGTTCTAATGTTCATCTCTTTCCGTCATAGTATCGCACAATTGATGTCAAAGGATGTCAATCGATCTCTGATGGCCGACCTCAGGGCATCTTCTTCTGCCGCCACCGGTATGGTGTTTTGCATTTTAGGGCTGATAACCGGCTCAGTATGGGCGAGGTTTACTTGGGGTGCATGGTGGACAAGTGATCCACAGCTCAATGGGGCGCTGGTCGTTGCACTTATGTATGGCGCATACTTCGTTTTAAGAGGTTCGGTTCAGGAGGAAGAAAAACGGGCTCGTCTCGCTGCTATATTCAACATCTTCGCTTGTATTCTAATGGTGATGTTGTTGATGGTTATGCCAAGATTTGCCGAGGGATTACACCCGGGGAAGAGCGGCAATCCTGCCTTCTCACAATACGATTTGGACAGCACATTGAGAATGGTGTTCTATCCTGCGTGCGCTGGTTTCATCCTTTTAGGAATATGGATGTATGATCTGCAGTTCAGGATCAACTTACTTCGAAATAAAATGTTATTTGAATGATGAAAGGATTTTGTTTATGGATGTTGCTTTTGCTTTCGTTGTCGTCGCGTGCATCGAGTGACACGGAAGAGTTCTTCTACAAGAGCGGCAAAATACAAGTCGTGATAGCGGTTGTTCTCATTGTCTTAGTGGGATTACTGGTCTATCTTTTTCGACTCGATAGAAAGGTATCTCAATGGGAGGAAGCATCTAACCGCAAGAATTCATGAAGCGTTCAGAAATTATCATCATCATTTGTGTCGCCCTGGTGGCGGGTATCGTTGCCTCGACATATATCGCATCAAGCGACTCAGCCACCTTTACAGAAGCGAAACTGGAGCCGGGTAAGAAAGTCAAAATCACAGGCACTTTCGATAAGTCTCATGCCGTAGAATACAATCCGAATATCGACGCTAACCTCACTTGCTTTCATGTTATTGATTCTAAGGGAGAATCAGTGCTGGTGCGGTTACAAGACGATAAGGGAAAACCCATGGGACTTGAACAAAGTGAGAGTGTGACCATCGAAGGAAGTTTTCAGGGCGATGGTTCATTTCATTCTACACATCTATTAATGAAGTGTCCGAGCAAGTACAACGAACAAAAGCATCAGCTCAGCGCTTCCTGATTTCAGCCAACACATGAACGAAATACAATACATCGGTGAACATCTTTGGCCCGGTCAATGCGGGCATTTTTTTGTTGTCTTATCATTTGTGAGTGCCCTTTTCGCTGGCGCTTCCTATTTTCTTTCTGCGAAGGGCGGTAGTAAAGTTTATACATCAGCAGGACGAGCAGGATTTGTCATCCATGTAGTATCCGTATTCAGCATCATCGGATGTTTGCTTTACATTCTGTTCAATCACCTGTATGAATATAAATACGCATGGGACCACTTGAACAGTGCGATGCCGATGAAGTATGTATTCAGTTGTATGTGGGAAGGTCAAGAGGGAAGTTTTCTGCTTTGGATATTTTGGCATGCCTTGCTCGGTTTGTTGCTCATCCGATATGGTCGTGAATGGGAACCGCGTGTAATGACCATTTTGGCGGTGGTTCAAACCTTTCTTACCTCGATGTTGCTGGGTGTTTACTTCGGCGACTTCCAGTTTGGAAGCAGTCCGTTTACTCTTTTGCGGGAGCACGTTAGCAATGTTGGCCTGCCCTGGACCATGCGACCTGATTACCTATCCTTAAAACCTTTTATGGATGGCAAAGGTTTGAATCCGTTGTTGCAGAACTATTGGATGACGATACATCCACCCACACTTTTTTTGGGCTTTGCGGCAACGGTGATTCCCTTTGCTTATGCGATTGCAGGACTTTGGTCGGGCGATTATCGGGGTTGGATGAAGCCCGCAATTCCGTTCGCATTTTTCGGGGTGATGATATTGGGTACCGGCATTCTCATGGGAGGTGCATGGGCGTATGAAGCGCTGGGATTCGGTGGATTTTGGGCCTGGGATCCGGTCGAAAACGCTTCCCTCGTGCCATGGCTTTTATTGGTCGCCGGAGCGCACTTGCTGGTGGTGAATTTGAGGAAGGGAAAAAGTGTATTCGCCTCGCTGATATTGAACATCAGTGCATTTCTGATGGTGCTTTATTCAACGTTCCTCACCCGCAGCGGTGTGTTGGGTGACAGTAGTGTGCACTCCTTCGTGGATAGCGGTATACTGGCACAATTGCTGGTTTATCTCTTGTTCTTTGTGGCTCTTGCCACATGGTTGATTTTTCCATTGAAGCACTGGCGAACCGGTTACCTGGGACTTTGCATGGTCTTGTTGCTCGCGGCGCTCGGCAATTTACTTACCACCGATATCATGCCTGAAAAGGATGCCTTACCGGGTGAAGGAACCTGGATCCCTGCCCTGACCATCATCTTTTTGTTGGCATCACTAGTGATGATATTCATGGCCTATCGAAAAGTATTCCGTGAGCCAGCACAACAAGAAGAAGCGCTTTGGAGCCGTGAGTTTTGGATGTTCATTGGGGCTTTGATACTCGTGCTATCTGCTATCCACATCACAGTAGTTACCTCGGTCAACGTGGGCAATATCTTCCTCGTACCGTTTGAGAACATGTTCGCAGCATTGCATGAATCCACGGGTTGGAACTGGATGAAGCGTTTGGCCGAGCACAAGTTCTCAGCTCCCGGGGATAAAGAAAGATTTGATGTTTACCATCGCATTCAGGTGCCGCTCGCCTTCCTTCTATTTCTGGTGATTTCAATCGGTCAATATCTGCGATATCGCGATACCCCTTTCCGTGATTTTGCAAAAAAAATCCTGCCGTCATTGATAATATCTGCCTTGCTCTCTGCGGTGTTTGCCTGGTGGATAGAGGAAGGCACATTTCATATTCCACTATTTATGCTCGCTTGGGCATGCATTCTTGCCGTTATTGCCAATGCTCACTTTGCCTGGAAATTTTTGAAAGGTCGCTTTGATCTCATGGGAGCGAGTGTTGCGCACGTGGGCTTTGCCCTAGTGATTTTGGGGGCTTTGATCAGCACTTGGCAGGGATACTTTATCTCACGCAATCAACGTGGCAATGTTTCAGAGCTCAATGAAGAATTCAAGAACAATCAGGATATGATTCTCTTGCAGGGCGACACTCTATCGATGGGGCCGTACTTCGTTCATTACAAGGAAAAGGTGAAGCGTGGTGAGCGGGTTTATTGCACGGTAGAATATTTCGATGTCAAGCCCATTCAGTATGAAATGGGCGATTATGTTACGGTTTTCGGTGCCTTGTTCAGAGCCAAGAAAACCCACATCGCAGGCGAATCGTTTCTGGAAGATGCGGCGGATGACAGTTTGTGGACCGAGGTGAGCTCAGCAGAGATTTCCCAAAAACAGATGAGCACAATTAAGCCGTGGACACCGGGCGTACCGGGAGAACGTGCTTTTGTACTTGAGCCTTCAGTGCTCATTTCTCCTAAAGGAAATAGCCGTGAACCAAGCATCGCTCATTCTCTCGGTCATGATCTATACACATTCATCAAACACACGGAGGTGGATGAGTTGAAGAAGGACTCATTGGGATATCTCGAACCGCGCACGGCAACCGTAACAATGAATACCGACATACGGCTTACGGAGCTGGTCACATTGCGCATCGATAGTTTGGTCAATATAGATTCTATACCGGCCGGATTGCCCGAGGGAGTGAAAGGCAAGCGGGCATTTGCAAGCATCACAGATGGTATCAACACTGATCCGCTCACGATACCCATCATTTATTACGGTGACTCCATTCCATTTGTCTATCCAATAAAATCAGAGCGATTCAATATGTTGTTTTCTCTTGCAGAAAAGGCAGGCGGACTGGAACTTACCGTGCAACGTCACAGCTCTTCGGAGAAGGACATGCTTATCATGACTGCACAAGTCTTTCCCCAGATCAATGTATTATGGATCGGTTGTTTGATCATGGTGATTGGTACCACTATGGCCATTCGACATAGATACAAAGAAGGTAAGGGCTCACTTCGGGCAGTCAAGGAAGAGCAATCAATCGGTTGACATCCACTTTGGTTTTGAAGTTGCCGATAGCAACAGTGGCAATGCCTTTATCAATGTCCATTACAGTACCCACTTGTTTGGTGTTTTCCAATCGCACCGTTGCACCCACTTTCACCGCCTCACGATTGCGTTTGAGTTGTTTTCGTTTCTCGGTTTGCTCCTTCGCTTTTTTCACAATGGCCTGACTTCGCTTCTCATCTTCCTTTTTGGTCTTCTCCATCGCGACGTATTTCTTGATAGCATCGAGCAGTTCTTTATTCTTTCCGGCAAGTCGGTATGCATCGATAAACTCGGCCATCTTTCTGCCATGATGCAAAAACTTATTGTTGCGTTCGATGGTAATCTGTTGTCGTTCCAATTTTTCTTCGAGACGTGAACGCATTGCCTCATATTCTTCAATCGCAGCTCCGGCCACTTCACCTGCAGACACGGCGTTCTGTGTTTCTTCGGCAAGGCGCGATCGTTCCTCCTGTAATGAGCTTAGCATCCGGTCCATCTCTACCTTTTGTGCGCTGAGAAGTTTTCTTGCACGTTCAATCAAAGATTCTGGAATTCCATTGATGGTGGCCACCTCGAACGTGAATGAACTGCCGGGTTGTCCGGTCGATAGTGTATAGGTTGGCTCCAGGGATTGCGTATTAAAGAGCATGCAGCCGTTTACGGCCTGAGGCAATCGGGCCGCGCAGAGTTTGATGTTCCCATAGTGTGTGGTGATGACACCGAAAGATTTTTTTGCGTAGAGTTCAGTAAAGAAAACTTCTGCGAGTGCACCACCGAGGTCAGGATCGCTTCCGGTGCCGAATTCATCCAGGAGAATGAGTGTGCGTTTGTGGCATTGTTCCAGAAAAAACTTCATGCGCTTCAATCTGTAACTGTAGGTGGAGAGTTGATTCTCAATACTCTGATGGTCACCAATATCGCTAAGCACGAGAGAGAAGAAACACATTTTACTTCCCGGAGATACTGGCACGAGAAGTCCGCATTGTAACATCAATTGTAACAGTCCTACGGTTTTCAATGTGATAGACTTACCACCGGCATTGGGCCCTGATATTACTAGCATTCTGCGACTGCGATCAAGAGAAATGTGTTGCGGGATGGTGATTTTTCCTGCTGCCATATTCTTCATTTTCAGCAACGGATGAAAGGCATTTATGAGATCAATGACAGTTTCATCGGCGAGATCTGGCAGTGTGGCTTCCATCTCAGCGGCCAGGCGTGCGCGTGCTTGGAGAAAGTCTAATTCAACCAAAAATTTTTGGTAGCTGCGCAGTAGTGGTGCATACTGTCGCATGCGATCTGTGAGCTTTTTCAGGATGCGACGAATCTCCCGTCGTTCGTCGTCTTGCAGGGATTCCAATTCGAAATTGAGGGCAACATTGACCTCGGGCTCGATATAGGTGAGAGCACCGGTATTGCTGGAGCCCATCACCACGCCGGCCACCTTTCGTTTGTGTGTGGTGAAAATGGCCAGCACTCTGCGATTGTGTAAAAACGCTTCGCCGGTATCAGCAAGGAAACCGCGCGATGCACATTCCTTCATTGCCTTGCTGAAATTCTTGGAGATCTGACGGCGCACTTGAAGTATGTTGTCGCGAATTCCGACGAGCTCCGGTGACGCCTGGTCTTTCACCTGCCATTTCGCATCGAATACTGCATTGAGCATTTCACGAATTGCTGGCTCAGGCGCAACGGCTTCAATGAATTCTTTCAGGTTCGATGCCAGTTCAATACCCTGCAACGACTCATGCATGGTAATGATCATTCTTGCTGCCAGGTCAATGCGATAAAAGCCATCTTCATTCAAGACGCTGTCGCGCATTTGAAGGAGATTGAGATCGGGCTCGAGTTCCTCAAAATGTAAGGTTGGCAAGAGGTTGCGCACGCCAGCATATTCATTCAGGAGCAGCAGATCATTCTTGAGGATTTTGAAATCGCGCAGGGGTCTTAGCGCTTCTGCCCTCCGTTGTGCAGTGGGTTGCTGGCAAAAGGTGCGCAGCATTTCACGTAGTTCGTCGAACTCAAGGTCGAGCAGCGATTGATCGTCGGTGATGATCATGTTCGTTCTGCCACCGCGGAAATATGTGTGGCCTCTGGTGTGGCTGAAATTTTTTTAGATGAATCGATGTATTTATTACTGCCCACAACGACATGTTTTCCGGTGAGAATTTCTTCTTTTCGTCGCCACGCCGATTCATTGAGGTATGCGTACAGTGCATCTTCTCCCTGTTGCACGATGAATTTGAATCTTGACCATGCTTCATGAGCCAACGCTTCCGTTGTTGCTTCAAAATAATGAGCACCGTCGGCAGCATCGAGGTATTGATTCATCGAGCCCTCTTCAATCAGGAGATGTTGAATGTTGCGCGTGATCCTGCGATCGCCTGCACTTACTTCTGCGCTGAGTTGCGTGTATGCATCCGCTGAGATGAATTGCGCACCGCCGAGCGCAGCTGATAATACTGCAGTAGAAATACGCAATAGGTTGTTGTGGGTATCGCGTAATGAGTATTCAGCGCTGCTCATATGGGCATGCACAATGGTATGAGCGGAACAGTTGTGTTGCGGATGATAGGCGCGGATGAGTGCGTCCCACAATACTCTCCATGACCGAAACTTGGCGGTTTCGGTGATAAAGTCGGTGCCAATACCCATGCGCCAGTGCATCATAGCAGAGGCGTCATCGGTGGATAATCCTGCGTTTGTAAGTGCATCGAGAGCAACATTTGAATGCCATAGCAAATGCACCAGCTCAGCAGTTGGATCTACCCCGGTGTCGTGAATGGCTGAGCTATCGATGGCAAAAAAACGTACACGGGTGAAGGTGTTCTTCCAGTTGTCATGCAACTCCTGAATGGCAGCACTGTTGCACTGAACCGGGTTAACATCTAAGCTACCTTGCCATGCATTATAATTCAGTTGCCGTTGTTTCAGAAGGTCTGCCATTTCCTTCAAGCACGCATGAAAATCAGAAACACCACGCAAATGAACTTGCACATATTCAACAAAAACATCCTTCAGCAGTTGGTGCATTTCGCCAGCTATGTAAGGAATACCAATGGATTGTGCACCTCCCTGAAGAGCAAGTAATATCTGAGCATTCAGGCCTTTGGCATCGGTACCAGTGAATTCCTCATGAATATGCCAAGCATTTTGAGCATTGCTCGGCGCGATGTGTTCATGGTCGAAATACATAGGCTGAATTTCCTGTTCACCAATCCTTTGAATAAGTGAATCAAAGGATTTGCCTTTGAGTTCGGCCTCAACGCGTTTGCGCCAATGGATTTGTTCTTGATTATTCACTTTAGCCCAATCTTTGCTCAATGTGGTAAAATTATACAAGATGTCGGCTTAACTATTGACCGATTTTGACAGCGCTGGTATTCAGGGGAAATAAAGCACCGGTAACTAACCCGAAATGATTCCGCAGTGACATAAAAAATGCCGTTTACAATGTGGGCAAGTTCAATTGCCAAACCCATGAGTCTCTCACTGCATCATCGAGGTTCCGGAGGGTTTTCCATCCGAGTATTTGTGCGGCCTTATCAGCCGAAGCCCAAATTTTTTCAATATCCCCGCTTCGGCGACTACCAATTCGATGTGGCACATGAACGCCATTAACGCGTTTAAAAGTTTCAATCACTTCAAGTACGCTGTTTCCTTTACCTTGTCCAAGGTTGAAAATTTCAATTGAACCAGATTGATGTTCAAGCCAATTCAATGATGCAACGTGAGCATCAGCGAGATCACTAACATGAATGAAATCGCGGATGCAGCTGCCGTCTGGTGTATTGTAATCATTTCCGAAAACAGTCAATATTTCTCTGATGCCCGCTGCGGTTTGAGCAACGTAAGGCAACAAGTTGTTGGGTGTTCCGAGAGGCAGCTCTCCAATCATGCCGCTGGCATCGGCCCCAACGGGATTGAAGTAACGGAGAATTGCAACATTCAATGGCCTCGTGGAGTGGTGAACATCCAAGAGCATTTTCTCGCATATCTGTTTGGTATAACCATATGGTGAAGCTGCCGGAAGCATCGGCGTGTGTTCATTGACTGGCATAACATCTGGCTGACCGTATACGGTGCAACTACTGCTAAAAACCAAATCCTTTATACCACAGTTATACATGCATTCAATAACCGCCGACATCGAAGTGAGATTATTGTGATAGTATTTGATGGGATGTTCAACAGACTCACCAACTGCCTTAAATGCAGCAAAATGTATAACCGCGCTACACTCATACTGTCTGGCAATTTTAATTAATGCTGTCGCGTCACAACAGTCTAACTCGTGCAGAATAACAGACCGACCACATCGCTCTTCAAGTCTTGGCATTATGGCGGGTAAGGAGTTTGAAAAATTATCGACTATGATGGGGTTGTAACCATTCTCCAACAGAGCAACTACTGTGTGTGTGCCAATATACCCGGCACCGCCGGTAACCAAAACATTTCTCACGCCCACAATTTTAATGCGCAATTTGTGAGACAACGTCATTTCACTTGATAAATCGGATTACTTTTATCTCATGGCAGGCGATGCGCAATCATATGATCTTTCCTACCTCAACCAAGTTTTTCAGGGAAATAGAGCTTTGGTAGTGCATATTGTAGAGTTATTCCTCCAGCAGGTTCCGGAATATGTGAGGATGATGGAGAGAAATCTGAGGGAGGGGAAATTTGACGCGATTCATCCCCTCGCACACAAATCGAAGAGTTCAACTTCTATGTTGGGTCTAAAGGAATTGGAGATAATATTGATAGATATTGAATTGAGCGGTAAGGCAGGTAGGTATGAAAACATGGAAGAAAAAATTCAACTCCTCAGAGATAAGCTGAAGCTTTGTACTTCCAGTTTAGAAATGTATCTGGCACGCCAGGATAATTAGTGATGGTATGAATTTTAATTTAGCAAACAAGGATCTAGAGCAAATTAAACAACGGGGTTATAGAACTGATGATTTTGAAAGAATGATCAGTGGTTTTATTCACTCCACTCAGCATTGGAGATTGGATCGGCCATGCACAGCAGGTGATGGCATAATGGTTTTGAGCGCAGCAGAGGCAAACCGTTTAGTAAACCTGTATCAGCGTGAAGGCGCATCCTATTCGAAGCTGAAATTTGTACCTGCCTCAGGTGCAGCCAGCAGGATGTTCAAACACCTCAAGTCGTTCGATACAATTGATGTGGGAGAATCTACGGAAGAGTTTATTCTTAATTTCTCAAGATTTCCCTTTTTTGATGAACTGAAATCAAAACTGGCTGCGAGAGACTTGGATTTGAATGAATTGATTGAGCATGATAAATGGCATGAAATCTTTTCCTTTATTCTTTCCGGGGAAGGTTTGAACTATGATAGTCAGCTCAAAGGAATGGTGATATTTCATCAGAATGGTGATGAATCTCGCACTGCATTTGATGAGCATATACATGAGGCCATGGCATATGCCAAGCAATCTGATGGAAGATGCAGAATTCATTTTACCCTGGCGCCACAAAATACGCGCTGGGTGCAAGGATACTTTGAGGATAAGTTGAAGTCATTTCCCTATGAGCATATCGAAATTACTTACAGCGAACAAGGCATAGACACTGATACACCTTCGCTAACTAAATCCAATGATCTGTATCGAACTTCAAATGGGGAGATACTATTTAGACCTGGTGGTCATGGTAGCTTGATTTCCAATCTTTCAAAGCTGGATGCTGACATTATCTTCATCAAGAATATAGATAATGTATGTGGCCAGCATTTGTTTCCTGAAACGGTGTTTTATAAGCAGGTACTTGCTGGACTTCTTATTGAACTTCGAAAGCAGATGGATTACTATCTAGAAGTTTTGGAACTTGGTAGGATGGTAGATATCGAGTCAGCGTTGGAGTTCATACAAGTTTGGTTTCAGCCGGGGATTCCATATGGAGTAGGGGAGGCAGAGCTTTTACATTTCGCACGACAGCGGTTGGATCGTCCGCTGCGCGTTTGTGGGATGGTGCGAAATGAAGGCGAACCCGGGGGCGGTCCATTTTGGATTAGAATGCCAGGCGGATACCTGACAAAGCAGATCGCTGAGAAAAGTCAGCTCGATTTGGATGACGTTCAACAATCGAGAATATTTGCTAATGCAACCCACTTCAATCCGGTAGATATTGTTTGCTCTATACGCGACCGACATGGTAAAAATTATGATCTGAATCAATTCATAGATCGAACCTCAGGCTTCGTCTCGGAGAAGTTTTACGAAGGTCATGTAATAAAGGCACTTGAACACCCGGGTTTATGGAATGGGTCAATGGCGCATTGGAATACGGTGTTTGTAGAGGTGCCTGTTTCAACATTCAATCCGGTAAAGACGGTCAATGATCTTCTGCGGGCAGGACATCAGGAAGCACCGCCGAATTTGGTTTGACCATGCTCTATCGAGAAATTCTCAGCGCATAAAAACGTTTCATCTTTATGCGAGTTAGAAGCGATGACCACTATTTTATTTTTCACAGATGTTTCCAAAAGTTTCTTGTACCATATAATTCCATTTGAATCGAGATGCGAGCATGGTTCATCAAGTAGTAATAGCTCGCAGTCGGTGTAACACGCAAGAACCAATTTCAACCGTTGTTGCATTCCGCTGGAAAGATTGCGGAATTTTTTATCCGCATGATTTTCTAGCATTGCAGTTAGAAGTAACTCGCTTTTTTGTATCGTCACACGCTTAAACCGCAGATGAAAATCTATGTTTTCAGAAATGGTCCATTCGCTATGTAACTGAGTGGGCGGTGTACAAAAGGACACATGTTTATATAAATCTTCGCGAGTTGTTGGTCCAGATAAAAGATGCCATTGTATACTTCCTTCTGAAGGCGTTATATAACCAGAAATGATTTGTAACAAGGTGGATTTTCCAGAACCATTATTGCCCAAAATAGAATAGCATTTGCCCGCGGAAAGCTCCCAATTGACATTGCGAAATATCCATTGAGCCGAGTATCTTTTTCCTATATGATGGAGACAAATCTTCAAGGTCAAACTCCTTGGGGACCGCGAATAATGCCCTTATCGCTTTCTTTAATGAAGTCAAGGATGATGGATTTCTCCGCAGTCCTTGGCAATTCCATGTCGGCTGCATGAAGCGCACGGGTCATATTGTTATTATGAACATAAATCATGCGGTATATGTCTTCGATGTGTGCAATGGTTCCATTGTCGAAATTTCTCCTTCTCAGACCGACTGTGTTTACGCCGGCAAAACTGAGCGGCTCTCTTGCAGCTTTGACGTAAGGTGGAACATTCTTTCTGACCAAACTTCCGCCTGCAATGAAAGCATGTTGGCCCACCCTGACAAATTGTTGTATCGCTACAACACCTTCAATAATTACCCAATCTTCCACGGTAACGTGACCCGCGATGTTCGCAGAGTTAGCGATAATACAGTGATTACCAATGATGGCATCATGCGCGATATGCACATACGCCATCAGCAGTGAATGGGATCCAACCACTGTTTTATTCCTGTCGCGCGTGCCCCGATTGATGGTACAGCATTCCCGAATTGTAGTATGATCACCAATTTCGGCTGTAGTCGCTTCACCCTCAAACTTTAAATCTTGAGGAATTGCAGAAATAACGGCACCTGGAAATATCCTACAGTTTTTGCCGATGCGGGCGCCATCCATTATGGTTACGCCGGGGCCAATCCAACTCCCTTCACCAATGACCACATCAGAATACACAGTTGTGAATGGTCCAATTTCTACGTTCACACCAATGGAAGCACCGGGATGTATATGAGCTTGAGGTGATATCATGCTGTTTGTGTATTGTTCTGATTTACTCTGTCTCTCACTACCTGCGCCAACATCAGTGCTTCGCAAACCTCCTTTTGATTTACATACACCGTACCTTTCATGTGCACCAGCCCTCTCCGTATTGGACTTTCAAGTACAAGGTGAAATATCAAGGTGTCTCCAGGAACTACTTTTTGCTTAAACTTAACACCATCAATTTTCATGAAATACGTGCTGTAATTCTCCGGGTCTTCCACTTGGGAAAGTGCGAAGATGCCACCCGCCTGAGCAAGTGCCTCAATTTGTAGAACGCCCGGCATTACCGGATTTCCTGGAAAATGTCCTTGAAAAAAGGGTTCATTCATCGTAACATTTTTCATGCCGGTAATACTATTTGCATCCATGGCCAAGATTCGATCCACAAGTAAAAACGGATAGCGATGAGGTAACATTCGGGTGATGTCCTGAATATCAAACAGCGGCTTAGCTGTCAAATCAATTTTCGGTAACCCTTTGTTTTGATTCTTGAATCTTTGCTTCAGGATTTTAGCAAATTCTACATTCCCGAAATGACCCGGTCGCGCAGCAAGAATATGTCCGCGAATGAAACGACCTACCAATGCCAAATCACCAACGATATCCAAAAGTTTATGTCGGGCTGGTTCATTTTCAAAATGTAATTTGGTGGTATTCAAAACCCCGGCCTCATTGATACTGATGTCGGAATCTTCCCTGCCAATCTGCTGTGTAATTTCGATGATTTCATCTTTAGTATATGGCCGCTCTGCCAGAACAATCGCATTATCCAAACTTCCTCCCTTAATCAATCCATTCTTTGCCAGAATAGCTAATTCCTTCAGAAAAACAAACGTTCGGCAACGTGCAATTTCATCAACAAAATGATCTAATTCATACATGTGAGCATGCTGTGTACCGAGGACTGGCGAGTTATAATCGACCATAACCGTAAGCCGAAATTCGCCCCCCTTTGTGGGAACAGCGAGCATTTCAATTTGCTTCTCGTTGTCCTCATATGTTATGTTTTCATCAAGTACCAAATATTCTCTCTCGGCATCCTGCTCTTGAATACCAGAAGATTCAATCGCGGCAATAAAAGGCATTGCACTACCATCCATGATGGGTATTTCTGGTCCGCTTACATCAATCAGTATATTGTCAATCATACTTCCGTAAATGGCGGCCAATAGATGTTCGGTGGTGTGCACGCGGTGACCATTATACTCAAGGGTGGTTCCACGTTGCGTTGATACAACCAAATCGCAATCGGCTGGAATCCTGGGCTTGTCAGGATGATCGATCAATCGAAATACATATCCGTGATTTTCCGGAGCAGGATGAAGTGTGACACCACATTTCTGACCAGTGTGAAGTCCCACTCCCATTAGTTCCACTGTTTTGATGATGGTGCGTTGTCTATTCTTTTTCATCGATTATCAACTAATCAGTTTCGTAAGTCACAAATCTAATTCGATAGCATGTTGGAAATGGAATCAATTCAATTATCATAAACAATCCAATTGTCAAAAAAAATGTATGCTGTTTTTATTGGTTTCAGTTTACTCCTGGTTCAAATCCTCTAACTATTATTGTTTTGGTTCAATGTATATTGCGCGCATGTCAAAGCGCAGCGTATTGTTTTCGTCAAGTGCCGTTGAATCTATGCGACACCTTGTAACAGAATTGCAACAGGCATCTCTCATCGCAGGCGAACGAACGCGGAAGAGATTGCTTCAGCGAATACACTTACTTAACCAGCGACCCGGAACTCCCGGAGTTTCCATTGGTATGATCGGTGAAAGAGATATTAGAGTGGCAATTATTCTCAACTACAAACTGTTCTTCTTCACGGAAGGCGATAGCATTTTTGTTGTTGATATTCTCACAGATTATGGTGATTGATACTTTCGAAATATGAAGATCAAACCTCCTCATGTAAAACCGGTTAAGGGGAATGTGCTTCTCGCTGAACCCTTTCTGAATGACCCTTATTTTAAACGAACCGTTATCTTTTTATGTGAACACAACGATGATGGTTCCTTCGGTTTTGTTTTGAATAATTACCTGGAATTGAATCTGGATCAGGTAATCGACAATATGCCACATCACAACGGTCGCATCAGCGTTGGCGGCCCAGTAAAAAACAGCAACCTCTATTATTTGCATACCCTTGGCGAGAAGATTAAAGAAAGCGTTGAAATCATGCCGGGGATATATATGGGTGGCGATTTCGATAGACTTCGTAAGCTCATGATATCTGGCAAGGTGGATAAGGATCAAGTCAGATTCTTCGTGGGCTACAGCGGATGGTCGCCCAAGCAACTCGAAAATGAAATACAAGGAAATTCATGGTTTGTTACCACGGTTCCAAAAGAGATTGTAATGAATTCAGATTCCAATGACCTTTGGAAGGAAATCATGAAAGGCCTGGGTAAAAAGGGGAAATGGCTTTCTGAAATGCCCGATGATCCATCTTTAAATTGAATATTATGGAACGAATTATTTTGATTTGCTTTGTCTTGATTGTATTGTTTGAGCAAGGGATGTGTGGACAGAAAATGTCGGCGTATACCCAATATTCACTGCAAGAGATTCAAAAGCAAATAGAAACGAAGGATCGATGTGATTGTGCCTCATGGCCGGTGTATTCTATACAAGGTCGGCAGTTTCTATCGCTTTTCGGGAAGTTGAATTCAAACCCGGATTGGAGTGCATTGCCGGAATCCTCTTTGATATTAGGCTCTCGAATTGGGGATATCCAAACTTTAAAAGTTGATATTCAATATCTGCCTTTGATCCAATGGAATAGTGTGTTTCAATATATAGAGGTTCCTGATCGGGTGCAACCTCACCTGAATCGGGTACGGGAAGATATAAGTATTGATAGTATTCATGCCGGAGTGGGATTGCCCAATGGTCTCAATGGTGAGGGTGTTATTGTGGGAGTAACCGATTGGGGATTCGATTATACGCATCCAATGTTCTATGACAGTCTTAACGGACATACTCGAATCATTGCAGCATGGGATCAATACCGGCAATTCGGTGATCAGCCGCAAGGCTTTGATTACGGTGTAGAATTCAATACTGAGGCAGAATTGCTCGGTGCTTTAGGAGATACGGCCAATATATATTCCTATGGAACGCATGGCACCCACGTGGCCGGAATTGCTGGTGGTTCTGGTGCGGGTACGGATTATATTGGTATGGCGCCAATGTGTAATTTTTTATTCGCCACTTTTCTCATTGATGCCGCCTCGGTTATTGATGCTTACACGTGGATGAAATCCATTGCGGATTCCCAAAATAAACGACTAGTGATCAATCAGAGTTGGGGACTTCTATATATGGGTACGCTCGATGGCAACTCACTGTTATCGCAAGCCATTGATGCACTTTCAGAACAGGGGGTGGTATTTTCAAGCTCAGCAGGTAATAATGGCGATGTTAACTTTCATATCAGCCATGAATTCAATCAGGATACGACCCTTTCCAGAGTTCAATTCGACTCGTATGCGAGTTATCCAACTATGTGGGGGCAGAGCATCACACTATGGGGTGAACAAGGTCATTCTTTTGAAGCTCGGCTCAGCGTGCATGCGAACAATTATACAGAGTTGAACACTACAGAATGGATACATACCAGCAACGCATCGAGTTACCAGGAGGGATATCTTCTCGTAAATAGCGACACTGTTTTTTACAATATAATGGTTGATTCTGCATATGTATTAAATGGCAGGCCACACATGCGCATTCGTGTGCGCAATACCAATACAAGTTATCGCATCGGCCTCAATCTTACCGCTTCGAATGGTACGGTTCACGGTTGGAATGTGATTGAATTGGTAAATGGTGTTGGTAATTGGGGCTCGCCTTTTATTACCATGGGCAATGTGGGCATATCAGGTAATAGCAATTACGGAATCAGTGAGCCAGCGTGTACTGGCAGTGCTATCAGCGTTGCGGCCTATTCTGCCCGTTATACAAATCCCGCAGGGAGTTTAACAGGCGGCGCCATCGCACCATTTACGAGTACCGGACCACTCATTACGGGCGCAATGAAGCCGGATATTGCTGCCCCGGGCGTAAGTGTTGGCTCTTCCATTTCAGCTTGGACAGATGATGCTACAGGGTCGATTGAGTCGGTTGATTTTCAGGGACAGACCTACACTTTTGCAAGGTTCAGCGGAACTTCGATGTCGGCGCCCTGTGTAAGTGGTGTATGCGCTCTATTACTGCAGCAAAGCCCCGATATGTCGCCAGCTATTTTGAAGGATCGCCTGAAGAATACCGCACGGGTAGACGAGTTCACCGGCCCCATTTCAGCCCCAGGAGACGCGCGCTGGGGAATGGGCAAGGTAAATCCATATCAAGTGGTATTAGATCACGCCTTACATCAAACAGAATTCCAAGGTCTTATATCATCGCCCTTGCGCATCTTCCCAAATCCTTCAACGGGGTATTGGTGGTTAGAGACGTCTGAATTTAACGAACTTGTTTCCGTGCAAGTAGCCGACATAACAGGAAGATCAATGGACTTTCAACGCATGGGTAATTATTGTGAGATGCAATGTGCAGATGGCTGGTACTTCGTAAAAGTGGTCTCGAGGAATAATGATGTACTGAGGCATACTACCTATCCTCTCATAATTACACATGAAAGGTAAAGCATCTCATTTGAAGGAGTAGGCCATCAGACTATGCTATTTAATTCCATTGATTTCTGCCTATTTCTTCCGATAATCTTTTCCCTGTATTGGTTTTTCTTTCAAAAAAATCTAAAGGCCCAAAACCTTTTAATTCTGGCGGCAAGTTATTTTTTTTATAGTTGTTGGGATTGGCGCTTTTTGTTCTTGTTGATTTTCTCGACTTCCTTGGACTATTATACTGCAATTAGGGTTGAATCTGCCAACTCTAAAGCTCAACAGAAATTTTGGTTCTGGTTAAGTATAATCGTCAATCTTGGGTTTCTTGGAGTTTTTAAGTATTATGATTTCTTTGCATCTTCTTTTGCTGAGGCCTTGTCTTTGCTGGGTTTTTCAGTGAGTCCTTGGTTGCTCAACATAGTGCTCCCTGTGGGCATTTCGTTTTACACCTTTCATGGTCTTTCTTATTTGATTGATGTTTATTATAGAAGGATCAAAGCCGAACGTAATTTCGTTGACTATGCTGTTTTCGTGAGTTTTTTTCCCTTATTAGTGGCGGGTCCAATCGAACGAGCAACGCATTTATTGCCTCAAATTAAAGTAGCAAGAACTTTTGCATATCACCGTGCTGTTGATGGTATGCGTCAGATACTATGGGGTCTGTTCAAGAAAGTTGTAATTGCCGATAATTGCGCCGAGTATGCCAATATTGTTTTCAATGGCGCAGATAGCTTCTCTGGATCTACCTTGTTGTTGGGAGCAATTTTCTTTTCGTTTCAGATTTATGGAGACTTTTCCGGGTATTCAGATATTGCATTGGGTACCGCCCGATTATTTGGTATTGAATTATTAAAGAATTTTTCATTTCCCTATTTCTCACGAGACATTGCCGAGTTCTGGCGTCGCTGGCATATCTCACTATCGGGATGGTTTCGCGATTACCTCTATATACCCCTTGGTGGGAATAAGGGTAGTATAGGCGTACGGGTCAGAAATACGTTTATTATATTTATCGTAAGTGGTTTTTGGCATGGAGCCAATTGGACATTCATCTTCTGGGGAGCACTTAATGCCCTCTACTTTCTTCCGTTATTACTCATGAAATCGAATAGAACCCATCTCGAAACAGTTGCTTCCGGAAGGATGTTGCCCTCGCCTTCAGAGTTTTTCAAAATGTCATTGACATTTTTGATGGTCACCTTTGGTTGGATATTTTTCAGAGCCGCTGATCTGCATCATGCTTTCGCATTTATTGATAATATGTTTACTATTGATTTTTTTGTTAGTAAAGCAGGCGATTTTGCGAGAGCCAAGGTTCATCCGGCCATTCTTTTGATATTCTTAATTATTTTCTTTATTACTGAATGGATTGGAAGAGAATCACATTTTGCATTAGAAAAATGGAGGGTCGGCAAATCTCCATTTTTGCGATTGCTCTTCTATTTTTTCCTTCTTGCAAGCGTGCTTATTTATAGCGGTAAACAGGAACAATTTATTTATTTCCAGTTTTAGCATGAGAAGGTTTATTTTAAAATCATTGGTTCTTGCCCTCTTTTTTACAATAGTCCTCGGAGCGTTTAATTTTTTTATTGGCCTAAAACTCCTACGTAGCATTGACTATGGTGGTGCACAAGAAATTCAGTATTGTGTCTTGGGGCACTCGCATCCTGAATGCGCATTCAATGATTCATTGATTGATGGAATGAAGAATTTCGCCCTATCCGGAGAGGCATATTTCTACAATTACTATAAGGTGAAATCCATGCTGCTCCATGGCGTTAAATTGAATAACGTATTTATTGAGTATTCGAATAATAGTCTCTCAACAGATGTTTGCGAATGGATTTGGGATGACCAAAATCTTTCGCGCAGTTATGTGAAGTTTTCGCCTTTCATGGATCTTAGAGACAATGCATTCATATTCGCTCATAACCCAAGTGGATGGTTGAATTCCTATTGCCTATCAATGAAATGGCGAATGGATCAGTTGTTTAAATCGAGGGTTAATTATCTTGACTACTCAGGGGGCTACAAATATTTAGACAGAAGTGATATGGATTCTCTGCTGCGCACATCTGATGGCAATCAGAATCGGATGGAGAACACAACAATGGAGGTTTGTGATATGAATATTTTCTATTTGAAGGAATTGATACAACTATTGGAAAGCAATCATTCCAAGGTGTTCTTGATTAGAAGTCCGCTACATAAGGTCTATCCGGGATTTAAATATGAACCTGCCTACGATAGTATCTATCAGCAACATTTTAGCCATGTTGAGAGATTGGATTTCTCTCGGTTCCCTCTTAATGATGATGACTTTGGAGACTTAGAACATCTCAATTATAAAGGCGCTAAGAAATTTTCATTAGCGTTCAATGATATGTTGAGCAGAGGTATATTGTCTTCCTCAGTGAAGCAAAATTTCATTGATGCATATATTGAATCGATGCAATGAATGCTTAAAGACAATTACGCGATTACACTTTTTATCTTCAGTAAATCGGCCGACAGTAGGGTGTTGGAATTACCCTCGGTATTTTTTTGAGTACTGTGCCGATATAAATCTCCCAACTACCGCGGCCATTGCTGGCTACTTTCAACTTGCTCAAATTAACGTCATAACTAATACCCCCAGTCCATTGATCATATTGCATACCTAATGTTGGAATAATGGCATCAGAAATTCTAATGCTAACCCCCGCGTGGGCAACTACATTATGCCAGTTTCCTGTCTCAATGGATTTATACAGTTTGATTCCCGGTAATATGTTGCGATAACTTTTTTGAAATTGAAAATGAATTGTGGGTTCAATAACAAATTCATCCGCCTTCCTCCGATGTACGGCTATAATTGTAGTTCTTGCCGATCGCTGTATTCCATACCCTGCGGCGTTTTCATTTGAGGTGTTCAGCTGCATTGAATACCCCAGAAGCGTGGCGGTTTCATCGTTCTTAATGCCTGCCGAAAGTCCATGGGTAAACTGATAGTAGTTATTGTTGAATTGCGTATAGCTTTCACCACTTTGAAGAGAGGGGTCATAATATGTTCCATTCCATTGCTGGTCATATTGTAGGTTTTCATTGCTGTGTTGCTGTTGAATGAGCCCAGTTCCTATCAGCGGGGTAATTGAAAAATTTACACCCAATCCGATTTCATAAGCAACAATGCATTGTGCCTGAGTGGTAACCCATCGACTGTCTCCTGTAATATCCCTTGAGAAGCCAAGTCCCATCTGAAGTCTCGGTAACGACCCTATAAAATCCTTTGCTTCAGCGCTGATTCCGGCCGTTTTGTAGGGCGTTGTAACCGAACGCCACTGATTTCTGAAGTTGCCCATGATCTTGAGATTTCCATCGAAGTTGCCTGTATTTGCAGGTGCGGAGATGATCGGACTTTCCTTCCAGTTGGAAAAATGAATGTCCTGTGCAATACAATGCATTGGCATTATGACAAACAAGAAATATAATAGTGCTATTACCCTCATCTTGTTAAGGTGATGTTGCCTTCATGTAGGTACTGAGATCCTCCCTTGCAAGTTATCTCGAGGTAATAGGTAAATACGTCCGGGTCGGATGACTCACCTCTGAATGTTCCGTCCCAACCTGTTGTTAAACTCCGGGTTTCAAACACCATTTCACCCCATCGATTGTAAATACGAAGCAATATTTTTTCGGGTTCGTTTGCGCGTACAAATACTTTGTCATTAATTCCGTCGCCATTGGGTGAAAAGGTATTGGGCACGAATACTTGAGGTGGCCCACAATCAGGTTGCACTACTTCAATAGCGGCCTTTCTGTTCGTATAACAGTTGCCATCGTATATCTGAATATTATATTCGATGTTCTCATTGGGACTTGAAATAACATTAGGCCCGAAAGGTGTATTGAGGTATGTTGGTGGTTGCCACTGGTAATTGAATGTGTCTGGAAATATCTCAAATTCCACCGATTCTCCTGCAGAAATAATGCTTTGTATCGGATTGATTTCAAATATAATGGTGGCAAGATCACTAAGTGAAATCTTTGCTGTATCCGAGGTCACACAGTTTTCCCAAATCATATCTAGTATTACGCGGCCAGTATCACTCACATAAATTAGGATTTCCGATTCTTCCATCGTGATGATGTCAAGATTACTTTGCCATGTATAGTCAGCGCCAATTAGCAGGTTATTATTGTCGATGGTTACAGTGTCTCCTTCACAGAATTTATAGTCGTCTTGAAGTTGAATAAATAAATCAGTTCCCTGAACCACAATTGATGCGGTGTCTTTGCAACTATTATATTCAGCCTGTGCATAATACATCATCGACTGACCTGCCTGTACTGCTAATGTGTTATCCTGACTCGGCAGAACATCGGAGAAGTTTTCGTTCAAGCTCCAGACAATAGTTGCTTCCAAAGGCAAAAACTCTGGTTGAATTTCAAGGGTGTCACCCGAGCATAGCAGGGTGTCAGAAGGTAAAGTCAGAGCTACGGAGGTAATATTCAGGGTATAGGCAGAGGTGTCAGTGCATCCTGCCGTACTTGCATACAAGACATATTGTGTGGTGGTATCTACCGTGCATGTAGGATTATGTGTGTCACTATCGTTCAATCCTGCGTTGGGTGTCCATGCATAGGATGTATTGTTGTTTAGGTTGGAAGGTCCTAGTTCAATGTCATCAACGCGGCAAACATTATATTCCATATCCGGTAAGTTGAGGGCGTCATTGATTTCGATAATCACACTTATTGAGTCTTCCAAATTGCAGGTTTGAGAGTTGGATACAACGAGCGTCACTTCATAGGAACCGGGATTGTTATAGAGATGTTGAGGTTGTGATTCGGTCGACGAGGTGCCGTCGCCGAAGTGCCATATATAATCTGCGGCGTCTATACTTTGTTGTTGGAAGCTCACAGTTTGACCAACACAATAAGGCCCCTCAGGTGTAAACGATGCTACGGTCATTGGAATTTGAAAATCAAATTTCAGCACGGCATTGTTGCACGAGCTGTTGTTGGTGGCCGACCAAACATTCGATGGAGAGATGGGGAAATCAGAATTGCCGCCGCATCCTGCACAAACGCTCTGATAGATTATGCCGCTGCGATCGAAGCGACTCGTTCCGCCATCCACATGCTCACTGCTTACATCCCCTCCAATGAAGCTGCCATACTGAAGAGAGTTCATGTTACCGTCAAATACAGCCATATAAAAATCACCCGATACTGAAGTGTTGTCGAAACATCCATTGGTGGTTTCAAGTCCCTGCATAGAAGCCAGATGTGACGATAGGTTAAGCTGCCCGCCACCATCGGGTCCTACACCCCAGCCACAGATGTATATGCGGTTGCATAAATCGGCCATGAATGCAGCAGGGGAGAGGTTAGGTTTATTGTCGCCTGTACCAAAAAGGGTCGACCATAAAACAGTTTGCAAACCCGCGTCCATCTTAACCAAACCATTGCCACTTTGCGCAATAGAATATCCTGCGTTTTGAATCCACAGACTTTCTGTGCTTTCCGTTTGACCGAATAGACAAATGTTGCCATCACTATCTCTGCATACGAAATAAAACTGATCATAATCCGATCCTCCGAAAAATGTTCCGGCGCTAAAGCTTGATCCATCGGGAGAAATTCTGAGTATGTAAGCATCTGATGCACCACCACCGAAGCTTGCTTGGTAGCCGTTCAATCCGTTGAAGTCGGCAGAGGTAGTACCACCGGCGATATAGTAGCTACCATCGAAATTTTCTGTAATGGAAAAACCTGAATCATCACCACTGCCGCCTGCATAACTAGCCCAATTGAGGGATGTAAGGTCTGAAGCGAATGAGGCAATGACTATGTCTTGTCCGCCTGCTGGAAATGACTGCGCCCCATTCACGAAATTGAAATCCGTCGAAAAAGTGGAAGAAACGATGAGAAAATCTCCATTGGCGTTGAGATTGATTTCACCACGAAATTCATCAGCATAGTTATATCTGAGTGCCGATGCAGTATTCAATCCATCATTGTTACTACCGCCAAAATACGTGGAGGCCAGGAGTTCACTGCCGTCTTCAGAGAATTTACATACAACGATATCACTTCCGTTAGGAAAGCTTGCACCCGTTCCTGATAGACTTGAGGCACTGCCCCCAGAGAATTGAGGATCGTAAGCTCCCGCTGTAACCGGGAAATCTGCCGAGCCCGTAACACCGTATACACACAGTTGCATCTGTTGGTTCACAATCATGCTCAATGGCAAGTCATCGCCACTTCCACCTAAAAAACTTGACCATAACATCGAAGTACCATCCGCACTGTATTTGCTAATCGCCATGTCAATACCATCTTCAATTGCACTGCTGCCACCTTGATGTGTGGTTTGATATGCGCCAACAGTGACAGGATAATTTTGACCAAAGGCAGAACTTCCACTGTATAAATTACCTCCCTGGTCATAGGTTGCGGTGTATCCGAAATTGTTGCTGAAACTCCCGCTGAATGTAGAGAACACCAATTCGGGGTCAATGACTAGAGTGTGCTGTTTATTGTATCCCTCAGGCAGATGATAAAAAACAGAATTGCCCCTGATTTGATACTCACAAGCTATACGCCTCCTGCCTTCAGGTGTCTCACTCCATGATAATGGGGGCTGTTCACGAATCTCTCCTAGCGAGGTCGATATCTCCAGGGAGGAATGAATGACATCAACTTTGTCATGACCGGAGATTTGAACCTCTATGGCTTCAGGGTTACCACCCGCACGAATGTGCCATTCATACTTGATTGTGTTATCACTGATAATCCAGTGTTGATCAATGTTTGGCAGAATGTTCTCGATGATTAATTCGTTGTATGAATTGCAGTTAAAGGACGCTGACTTTTTGTGATAGTAGAATTTAGTTTCTTGTTTATTACCCCAATGAAATGTTGCTTGTGCATGGGCATTCACGATATGTGATTTAATAACATGGCCATTAAAATTGTGAACTCCGTGATCAGCAGTTTCAACGATGTGAATCGTGTGACCCGTAGTCTCGATGAATAGCGCACTCTGTGATTGAAATATTGCCCCAATTATATGTTCAGGCCATTGCCCTCTATTCTCAATAATTCCGGCAGATGCGGTGAGATGCGAATGGCAGATACTGATCAACAGGCATATAACAATTCTGAGAAAACAGTGTTTTTCTTGAATGCTGCTCATTGGCATTGCCAGAATAGATTTCATTCTTGGTAATTCGAGTGCTTTTATTAAAGCAATTTACTGATACCTATCTGCATCAAAAATAATTTTCTAACAAGAACGGGGCTTTTTCACCACGTATCTATGGATAATTCGACTAGAGGAGCTCAGTGCGTTTCAATATGTGAAGTATTACTTTGCGTGGATGAGGAATATTCCATTTTCACCGCCGCGTGTCGATCAAATTACTATAGATGCAGTAACCGAAGTTTTGAGATCGGGATGGATTACGACCGGTCCTAAAACTCGCGAATTGGAAAAACGTATTTCAGCTTATTGCAATGTGCCCAATACATTATGTCTGAATTCTTGGACAAATGCCGCTGAGATGGTGCTTCGATGGTGGGGTGTGGGACAGGGAGATGAAGTAATTATTCCTGCCTACACTTATGCCGCCACTGCCAACATTGTCATTCATGTAGGAGCCAAACCGGTGATGGTGGATGTAGATCGCGATGGATTTACAATTGACTTGAAGGCAATTCCGTCGCTGATCAACGAACGAACTAAGGTGATAATGCCGGTTGACATCGGCGGACTCTCCTGTGATTACGATGCGATAATGTCGATGGTGCGCGCTCCGGAAAACATAAGTCGATTTAAGCCTGCAAACGAGCATCAAAAGATGTTAGGTCGAATTTTAGTACTTGCCGATGCAGCTCACAGTTTTGGCGCCTTATATAAAGGAGTCAGAGTAGGAGCACAAACTGATGTGATGGGATTTTCGTTTCACGCTGTTAAGAATTTGACCACCGCAGAGGGAGGTGCTGTTACACTTAATTTGCCTGAACCTTTTGACAATAATCAGATTTGGAAGGCACTTAATGTTTCTGCCTTGCACGGTCAGACCAAAGATGCTTTGTCGAAAACCATCGCGGGTCAATGGCGTTATGATATTGTGGAAGCGGGTTTCAAGTGCAATATGACCGATCTGCAGGCAGCCATTGGTTTGGTAGAGTTAAACCGCTATGATGATGATACTTTGCTGCGAAGAAAAAAAATATGTGAACGCTACAATCATCATTTCGCTGATAAGCCCTGGTTCATTGCCCCGAAGTTCGGTGACAACATAAGAGAATCTTGTTATCACTTATATATGTTGCGTGTAAATGGTTTTTCAGAAGAAAACCGTGATTCGTTGATTACTGCGTTGGCGCAGAAGGGCATTGCATTGAACGTGCATTTTCAACCCTTGCCGTTGCTATCATTTTACAAGCAGTTGGGCTATCATATCGAGGATTATCCTAATGCGTGGAATAATTACAAGTCCGAAATTTCACTACCGGTGTATTATGACTTAAGGGATGACGATGTTGACTTCATTGCCACTGAATTATCTGCAGAAGTTGAACGGATATTTACTGCATGAAGCGCTTGTTTGATATCATTTTCTCTTCGATAATGATCATATTGTTATCGCCTTTGTTTTTATTGATTTCGATCTGGATTGTTACTGATAGCAGAGGTGGTGTCATCTATAAACAGAAACGAATAGGTAAGAAGGGCGAGGAATTTTTCATTCTCAAATTCAGAACGATGAAGCCTGATGATGGGCGACAATTGCAAATTACTGTGGGTTCGAGAGACTCGCGAATTACAAGCGCAGGATATTGGTTGCGTCGTTTCAAAATGGATGAGTTACCGCAACTGGTCAATGTTTTATTGGGCGAAATGAGTGTGGTAGGTCCACGCCCTGAAGTTCCCAAATATGTAGCGCTATACAATGACCAGCAAAGGACGGTTCTTTCAGTGCGGCCGGGAATTACAGATATGGCCTCTCTTCAATATTTCGAGGAAAGTGATTTGATAGCCAAATCAGATCAGCCGGAAAAGACCTACATCGAAGTTATTATGCCCGAAAAATTGCGCATAAATCTTCTTTATATACAACGGGCGTCATTCCTTACTGATTTAGAAATTATCGGAAAAACAGCGCTTAGAATTTTCGGAATTCGCTGATGGGTTATGGAATCAATTGCCCCCGGGATTAGCGGCACTGATTCCGGGAACTATGAGGTAACCGCCTCCGCTAAAATATAATGTGTCACCGGTTGCTGAATAGCCTGTGATTGACCCCGCTGAAGCACCTGCCTGATTGGCATAAAAGGCATAAGGCACACTGCCAAGTTGTTGAGTTCCCAGGTCGATAAAATTGTTGTTATCATACAATTCAACTCTCATAAAACGGGGGCCTCCAAACCAATTGACGGATTGCAATGTGTTTGTGCTTCCCAGAGTAACGCTAACCGCCCCTTGGCTGTTGGTAGTAAGTTCGTGGGATTCTTGCCAAAGAGTTGCACCGCTGGATGCTGCATCGGTAATGCTAAAACGCAAAACAACATTGCTATTGGAAACCAACTGCCCCGAAGAATTTCTGACCACGGCCTGATAAGGCATTTGATATGGGGCTTGAGCCTGCATTTTTATACATGCAGTTAGCAATAAAGTGGTAGTTAATATTCTCATAGACGAAATTGGTGACATACAAATATATCAATCATGAAGAATTCATTCTATCCAACTTAAATCACTCGTAAATAGATAGAATTCTTATGTAGACAGATAATGAAATTTATAGGGGCCAATATGTTCGTTCATCCTAAATTTACCCGGAAAATTGAGTTTCAATGTCTGAAATATTTTCCCGAATCACGGCTGAAGGCCTCACTTATGATGATGTTTTGCTGGTGCCTGCTTATTCTGACGTCCTACCTCGTGATGTGCACACGAATGGAAGGTTTTCAAGACGCATAGCGCTCAATGTACCTGTGGTAAGTGCTGCAATGGATACAGTAACTGAGGCACGAATGGCTATTGCAATGGCGCGTGAGGGAGGAATTGGCGTTATTCATAAAAACATGAGCATTGAGCAACAATCCATGGAGGTTCGAAAAGTCAAGCGTTCTGAAAGTGGAATGATTCAAGACCCGGTAACCTTACTCGAGGATACTGTTGTGGGCGATGCGAAACGGCTTATGGCGGAGCATAGGATAGGTGGCATCCCTGTTATAGACGCAACAGGAAAACTGAAAGGAATTGTCACCAATCGTGATTTGCGATTTGAGAAAGACATGCTCAAGCCCATCACTGATGTTATGACAAGCTCTAATCTCATTACTACAGATTCGCCAAAAGATATGAGCGCTGCAGAGATAATACTTCAGCAGCATAAAATTGAAAAATTACCCGTCGTTAATAAGGAAGGCGCACTTATCGGCTTAATCACATATAAGGATATACTGAAACTCAAGAAATATCCTAATGCTTGCAAGGATCAGCACGGACGATTACGAGTCGCCGCAGCTATTGGTGTTACTCATGATTCAGTGGCACGTGCTACAGCGTTGGTTAAAGCTGGTGCCGATGCGTTGGTGATTGATACTGCACATGGTCACTCGCATGGCGTGTTGGAAATGCTGAAAGAAATCAAATCACTTTTTGGAGAGCATACAGATGTGGTCGTAGGTAATATTGCCACTGCTGAGGCAGCTATTGCACTGATAAAAGCCGGCGCTGATGCAGTTAAGGTGGGTATCGGTCCTGGTTCGATATGCACAACAAGGGTAATCGCAGGTGTTGGTGTGCCACAATTAACCGCTGTTATGAATGTGGCTGCGGCGCTTGAAGGCACCGGAATTCCGTTTATTGCCGATGGCGGAATACGGTTTACGGGTGATATTGTAAAGGCATTAGCGGCAGGTTCTGGTTGCATCATGATTGGTTCAATGCTGGCGGGGACAGAGGAAAGTCCAGGTGAAACGATAATTTACGAGGGCAGACGATTCAAATCATACAGAGGTATGGGATCTGTCGAGGCCATGCAACAAGGCTCGAAGGATCGTTACTTTCAAGATGCTGAAGATGATATCAAAAAGCTTGTACCGGAGGGAATTTCAGGTCGGGTGCCTTTCAAAGGAACCGTTCAAGAAGTGATGTATCAGATTGTTGGCGGATTACGCGCAGGAATGGGATATTGTGGAGCCGCGAATTTGGAGGCGCTCAAAAAGGCCACATTCATGCGAATTACCTCAGCTGGTTTTAAAGAGAGTCACCCTCATGACGTGATGATTACCCGCGAGGCACCAAACTATAGCTTACGTTAGTTATTATGAAGCAGGGACCCCACATCCCATAGCTCATTTCTTTGATTTACCTATAGCGCTTTATGATTAACAAATAGGTCAAGCTTGTATAAATTTGCTGCCGCTTAATTCAAATTCTATTATGATCAAAAACTGGTTGTTGGTATTGCTGTTGTTACCCATCTTTTCATACTCTCAAAGTCTTTCTGACATCGTATTAACTATCGATGGAGAGTCAGTTACTCGAGAAGAGTTCGAGAACATTTATAAGAAGAATAATCGAGACTCCATTGTTACTCAAAAGACGCTGGATGATTACATGGAGCTTTTCATCAATTTTAAGCTGAAAGTTCATGCAGCAAAGGCACTTGGACTGGATACTGTAAAAAAATTTGTAAATGAGTTAGCAGGATATAGAACACAACTTGCACGACCTTATCTAACGGATACAGAGAAACTCAACGATCTTATGAAAGAAGCGTATAGTTTCATGAAAGAAGAAGTGCGTGCTTCCCATATTCTGATCAAATGTGACCCTCTTGCATCCCCTCAAGATACTCTTAAGGCATACGAGAAAATTATGGAATTGCGTCGCCGAGTCATTGCTGGTGAAGATTTCGGCAATGTTGCTAAATCCAAAGGGGGTAGTGAAGACCCCAGTGTTGCATCGAATGGCGGCGATCTCGGATATTTCACTGCATTTCAAATGGTTTACCCTTTCGAAAAGGCCGCCTATGCAGCAAATGTGGGTGAATTATCTATGCCGTTCAGAACTCGTTATGGATATCACATATTAAAACTCACCGATCGCAGACCTGCCAGAGGTGAAATACAGGTAGCTCATATTGTTATTCGACCTAAAGCAGAGACAAAGGGTGACGAGGGAGCGAAACTTAAGTTAGAGGAAATTCGTCAGAAGGTAGTTAATGGTGAGGAGACATTTGAGAATATGTGTAAAAAATACAGTGATGATCCTAGCTCCAGTAAAAAAGGAGGAGAATTGCCTTGGTTCGGAACTGGTAAAATGGTTCCTGAATTTGAGGATGCGGCATTTGGATTGAAGGCGGATGGTGATGTGAGTATGCCCTTCAAAACCGATTACGGCTGGCACATTGTAAAAAGACTGAAAGTAAGAACTATACCCACTTTCTCAGAAGCGGAGAAAGATTTAAAAAATAAGGTATCCAAGGATGGCAGATCTGAGCAAACCAGAAAGTCATTCGTTGAAAAGCTTAAAAAGGAATATCGCTTCTCACTGAATGGCGATATCTTAAAGAAAATCGTTGCAGCTGCAGATTCTAACGCACTCACAGGCAAACTTTACATCAAGTCAAAGGACTTAAAGGCAACCCTTTTCAGTTATGCCGAAAAATCATACACTGTAAACGAGTTCAATGAATATTTTAGAACCAAAGGAATGGGTAAGTCTGGGGTATTGCCCGCTGACCATGTGAATGCCGTTTTCACTAAACTAGTAGAAGATAAACTCATAGCCGAGGAAGATGCGAAACTCGAACAAAAGCACACGCCGTTTCGCCTTCTCATGAAGGAGTATCGAGAAGGTATTTTATTGTTTGAGCTGACTGATCAAAAGGTATGGTCAAAGGCCGTTAAAGATTCCACCGGATTGGCCATATTTTACGAGCAAAACAAAGGTCAGTTTATGTGGCCTGAACGCGCCGATGTAGTAATATATACTTGCGCTAATCAGAAGATTGCCACAGATGCACGCAAAATGCTAAATGCGGGAAAGGACCGATCTGCAGTAGCCGGTGAGTTAAATCAGGCATCGCAATTGAATATTCAAATAGAACAGGGACTTTATGCACGCGATGAAAAACCCTTTTTGAAAGATATTGAATGGAATTTGGGATTCACAAAGGATTTAACCTACGAAGGACAAGTAGTATTTATGGAAATAAAAGAGGTGGTTCCACCCAGACCCAAAAGATTGGAGGAGGCGAAAGGTCTGATTACCTCAGAGTTTCAGAACTTCTTGGAAAAACTTTGGATTGAGGAGCTCCGATTGAAATACAAATTTGAGATCAATAAAGATGTGCTTCACTCCATCAAATAAGGGGTTTTGGCTGGGAGCAATCCTATCGGTAACAATTTTTCTTGTATCCTGCAATGCATCGCATGAGTCAGCGCTGGTAGCGACTTTCGGTGAGCATCAATTAACTCAAGCCACGGTTTTCGAAATTATACCTGATAATATCTCTGCTGAGGATAGCACAGCGTTGGCAGAGAAATTCATTAAGGATTGGTTGATTAGACAAATCATAATTGACGCCGCTGAAAATAGCCTGAGCGATGATCAGCTATCTTTTGACAAGATGGTCGAGGAATATGCTAATTCACTTAAGATTCACGCGTTTGAAACGGAATGGGTGCGACAAAAATTGGATACAAATATTACGGATGCTGAAATCACGTCGTATTACGAAGAGAATAAATCCAATTTCGAGTTGAAACAGTTCTTGGTCAAAATAAAATTCACCTCCGTAAAAAATGATTACAAGCAGTTGAGCAACTTAAAAAAGTATTTTCAGTCAGATCGCCAAGAGGACATCATAAAATGGCAGCAGTCATGTGTTTCAGCTGGTGCAAGCTGTTTTATTAGCGAAGATGAATGGATGACATGGGGGGATTTTCTCAAACAGGTACCAGTAGAAATTATTGACGTAGCGGGATTTTTGAAGAAACATAACTCACTTCAGTTTGAACAAGACGGCTTGCTTTATTTCATCCGTTTCATGGAATATAAGCTCAGTGGGAGTATGGCGCCCATTGAATTTGAAAAAGTAAGAATTCAAAACTTGATACTAAACAGAAGAAAGCGGGAGCTCTTGGATAAAATGCGTATTGATTTATACTCAAAGGCGGAAGCTGAAAAACGAATCACAATCACCGCTAAATAGAATGAGAAAAGTTATTTTAATTGCCTCGCTGATTACCATTGCCTTAAAGCTTGTTGCACAACCGGGCACTATTGTTGATGAAATTATTGCTGTTGTGGGTAATGAAGTTATTCTCAGGAGTGATCTAGAAACGCTGGAGCTCGAATCTACCGGAGGGAAGGGGGCAGCTACCGACGAACAGCGATGCAGAAATCTTGAAACATTGCTCTATCAGAAGTTACTGCTTCATCAATCCAGAATGGACTCACTGGAGGTGGCTGATGCCGACGTTCAGAATCAAGTCACAAAACGAATTGAGTACTATATACAAATGTTCGGAAGCGTAGAAGAATTCGAGAAGTACTACGGCAAGTCGCAATCCCAAATGAAGGATGAGTTTTTTGAACTCATTAAGGAACAAATGTTGGTACAAAAAATGCAAGATGAAATATCGAAAAATCTCAAGGTTACACCTGCAGATGTTGTTCGATATGCCGATAATATCCCCGTCGATTCAATTCCGCTAATTGGTGAACAGGTGGAATACTCTAAAATTGAAATAGCGCCTGCCATCAGAGAATCAGAAAAGAATAAGATCGTTCAAATGTTAGATAGTATTCGTTCAGTCCTGGTATCTGGCAGGTCGTCTATGACATTGGAAGCGGCGAAATGGAGCGAAGACCCCGGCTCGAAATACAAGGGCGGTTGTTATCCTCTGCAGAGAAAGGGAACCTTTGTCCCCGAATATGAGGCAGCCGTATTCAATACGCCGCAAGGGAGCTATTCTCCAGTATTTGCAAGTAATTACGGCTACCATTTCGTAAAAGTGATCGAGAAGCGAGGTGAGTTTTATGAAACATGCCACATTCTCATGTCAGCCAAATCAAAACCGGAGGATTTGGAGCGAGCAAGAGTAACATTGACTGAAGTTTATAATCAATTGCTAGACACACTCTCTTTCCAGCATGCTGTGAGAAAATACAGTACGGATGCGGAAACACGAAATCAAGGCGGTAAGGTAATGAACTTGGCCTCGGGTAGCACACGTCACGACGTTAGCACCTTAAGCTCGGAAATGAATCTCTTACTGATGGCAATGAAAGTCGGTAATTTCAGTGAACCCACAATGCGTTCAGAGGAGGACAACACAAAGTCTTTTGCCATATACAGACTAGATCGACGAATCCCGGCCCATAAGGCAAACATCAAGGAAGACTACGAAATTTTCAAACAAGCTGCTGAGTCGAAATTGCGCCAGGAACTCACAGATAAATGGATCAGAAGAAGACTCGCATCGACTTCGGTTGAATTGGATGAGGCTTATTCAAATTGTAAGTTTACATTTCCATGGATTAAAAGTAAATAGGCGAGTTCAAACCTATTTTTGTAACCTACTGAAATTGCGATGACTGAAACTACATATTCAAATGACGCACAGGCAATTGATGCCTTGAGCAAAAAATACCAGCAATTAAGCCAAGAGATAGGCAAGGTGGTTATCGGCCAGGATCAAGTTGTTAAGGAAGTCCTCATTTCCATTTTTGGTAATGGTCACTGTTTGCTTGTTGGTGTGCCAGGTCTTGCGAAAACCTTACTTGTAAACACAATCGGCAAGGCCCTTGGACTTTCCTTTAATCGTATTCAGTTTACGCCCGACCTCATGCCTTCCGATATCGTTGGATCCGAAATACTGGGAGATAATCGTGAGTTTAAATTTGTAAAAGGTCCGATTTTCTCTAACATTATACTGGCAGATGAAATCAATCGTACCCCACCAAAAACCCAGTCAGCACTACTTGAGGCGATGCAAGAGCGCCGTGTTACTGCTGCCGGTAAAACCTTAGATCTGCCATCACCTTTTTTCGTTTTAGCTACCCAAAACCCGATTGAGCAAGAAGGAACTTACCCACTTCCAGAGGCACAATTAGACCGTTTCATGCTGAATGTGTGGGTAGATTATCCATCGTTCAAAGACGAGATGCAAATTGTAAGAGCTACCACCGGAAATCATACGCCGGTGGTGAATTCTGTCTTGAGCGGTAATGAAATTGTCTATTTCCAGCAACTCATTCGAAAAATGCCTGTTACAGACAATGTACTTGAATATGCTGTCAAGATTTCTTCGTCAACTCGACCAGATAATACAGCTGCTCCAGCATTTGTCAAGGATTACATTGGATGGGGTGCAGGACCCAGAGCTTCTCAATACTTGATTGTTGGTGCCAAAGTTTTTGCCGCACTCAACGGAAAATATAGTCCGGACATAGACGATATAAAAGCTATCGCAATACCTGTATTGCGCCATCGCATCGTTAGAAATTACAAAGCCGAAGCCGAAGGCTATACTGTTGAACGGATTATTCGCGAATTGCTTTGACTCCAATCTTCTCAGCCCATTCGCCCGGAATGAGAATGCAGTAACTCGCAATCATCGCAAATGCGAAACCCCAGAGATTAAAGAAAACGATGGTCAGCAGATGAAAGACCACGCCAATCATGACCCATTTAAAGGCAAATCGCTTCGAGAAAATTATGATTGGAAAAAGTATTTGATATAACAAGCTACTCCATGTAAAAAGCTTAGACACCCATAGTTTTTTGGCGAAATCAATAAAAAAAGTAAAGTTTTTTCCAGTCAGATATTCGAGATGCATCGAATAATAAAATGCCGTGCCTTGCCACCACTGAATTCCCGATAATTTAAAGGCCGTGGAAGCTATATATCCAGTGATTAGTATGACCACAAGTGCCCAACATATCATACCGTTGATTTCATGTGAGAGCTTATCGGTACCGTTCTGCTGAAAAATTAGTAGGAATGCAAATGACTGCACCACTAGCATACCAGAGTCAAAAACACCATTGGCGGGCAAGTAAAGCATCCATCCCGTCAGCCATGCCATAAAGCGAAACAGGCCTACGTATTTAAAACTAAAAACTGAAATACTCGCCGAAATAATATGTAAACTGATAACGCGAGAGGCATTTACTGGGGCATATAAAAGATGATAGACTAAATTTTCAATGAGGCCATTGCGCACCGAACCCCTCCAAAAGACGTTGGATTCTCCCCACAGTAAGTTGATAAAGGGATAGTGAATAGCTACATTAAAGAGATACCAACCGAAGATGAATACAGCAGTAAGTCGAATACGAGCTGTAGAGTATGAAGTTAAATTCCAGTCGATATTCATATTGTGGCGTTCATCAACCTTATTGAATGAAAATTGGCAATTCAATGTATTGTTCCGATGCAGAATCAACGGATTCAGGTGCAGGCACAAATCGAATCGCGAGCCGCATATTCAGCGAATCCATATTTATGTTGGCATTCCTAAGATAACTATGCACAAGGAAAACGGCTTTGTTGTATGACCTCGTTTTCCGCAGAGATTCAAATTGAGGTATGCCATCTTTGAAATAAACCATTTGAGTATAGTCCCATGCCAAATCAGCGGCGATATTATATTCTAGTCTCTTCATAACTCCACCTGATTTGTATCCAAAGTAATGGGATACGTTTTTCCATTCGACCTTACCATCACTATTTCTCAATTTCAATTGGAGTTCGGGATGATATACCGCCACATCTGGGGCAAAGAGTTGCCAATTTTGATGAAAAAGGGGAGAGCAATATCCAATGGAAATCCTGGCCAATTCGTTTGGTAAATCTTTGCGAAACACGTACAGGCCCGATAAGCTTAAATGAAGCATTAGAAAAACTAAAAACAACCATTTAATGCCCTTCACATTCATTAACCCTTCCATTTAGTAATTGCACTATTACTATTGATCCATCCTTGAATGGGATTTTGTCTTACGCCATAGCTCGCGAAGTATTGCGTATTTTCTGTGAGTGGCAAATGCAGAACGAACGGAAACATTCCAACCAGCAACCCCATCCAAAAAGCCCAACCTCAAAAAATAGGATTTAAGAAATTGAGCAGTCATTTTGATTGTAGAAAAAGCAAGTGACACTTTTTTGTTACTCGCAAACATTTCCTTGGCAGCGATGCTTCCGAAATATTCTATCTGCTTGAAGTGATCCTCTTTCGAGTAATATGAATAATGTAAAATATCACCTTGTAGATGACCAGAATTATTGGATTCCATTAATTCAAGCTTGTCATGCGGATTGACGCCTCTCCATTCCGCTTTACCATTCCGAATCAGTCGGAGTTTGGTATCGGGATACCAACCGCAATGTCGAATCCATTTGCCGCAATAATTCGTGAGTCTATTCATTGTATACCCAAACTTCTGGTCCGGGCAATCCAAAACCATCTTAATAGACTCTCTCAAGCAATTGTCTAGTGCCTCATCAGCATCCAACGATAGAATCCAATCACCCTGGGCCTGAAGCAAGGCAAAGTTTTTTTGTTGAATGTGACCTTCGAATTTATTGAGAATGAATTTCGCATTAAAGCTTAAAGCGATATCTTCAGTACGATCAGATGAAAAGGAGTCAACAACAATAATTTCATTTGCCAAGCCTTCAAGTGAGGTGAGACAACGTGCTAAATTTCTTTCCTCGTTGAGCGTTATGATAACTACAGAAAGCTTCATCGCATGAGGGAATTCTCAATTTTATAGGATGAGCAAAGATGAACCTGAAATGTATAAAAAAATTATCAATGCACCGGCTACGATGCGGTACCAACCAAAGATTCCCATGCCATGTCGCGACAAGTAACTTACGAAAAACCGGATGGCAAGCGCACCAACAATAAACGCTACAACATTTCCGAAAAGCAGCAAACCAATCTGCTTTGGTGAATGAAATATCTCGGGAGCTTCCTGAAATGTATCTATCATTTTGAGTGAGGTGGCTCCTAACATTGTCGGTACGGCGAGAAAAAAAGAAAACTCCGCGGCATCCTTTCTACTGAGACCTTGCGACAATCCACCAACAATGGTAGCGGCAGATCGGGACACACCCGGAATCATGCTAATGCACTGAAAAAGTCCAATTGTCAGAGATTTTTTTACGGTGAATTCCATTTGTGTGGAAACATCCCCACGAAAAATTCTATCGGTAAGTATTAAAATAATACCCCCAATTAAAAGGCTTACTCCAACTGTGAGAGGACTTTCTAAAAGTTGATCAATTTTATCGCTTAGTAGGACGCCAAGAATAACAGCTGGTATAAAAGCAACAGTCACATTGAAATAAAGTGATTTGAGCCGGCGCAGATTACTAAAATCAAAAAAACGCTTCCAGAACAAAATGACGACACTTAAAATCGCGCCGAGCTGAATGTTAACCACAAAAAGTTTTGTAAATGTGCTATTCTCAACCCCAAGAAAATGTTGTGCTAGAATCATATGCCCAGTGCTGCTCACGGGAATAAATTCTGTGAGCCCTTCAACAATGGCAATTATCAGGGCTTCTAGATAGCTCAATTTTCAGTCGACTTGGGTTTGTACATAATTGAATAACCAATTATACCATATCCAACCAACACCACAATAGGCGCCAATGTTATTCTTTGGAACGAAAAAATGGATTCATCAAATACCGCTGGATCTGGGTTTCCACCTCCTGACATAAGCATATAACCTAACAACAAAGTGAAAATCCCACCAAAAAGAATCTGATAGTTCTTCTTCGTCATGACATAGCGCAACGATTTAGGATTACCAATGATTTTTGACGGTGTCTTATTTATTTTTTTTACGTTCATACAATTGTCGATTTGCGCAGGCGAAAGTAATAATTACAGACTCATTTCTAGCATGTCGAATCGGCTCAATTGTTGTATTACATTTGCGCTCTGTGAGATTCTACAACTACATCGCACTTATAATTATCTCATCAGTCGGTTTTGCCGGCGAAATTCATGGGCAATCGAATCGGTCACGTGACAGAGGAAGGGAATATTTATGGACACTTCAGAATACTACGATTCAAATCGGTTTCAACGCAATTGATGATGATGAATCTCGGATACGGGAATTATTGAATACTTCTGTGTGGTCTATTACGCCATTTCCATCTAAAGTTAGTCTTTCAAAGAGGGTTTATGGGGCGTATCACGGCGAATTTAGTTTTGGTTTCTCTCATCTAAAACAATCAGCAACAGAGCCTAAATATGTTGCTCCATTTCTATATTATTTCGCTGAGTTCAACGTGAGATATCATTTTGATTTCTTCGCGCGATACGGTGGTGTAAGCGGCGGCAGAAGAACTTTCGGCAGAAGAAGCAAATTCAACTTGAGTGAAATGTCTCTTACGGCATATCCAATGATGGGCGCGGGTTTTCATCACATTAGCCAAGATTTTAATAAGTCAATGCCCACATTCCACTTAGGATTCGGTGCGCAATGGTGGTTGAAGGAGGAAGTGTTTGCTCTGAATATCCAAACCATCGGGAAATTCGGTTTGCACGCTGCGCCTCCAAGAAGAATTGGGAATTTGATTCATTATTCTGCAGGTTTGTGCTTCTATTACGGACGTGTTCCATTTTTCAGAGCACTTTTCGGCGCGAAACGAAGAAATCCTTATGGCAATTGATTTGCCGAATAAGGAAATGGGGAGCTACTCCTTGGTATAGAAGTTTTATAGAAAAATTTCTTTAATTCGAAAAGTGATAAGTCAGATATGCACTCAGTCCACATGAAAGATTTGGTTTCTATCGTTATTCCTGCCTACAATGAATCGCAAAACATATCCGCCGTTTTAAGTTGTGTGAATGACGTATTGAAACAAATTCAAATGGATTATGAGGTTATTTTCATCGACGATGGCAGCAACGACAATACCGCAGACACTATTGAATACCTCAGAAAATCCCATTCTGAATTGCACTACATCAGATTTTCAAGAAACTTCGGTCATCAGGCTGCGCTGAAAGCCGGAATAGATCATGCCCGTGGGAACGTAATAATTAGTATGGATGCGGACTTGCAGCATCCTCCAGGTCTTATCATTGAGATGATGGAACGTTGGAGAGAGGGGTATGAAATTGTATACACCCAAAGGCGCCCCGACAAAAACTTGGGATGGTTTAAAAAGGTGTCATCACGTTTGTTCTATAAGTTACTGCGCTCCATCAGTGATGTGCATATTGAGGAAGGCACTGCTGATTTTAGGCTCATCGACAGAAAGGTTGCCGATATCATTAAAGAGCAGAATGATCCCTTTCTTTTCATTAGGGGATTGATTCCTTGGATGGGCTTCAAACAATTCAAGCTGGTTTATGATCCCGCACAGCGTCTTCATGGTAAAAGCAAATACACACTAAGAAAGATGACCGCTTTTGCCGTAAACGGAATAACAGGTTTCAGCATTAAACCGTTGCGTGTAGCCATATTTCTCGGACTCATCATTAGCCTAATGGCATTCCTGTATGGCATTTATGCCATATGGGCATTTCTCTATGATGATCGAGTCATCAGTGGCTGGGCCTCAGTAATAACAAGCATTTTATTCATCGGTGGCATTCAACTAATTATACTGGGAATCATTGGAGAATATATCGGAAAAGCCTATCTCCAGTCTAAAAATCGTCCCTTTTATATCGTTGCTGAATCTACATTATCTCAATAGAAATTGATCAACTAACCCCTACTTAAGGTCGAAGCAAATCAGAAATTTTCTCGCCGTTTTGCAGATGATATGACAAAAGCCCTGCCATTCGAGCGCCCTCAACATGCTGAAGACTGTCATCAATGAATAAAGTTTCATTAGGTTTCAAACCATTCCACTCACAAACTTGCAAAAAAGTTTCCGGGTAGGGCTTTTTGATGCCGATCTCATTAGAATAATAAATCTTCTCGAAAGCAATCTGAAACTCTTGCCACGGCATAGCATCCCGTATCATTTGCTCAAAGACCTTTACGTGTATCGCATTGGTATTACTCAACAAGAATGTCCGAAAACCAGCATCACGCACCTTGCTTACAAAGCGTATTTCATCACAAAGCGGTTGCAAGAGAATACAATTCCATGCGTGCAGAACATCTTCTTTCGTTGCGCTTTTGACGTAGCCCCCCAGGAATTCTAGGAAGGCCTCATTCGTAATCTTTCCTGTTTCAAGAAGATCAAATTCAGGCCTTTGCATCGCCTGAGTGTATAGCTGATCAAAATCTTCAAAACCCAATTGCTTGAACGCCCTTACAGGAAGGTGGTAGTCGATTTCAAACAAAACACCCCCAAAATCAAATATGATATTCTTTATGCCGTCTAAGGCGATACGACTGTTCATTCCAATGATTTAATCCACGCGGTTTCGCCGTTGGAAATGATGTCTTGTTGAGCAAGTTCAGCCTCGGCATGTGTGCGAAAGACCCCATAGGCCACGAGTTGCAAATTGCCCTTACGTCCGGCGAACTCCGAATGATAACCCTTACTTTTTAATACGGCTTTATATCTTCTGGCATTCCCCATATCCTGAAATGCCCCACCGATTACAGCATAACCCGAAACGGCCTGCGGCTCAGTATTCAACTCTTGATGGGATGGCTTCTTCTCAGATTTCGGTTGTGCGCTTTCATTTCTCACTACCGTTACCTCTTCTGATTCCTTCTTATCAAATTCGAATTTCTCGTCCGAAGAGGGAAGCGCAATGGCCTCGTTCCATTTATCATATTTGAATTCAGGTGTTGTAGGGTAATCCAAGTTTTCAATAGATGAATAATTGCATTCAATGATAGGACTGAATGGATTTAATGATGACATACCAATATCACTTCTGTAATTTGTTCCCATCAACCATGAAGCTCCCAAGAGCAATAAGACAACGGCTGCGGCAACATATTTGCGTGCCGTATTCCAATCTATAACCCTACCGCCCTTTTTAATTTCAGAACCAAACTCGGGTCGAATGACAGTCAGATGCATCGGCATGAGGCCGAATGAGGAGGCCAAATAATTCTGTTGACGATCCGGAACAAATAGCAGCTGACCACTGGCATCATAAAAAACCACACCCAATCCATCTAAGGCCACGCGTTGGTCAACTGCAAGTTGATTTACCCATAATGCTACTGCGGTCTCTACCATAACTTGAGCCTCAGACATTGAAATGTTGAGGAGTTGTGATACTGCATGCGACAACATTCCGTCATTATGTTTTATGCGCGAATTGAATCCAACATTTCTTGATGGCGGATAAATCACATGTGAATGTGAATTCAATTTTGCTGATGAATGCACAGCAAGAAAAGCACCAAATCCCGGCACCACAACACAATCGTTGTCGTACATCAAATCAGATATTACGGCATCCAGGCGCATGTGGCAAATATAGGCCCTCTAACTATCAAAAAAACGATTACGGCAAGTGTTTGATGTCTTCGGGAATATCCACTGATAAGGCGGCTTCCGTGGTTATTCCCGCATAAATTATATACTCGTTTTCCAACCAGCGCAGTTGTTCAAGACCCTCTGCCGTCTCGAGAGCCGATGGGGAAAGCTGAGTGATTTCCTGCAATACTTCCTTTTGAAAACCATAAATCCCTAGGTGGCGATATGCCTGAACCCCCGCCTTAGCTCTGTCGTGCGGAATAGCGCTGCGACTAAAATAAAGACAACGATGATCTCGGCTCATCACCACCTTCACACGGTTGGGATCTTGCAATTCAACTTGAGAGTAAATCGGCACCGCTAATGTGGCTATTGCACAGTTTTTCTGCTGCAGAATTGCAATGACCTGATTGATTTGTTGAGGGTCAATGTAGGGCTCATCTCCTTGCACATTGATTACATAGTCAAATTCATCCTTGCACTTCCTCGCTGCCTCAGCACATCTGTCAGTGCCACTGGTATGTGTGTCTGCAGTCATGATTACACGACCCCCGAATGCAGATACATGATCATAAATTCTTGGGTCATCGGTCGCTACCCATATCGAGTGTGCTTGAGACAACATACATTGATCATATACGCGTTGAATCATTGACACTCCTTTGATCAAGGCCAGTGGTTTACCTGGGAATCTCGTACTGCCGTAACGCGCGGGTATAATGACCAATGACTTTTTCACAGCATTCATCAATTCTCTTTTCCTTGAAACGTAAAAGTATACTGGAAGGTGAACAAGCGGGGCTCTTCAATAGCAAGCGGTCGAATCGCATATTCCCTGTTCAACAAATTACTGATGACCAATGCACCTCTATGCCCTCCCTTGAAGGTGTATGAAATACGCGAGTCGATAACATAATCTCCCTTCTTATGATTTGTGCGCCACGGTATAATGCCCGGGTTGAAAAGACTTGGTAAATTCTCTTCCAAATACTCGAATGCATTATCTATGTTCTGCATACGACTGTTGTAACGAACACTGGTGCCTAACGCCCAACCGAGATACCTAAGATTCACATCGGCTCTTAAGAGATGTTGCATGCGATATTTCAATATGTTGCCACTCGTATCACTGCTGGTGTTCATGTAGGTGACATTTCCATTTTCATCAAGGGCTGATGCTTGAGCCTTGGCGTAAATCTTTTGAGGGGTGAGAGAAACCGGTTTTGTGTAGTTATAACCGGCGAGTATATCCAATCCCAATTTTCCGATCTGTCCGGTACCCGTGAGTGAAAATTCAGCGCCATCCACCCTTGCTTTACCTGTATTTACGGATTTGAATCCGATAGAACGGCGAAACAATTCTTCAATATTTACGCCGGGTTGAAAAACGATTTTCTCCCACACAGCAAAAGTGAACTCAATGAAATTTTCATACTCTTGGCGGAACAATGAAACATCAGCAAAACCCATAAAGTTTCCAATTTTAAAGCCTTGCCTCATGCCTGCCTCCATATTAACCGATGTTTCCGGCACCAGATCCGGGTTCGCAAAAATGTTGATGGCACCAACACCGGTAACAATGAATTTTTCTGCGACAGATGGAAAGCGATAGCCCTGCCCATATGAAGATCTGAAAAAAGTGTATTTTGCCAATTCGATATTCATGCCTGCCCGATATACAGGTCGCTCACTTTTCACTCCATTCATCACAAACTGCTCAAACCTTGCTCCACCGGAGAGATGTATCTTCTTCAACAATTCTTGATCGAGTTGAATGTATGCAGCGCGATTGAATACGGTATTGCGTCCGTCAGGATTTCCTCCTTTGAATAACTCGCCACGAGCATACGTTGAATTAGAAACCGCGCCTACCGTAGATCTCAGACCTGATATACCCCATTCTGTCCAATCCTGGGAGTATTGGTACTCACCGAAGTATTGATCACTGAAATTTCCCTGGTTGTTGTCGTTGTCGTTGTCAAGACTTTGCCAACGAGTGCGCAACACATGTCGACCACCGCGTTTGCCATAATAGCTGACCGAGGGATCAACAGTTCCCAGCAATTGTCTCGTGCGCGTTGCACTGCCTGCAAAAGCGCCATACAAGGCTGTATCCGAATTCTCCCAGATCAAAGTACCCATGGAGTTGCTCATATTCCAATTTGATGCGAGACTGAATGAAAGTCCTTCAATTTTTTTTGAACGAACTCTAATACTTCCTGTAACTCTGCCCCGAGTATTGGACGCATATCGATCGGCCGTAAAGGGATTGTAGCCATTGTCAAACTTTCCTGTAGCGGTATCCTTGATGGGGCCTAGATGACCATCGTCACCTACGAAATTTGCTGAAAGAATCCAGTCCACCTGACCCGATCGCTGACCATGAAACACGTTCGCGCCTGAGCGCATAAGATTTCCTTGCCAATACTTAGAGCCCATGCTACGTGGGTTATCGAAAACACCTTGATACAATTGCACAACCGTCTTCGGTTTGGCTCCCGGATAAGCCGTGCGAAAATGAATCACACCGCTCAATGCGGAGCTACCATACAATACACTGCTGGCACCTTTGATGACTTCAATTTGTGAGATGTTTTCTACAGGAAGATAGTCCCAATTGGGTCGGCCCGCATCACCACTCAAAGCGGGCATGTCATCCACAAGAATTTGCACCCTGCTACCTGCACCGAAAGAATAGCCACTGCCTCCACGTATCTGAGGCTCCTTATCTACGATACTCACACCAGGGGTTTGCTGAAGTATGTCCTCCGCTGAAATGGTATTCTTGTCATGCACCAAATCAGGCTTCAACACTTCCATACTCACCGTTACCTCGTTGATGTCTTGTTCGAATTTGCCTGCAGAGACTACCACAGTTTGAAAAGCATTGGTAAGAGGAATGATTGAAATGTTTACAACACCGCCGCCGATATTTTTGAGAGCTATTGCCTTCCGCGAATAACCGATATACTCTATTATCAAAGAATCGCCTGTGCAATCAAGAATATAAAGGCCTTCACCATTGGTAACGGTGCCACCGCCGCCACTGCATCGTATTACGGCACCAATGACCATTTCTTGTGTGGTCTCATCCTTCACATAACCCTTTACTTGCTGCGATCGGCTCGCAAAGGGGATCAAGAATAGAAATACAACGAGAAAACGTAGTAACATAATTGCAAGGATACAGCAATTGATTTATGTCACAAAGGGAGACAGAACGTCAATGTCGGAAATGACGAATGCCCGTCATATACATCGCCATTGCATGGGAATCACAATAATCGATACTCAATTGATCTTTGATTGAGCCACCGGGCTGAATTACTGCATCAATGCCAGCGTGATGTGCGATTTCCACGCAGTCGGGAAAAGGAAAAAATGCGTCACTTGCCATCACTGCACCGGAAAGTTCAAAGCCAAATCCCCTTGCTTTTGCGATGGCCTGCTGAAGCGCATCTACACGCGATGTCTGTCCGGTTCCACTGGCCAACAACGTCAGATGACTTGCGAGGACAACCGTATTACTCTTGGTATGCTTTACAAGAATATTTGCGAATAAGAGATCATTGATTTGAGTATCACTCGCTGGTTTTTGTGTCACTAATTTCAAATCCTCCACTTTGACCAATGCACTATCACGCTCTTGTTTCAAAGTGCCATTGAGTGCAGAGCGAATAAGTTCCGATGGTTGTGAGGCATTCATATTCCATGATAGAAGAATGCGATTGGGTTTAGAACGCAAAAGATTCAGGGCATCGTCGGCGAAATTGGGAGCAATCACAACTTCACAGAAAAGGGTGTTTAGTGCTTCGGCTGTGATTAAATCCAAAGGTTTATTCAAAATAATAACCCCACCAAATGCCGACACGGGATCGCAAGCCAGCGCGGCTGTGTATGCCTCGGAAAGGGTTTCTCTTATGGCAACACCGCAGGCATTGTTATGTTTGAGAATAGCCGCAGCGGGTTTGTCTTTGGGCATGTCCAACATCAATTGAACCGCCGCGTCAATGTCCAAAAGATTATTGTAAGAGATTTCCTTGCCGTTCTGTTTTGTAAACATCTCATTGAAATCACCTGAGAAAGATGCCTTTTGATGAGGATTTTCGCCATATCTAAGCGGCATATCATGCATTCCACTTTCACGGGAAAATTCACCCTTGAAATACGATTGAATGAGATGATCATATTTTGAGCTCACTTCAAAGGCCCGTTTGGCGAGACCTCGTCTCTCGTCCATTTTCGACTTGCCCTCGTTGGCGATAATTTCGAGCAGAACAGGGTAATCATGAACGGATGGGATGATAACTACATCCCTGTGATTCTTAGCTGCAGCGCGAATGAGAGATATTCCACCGATATCAATCTTCTCAATGATATCCTCTTCGGATGCTCCCGACTCAACGGTGGCTTCAAATGGATATAAATCCACCACAACACAATCGATAGCAGGAATCATGAGTTCAGATGCGCTTTGAACATCTTCAGTATCTGCTCGACGAAAAAGAATACCCCCCATAATTGCTGGGTGAAGAGTTTTCACCCTTCCGCCAAAAATTTCAGGATAGCCGGTGACCGAGTCTACCGAAGTTACAGGCAATCCCAACCTTTGGATATAATCAAAAGTGCCGCCAGTGCTATATAATTTAACCCCCAAGGCGTTTAGGCCTCGCGCGATTTCGTCGATACCTTCTTTGTTGTAAACGGATAATAGAGCAGATTTCATAGTATGCATCTAAAAAAATTTTTGCGAATGTATCTTAAAGATTTGTCCTTCGTTGGATTGCGCTTCTCCAATGATATGAGATACTCATCACAAAATTGATAATGTGACGCATATCACCGAGAGTATTATTACCATAATTGTTTATTTGCAAAAAAAATAATATGCCCACAACCATTATTGACGTAAGAACCATCGCTGAATATCAAGATGGTCATGTGCCGGGATCCATTAATATCCCTTTGTCTGAATTACAATCGAGGATCCATGAGATCAAGGATATCAAAGGCGATTTGATTTTATGTTGTGCCAGTGGCAACCGGAGTGGACAGGCCGCGGCTTACCTTAACTCCATTGGCATAAATTGTAGAAACGGTGGTTCATGGTTAGACCTAAGATAAAAGAGATATGATAACAAGATTAAAAAAACTACTCGGCATGGGGCCTGCAATAGATTTCAAAAATGAAATAAAGCAAGGCGCTGTAATCATTGATGTAAGAACTGAATCGGAATATCGCGGAGGTCACATCAAGGGTTCATTGAACATACCACTGCAAAACTTGAGCTCCCATATTTCAAAAATTCCGAAAGGAAAAACTGTCATTACTTGCTGTGCCAGCGGAATGCGAAGCGCATCGGCAAAGGGAATATTGCGCTCACAAGGATTTGAGAATGTGCACAATGGCGGCGGCTGGCAATCACTGAATTCCAAAATAAACTGAATATGTCAGCATCCTTCAAAGAACTCATTTCAAGTCAAACCCCGACTCTCATCGACTTTTACGCCAACTGGTGTGGTCCATGCAAAGCGATGGCTCCCATACTTGAAGAACTCAAAGGACGAATGGGTGAAAAAGTTCGTATTATTAAAATCGATACTGAACGCCATCAAGAGCTTGCTGCGAGCTTACAGATACGGAGTATTCCAACCCTGATGTTGTATAAAGACAGCCAACTATTATGGCGGCACAGCGGAACAGCCAGTGCCTCTGAACTTGAAAGAACCATTGAACAACACAAATGATTATTCACATGTACAAATTCCTTTTGAGTTCATTGATAGTCTACAGTATTTACGGATGCGCCCAATCTCAAACTGAAAAACACGTATCACAAAAATTGGACGTACTCGCGTTCAAGAGCACCCTGGAAACCGTCAAGAATGTGCAATTGATCGATGTTCGCACACGCGAGGAATTCGCAGCCGGTCACCTGATGGGTTCCTTAAACTACGATATTTATCTCAATGATTTTGAAACACAGCTGGCCTCTCTGGATAAGGCGCAACCGGTAATGGTGTATTGCAAAGGCGGTGGTCGCAGCGCTGAGGCCTGCGAGAAACTTGTGAAGATGGGATTCCATCAGGTTTACGACATGAGCGGTGGCTTCATGGCATGGGAATCAAAAGGTTTTCCTACAGAAGGAATGCAAGGAAATATGGTACTGCCCGACAAAATCACCAAGGATGATTTCACTGCAATGAAAACGAATTCACCCCTCTTATTGGTCGATTTTTATGCCCCGTGGTGCGCACCTTGCAAGAAGATGGAACCCATCCTGGAAAAGCTATCCAAAGAGTTCAGCGGAAAAATTAAAATTGAGAGAATCAATGTAGATGATGCCAAAACGCTCTGTAAAGAATTAAAGGTTGAAAGTTTACCTGTAGTGGCCACCTACAAATCAGGCATTGAATTGAATCGCCAATCGGGCTTTCAAGATGAAGCGGCTCTTCGTGCCATGCTGCAAGAACTGCTGAAATAGTCATTAGCGTTACAGTTATCCTCATCCCCTAATTTCGCTGCATGAAAAAGGCCGATGATATGCCCTTCGTAATCGGAGTTTTGGGTGGCGGACAACTGGGAATGATGTTGTTGGAAGCAGCACATTCTATGGAGGTTATCATCAAGGTTCTCGACCCCGACGCAACATCACCCGCAGCAAGTATTTGCCAGCACTTTGTTCATGGTTCATTTCGTTCCGAAACCGATGTATTGAATTTTGGGCAAGACTGCGACATCATCACTATCGAAATCGAGCATGTGCATGTGGGCGCATTACGTCAACTCAAACTACAGGGCAAGCGGGTGTATCCTGATCCCGATTTTTTGGAGATGGTTCAGGACAAAGGATTGCAAAAGCTGAACTACGATCGACTCAATATTCCCACTGCGCCATATAGCCTTTGGGAAAGCAAGCCAAATGCTAATGATCTTATTTTTCCTTCCGTTTGGAAATCACGCAAAGGGGGATATGATGGCAAGGGAGTTTGCATCTTGCGTTCATCCCGAGATCTGGACGCTCTGCCTGATGTGCCTTGTATTATCGAAACATGCGCAAACATCAGCAAAGAGATTGCTGTTATTGCGTCTCGAGACGTGAGCGGCCGCACTTCTATTTTTCCACTGGTAGAAATGGAATTCAATCCCTCTGCCAATTTGGTTGAATTCCTTGTTTCGCCGGCCGCAGTTTCTACCGAAATCGAATCGAAGGCAAAACAATATGCTCTCACCATCATGGAGTCGACAGACTTTGTCGGACTTCTCGCAGTAGAGTTTTTTATCACCGCAGACGGACAGCTTTGGGTCAATGAAATGGCGCCAAGACCCCATAACAGCGGACATCACACCATAGAAGGATGCAACACTTCTCAATATGCACAGCATCTGCGAGCCATACTGAACATGCCACCCGGCGACACACAAATGGTAGCGCCTTATGCAGCGATGATCAATGTCTTGGGCGATGAAAACGCCAATGGAGATGCCCGATACACGGGCATTGAGGAAGCCCAAAATACCGCAGGCGTTTTTATTCATCTATACGGTAAAAAGAAGGTGAGCCCATTTCGCAAAATGGGTCATATCACCATTATCGGTGATAATCTTATCGAAGTAAAAGCGAAGGCGCGCGCACTCATGCAATCCGTTCGGTGTATTTCTGGCTCATAACTATCCAATCATCTTTTCATCGTTACCTAACCGCGTTTTTATTTTCGTTCCATGAAGCAATATCATGATCTTTTGACACTATTACTGGAACAAGGAGTGCGCAAAGACGACAGAACAGGCACGGGCACGTACAGTGTTTTCGGCCATCAAATGCGATTCAATTTGCAAGAAGGATTTCCGTTGCTTACCACAAAGAAGTTGCATGTTCGATCTATCATTTATGAACTCCTTTGGTTTTTGCGCGGTGACACCAATATCGCATACCTCAAAGAAAACGGCGTGAGCATTTGGGACGAGTGGGCAGATGCAAATGGAAATCTTGGTCCCGTCTATGGCTACCAATGGCGTTCATGGCCCAATCCTGATGGAACTCACACAGATCAAATCACCAAGTTGATAGACGGATTGAAACGCAATCCCAATGGCCGTCGTCATATCGTGAGCGCATGGAATCCCTCATTCATAGACCAAATGGCCTTGCCTCCCTGTCATTGCCTTTTTCAGTTTTATGTAGCCAATGGCCGCTTATCGTGTCAGCTCTATCAGCGCAGCTGCGATACATTCTTAGGCGTTCCTTTCAACATTGCGAGTTATGCGTTGCTCACGATGATGGTAGCTCAAGTTTGTGAATTGCAACCGGGCGATTTTGTGTGGACAGGTGGTGACGTTCATCTATACAGCAATCACACCGACCAGGCGCGCATTCAACTGAGCAGAGATATTCGCCCGTTGCCAACCCTGAAAATCAACCCTGATGTAAATGATATTTTTGCCTTCCGCTTTGAAGATTTTACTCTTGAGAATTACGACCCACATCCCCATATAAAAGCCGCCGTTGCAGTATGAGTGAAGAGACGCTAAAACCGAAAGTCATTATTATCGCCGCCGTAGGCAAGAATCTGGAATTGGGAAAAGACAACACATTGCTTTGGCATCTGCACGATGATATGCGTTTTTTCAAGGAAACGACTATCGGCCATACCGTGGTTACAGGCCGTAAAAGCTTTGAGAGTATTCCACCGAAATACCGGCCATTGCCTGAGCGAACCAATATTATTCTATCAAGGAATCCGGAATACTTGTATGAAGAATGTTATACCGTTGCCTCCTTGGACGAGGCTATGGAAATAGCCATTTCTCAGGGCGAAATCAAAGTCTTTATCATTGGTGGCGGTGAAATTTATCGATTGGCACTGAACTCTGATTTTGTCGATGAGATGTATCTCACACATGTTGATGCCACCTTTCCTGATGCCGATACTTACTTCCCTGAATTCAGCGCGGAACAATGGCAAAGCCAGCAAATACTGAGCATATCATCAAACAGTGTAAATGAATTTCCCTTTACCGTGAATCACTATGTGAAAAAGTTGTCATGACCTGTTAAACGATATGCAATTCCTATCGTCAAGGTATTAAATCCAAAAATTCTCTTCTATGAAAACCATCAATTTCCTATTTGTTTTTTGTGTTGTTAGCTCAACCGTATTCATTTCATGTCGCAAAGACAGAGAAGATCGTGACCGCACACTTGACAACAAGATGACCGTTGACAACGGCACCTCGGAGAACCTTTTTAATGACTTATTTAAGGTCGTGGATGATGTATCCGACAACACTGCCGGAATCAAAGACCTTGAAACCACCTGCATCGACACCATTATTGTAGACACAAGCGCATCACCACGCACGGTGCTTATAGATTTTGGACAAGATGACTGTGTGGGTGCTGATGGAAAAATAAGAAAAGGCCAAATTCAGGTTACCTACACCGGACGATATCGTACACAGGGTACCATCATCACCATAACTCCGCTCTCATATACCGTTAATGGTTATGCCATCAGCGGCACCAAAACCATCACCAACCTGGGAGCAAATTCCAATGGTCAAACGCATTTTTCCATTTCAGTCAATGGTACCGTTACTGCTCCAGGCAACGCTTGGACGGCCACCTGGTATGCTACACGCACACGAACTTGGATTGAAGGCGAAAGCACCTTGCAGCGCACTGATGATGTTTACCAGATCAGTGGTGGAGGCGGCGGAGTAAACCGCAACGGTGTAAGCTATACAGTGAGCATAACTACTCCGCTTCGAATTGAGTTGGACTGTCCTTACATCGTAAGTGGTGTCGTAGCCATACAGCCGGCTGAGAGTGATTTGCGAATTGTCAATTTTGGTTCGGGAGCGTGCGACAATGCTTTTACTGTTACGGTCAATGGTGAAACATATTCACTAGGTACAGAAGGTTGAAACAATTACTAGGGGAATTCCTATTTTAATTTGAGGGTACAGAAAGGGTAGGTTTGGAGCACTTCTGTCTTTTAGCCATTACTTTCGCGCCATTACAATTGATGTATGGGACGGATTTTTGAAACACGAAAGCACAAAATGTTCGCTCGCTACGACAAAATGGCGAAGGCTTTCACCAGAATTGGTAAGGATATAGTGATGGCTGTTAAGGCGGGAGGGGCCGATCCAGCCAACAATCCTCGCTTGAGACAAGTCATTGCAAACGCCCGCGGCGTGAATATGCCTAAAGATCGTGTTGAATCTGCTATCAAGAGAGCCAGTGACAAAGACAATAGCTCTTATGAAGAGGTGGTGTATGAAGGTTATGGGCCATTTGGGGTGGCTATACTTGTAGAAACAGCAACCGATAACACCACCAGAACAGTTGCAAATGTCAGGCTATACTTCAACCGGGCAGGTGGTAGCTTGGGGACAAGTGGTTCATTAAGTTTTGTGTTTGACCGCAAAGGAGTTTTTAGAATTGCGAAAGATCAGATACCCAATCCTGAAGAACTTGAGCTTGAATTAATTGATGCTGGACTGGAATCGATGGAATTGGAGGAAAACCAAATCGTTTTATACACAGCTTTCACTGACTTTGGAAATATGCAAAGGGCTCTTGAAGAGCGATCCATAACAGTGATGAAAGCAGGACTCGAGCGAATTCCTAACTCATTTGCGGAACTCACTGAAGAACAGACGGATGAAATTCTTGAACTTGTAGAAAAGATCGAGGAGGACGATGATGTACAGGCCGTATATCACAACCTTAAATAATATCTGCTGGAAAAAGGTTGTAAAAAACTGAAAATCAGAAAGCAAATACGATCTTCTTCAATCATTAATGATGATGTCCACCAGGTCCATGAATATGTCCATGGGCCACTTCATCTTCTAACGCTTCGCGAACTGAAACCACTTCAACGTCAAAGTGAAGTTCCACACCAGCGAGAGGATGATTTCCGTCGACGGTTACACCATTCTCATCAATGGCTTTAACCTCGATGATATACCTTTCCTCACCATGACCAGCTTCGAAACGTTCACCGACGGTCGGGTTATGACCAGCGAAAGCACTCAATGGAACAACAGAAATCAAGTTCTCATCAGTCAAGCCGTAACCATTCTCCGGGGACACAACAATTTTCAGACGATCTCCAGCAGCGCTACCCGTTAAACCATTCTCCATACCGGGTATCAAATTTCCATGGCCGTGCAGGTAGAATAGTGGGTCCTTTCCTTCGCTCGAATCCAAAATTTTACCCTCTGAGTTCCGCAGCGTGTAATGAATGCCTACAGCTTTATTGATATCGATAACCATAAATTAAATTTTTGCGAATGTCGCATATAAAAAAGAAAAACCGCCGATAGGCGGTAATTTTTGAGTTAGGAAAGCGCTGTCATTTTTTAATTTTCGCTATCTGGCTCTTCAGTGCATCAATAACATGATCGGTAGCTTCTTCGAAAGACTTGCACTGCTTGCGGGCAAATAGTTCATGACCTGGCACTGTAATTCGGACCTCCGATATTTTGTTCAAATGATCGTCGGATTTATCGAGACGTAAAAAGACTTCACCACTAATAATTCTATCGTGGAAAGTGTGAAGTTTTTTGACTTTTTCCTGGATAAAACTCAGTAATTTTTGATCAGCATCGAAATGAATGCTTTGTACTTGAATTTCAGTCATAACAAAATTTTTATTGGGTGAGTAATAATAATTGATTCATGCACGAGGGTGCTTATTGCGATGAATAAGCTGTAATTTACTGATACTATTGTGAGTATAAATTTGTGTTGCTGCAAGGCTTGAATGTCCTAATAATTCACGTATCGACTGCAGATTGGCACCATTGTTCAACATTCCTGTTGCAAAGCTGTGTCGCAACACGTGAGGGCTTTTTTTATCGAGGGTTGTCACTTGAGAAAGGTAGTAATGAATTTTTGTGTGAACGAAATTTGTTGACATTTTTTTACCTGAATCATTCACCAAAAGAGATTCGCGGGAACTGCTGTATTCAAGTTGGTCACACATTTTTTGGTAATCAATGACATCATTAAGTAATTCGTCGGAAACGGGAATGATGCGCATTTTTTTTCGCTTACCCAATACACGGAGATGTTTATAGGAATAATCGACATCCCTTGATTTCAAGTCAATTATTTCCGCTCTTCTCATTCCGGTCTCAATAAGCAACCTAAGTAGCAGAGCGTCTCTCAAGCTATTTAGATCACGCGTCTCGCAAAGACCTGTAATAATTACATACAATTTCGAAAGTGCATTCGCATCAAGAAATTTCGGTAAACGCGATGGGCGTTTGGGCTTTTTGATATTCGCACAAGGGTTATCCTTACAGAAACCGGTCAACACGACATAGCGAAAAAAAGCAGAAAGTGCAGAAATCTTTCGATGCACAGAATTCGGATGAACACCTTGCTGTATCAAATGCGCCATCCAAGAGCGCACCATTTCGTTTCGCGTCTCTAGGATGACAGATTGAAATTGTTCATTGAGAAAATCGGAAAATTGATTCAGGTCGGTAGAGTAGGAGCGAACTGTCAAATCGGAATAGCGTTTTTCAGTCGACAGATATGTTAGAAATGCTGATACCACATTGGCAAAACAAAAATCCCCGTGAGCTATTTCACGGGGATTCTAAAATTATTGTCAACACACAAATTATCACATCTCCTTACGTCGGAGGTCAGCTACATAAGCTGCGTGTTTGATTTCTTCGCGACGTGCTACACTTTTCTTGGTGTAGGCTTGTCTGTTTCTGAGAGCTTTAACGACACCAGTCTTCTCAAATTTCTTTTTGAATTTTTTGAGTGCCTTATCAATACTTTCTCCTTCTTTAACTGGAATGATCAACATGGAAATATACCTCCTTTAATTTTAGGGTTGCGAAAGTAATAATGAATTGCTAAATTGAATCGTACAAAGAGTATATTTTATTTTTCGGATCGAAAAGGTGAAAAATAATTCTTAGGATTAAGGTTTTCTCACCTTGACTTCTTTCATCGTTTTTAGGAGTACAGAGCATTGGTAAATAGCTCAAAATGAGCGCTCGTTAAACTTGATACATGGCCATCTTTCAGGAGGTTATTTTTGTGCCCATAACTTGTTTAAACAGTTAAAACAACTTTCTTTTCCATGATACTTTCCTCTCATGCGAAGAAATATCAAACATATTGTGAGTTCGGTAGCAAATGAGGTGCTCCAAATATGCTAATCATAATGGAATAACATAGACTTGGTCTCTAATCAAAGTGGGACCTGTATTTTCTTTGGTATGATTGAAAGAGTTATTTATCTTTGATACCTACACCTAAACACCCTACAGCCTTTGGCATCATTATTCACATGAAGTTGCGCCCAATATTTCTGTTAGATAATGCCTTGTCAATGTCCTGTTTGTTAAGGATTTATGCTCTATTCACTTTTACTTTTATTTTTTGCACTGCTTGTTATTCGCAAATGAGAGTTTATGACGAACAATCCGAATTTGCGGTAAAGGCTCTATTACGCTCAAAGGGTGTTCGCGTTGAATCGGAAGAGGGCTGCCAAGCTGATTTATTTCAATTGTCTAAAAGGATTTTGGAAGGATTAGATATAGATCACTTGCGTTTTAGTTCCGAAGATAGGTTTGTAGCCGTGGAGGGAATGGATGATGTCAAAGTCGTTATTTTTTCTCGTGATTGGATGCGAGAATCAACGGGCACAATCATATATTCTGGGATATTCATGAGGGATTCTCCTGTTATGCTATCGATTGGATATAATAATCATATTGAAGTATTACCGGACAAATTGGTAATCAGTAAGCAGTGAATCCTTCAATTAGACAAATAGCTTTATTTACGACGCTTTTGTTGTTAGTTGTTACTCGTGATTTATATGCTCAGCCTGGTCAGTGTTTGGGAGGTGGTTGTAATACTGGAGTGGCCTTTGGAGCATTGCCACTAACTACATCATCAAACGTATTTGTCAACGCCACGGCAGGTACTTGGGCAGGAGAGTATAATATCTTCGATGTAACGCTTGGTCAGCAATACGAGTGGTCTTTGTGCACGGCAGACGGCGCCACCAACCCAAGTGCTGATATGACGTTGACTTTAACCAGTGATGTAACAAATGGTATTCTGTGTTTTAGCGATAACGTGTGTGGGAATCAGCCCAAGATTTTATGGACATCAACACTTACCGGGACTGTAAGAGTGTATCTTCATACGCCAGCTTGTGGAACTAATTCGGTATCCTACACTTTGAGATGGCGATGTGTTTCATGCGCTGCACCCGTGGCGCCATCCAATGATTTGATTTGTAATGCCACTCCAATAGCTTGTGGACAAACCTTGGCCGGAACAACAGTGAATGCAACATTATCTGGCACGGGTGAAGGACTTGCTTGTGGAGGTACGCCAACTCAGCCGGGCGTTTGGTATACCATTCCGGGTAATGGGCAGATAATGACCGCCTCACTCTGCGGAACTGTTTGGGATAGCCGCATACAAGTGTTTTCTGGCGCGAATTGTAATACAGTAACATGTGTTGGTGGTAACGATGATGGTGGTCCTGCTTGCACAGGATCATCTGCTTCTTACCAGTGGACATCGGTGGTCGGGGTAAATTATTACATTTTCGTAGCAGGCTACGCATCAACCTCGGCTTTTAACCTAGCACTCACCTGCGCACCTCCTCCAACTCCCCCCGTCAACGACCTTATTTGTAACGCTGTTTCCGTAACTTGTGGACAGACTGTAAACGGCACAACAATTAATGCAACACCGAATGGGACTGGTGAAGGTATAGCATGCGGAGGTTTTACTCAAAGTCAGCCGGGTGTTTGGTATTCTATCGTTGGAAGTGGATCTAATATAAATGCTTCACTTTGCGCAACGGCATGGGATAGCAGAATTCAAGTGTTTAGTGGGACGAATTGTAACACAGTTACTTGCGTCGGGGGGAATGATAACAATGGGCCATTATGTGTTGGAAATGCGGCGAGTTACTCTTGGTTGGCAGCCAACGGTCAGACCTATTACATCCTGGTATCCGGAGCCACTGCGACTACTTCAGCGTTTACCTTGAGCATGGCTTGCCAAACACCTTGTACAGCCAATTGCAATGGGGGCACCCCACCAGCGAATGATGCCTGCGGTGGAGCTCAAAATTTAGGCGCTATTCCCACTCCCGCGGCTTGTCCGAATGGCATAGGAACACCGGTAAACTTCAACACTACAAACGTTTGTGCAACGGCCGAGTCTAACTACTCATCATTATTAGGATGCACACCTGCAGGAAACCAAGCAACACCCGCAGCCGATGTATGGTATCGTTTTACCATCGTTGCTCCAATTTTGAATATTTCTATTAATGGTCTGGGAACTCCGAACGTGGCATTATATGAAGGCACGAACTGCGCAAACCTCGTTCCACGGGGCTGTTCTATTGGTAGCGGAGGATTGTTGAACAGCCAGTTTCAGGGTCTTGCAGCAGGTACATATTACTTGCAAGTAAGTGGAGGTGATGTGCTCGATCAGTGCACGTTTACATTGACTTTGCAAAATAATTATGACTGCGCAGGGTGTGTTTTGGCAGCGAATCTCGACGCCTCTCCAACACCTGTGAATGGACAATATCAGCCCGGGACGCTGGTAACGTTCTGTTACACAATTACGAGCTATCAACAAACTTCGGCGAACTGGCTGCATGGCGTTGTACCGACGTTTGGACCAGGATGGGATATGACTTCCTTTGTAGCATCACCCACAACCACAACGGGCGGAGCTACATCTAATAGCTGCACAGCAAATGGAACTTGGTCATGGTACAATACGAATGTGACTAGTTCTGCTACAGGGTCAGTAACTGGTCCTGGATTCTATTTTGAGACTGCCGCCGGTGGGCCGGCCATAGATGGTAATCCTGGTAATAACTTCGGAGATTCTAATCCGGGTAACTGCGCTTGGACATTTTGTTGGCAGATTCGCACAAAGCAACTTGCCAATTGCGTCCAGGATCAAGGGTTAAACGTGAATATCAATACCACAGGTGACGGTGAGTCAGGTTCATGGACTTCACTAGCTTGTAACCTCGATCCACAGGTGACTTTCTTTTCTCAATCCAATTGTTGTCCAACACCCACAGTAACGATCACTAACCCAACGTGCTCAGTGCCTACAGGAGGCGCAGTAGGGCAGGGGTTGGGGACTTCGCCATGGACCTACGTTTGGAAAAATGCCTCAGGTGTAACTTTACAAACGAATGCAAATACAGCGGGTACCTCAAGTATCACGAATCTAGCTCCTGGCGATTATACTCTAACAGTCACAGATGCTACAAGTTGCACAAGCTTTATTGCCTTTAGTATTCTTGCTCCAGTCAATAATGCCGTTTCATCGGCTTCGTCTTCACCCACACTTTGTATCAATACAGCTCTAACGAATATCACACACACAACTTCGGGGGCCACAGGCATCAGTAATGCGGGAGTCAGCGGAGCCAATGGTTTACCATCCGGTGTAAGCGCATCATGGTCCTCAAATACTATAACTATTTCGGGCACCCCAACAACGGCGGGAACATTTAACTATTCCATTCCTCTCTCGGGTGGCTGCGGAAGCGCGAATGCCACGGGAGCGATTACGGTTACTGCCAACAATACCGTTGGGGCTGCCTCGTCTTCACCGACACTTTGTATCAGCACAGGTCTAACGAATATCACCCATGCAACCACAGGGGCCACAGGCATCAGCAATGCGGGAGTCAGCGGAGCCAATGGTTTGCCAGCCGGTGTAAGCGCATCTTGGGCCTCTAATACTATTACTATTTCGGGCACACCCACAGCGGCGGGAACATTTAACTATAACATACCACTTTCAGGAGGTTGCGGAGGCGGGAATGCCATAGGAACGATAACGGTTACAGCGAATATGACTGCAACCAGTACCTCACCTAACCGAACGGTTTGTGTAGGACAGCCGTTAAGCACGAATATTACCTTCACCACCACCGGAGCCTCTGGCATTAGTGCAGCGGTGAATTTGCCTGCAGGCGTTACTGCGACTTTCACCGGCAATGCAGCATCAGGTACAATAACGATAAGTGGCACACCTTCTTCAGCAACCGGAAGCCCTTTTTCATACAGTATTCCGTTAACGGGCGGTTGCGGAACAGTGAATGCAACAGGAACAATTACCGTGAACGCTTTACCAACGGCATCAATTACTTCCTCAACCTCTTTGTGCCCAGGATCATCTTCTACCATCAATTTTTCGGGAACACCGGGCGCCAGCCTTTCCTGGTCTACTTCAACGGGTGGTTCGGGTATTTCTGTAATAAATAATATTACTGGTACTGTGGGTATTGGACCGGGTACAATTAATACAGCCTGGACAACCTGGCCTGCCGGAACAGTCATAACATTCTCACAGGTTAGCCTCAACGGTTGTACTTCCGCACTTAACGTTGTCGTATCCGTTACATCCTCACTAAACGTCTCAGTATCGGCTCAGTCTCCGATATGTGCTGGAGGCACCTCACAACTCACTTTTACGGGAACAACATCAGCCACCGTAACGTACAACCTCGGAGCAGGTAATTTATTTACCAATACAGGCCCCACTGGCACTGTAACTGTATCAAGTCCTGCACTTCTAACAAATACTACAGTTACAGTAACTTTAGTGGCAATTGCAGGCGGTTGCTCCCAGATATTGGCCAATACAGCAGCCATCGTCGTTAATCCTTCAACTACTCCACTGTTTAATCCGATTGGCCCTTTCTGTTTCGGTGCTACTGCATCCGCATTACCAACCATTTCTAACAATGGTGTTTCCGGAACTTGGAGTCCTGCTTCCGTTAATACGAATCTCGTCGGTGTAACAAACTATACTTTCACTCCATCGGGCACGTGTCCGGCTTCTCCTATAGTTGTTCCAGTAACGGTTCACCCGCTTCCATTGGTTTACGCTCATGGCACGAACCCAACATGCTCATCAATATGCAACGGCAGCGCTATAGTGGATATTACCAATGGCACGGCACCTTACAGCATAAACTGGAGTAATGGAGGGACCACTGCGAATATCACCAATTTATGCATAGGCTCTTATACCGTTACTGTGACAGATGCAAACGGTTGCCAGTCGCAGGCGTTTACACCGGTGAGTGGGTGCTTTCAAATTCAAAGTATCGGTGTTGATGCCTGCGGATTAGGGGGGGAAGAGGGTTTAAACGAAATGTTCTTTATTCAAGTGGGTGCGACTTCTCTTAACCTGTTGTCAGCGACTGTAACATGGCCTTCCAATTCATTTACGAATTTCAATTGTACCAATTCGAGTTTCATAGCTGCCGCAAACGCTACAATTACCTCAGGAGGTATTATTCTGCCAGTTCCTGCCGGAGGTACTTTACCTGCCAACTCGAATGTTGTAATAATGACAAGTAGCACCCCGAATATCAACCCCAATACTTTCGCTAATTTGTCGGATACGTTGTATATGGCTTTTCATTGTGCTACAACCTCCGCTGGGTATTTCGGAAATGGCAGTGGGAGTGGGATCCGCACTCTTACAATGAATTTTGGCGCAGGCTGCACAGACGCGGTGAGTTATGATTTAGTGCCCCTTGTCGATAGTGATGGTGCTTATGTCAACTTTTCGCAATCTGGTGCAGCGACTTATTTAGACTACGATTGTGTTGCCCCCTTTGCTGTTCAAGACAATTCAATAGTTTTATCCGCACCTGCCCCCATAACACCCACTTTTCCAGCTTTAACGCCGTACTGCATCGGATCTGCCATACCAGCATTGCCAACAACGTCAAATGAGGGGATTACTGGCACATGGAACCCCTTAATCAATAACACAACCACCACTGTTTACACGTTCACCCCAACTGCAGGACTGTGTGCAACAACAGCCGATCAAACCATTACAATTACGCCTCTAAATACCGTTGGAGTGGCCTCGTCTTCACCGACGCTTTGTATCAATACAGCTCTAACGAATATCACGCATACAACAACGGGAGCCACAGGTATTGGAGTTGCTGCAGGTTTGCCTAGCGGTGTAAGCGCGACTTGGGCATCGAACACCATAACCATTTCAGGAACCCCGACGGCGGCTGGAAACTATAACTATAGTATCCCTCTCACCGGAGGATGCGGATTGGCTAATGCTACAGGATCGATTACGGTGAACGCACTCGCACCTGTCACGTTAAGTTATGGTGGTCCTTTCTGTCCTGCATTCAATAGTGTTCCGCCAACCAATTCATGGAGCAACGGGGGAACGTATTCAGTATCCCCTGCAGGTTTAAGTATCAATTCAGGCACCGGTTTAATTGCTCTAAATACGAGTACTTCGGGTACATATACTGTAACGTTTGTGCCAAATGGATGTGCGGCATCTACAACGGCTGCTGTAACTATAAGCGATATACTGGATTATGCTAATCTCCAATTCCCAGCCAATGCAACGATTTGCCAGACCGGATCATTTGACGCGTATGGACAGGTGTACAATGATGGATTAATCACAACGTTACCTGCTGGACAAGCGGCAGGAATCACTGTTCAAATTGGGTATAGCACAGCTAATACTGACCCGATCGGCTGGAGCAATTGGACGAATGCGACGTTTAACGCGCAAGTAGGTAACAATGATGAGTATAAAGGCACTTTGAGTGGACTTGCCCCAGGAACATACTACTACGCATTCCGCTACCAAATCAATGGTTGTGCATGGCAGTATGGCGGTTATAGCAGTAGCGGAGGTGGAATTTGGAACGGGACCACAAACAACAACGGTCAGCTCACTGTGACCGCTACGAACAATGCCGGCAACGATGGATCGGTAACCGTCTGTGCCACCGGGGCATCCGTGAATTTGTTCTCGTCATTGAGTGGGGGAGCGGCTAGCACCGGAATTTGGAGTGGACCATCGACACTTGGTGGCGGTCAACAAGGTAATTTCAATCCGTTATCCAACGCAGCGGGAACATACACCTACACGGTGAGTGGTGGAGCCTGTCCAAACGACTTTTCTTTAGTCAACGTATCAATAACTAATTCGCCAACGGCAACGGTGACATATCCATCACCGGTGTGTACCAATATTTCAACAGCGGTTGTGCCCGTTATTACAGGATCTACCGGAGGAACCTTTTCAGCGCTACCCGCGGGTATAAGCCTTGCCGCTAATGGTGGATTTGTGCCATCAGTCACCACACCTAATACTTATAATGTAACCTACAATATTGCAGCATCCTCCGGTTGTGCGGCATTCACCACTATATCCACGGTTGTTGTCATTGCGCCACCTGCAGCTCCGACTTTATCTCCTAATCCGGTATGTTCCGGAGCCTCAACCACCTTTACCGCAACTGGGGGCACTTGGTATGAGTACTTCCTCAATGGCTCTAGTGTTGGCGTGGCATCAGCGAGTAATGCGTGGACCAGTGGTACACTGAATGGGGGAGATGTGGTTTGTGTGCGCTCATTCAATACGCCACCTATTATGGACGGAAACTTGACGGATGGTTCTTGGACTCCTTTTATTCCTGGCACAACGGGTGGCCCGGCGAGCGTACTTCCATTCACCAATAACGATTCAAGGCTCGACGGTTTAAAAATGGTGAATCGCAATGGACAATTATATTTTGGCATAGCGGGTAATGAGATTGATGGAACACTACCGATTGAGAACAATCGAATACTCATCTTTATCGATAGTAAACCAGGCGGTTTTAACTCACTATCATCCTGGGTCAATCGCAGTAATGCTGGCCCCTTCACATTCGGACTTCGCAATTTGGATGGGGGGGTGATTTTTGATCCAGGGTTCGAGGCTGATTATATAATATCCATCAATCGGGCTAACTCCTCTGGCGTCACAACATATTATGATTTGTATGATATGCAATTAAATACCAGCACATTTCTCGGCAGCAGTCCGAGCGCTCAATTCGGTTATATAGAAAGTTTTACTGACAATGATCTCACGAAAGGATTTGAATTCTTCCTTCCATTGAGTGCTATTGGAAACCCTGCTTCTCTAAAAGTATTTGGAATGATGATCAACGATCCCGGTGAATTTGCTGCCACTCTTATTAGTAATCAGTTCTTTTCTGTTGCAGGAAACGGCGACCTAAATTATGGCAATGGGAACATCATTTTTGAGCAGGCCAATCCCAATCCTGTTTCTTATCAAGTATCACAGGATTGTTTTCAAGAAACTTGCGTAACGGTGACCACATCCGTTTCACCCACCTTCACGAATCCACCACCGATTTGCCAGGGACAACCTGCGCCCACTTTGCCCAGTAGCTCCAACGGCGTGTCGGGCACATGGAATCCTTTAACCGTCAGTAATCAGAATACAGCTACCTACAATTTTACCCCAACAACTGCATGCGGTGGAAGTGGAAGTATAACCGTGACGGTGATACCAACTCCAGGAACAACCGTGATTTTTCATGAATAAGCGAATAGTGAAACTTTGTAAAATGTGAACGTGTAAAGAGATTCTATGGCCACTACGCCTGGTACTAAAAAAATCGTTTTTCCGATAGGCGCACAGCCGAGGATTTCTTCTCCTAATTGTAAAAAAAAGTTAGGCATATTTCTTCTTCATTATTAGATCAATGGATTGAAATTCTTTAGTTGACTAATGATTAGGGCATATAAACCACCCATGTTTTGTCGACCATTGAGCGTGACGGTTGGCATGTTGGTTTCATTACTTCTCAATCATTCGGCCTTTACGCAAACTTCAACATTTTCGACGCCGGGAACATACACTTGGGTATGTCCTGCGGGAGTCAACACAATTAACGTTGATTTATATGGAGCTGGTGGCGGTGGTGGATACGGAGGAACATCCAACGGGCAAGGCGGTGGAGGAGGTGGCGGATTTAGCTCAAGGGCATCTATACCCGTTTCATGCGGTGTAAGCTATACGATTATAGTAGGGACAGGGGGAACGGGAGGAACTGCGACAGTTGCAGCAGGATCAGGTTCACTCACGTCTGCAACTTTTGGGGCGATAGTTGTAACGGCAAGCGGAGGTTCAGGTGGCAACAATTATTCTATCGGTGGGGCAGGGGGGGCTGGAGGCATAGGCTCAGGAGGTACGACCAATAGAATCGGCGGAAATGGTGGAACTGGAAATGCCTCGGGCAGTGGAGGTGGGGGAGGTTGCGCTGGTACAACTGGAAATGGTGGTTCTGGACTAAATGGAGGGGGAGTAGGAGGCACATCGGGAGGTGGTAGTGCAGGAAACGGAGGCAATGGTGTGATAGGGTCTAACACGGGCATTTCTGGTATAATCTATGGTGGCGGTGGCTCCGGTGGCACGCGAAACAGCAACGGCGGATCGGGGGCGCAGGGATTTGTTTCCATATCGTTTACTTGCCCTGCAGCTCCCGTTGTTAGTGCAGGCGCCAACCAAAACCTGGCGGCGTGCGCAACTACAACCACCCTAGCAGGTTCCGCTGTTCCGGCTTGTATGTCAGGTCTATGGACCGTGATTGCCGGCACCGCTTCAATCACCACGCCAACTTTACCGAATTCTACGGTAACCGATTTAATATCAGGAACATCAGCAACCTTACGTTGGACTATTACCAATCCAAATTGTGGTTCCTACTCTGCAGATATGATCATCAGCATCCCCGTTGGGCCTGGCTGTTATAACTATTGTTCATCACCTATTACCCCTGAAAGCACTGTATATGGCAACATCCTCTCGGTGTCTTTCAATACAATAAACAATGCCAGTGCAGGATCACTTAGCGGCTATCCACATTTCACTAATATTTCAACCACAATAGCACCGGGAGTTAGTTATGATTTGACTGTAATCGTAAATGCGGATGTCGATGGGAATTTTTTTGATCCAAGTTGCCTATAAGCTTTTTTCGATTGGAACGACGACGGGGATTTCGCTGATGCAAGCGAGTCATTGATTCTCGGCAACAATTTTCAAACGACCAATCAAACATTTACCGCCAACATCAATGTTCCACTTACGGCACTAACGGGATTCACGAGTAGAATGCGAATCGTGACGGTAGATGATTGCATCTTAACGGCTTGTCCTGTTTCACCGGCAGAAGGACAGGTGGAAGACTATAGCATCAACATCATAAATTGTTCTGGGGTAACTTCAGGGATTTCCAATACCCAAACGATTAATATTTGCCCCTCCACTTCGGTGGTGCCGGGGCCTACAACAGTTTCGGTAAGTGGAAATTCCTCCATTGTGCCTTCGGGACAAACCATCACCGGATATGAGTGGACCTGGGGTGATGGCACCACGACCGCAACGGCCAACGCTTCGCATACATTTCCTAATGCACCTGGGATCTACGTAGTGACACTGGACATCATCACGAATCTCGGCTGCAGAAGTTTGAACTCTTCGTCAAAGATCATCAACGTTTTGCCGGATCCGTTATTCAGTGATGTTACTAATTCACCCATTGCCATCAATTGTGGTCAATCAGTCAACTTAATTGGCACGATAACCTCTCAGACCTCAACTGAAACACCACCTCCACCATTGGTCAGTACCGTTGCGTTGCCTGATGGCGTAGGTGTAAGTTTCTCTAGCTCTGTCGACTATTCGGGATATTTCCCACCAGGAGCGACTTTATCAGCGTCTTGTTACCCAACACTTTGCTTTAACTTAGAGCATTCCTTCGCGAATGACATTGCTATCGACCTTATTGCTCCAAACGGAGTTACAGTAAGAGTTTTTAATCGACACATACTTTCTACAGGAAGCGGCCCATCCACGCTAATCAACGCATTTGGAAATTGTGTGAATGGTTCAGATGTAAACCCGGTGGCTGCAGGCTGTCCTGCGCAATATTGTGTGGTTAATTCGGGGGGAGCAAGTTGGACTGCCCTCACTTCCGTTACAGCTGGAGCACCAAGTGCTAATGGTACTTGCGCCTATACAGGTGTCTGTGAAAACAACCTTTATTACATTCCTTAAACCTATACATCATCCAATTCCTTTGCAGCAATTGCCGGAACTCCTTTGAATGGTATTTGGACATTAAAAGTAACGGATTTTCAGGCATTGGATAATGGTGTACTTGAGAATTGGAGTCTTGCATTCCCAGTATCATGTTACCGTGTTCTGCAGACCTTAACCCCAGACATTACCTCATTGCAATGGTCGACTGCGGCAGCGAATCCTCAACCTAGCGTACAAAACACAATTTCGTCAACGGTTTCTGATCCAGGTCCTGATCCCTGTCAAACTCCAGGAACCTGCATTGGCAATTCATTGACCGCCAGCACTTCAGTTGGTCCATTCAATAGTGCAGGAACATACACCTACACCTTGACTGGAGTTGATGAATTTGGTTGTAGTTACTCTCTTAATATTGTTATAAATGCGACATGCGGTGCATGCCCAACAGCCACATTGAGCTACGCAGGCCCATATTGTGCATCGAATACTTTTAATCAACTACCAACGCTCACAGGAACGGGCTCCTATACATCCGGAATATATTCTGCGCCAGCAGGATTATCAATCAATGCTTCAACAGGATCAATTTCGCCATCAACAAGTACGCCCGGCACCTATTTGGTAACTTATACAATTGCCGCAGCCGGCAGTTGCAGCGCAGTAACAACTACAGCAACTGTGACGATTAATGCCAAACCCACAGCTCCAGTCATTGGCACCATCACCCAACCCACATGCACAGTTGCTACTGGCAGCGTTGCACTCAGTGGTTTGCCATCCTCAGGAAACTGGACCATCACAAGTAGCCCATCAGGAAGTCTAAGTGGCAGCGGCACAACGGGCACTGTCACTGGATTGACGGCAGGTACAACCTACACCTTTACGGTAACTAATGCCAGTGGATGTACTTCGGTTGCATCGTCAAGTGCTGTAGTGAATGCTCAACCGACAACTCCCGCAACCACCAAAGTATTTCACGAATGAACGCTAACCTAAACATATTCAATAATCAGTTGCAATGGACTCATTTTGTTAATTTTTTCAGGCCAATCCAAAGGAAAATCACATTAGCATTTCTTTTGTTTTCGCAAATGTTTTCATCTACATTTGAAAACATCTATTACTACCTAAACCGTGCTATTATCGTCGCCACTCACGATGGCTATACCCTTTATAGGTTATACAGGCCCTGTATACTCCACAAGATACACTGGAGTCCCTTTCTTAAAACTAAACTTTACCTTAATCATATTATTCTTCCACTAAATACGACGCCATGAAATCGTTTCTACTTTTTCTTTTAACTATGATTTGCTTGCTGATAGCGCCAGGATGGGCGTGGGGGCAGCAAGTAATTTGCCTCGGTTCAGTTGAGCCCTATTGCGTTGACTGCGCCGAAAATTCTAATACCGGAACGGCAGGTTCGACCTATTTCTGGTCTGTTTCAACCCCTTCAGCCAACATAATACCAGACCCCAACTTTCCGGTCCCGCAAATCAATCCGATTCAAGGGAATCATATTCTAGTTGATTGGGGAACAACAGCTCCAGGTGCATACACCCTCGAGGTGTATGAGGTGAATGCGGATGGGTGTACGGGGGAAGTGGTGTCGTTGGAAATAATTATTCAAGAGGTTATTGCTACAGCAGTTGCTAATCCAGTACTATGTAATGCCGGTTCTGCCTCGGTGACCGTTAGTGCAACGGGTGGAACAGGTCCATATACAGGAATAGGAACTTTTGCGGTATCAGCTGGTACATATCAATATACTGTTACGGATGTAAATGGCTGCACCGATGTTGTTAGCGTCACTGTAACTGAGCCCAGCACCCCATTGACCGCAACGGCAACCCCTGGAACAATTGGCTGTAATGGTGGTACTACAACAGTTGTAGTTGCTGCCAGCGGCGGAACAGGACCTTATACAGGTACAGGCACTTTCACTGTTGGAGTAGGTCCATACAGCTACACAGTAACCGATGCCAATGGATGTACGTTCGATGTAAGTGGAACGATCACAGAGCCAACATCACTTACCGCAACGGCAACCCCTGGAACAATTGGCTGTAATGGTGGTACTACAACAGTTGTAGTTGCTGCCAGCGGCGGAACAGGACCTTATACAGGTACAGGCACTTTCACTGTTGGAGTAGGTCCATACAGCTACACAGTAACCGATGCCAATGGATGTACGTTCGATGTAAGTGGAACGATCACAGAGCCAACATCACTTACCGCAACGGCAACCCCTGGAACAATTGGCTGTAA
>CAZKRL010000008.1:0-92279 GCA_964555295.1 uncultured Comamonadaceae bacterium | reverse complement strand
ACAACGCAGATGCTCTATGCGATGATGGCAACTGCATTTTCCCAGATGGTTGTACAGATGCCACAGCTTGTAACTATAATCCTGCCGCTACATGCGACGATGGCTCTTGTGTTCTTCCCAACGGTTGTACAGATGCCACAGCTTGTAACTATAATCCTGCCGCTACATGCGATGATGGCTCTTGTGTTCTTCCCAACGGTTGTACAGACGCCACAGCTTGTAACTTTAATCCTGCCGCTACATGCGATGATGGCTCTTGTGTTCTTCCCAACGGTTGTACAGACGCCACAGCTTGTAACTTTAATCCTGCCGCTACATGCGATGATGGAAGTTGTTCATTCGTTACAGAAATCTTAGTTAATCTATCGGCTGATTCAGTAAGCTTCGAACAGGGTGTGATTGTCGGAAGTGATACGCTCTTCTCACCTGGATCTGTAATTGTTACTATTGACGTTGCAGATGGTTGCGATACGATAATTACATATCAAGTTGCCCTTGGAATACAGTCGATAAATTCTTTGGAAAGTTTGTTGCTCTATCCGAACCCAGCTAATACGAATCTATATCTGAACTTAGGGAATTTACAAGCGGGTAAGATAGAAATCTATGATATAGCCTCACGAAGAGTTTATAGCGCAATATACAGGCATGAGGGCCAGTTAAATTTTGATGTTAGTGCGTATTCTCCGGGTTATTATTTTATGAGAATTGACCTCGGCACTAAGGTCGTAGTTCAGAAATTTGAAATTGTAAGATGATTTTTAATTTGATAAATAAAAATAGGCGCCTCACAATAGGCGCCTTTTTTATGCTTCTAGCTCTGTTTTGCAGAAGTCAGAGTTTGACGACCGTTCATCATTGCTTGCGAAATCAGCAAAACGAATTGGTGAAACATCAAGCATACTCATTGTCATACAATGAGGCACATGAGCAGGCGAATTGGGTGAGTTATTTGAACACTAGAGCACATTCAATATCGAATACTGAAAGAGGGAATGATTTTCGTGAAGATCCTTCGGTGAAAACAGGATCTGCGGAGTTAAGGGATTATTCGGGCAGCGGTTATGACAGGGGACATCTGGCTCCTGCCGCAGATATGGCTTGGAGTGAGTTAGCAATGTCTGAATCCTTCTTTTTGAGTAATATGAGTCCTCAATTACCTGGCTTTAATCGCGGAATATGGAAGCAGCTAGAAGCGTTGGTGCGTTCATGGGCTTCAGAATACGATTCTATATTGGTGGTCACAGGGCCTGTTTTAACGGAAGGTTTGGCGAAAATCGGACCGAATCAGGTGTCTGTGCCTGAGCAATACTATAAAGTAGTTTATAGATTGAAGGGAAAGGAATTTGAGTCGATTGCCTTTATCTTGAGTCAGCAGGCACATGGTGACCTAAAAGTTTTTGCAACATCGGTTAAGAGCGTTGAAAATATGGTGGGTATCGATTTTTTAAGTGGTTACGCGGATGCTCATACAAAAGAGTCTAAACTCTGCTTGGAATGCTGGACGTGGGATATCGGGCATGTCAATGATAGGGAGAATTTAAAGGAAACTACTGCAGTGCGCTGCAGCGCCATGAATAAGTCCGGAAGCCGCTGTAAAAACACTACGAAAGATCCTTCAGGCTTGTGTGGTACACATCGAAAGTGAAATAAACTTCAACGGGGATATACCAATAGATTGAACATTTTTGGAATTTCTTGCATATCAAGTATATTTGCACCCGCAAAAAATTAGACGGCCCGTTCGTCTAGGGGTTAGGACATCAGATTTTCATTCTGGTAACAGGGGTTCGATTCCCCTACGGGCTACAAATCAAATCTTAGAAGCCTCTTTCTCTGTAAAGAGGCTTTTTTGTGGGCTAAGGGGTCGTTAGTAAATTAAACATCGTACATCCTGAAACTATTTCGCGGCACAATGAACTCACCATTGTCGGGCCGGCGGATCATGGCATAAAACTCTTTGCACAAGTAATTGATCTTCCTGCGATTCGGTTGACGGTGTAAATACGAATCCCAGATTTCAAGCGCCAGTTTCTTGGTGACGTTCCAAGCATAGGGGTTGTATCCATCGGGCTTGCTGAAGCTGTCGATATATCGACTCACTTCATGTAAAGATTGTAATGCATTCATTGTTCCTCGTTTTGATGGAACAAAGAATCTGCGCTCGATTGTAAGCTATTTACAACCTCAAAAAAAAATTAGACTTCTACCTCACGCGCCGTAATTCGCTTCATTGCCAACTCTTTCGCAAACTCTACAAACAACTTATGCGCCTGCGTGAAAGAGAAGCGGTCTTCAAAATTCTTGTGCACGATATTCCTGCGATGCATACCATTGATAAGGGTGCGGCGTGAGTCAGGATCGCGCAATGCCTTATTTGACTCAATCAAATCAATGAAGGAAGAATTATCAAAATAACGATCCACCTCCTCTAGCGTGAATTCATTGAACTCAAGGGCTTCCATGAAATTGCGGCCGTCTTTATCCAACTCGTAACTCATGATGGCAATGAAAATACTCACATCCCTCGAGAAATTCTCTTGCGTCTCCCGGCTCAATAGATAAGCATACTCATTCTTCAAATGCAGATCCAAGTCAAAGGATAATTTGAAGAATTCCTGATAAAAGGATTCATTGTCTTTGAGCGAACCGAAATGTTCTTCATTGGTAAGGATGAACTTACCGGTCATGAGTTCTTCAACGATCTGACGATGATGCTGTGGATATACCATGGCGTTTATTGGATTTTAATGGCGTTGTCTATTTTGATTTTGGGTAGCGAGAGCATAGAGGTATTCGTCTCCAGTGTGGTGCGCTCTCCCTTATTATTGAATTCAATTTCTAAATCTTGATCGAACAAGAGACCGCATAGCGCGAAGAACTTATCGGTATCAATATCCGGAAATTCTTTGCGCAGTTCACTCTTGCACCATCCGAAGAAATCATTCACCGGAAGACTCGCGGTAAGATTGGCCTTGAATTTTTCACGATCGAAAATCCATTTATCGAAGTCGACCGGACTATCATCCACCGTAACGTATTCTGCTTGCGCAAACTGCTCGAAGAACTCCCGCACCTTGTATAGCATGTCCTTTGCATATACCATGGTGCGCGTGCCCTTGAGCAAGGAAGGTGTCGACAATTTATACGGGTTGCGCAGAAATTCAATCCAGCCGGTAAGGATGAGCGACTCTGTGCGGATGCGCTCCAATAGCGGCAATAACTCATTCACCAACACTTTCGACTGTCGCAATAAATCCGTGTTGGTCTGCACGAGCTGAGAATACAATTTCTCAAATTCCACACGTACCGTTTCATCTACAAAATCGAGTCGGCGACGATTCGCATACTCACTCACATCGAGAATGGTACTGGTCACTGATTCGCTGTGCTTCACATCGAGGATGCGATTCAACGGTAATATGTAGTATTCAATCCAGAACGACGCCTTGTGCACCTTTTCACGATACTCAATACGTTCCGGATTGGATTTCAGATCACGGGTTTCAGCGAGCAATCGGAATGTGTTTCGCTCCACCAAATCAACAAACTCGCGTACCTGGTGCGAAAGATTCTTGATTCTTTCCTGCAGAATATCTCTGTCTTGTTGCTCGTATTTGCGGATCTTCAAATAGAGTTCACTGATACTGGTCTTGTACTTCTCGATGGTCTCAGGCAGCAACGGCTTGAATTCGAAAAGCAAAAATTCCATGAGCTTGTAATACACATCGCGCATCTCGTAGTCACTGCCCATGCTGCGCACCACCCGGAACTCACGCAGACGAATGTTCATCGTGTGCCCATGCTTCTGAATGAGCATGTCGTAAACCTCTTTGGTGATCATTCCATCTTCGGTTTGATATTGGAAAAGATCACGCACCACATCAAAATGCGTATGGAGGAAATTCAGAATCGACCTGGGTTCGGCTTTTATCATTGCGCTGAGGATAGAGTTTGTATTCTCACCTGGAGTTCATGTTTCAATTTGCTGTATTCAATATTATGCGCCTCTTCGCGCACAAATGTTACAGTTGAGATTTCTTCACTGTCGTTGTCAAGTATGTGATATTTCAATTGTTCTGACATGCGATTAACGATTCGATTTGTTCTTACCTGTGTTCTTCTTTTTAGCCGTTGGAGCCGGAGTGTCATCCGCTATCTCTTTCACTGCTTCTTGCGCCATGGTCGATGATTTCAGCTCCTCTCGTCGCACCGCATGTTGCCTGTCGTTTAGATTGATCTTTCCCTTTGAACGGAAGATGAAGTAGTATTTCGAGAAGCCATCGTACGGCTGTGGCGCAGCGAAAATGGGAATGAAGTGATGCTCTTTGCAGAATTGTACCAACTGCGGACGATTGTGTTCGTCAATGGTTCCAATCTCATCAATGAATAGGGTGATTTTATTCTGCTCACTTGAGATGGCCAGGCGATTGATGATGGCCATTACAATCACCAAACGAATCATCCTGTCGGTTCCGTCTGATTCTACCTGCTCTTTGAGATCCACCCGTTTCATCTGCCCCTTTACATCAAGCACCAGCTCGATATCAAAGAGGTCATCAAACTTCACGCTCTTGCCACTATCAAGATATTGATTGAGGATTTTCAAATCTTCAGCACTCTCAAACTCAAAGCTCAGTTGCGCGTTTAGATTTTCGATGGATGCAATTCTCTCCAATTCATAAAGCGTCTTCTTGTTGTCTACCAGTTCAATCTTCAGCGACTCGATATTGGAGATGTGCGTCTTTGAAAGACTTTCGTTGAAGCGATTGTATACAAACGTTTTGAATTCTTCATATCGCTTTCTGAGATTGTATGCAGGGTTCGCAAATTGTGTTGAGATACTGCCAAGCAATCCATCAATGCTTTTCTCCTTATCTGCTACGCATGCGATCTCATCTTCAATAAATCGGATGAATTCTTCCTCATCAGCAGTGGCACTATTGGTTTTGAATCGCAGCTGATCAAAGGCACGATCTTTCTTCACCTTCAATACCTCTCTGTCGGTATTCGCATGCTGGATTTTATCGAAAATTTCATCGAGTGACTCCGTGGTGCTGAACTCTGTAGGGGTAACACCAAAAGCCTCAATTTCCTGCTTACGAACGCGCAACAATTGCATCCGCTCCTCGGCCTTTCTGCTGTCTTCCCGCAAGGTGTCAAGCAACAACGATTTTTCCGCAATTTCTTTCTTCAACTTACCCAGCTCATCTTCAATTTTCTCACGCTCCAGCTTGATATTGCGCAATTCTCCACCCAATTCACCACTGAGTTTTTCGATCTTCGGCTTCTCAGCCAATGCACGCAATTTTTCCTTCACCAATTCTATTTCCTCGTTGACCTTCTCGAGCTCCCTGCGGGTCTTGTCAAGATGCAACGCAACGGCCCAAAGTTTTTCCAGCTCCGACTTTTCTTTCTGCACCGCTTTCAATTCTTCCTTCAGCATTTTCACTGACGGAATCTCCCGGAGTTCCATTTTCTTCGGCAACTCAATTTCCCCGTCAAAAATTTTCATGACATCACCTGCTTTGGTGATCTTCTTCTTGACAAGTTTATCCGGCAACGCCGCAAACTGCGGTGTGAAAATCGTATTCAGAATTTTGCGTGTCTTTTCATCTGTCGCAATCTTCTGAATAAGTTGATGGTCGTAATTCTTTATCTGGTCGTCAATGCGTTTACAATCCGCGTCATACTTAGCGAGGCGCGCTTCAATCTGCTTGGATTCCAGCTGCTGGTTCTCCACCATAGTGATGCGAACTTCGATGTCTTTGCGCTTCTGATTGAGGTTGTGCAATGATTCTTCAAGGAACTTCTTGCCCTCATAAGAAGCAATGCGATCGAGCTGGGTTTGGAGTTGAATGAACTCCTTCTCCCTCATCTCAATTTCGATTTCCCGCTTACCCAGCTCTCTGTTAAGTTCCTCCTGACGCGGCTTGAGTTTCTCATTCACAGCAATGAGGGTGCTCTGATAATTTTTCTCCTTGTCGAGACGCACCTTGTCGAGCTCTTTCACTGTCCCGCTGTACTGATGGTCAAACGCATATACCAAATCACTCACGATGCGGGATTTCGCGCGATACAGATTGACCACCTCGCGGAAATCCTCAAAATCTTTCTGAATGTTCTTGATCACGCGGATCTCATCATTGATGCGCAACAGATCGGTGATATCCTTTTTGTTTTTCTGAGAAAAATTGATGCCTTCATGCTCACGGTTATCGGCTACAATGAGCGACTCCTTCAAGGTCTTATTGGTGATGAGCTTCGAGTTGATGAGATAGCGATAGACTTTCGAAAAGTTGTTACTCAACCCGTCGGTGCGAACGCTTTCCTCCAGCCAAACAACGGCATCATTGCGCTTGCCGCGTTGATACACCGCGTTGAAAACCTCTGTTTTGCTCTTGAATAGATAGGGTACCTTGGCAATAGAATTGAGCAAGTCTTGCACTTCATCCCAGCGGCGCACGCGCAATTGCTGACCATCTTTTTTGAAGAAATTCTCTTGATCATATTCGCCATTGATGCGATAATACTCCAATTCGCCTTCGCTGTCGCGCTTCACCATAATGCAATAGGGCTCCTGTTTGTGCACCTCGAAAATGATGTAACTCTGGTTGTGCGTGGGGAAGTAGTGATGGATGGTTTCCTTGTCACCACGGCGTTGACCTGAGAAACTCATTTTCGAGCCGTCTACTACGAACAGGAAATTAAGGGTGTAAATCAGAGTGGATTTACCCACGTTATTGGGCCCAACGAGTTGGAGCGAATCGCAGTCGTCAAGGCGCATTTCGGCGTTCACGTATGTCGCCGTGTTAATACCTATTATTCTTGTAATCATGTGCTGTACGTTTAGGTTTCGGGCTATTCCAAGCCTGAACCTTCAAATGTATTTTCGTAGGTTCACCATTACAAGCATTGTTGATGAATTGGGAATAAGTGGCGGGAAGTTGAGGAATTGGTTATCGATTGAGGGGTAAAAACCTCGCTATCCAAATCTCACTATCCCCATTCTGAAATCCTCCAATATCGTTTAGCTATCCCAATCTCAGTGAGGAATTACGGCTGAAAAGCTACCCGAAAGCCATAACCGAAACTTGTGAAATCGGCGCTTTGACTGAATCGTGCGGCCGAACGGCAGATGTGGGCACTATTCCACCAATATCCACCACGAACAACCCGATTTGAACCCGATGCCGGCCCGGAAGGGTCTATCAGGTTATTCATTTCATATTCACCGTACCAATCGCTGCACCATTCCCAAACATTGCCATGCATGTTGTATAAGCCAAAAGCATTGGGCGCATAACTGTTCACCGATTGAGTTTGCGCAGGGAATGAGGTGTTATCGTTGATACAACCTAGATATTCGTCGGGCCAGTAATAATTTGCCTGGCTATAATCCAAACAATCTCCCGTATTAAAAGGAGTTGAGCTGCCCGCGCTGCATGCATATTCCCACTCGGCCTCGGTTGGCAATCGTCCTCCCGCGTAACTGGCAAATTCTATAGCACCGTACCATGTTACACAAACCACCGGAAAATTGCCCTTGCCCAGTGCGGACTGCCATTCTGAACCGTTGTGTGTTAGGCCACCGTAAAAACCGCAATCTGCAATCAATGGCTGCCAGGGATAATTGCCACTGGCATAGAGGCCATCAGCGCCAATGCTGTTGTCATTCAGAAAAATCGCGAACTGGTCGTTCGTTATTTCATAGACGCTCATCAAAAAGGGGCTTATGGTTACTTCATGCTCCACCTCATCAGTTGCCCTGTTGGGCTCGGTAAGCGGACTTCCCATGATGTACGCGCCGCCAGGTATCACAACAGTGGGTATATTCATTGGCCCGCTGGTATTCGCAATTCCTTCGCAAATACAATCAGCATTATACACATCACTCAAAGAGCTCATATTACCATCATCACAGGCATCCCCAATGAAGTAACACGAGCTATCATTCTGCGTGGCCTGACCATTGAAATTGCAGGCCAAGCTATCCAAACAACCAGGAATTTGTCCGGTGCTTTCATCATCTCTGGCGCAACGAACAGAAAAGCCGTGGTGCTTTAGGTATTGATGCCGATAGGCCAATGTTTCCCAATAATATAATAGTCGATACCACGCGTATGAGGAATCCATTGGGCTACTTGTCCAGAAATAAGCATAATAATTCAATAGGTCATAACCTCCATAACTGTAGCGATGACCGCCCGGCAAACCAGAGAATCCACTGCTATTGGTGCCGATAACATCGTTGTTGGTATATGCAAGCCAATAACCATCACCATTTTCAATAGTACCCACGGATTTCATTGCTCTGCCTGCCGTGTCCATAAGATTGGTTCCACCGTCGAAAATGGGATCAAGGTGGTCAATCATGGTATTCCACTCATCATCGGTGGGAACATGCCAGCCCGCCGGACATAAACCTCTCGGATCAACGCAGGCGTACCAATTATAGAGTTTGCCAAATGGACAGGCATAAGTGGAGTCATTATTATAATACGCAAATGCGCCTTGCTCTGTGTAGAAGGTATTTTGCCATTCAACGTTTGACAAATTAGTAATAATCTCTTCGCCATTCCGGTAAATACTTGTGTTCAGATTCTCTGCCATCCATTCTTGATTGCCGATGATGATGGTCTTGTATGTGTTGCCCTGCTGATCGGTCATACTGCCGTAGGACTTGTAGGGGTTGTGTACGTTAGCAGCACCACAGCTATGAAGGGTCCCCGTTTCAACAATACTTCCCTCACATATGCAATCGGAGTTATAGACATCTGCAGTGGTTGAGCTAATGCCGTCATCACAGTTTCCACCGATGAAATAACATGAGCCGTCGTCTTGACTGGCAGAGCTGTTGTAGTTGCAGGCGCTACTGTTGTTACAACCCGGGATTTGACCTGTACCATTATCGTTCCTTAAACAGCGAACTCCGATTCCGTAGTTGAGTGCACCAGAGAATCGGTTGGTGTATATGGTTGCATGGTATGTATATCGATACCACGCATAATTAGCGTCAAACTGCGTGCTGCTCCATAGGTATTGCAGATTGCCTAAGTCGCCATAAGGTCCGTAATCAAAACGATAACCTCCAGGAAGACTGGAGAATCCGCTGCTGTTCGTGCCCTCAACACTTGGATCAAATGCATTCCAGTACCCATTGCCATTCTCCATTGTTCCAAAACTTTTCATGGCTCTTCCTGAAGTGTTGACATAATTAGTCATTCCATCCGACGCCGGGTCAAGGAAACCAATCAACGTAGTCCATTCTGTATCAGTGGGTACATGCCACCCTAAAGGACATAGACCGCGGGCGTCATTCACAGCATACCAATTGTAGAGCTTGCCGTATGGACATGCACTAGACGAATCATCATTGTAATAGGCCCATGCACCCGCCTGAGTGGCTTGCCATTCGGTATCAGACAATCCACTAACAATGGAATCTCCATTTCGATAAATACTTGTGTTCAGATTCTCTGCCATCCATTCTTGATTGCCGATGATGATGGTCTTGTATGTGTTGCCCTGCTGATCGGTCATACTGCCGTAGGACTTGTAGGGGTTGTGTACGTTAGCAGCACCACAGCTATGAAGGGTCCCCGTTTCAACAATACTTCCCTCACATATGCAATCGGAGTTATAGACATCTGCAGTGGTTGAGCTAATGCCGTCATCACAGTTTCCACCGATGAAATAACATGAGCCGTCGTCTTGACTGGCAGAGCTGTTGTAGTTGCAGGCGCTACTGTTGGTGCAGCCAAGCGCATCAACACTGTTACCGTTAGCATTGCTGATTTCAGGAACTATTATATAACTGCCATTGAGGAAATACAGAGTATCACCTGTTTCAGACACATGCGAAAATCCATTGCCCGCATATTGTGCATCTTGTGAATGCATACTGTAAAACGAATAAGGGACACTCACCAATTGTGAAGAGTTTTCAATTGAATAATTCGCGCCACCTGTGGGGTCAGTTTGCGCACGAAGAAAAAACGGCCCAGTCGCCCAGTTGATGGCTGAAAGGCTTCCGAAAACGTTGATGCCGCCACCGATTTGAACTGATATGAGACCGTTGGGATTGGTGGATACACTATGGGTTTCCGCAAATATCTCTGCCCCTGTTTCACTGCCATGCAGAATGGATAAGCGCAGCCCTATCAGACTTCCTGAAATGAAATTTCCTGAATTGTCTTGAACAACCATTTGGTAATTCATCAAAACCGGCGACTGACAAATTGCGATACAGGCGACGAGCATGAATAATAAAATTGTGGAGGCCTGTTTCATCAATTTTTGACTTGGACGCGAAGATATGTAATGCGCTGCGGCAACTACTTGCACACTGAAGGGATAGGGATCAAAATTGAATACGCGCCATAAAAATTGCTGAAATGTTAAAATTGAATTTTTCCTGCAACGTGAACAAATACATTTGCGAAAATTTTAACCTATTATTTTATGAAAAAAATTGTTTTTGTTTTGTTGGCCTCTTTGCCCGCCCTACTATTCGCACAAACTACCCCAGCCGCGGGAACTGAAAAGCCCAATCGACCTGCAGCCGGTGACATGAGACCAGGTGGCGGCGGTGAGACTATATATGCGGAGTTGATTATCAATAAAGCACCAAATGGTGATAATTCTATTCATGCTGATTTTGGTAAAGACGCTATATCTGCCATATCCGATAAGGAAACCTTGAAGCAGGTGGGTGAAATTCGGTCTTCCAATTTCACTAATGTTCCTGATGCATTGAATAAAATGAGTGTTGCTGGTTTCCGCTATCAGCAGAATTATACAGTTCAGGATAAAGAAGGTAGAAATGAGATACACATGGTGTTCGAGAAGCGCGTTATGTCAAGAACTGAAGGTGCAAAGCCGAATCCAGCCGCCAAGGCAACGCCTGATGCTAAACCAGCAAAGGAAACACCTAAACTCACTCCCGCTCCAGCCAAAGAGGCAGGAAAGGGTAAGGAAAAGAAATAAGCTTACTTCTTCATGGAATTACAAAAAGCGCGTCCCTCAGACGCGTTTTTTTGTTTCGAAGGGTATATGCGACATTTGCGCTCCATAACACTGAGAATTGCGTCGACTCGAATTATTTTCTAGACTTTTATTGTTCTTGGCTGTTTACGTGTTATTGCAGCTGGGCTGGTGGGGATATTTAATCGTAGGAAGCAACTCGACGGGTAACAAGGTCTATATGGTTCTGGGTGAGGGATTGGTTTTTGCTTCAATACTCATTTTTGCTTTTATTAGACTATATAATGGTTTGCGACGAGAAGTCCTTTTGGCCAAGAAGGAGAGGAATTTTATGTTGTCTGTTTCTCACGAGTTGAAAACTCCGATAGCGGCCATTAAGCTAAGCTTAGATGCCTTGGGTAGAGCCGATTTGCCGGATGCGAAACGGGCAGGTCTTCTGTTACATAGCAACAGAGAAATCAGAAGATTACAGAGCTTAACGGAAAATATACTCCTCGCTTCACAACTCGACGAAATAACAACGGTTGAAAAAAGACAGGTTGTTGAATTTTCCAAGTTGCTCGAGGAGGAATGTCTTCGCTTTCAGCAAATGAGCGGCAGAGAGATATTTCGAGATATCAAGGATGGCGTTCATGTCTTTGCAGATGCAGAAATGTTGCGTGCGGTATTCTCCAACCTAATTGATAATGCGATCAAATACTCACCTCATGGAGGTGCCATTAAAGTTTTTTTGACGGGAGAAAGACCCAATTTCGAAGTTAAGATTTCGGATGAAGGAGTGGGCATATCAGATCATGAGAAGGATCGTATTTTCCAGCGATTCTATCGGAGTAATGATGAAATTACCAGATCCACAAGTGGCACTGGTTTAGGATTGCATATTGTTAAAACCATTTGTCAACTCTATAATTATAAATTATCAGTTGAAAACAGCTCCGCAAAGGGTAGTGTTTTCATAATTCAAATAACAACATGAGTAATAAAGTATGTTTGGTAATCCTCGACGGCTGGGGTCTGGGTAAAATGGATTCGACCAATGCAATTTATCAGGCAAAGACGCCCGTAACCGATGGATTAAGTATTCATTATCCGTGTGCTACTTTGCGCACAGATGGTGAGAATGTAGGGCTTCCAAACGGACAAATGGGTAATAGCGAGGTGGGGCACATGAACATCGGTGCTGGTCGTGTCATCTACCAGGACTTGATGAAAATCAATCGATCTATTGAAGATAAGTCGTTCTTTGCCAATCGAATTATTTTGAACGCGTTTGAAGATGCCTCAAAACGATCTAGTACCGTTCATCTTGTAGGTCTTGTTAGCGATGGCGGTGTTCATTCACACCTAGATCATCTTTTGGCCTTGATCGAAATTGCCAAGCAATTTCCTCTTGTATCAGTGGCAATACACGTCATTACCGATGGTCGAGATACTGATCCGATGAGCGGTAAGGCATTTGTTCAAGTTGTGGAAAATGCAGTAGGTGATACTAACTGCTTTATCGCATCCGTCATTGGGCGCTACTACGCAATGGATAGGGACAAACGTTGGGAAAGGGTTAAGTCTGCCTATGATTTGTATGTGAATGGAACGGGAAAGACTTTCGAACGCGCATCTGATTATCTTTCAAGTTGTTACTCCTCAGGTCAAACAGATGAGTTTATTCTTCCAGCTATATCTAACTTGATGGAGGCCAAGGCTCGAATAAGTGATAGCGATGTCGCCCTTTTTTGGAATTATCGTACAGATCGTTGTCGGGAAATTGTCACGGTTTTAAGTCAACAGGATATGCCTGAGTTTGAAATGAAGCGAGGGAGTTTTGATATTTATACAATGACCAATTACGATGACTCTTTCAAGGATGTAAAGGTTATCTTTAATAAACAAAATCTTGAGGAAACCATAGGTGAGGTTATTGCCCTTAAGGGCCTGAAGCAATTGCGAATAGCGGAGACAGAAAAATATCCGCACGTTACTTTTTTCTTCAATGGTGGTCAAGAAGCTGTTTTTGTTGGTGAGGAGAGGATCATGATTCCTTCACCTAAGGTTGCTACGTATGATTTGCAACCCGAAATGAGCGCTTATGAAATCACCGCTGCGGCTATTGCATACTTGGAAAGTAATTCTCCTGATTTTGTGTGCTTGAATTACGCAAATGCGGATATGGTAGGTCATACAGGGGATTTCGATGCCATAGTGAGAGCCGTAGAGGTCACAGACCATTGTCTTGGAGTGTTATTAGCGGCAGGTCAATCACAGGGTTATTCTTTTGTCGTGATTGCAGATCATGGAAACGCGGATGTTGCAAGGAATCAAGACGGAAGTCCAAATACCGCGCATAGCACCAACCCTGTTCCAATTTGGATTTTGCACGATGGAATCAAAGAGGTTAAAGATGGTATTCTTGCGGATGTCGCTCCAACGATTCTTCATCTGCTTGGTATTCAGCCTCCTCAAGCAATGACCGGGGCTTCCTTGATCTAATTAAAAAAATGCTTTGTCGAATTTAAGTCCGGGTATCCCAGTAGTTGCTTCAATTGGAATAAGCTACTTCCACATGGCCTTGGGCTAGGCGGTTTCTCTCGAAGTGATCACTAAATATCACAAGCGAATTTTTCCGCCGATACGCTCAATCTCGGCTTGAATGCGCTGCATGGCTTGTTCAATCTCCGAGTCGGTGAGGGTGCGCTCGGGATGTTGCAACAAAAACTGTAATGCATAAGAGGTTAGACCATCGCCCAAATTTTTACCTTCATAAACGTCAAACAACCCTATCGATCGCAGTAGCTTTTTCTCTGCCTTCATCGCAGCGCTTTCAATATCGGCGTACCTAATGGTCTTCGGAAAAACCATAGATAAATCACGACGTACCGATGGGAATTTTTCAAGCTGTGCAAATTTCGTTGGCTTACTCTGGGCAATTTTTTTAATTGCATTCCAATAAAACTCGGCATACCAGACGCGTGCCTCACATTCACCTAATGCCAATACTTCAGACGATACTGTTCCTATCACTCCGATGATTAGTTCACCTGCATATAATCCTTCGGCCTGAGCAAGACCACTGAATTCTGTTGGCCGCCATTGACCGCCGCTCATTCTTGTTTTCGTAAGTAAACTATCTACTGCAGAACGAAGCTCTGAAATACCTGCCTCCTGGGCTTGGTTGTTCCAGCTTTCTTTATGTCTCGCCCCACTTACCCAAATGCCTATGGCCTGCTCTTCGAGAATTTGTTGATTTAGCTGATGATAAATTTTACCGAACTCAAACCCTCGGATATCATTCGTTTTATGCCTGCGATTGAGTGAAACGCTCTGTAGAGCTCCGTGGAGTAGGGTTGTGCGCATGAGCGACAAATCGCCGCTAATTGGGTTCAGTAACTCTATTGCTTTTTGGGTTTTGCCGTTGATTTCAATCCATGAATGCGGCATCATACTCATTGACATCATTTCGTTGAATCCGCATGCTGTAAGTGAGGTCGCAATTTCAGACATTTCTATGTCTTGTGGTTTTATTGGCTCACTCGATGGCGTCATTCGCATTCTTGAATCAAACTCAATATTGTCGTATCCATGAATCCTGAGTATTTCTTCATCGAGATCGGCCTGCCGTTTCACGTCGACTTTGTAGAGAGGAACTCGCACGTTCCAATGATCACCGCTTTGTGCAATGATTTCGCAACCGATTGAATTGAGTATTCCCGCAATACGAACATCACTGATGTGTGCGCCCGCCATTTTTCTTGTTGCTGAAGGATTGTATGATATCAAAACGGGTTGAACCTCATTTGGATAAACATCAATCATGTCGACCCATCGAGCCGATGGACACATCCCTTTGAGCAAATCAAAGGCACGATGAAGCGCATGAAAAACTGCCCCTGCGTCGGTGCCTCTTTCAAATCGAAAGGAGGAGTCAGTGAATATGCCATGATGCCTAGAGGTTTTCCTCACTTTTGTTGGATGAAAGCACGCTGATTCAAGAAAAATCCGAGTGGTAAGGTCTGATACACCACTGTGCTTTCCTCCGATTACGCCGCCCAAACATTGCGGAGTGTCTCCGCATATAACCACGTCTTCAGCAGTGAGTTTGATTTCGCTTCCATCAAGGGTTTGTAGCGTTTCTCCATCGCGGGCCAACCGAACCTCAATGGCGGCGCCTAATCGATCTGCATCGAAGGCGTGCAAGGGTTGTCCTGTTTCGTGCAGAATGTAATTGGTTAAATCGACAATGTTGTTGATGCTCTGAAGTCCGATGGTTTCAATTTTTTTTCTCAACCAATCAGGCGATGCTGTTACAACAATATTTTCTATGAGCATTCCCGAATAACGAATCGCTGTTTCATTCGAGATGTGATGGTCAATGGTTTTCTTTTCGACGAATGTTTGAGACGACAAAGCAGGAGTTCTCAATTCCAGGTCGGCGTAGTTATGCTTACTATTGTGAGATAGCGATGCAACAAGATCTCGGGCCACTCCAATATGGCTGAATGCATCGGTGCGATTCGGCGTCAGGCCAATTTCGAGAACGTAATCACTCTCCAAATTGAGATATTCTGCTGCCGCTGATCCAATTCTTGCCTCATCGCCTAAGACCATTATACCATCGTGGCTTTGACCTATTCCAAGTTCGTCTTCTGCGCAAATCATGCCGTGTGATTCTTGTCCACGGATTTTTCCTTTTTTAATGGTAAGGGATTCGCCTGAGGTCATGTGTAGATGGGTGCCAACGGTTGCTACCAGAACTTTTTGTCCGGCAGCTACATTGGGTGCACCACACACAATGGAGAGAGGTTGTTCGTTTCCGATATCCACTGTTGTAATTCTGAGTCGATCGGCATCAGGATGTTTTTCGCACGTCAGTACTTTTCCTACAACAACTCCTTTTAAGCCTCCCTTTATTGTCTCGTGCGGTGTTACAGATTCTACTTCAAGTCCTGTAGAGGTAAGGGTTTCAGCAATGAGGTTAACGGGAACTTCCCGCGATAAATATTCGTTGAGCCAGTTACAGCTAATTTTCATTGGATGGAATTTTAGTAGCGGAGGAGTCGTTCTATTGTTTCATGGAGCCGTGCTGATGCAAGGAAGTTTTCTTCGAGTTTTGCATTGAAGGGCACCGGCGTATCGAGACTTGCGCAGCGTAGCACCGGCGCGTCTAGTGACTCAAAACAATTTTCAGTGATCAGCGCCGATATCTCTCCTCCAAATCCGCCTGTCATACAATCTTCATGAAGCACTAGTGCCTTGCCGGTTTTCTTCACAGAGTTGAAAATGGTTTCAGTGTCGAGCGGCAGTAAGGTGCGAAGGTCAATCAGATCAGCACTTACTTCAGGATGTGCATCGAGGTATTGCAATGCCCAATGCACCCCGAGTCCGTATGTTACGATGCTCAGCTCATCTCCGCTGCGGAGAAGGTTTGCTTTACCAAAGGGCAGAGTGTAGTGTCCATCGGGCACACTCCCGCTTACACTTCGGTATAGCGCTTTATGTTCGAAGAATATGACAGGGTTGGTGTCTTCAAAGGCCTGACATAGCAAACCTTTGGCATCGGCAGGGAATGCGGGATAAATTACTTTCAAACCCGGTGTATGTGCAAACCACGCTTCGTTGCTCTGACTATGAAAGGGGCCGGCAGCCACGCCCGCGCCTGTTGGCATGCGAATGACTACGTCTGCATTTTCGGCCCAGCGGTAATGCAACTTGGCCAGGTTATTTACGATTTGGTTGAAGCCACATGTTACGAAGTCGGCAAATTGCATTTCTACCATGGCTTTGAACCCACAGATAGAAAGTCCGAGTCCGGCACCTACAATGGCAGACTCGCAGAGAGGGGTGTTGCGAACTCGGTCAGCACCAAACTCGTTAAGGAAACCTTCTGTTACTTTGAAAACACCGCCATACGCTCCTATATCTTGTCCCATCAGCACAAGATTCGAATGTCGTCGCATGCTCTCTCTCAATCCGTCACTGATAGCGTCAATCAAACGTTTTTCTGACGCACCACCTGATGGTGCAAGAATCTGATTGGCGAAGGGTGCATATAAGTCTGCGAATTCCTCATCGGTTTGTGGAATGATATCTGGCTCTGCTGATGCTGCTTTAAGCGCGGTATTGATCTCGGTTTGGATCTCTTCACGAATAGAAATCACATCATTTTCTGAAATGATCTTTTTTCCCAATAGCCATTGCTCGTAATTGCTCACAGGGTCTTTGAGCTCCCATTCGGCGATGAGACCGTCTGGGTAATATTTGGTGCCGCTTGCCTCTTCATGCCCCCTCAATCTGAATGTCATAAATTCCATAAGAATTGGTCGAGGCCTTTCTCTGATACTTTGTGCCGCTTTTTTAACGGCAGAATAAACGGCTACTATGTTGTTTCCATCCACCTGAATAGCATCTTCTTGCGGCATGCCATAACCTATGGCTTTATCAATGAATTGATTGCATCGGAATTGTTCACGACTCGGAGTGGATAGACCCCAGGCGTTGTTTTCTATGGCGATGATGACCGGCAGATCCCAAACGGTAGCCACGTTTAGTGCTTCATGAAAGTCGCCCTCGCTCGCGCCACCATCACCACAAAATACAATGCAAGCTTTCTGACTTTTTGAAATTTTCGACGCCAGCGCGATACCGTCTGCAATGCCCAATTGCGGACCGAGATGTGAAATCATTCCAACGAGATGGTGTGCTTTGGTTCCGAAGTGAAAGGAGCGGTCGCGTCCTTTGGTAAAACCATCGCGTTTGCCCTGAAACTGCAGGAACAATTGTTTGAGTGATAAATTCCTTGCGGTGAAAATTCCAAGATTTCTATGCATGGGAAGAATGAATTCATCTTCATTCATTGCGCATGCCACACCAACCGAGATGGCTTCTTGCCCGAAGCTGCTGAACCATTTTGATATTTTGCCGAGCCTAAGCTGACTTAGCATTTTCTCCTCAATGAGTCGAGGTTTAAGAATGGCTTTATAAAGTACCTGCAACTCAGCTTTGGTCAGTCCGTGCTTGTCCTCAAATTTTACGTGGGTTTTCAAGATTCCTTTGTTTGGGGGCTAAATTATGGCACAGCCTTGAACCACGTTATGTCTTAATAAAGGTCATGTCATTTTCTACGTTTGATATTTGATTACGTTGGTCATACTGCCTAAATCAGTTGCGTATACATTTGCACAGTGTCAATAAAAAATCCAACGTTTTTTATCTTCGTGATAGTGTTGGGGTATTCAAGTGCCCGAGCTCAATATGGTGGCACATCATCATTTGGATATCTCACCATTCCCGGTAGTGCGCGAGTTACCGGTATGGGAGGCAGTTATTTTGCGGTGCGTGATGGTGATATTCAATTGGCGCAATTCAATCCGTCTTTATTGGATAGTAACATGCACGGTAAATTGGGTACGGGCTTCGTAGGGTATTTTGATGGTATTCGCATGGGTACTGTTACTTCGGCATTTCGAATTGCTCATAAAATCACCCTTGGTGCTACAATGCAATACTGCAACTATGGTAAACAATTGGAACTCGATGGTCTTGGATTTGAAATCGGACAATTTCAAGCCGCCGATTATGCTTTGATTACGGGCGCTGGATATCAGGTAGATTCACTCTGGAGTATCGGTGTTTCTCTTAAGAACATGTATTCCTCGTTGGCCAATTATACATCCTATGCGTTGGGAATGGACGCTGCCGTGTCTTATGCGCGACCCGATATTGATTTTTATGCGTCTATGTTGCTCTCTAACGCAGGATATCAATTGAAATCATATTCTGAAAATGTTCGGGATAAGCTTCCTTTTAATCTGCAGTTAGCTCTGGTGAAGAGATTGCGTCACGCGCCCATAAGACTCTCAATTTTATACAATAACATGGAGCGTTGGGATTATCGTTATGATAACAAAACCATTGAAGTCGTAACTGACCCCCTAACGGGAGAAGTTATCGAAAAGAAAAAGTGGATTTTCGGCGATATGTTGATGCGTCATCTTGTAACCGGTGTTGAGATAATTGCAGGTAAGAATTTCAGTATACAGGCAGCTTATAACTACCGGAGACGGCAAGAGCTAAAACTAAATGCCCGTCCTGGTATCACAGGATTTTCATTTGGTATTGGATTTAAAGTTAGAAGAATTCATATCTCATACGGTCGAAGTGTATATCATTTGGCTGGTCCCTCTAATACGCTATCAGTCGCCACAAGAATCTTTTAATAGTAATAGGTCATTAATGCGCCAGATTGTTGGGAAGTGCTTTTGATTAAACCAAATTATTTCAAAAGTGTCAAAGGGGAGCATGGAGATTTTGCAACAATTGGCGCCTCAGGGGGAAAAGGAAAGTCGACATTTTTTTGTCCAACTTTTCGACTTGTATCAGCGCGATGTGTATTTCTTTACCCGGCGTATTCTGCTAACGCATGATGATGCGGCAGATGCCACACAAAATACTTTTTTAAAAGCTTGGAAAGGAATGGCGATGTTCCGTGGGGAGAGTTCCTGGAAGACGTGGCTTTTGAAAATTGCGCACAATGAATCTATGAACTTGCTTGCCATCCGAAGAAAGGCCTATTCAATGAGTGAAGATCAAATTTTTCAGGGTGTAAATTCAGAATTACTGAATGACCCTTTGTATTCTGGAGATGAAATTCAACGTAGATTGAACGCAGCTTTGGAAGTATTGCCACCCAAACAGAAAGCTGTATTTGTGATGCGTTATTTTGAAAATTTGAGTTACGCTGAAATGGCCCAAATTACCGGTACGAGTGAAGGGGCGCTAAAGGCGAGTTACCATCACGCAGTGAAAAAAGTTGAAAGCTTTATCATACTACCAAATGTTTAAGAATCCTTCAGAAATATCAGCACGGGGGGATAACAAGGAGTTTGTCGTTCCCTCTAATTTCTTTCAAAATCAACGTGAAATTTGTCTATCGGTTTTGTCAGCCGAAGAGTTTGGTTTGCCTACAGAGTTTTTCGAAAGTTCCAAGCTGTCTTTGCGCGACACGTTGGGTTTGAATAGTGCGGTTGAAAATAGCCATCTGTCGAATGCTCATAATTGGGGTAGGCCAAAGCGGGCAAACAGCACCCGGAAGATACTCTTGACCTCTTTCTCAGTCGCAGCTCTCTGGCTAGTGGGTTTAGTGATTTTTGATAGTAACGACCCGTCTGAGAAGGGTTTTGATGATTTATTGGCAGAAACGGAAATATTGCCTGAGGATATACTAGTAAACGCTACTGACGATGATCTTTATCTTGCATACGCAATTTTGATCGATACGCTCTGCGATGATTCAACAAGTCACATTCAGATGAAGGAAAAGTTGGATCCAAAAACAGGATTACCCATCTATAAGTCGAAGGAGCTAGATGATATAGAGTGGGATCACATCACTCCTGCTGATGCGATAGAGTACTTTGAAGAATTTGAATTAGAAGATGACAGTTATAATTAAATTCACCTTTTTATGAATACTGCAAAAGTTTACAGGCCGATTGTATTTTTGTGTTTTATAGTATTTAGCTCCTTCAGGATTTGGGCTCAGCCTGATTTAGACGACGAGCTGGATCCCCGACGTCGTGAGAAAATGGATGTCCTAAAGCGATCATTCATCACGGATAAAATTCAACTAACGGTCTCGGAAGCAGAGAAATTTTGGCCGCTTTATAATGAACGTGAAGTGGCGCAAGAGGCCAACCGCAAAGCCATCAGGGAAAGAATGACAGAGTCTAAAAAGAATCCGGGCGATCAAAAGGTGCTTATTGCCGGGATCGATTTTGTAACAGCAAAGCGCAAGGAAGATGCTGATTTGGATGCGAAATTTCTCAAAGCGGTCATTCCGATTATTGGGGCAGAAAGATGTATGAAGCTAGCGTCAGCGGATCGTGAATTTCAGCGCGAGTTGATCAAAAAGCTGAAGGATGGCCGGGACGGTAAAGGCGGTGGCGGTAAAAAAAATCATCATTAAAAAGTCTGCTGGTATTAGAATCACCATACATTTGAAAAAATTAATTTTATGAAAAGAATAATTGTTTTATTTGCGTTCATGGGTATTCTAGGTATCCAGTTGCGTGCTCAGGATAGCAACACAAACACCGCTTCATCAGTAGGTTCGGAAAAAGTAATGAAGTGCAGTGAGGCTGAAAAGGCTCAGTGCGAGAAAAATGCTGAGAAGTCAGGCGCGAAGTGTGAAACTACCGATGTAAAAACAGAAAAGTCATGTGGAAAGGCGGGTAAGTGCAGCAAGGGCGGTTCTTGTTGCCAGAAGGACGGCAAGGAATCCAAAGGTGGTTCTTGTTGTCAGAAGGGAGGCACTGCCTCAACAGGAGGTTCTTGTTGTAAAAAGGGTGGTACTGCTGAAAATACCGAGAAAAAAGTTGAGGAGAAGAAATAGTATTTACTCCTGAAAAGTTTAAGGCCGCGACAAGCGGCCTTTTTTATTTAACTCCAAATTGGTTAGCTACCATATCTCGAATATTCTCACCAATTGCAAGGGCTGCCGTTGCGGCTGGAGAAGGTGCATTAAGAACATGAATACTTCTATCGGTGTATTCGATTCTGAAATCATCCCTGGTATCGCCATCGCTCCTTAACAATAGTGCCCTAACACCCGCTCTTCCTGGTTGAATATCATTCATGGTTAACGAGGGCACCAACTCTTGTAATGTATGCAGGAACAACCGCTTAGAAAAAGCCCTTCGATATTCATCAATACCGAATTTCATGTTCTTCATAAATAACTTCCATGTGCCGCTGTAGGTTAGCGCATCCCAAGTATCTCTGAGATTAAAGTCGGTTTTGCCATAGCCCTCACGTTTAAACGTGAATACTGCATTGGGGCCACATTCGATATCTCCATTTACCATCCGTGTAAAATGCACCCCAAGGAAAGGGAAGTCGGGATTAGGAACAGGATAAATGAGGTGTTTTACTTTATGCCTTGCCTCTGGTGTCAATTCGTAATAGTCTCCGCGAAATCCAACAACGCGCTCTGAAAGTAATACGCCATCTTTTCTTGCAAGGCGGTCTGCGTGAAGGCCCCCGCAGAATACGGCATATCGGGAATGGATTGTTCCTCGGCTTGTGTGTATGATTATGCCGTCTTGTAATCGCTCGAACTTTTCAGCTTCTGTTGCTAACATTACCTGGCTCTCAGGTTGAAGGGATATAGACACTTCCGTCATTTTCTGCGTGGCACCTTTGAAATCGATGATGCCTGTACAACCGATATGAATTCCGGAAATGCCTTCACAGAATGGCTCAATTTCCTTCATTTCATTAGGATTTACTCTCCGCATGTTTTCTATGCCGTTGGCCTCACCATGCGTCCAGATTTTTTCAAGTTGAGCAAGCTCTGATGATTTGGTTGCTACTATCAACTTACCACACACATCATGCTGGATTCCATATTCTTTCGCGAACGCTACCAAGGCCTTCCTTCCAGAGACACAATTTTTTGCTTTTAATGACCCTGGCTTATAGTATATGCCCGAATGTATTACACCGCTATTATTTCCTGTTTGATGGGCGGCAAGGTCTTCTTCTTTTTCGATGAGAAGTAATTTCAAGTTTGGCCAAGCCTTTTGTATTTGATACATGGCCGCAGCGCCAACAATACCGCCACCAATGATGGTTATGTCAAATTTCTTATTCACGGTGCTAAATTAACTTGGGTTGAAGTCATGTTGAAAAAGTATGGTATAGTTTCGACCGCGAAAGCTCCGATGTCATTAGGTATGTTATAGTGAGATGTTAGCCCTTTTTCGCGGTTGAGTTTTGTTATTGAAGATCGGGGAACCGGCTGATGAAGTCATCACGTTTTTTGCGATTCGCGACGTACATAAATGAGAATTTTTTCTTTCCATCTTCAAATTTTCTTTTCTCATCTTTCAACTCCGACATTGAATTTCCGAGGTCTTTATCTGATGTGAGAAAATTCATGATGCCGAGTTTATACTCGAAGTAATACCAGTTACCTGGATCTAGTTCAACATACATCCTAAAAACATCGGCACCTCTTTTTTTCTCAATTTCGATTTTTCCTTTGATGTATCGGAATACCTGCTTTTTACCCATGTTGGCAATTCCAATAGGTCCTGTAGATTGGAACGTCTCGTCGAGATCATTCCAAACAAATTTGATGTCGGCGATAAGGAATGGACAAATCAATGCCTCAGGAGTTCTTTTCACTTGTCCAGTTAAATTGAGTTCGGAAATAACCTTGTCGGAAGTCTCTGTGCCAAGGATTTCAATGAGTGCTTTTTCGAATCGAGTTTTGGAAATATCCACCGGCATGAGATTGGGCCAATTTTCTATTTGCTTCTGAATTTTTTCTATCGCATCGTCGTAAAATGGAAATGAGAGTTTCATTGCTCCTGTGGCAGATGCACTTTTATCGGTGGGTTTATAAATGATATCGCCAATGGCCGCAGCTTTCATCATGCCAAAATCAACGTTGAAGTCAATTTGACCATCACCGGTAAGTTCACACGACGACGTATTTATGGCCAGAAGATTGCCAGCCAGTTTCGGTTGTTTAATTTTTTCCTTACTTCCTATGACATATCTTGAGGTGTTCTTATCGAAGGTTAGGTAGCCTCGGGTTTCTATCAATGATTTATCACCCCCATCTCTGATATCACTTAAAAAGGCAGGATAAATATCCATTGGCGAATCCCCCGTTACCATTATTCCAACACCGAGCTTTGTCATATCCATTGCCCTGAGTGATGTGTCTACCGGAATGTATATCTCTGCTGGATTAATTTCTGACCTAAACCGACAAAACTCCTTAGACATCTCGCTACAATTATGTAACATTCTTACTCCTCCGTCGAAAATCAGGAAACGGTTATTCGCTTGTACTTCCACTTCTCCATAATATTCAAATGCAGGTGATAGGAAAAACTGGTCATCCTCTTTGATTTTTCCTTTCGCAATGGTTTGAAATGAAGTGTCAACACGAATATCATTAAGCGTAATCGGAAACTCTTTTTTGGTTTCATCTATGTAATTTAAACTTCCGCTCCCATCAAATTTTCTTCTTCCCTTAATGCTCAATGTAGCGTTATATATACGGTGATATTGAGTAGTATAATTACATAGAACCTGAGCATTTTTGAGCTCTTGCATTTTCGCAAACTTTTCGATTACTACCTTGCCACTATCGGGTGTTATTTTTGAATCTGCGACGATTATATATCTTATTTTCTGACAAAATATTTTACTTTCTTTGATATCGTATTTCGCCCGGGGTGAGAGAAAATTCAGCGAATCTTGGCCTTCAGCCACCGAATAGAAGTTGGATTTGATCTGTTCTTCATCCGTGTCTATGACAAGGTCGTCGGAAGCTTTGCGTGATGATGATAAGTCCATTTCATCCTTGTCCATGTACCACGTGAATTGATCCATATAGCATACGTATTGATTGGCGGGAAATTCTATTTTGGTCTCGCCACCATTGCTTTTGAATACACCAAGGCGTTTATCGAAATCTACATTTCCGTTAACGTTATTGGTCTTAAATGCCATCGAGAATTCACTCGTTTCACCCGGTCTGTTCAACTGAAAATCGGAGGTGTCTGCTAAAATTTTTCTACGTGTGAAATGATAATTTTCGGAGTACATCTTAGCTCCTGCGAATTCCATATTTCCGCGCCCACTCATGCCAGACGGCTTTAAATAAAGTGTGCCTGTCAATTTCGCTTCATCATTAAAGAAATCAATGGGTCGATTTCTATTGGTAACGTTAAGAACATCACTGAATGGATAGAATTGCACTAGCGTGGTATCGCTATGCGATTTCGGTACTTCAGGTTTGGTCGCTAATTCTTTATTTAAATAATTATTTGTCACCCCGTTCATCGAGTCTGGTAAAAACAGAAATGATTCCGATAGCGCTATAGATGTAAGGTATTCAAAAGATCCTGAACCTTGCAGACCGCTGTAGTTTAGTGTCAGGTCAGCAATAACTTTCGACTTTCCACTATAGGTTGGGAATCCGAGTTCAGGCGTTTTTGTTTTGAAGCCTAATGAATTATCTGGCATAAGCACCAAAGGCTCTGTTATATCAGGGAAAATGTTGCCAGATATCAAAGTTCCTTTGAAATTAAGCTGTGATTTGTTGAAATTATCAAGGGAGTCAATGGTAAACGGCTCTAGCTGATAGTAGAACTTATCTTTCTTATATGCGCCTCTCTGAATGGCCTTATCCTGCCAATGAATAAACGATGATTTAGTGCATTCCAGGATGGGATATTTCGGGTAGATTGGACTGTGGAATCCACCTTTATTGGAGGGTGCATCGATTTTTAGAACACCAGCAATGTCTCTAATTACACTTTTTAATTTTTGTTTTTCAGGTTTGCCATCCATGCCAATTTCGTCTGAATCTATATATATTTTGCATGAATCAACTTTTAATAAATCCAGTTGAAATTGATCATATTTGAAATAATAATCCGATCCACTAAATTCAAAATTTCCCGCAAGCACCCTTCCACCAAATGCAAATTCCCGTGACTTTTTTAGGATCACTTCTTTTTTCAAGGGTTGAATAATAACTTGCTGAGAATCACTCAATGAAAAATTGTCTACACCCTTTAGTGTCAAGTCGAAATTGAGCAGACTTAGTTGGGCATTATGTCCCTTGTCTACCTCAGAACTGAATTGTATGACGTCATAATCTCTTCTGCCAATGTTGTTGTCGATGAACCTTGATGTTTTAGCAAGCACAGTAATTTTTCTTGTGTCGACATCATAGTCGATAAATCCTCGATTGGCCAGGTCAATAAGCAGCAGATGTGTTTGTTCTTCACCGAATCGGATTTGTCGGGCAAAATCGATATTGTAAAATTCTTTTGTGCCTAATTTTTTGGTGAGATCTCTTAAATCAATCAGTGGATTCGTTGGTGCTATCGAAAAGAGATGCTGATATCGGTTTTGTCTGAAATAAAGATTCGACTCGAATGCAGCATATTTGAGTGGGTTAGATTCCGATGCGCCCATTAATATTTGAGGATCATCAATATTCCATGAGATTAACTCTACATACATTTCAATCTTATGATAGGTGTTTTGGAATGGGGCTTTTGATGTGCCCTCGTCTTTTCTAGTTACATGTAAATTTCTGTTTTTTTTATCAAGGTTTACTGCAGCGTCTTGATGAGAAATTGTGTCTTTATCTATATAGAATAATATGGAGGCATGGTCGGCAAATAGTCTATCTGGCTTGATGCCAAATTCATAGCTCATGGCCTCAAACATTTTTATGTTCTTCTGATATACTATAATCCGCGCCGGATTACCGGGAGGACCTGTTCCCTTCAGTTTGGTGCCGACCAATGTGAATCCTCCTTCGTAATCCACATTATTCACGATGTTCTTGATTTTGTGTCGCGCGAAGTAGCTCTCGAATTTGGGATATGATGCGATGTCTGTATTCTGGTCTGCCAATATCTTATCGGTAACTTTCCCAATGAGTATCTCATTGAAAATGTCAGTATGAAATTTGGCACTGTCTGCTGAATAACTAGTTCCCTTGACTTTTATCAGAAAATGTCCCAATTCAGCATATGTCTTTGTGGGGTCAAAACCGGCTCTTTCCCATGTAATTACAGCACCGTTGGCATAATATCTGTTATTCGTAGGATAATAGATCCCCGACGTGTTTTCAAGTACACTGCTGTCACCTTTGCTATAACAGACCATTCGAGTATTGCCAATTTTTAGCATTGGTACGCTGTCGAGTACGAAATTGTAGTCGTCTGTTCGGATCTGCCAATCAACCATGGCGGACTTATAAAAACACTGTCTGCCAAATATTTGTCCCCCGCATTCGATAATCTCAATGAGATATTTACGTTGTGATTTGGTAGCTACAATCTGATTTAGCATGCTCTGCCATTGCTTGAATTTTTCTTTCGTAGCACGCCCGTTGCAATAGCCCTGAACCGCAAGAAGATAATTTTTGAGCTCTGTACTCAGCTTTATTTTGTCTTTTAGTACAAGTTCACAAAAGACAATTATCTCCTCCCTTTGATCTTCTGATAATCTATCCGTTTGTATCCATGTTGCCGCGAAATTTTCTTTGATGAGCTCTTTACCGCTTCCTCTGCGATCTATCTCAAACAAATTTTCGAGTTCCTTCAGGAATTCTTCAGGTAGGCGGCTGAAAGACTCACGCTTCTGAGAAAATGCGTTGGTAGTGATGAATAATAATACCAATATTTTTCCAATAGTTCCTGATAGGTTTGTCGCAGCCATACATCTCACAACTTAGTTCATCGCTATAGTAGGAATCTTATTCCATGTATTCCAGCGTTTTTTTTGTAATTTATTCACCGACTGAAAAAGAAGAACCCCCGAACGTTTCCGGGGGTTACAACCTAAACCTTAACCAAAACTGTACTAACCAAATTCGATGCAGAATTGCATCTCGTTATTCCGACCTTATAACGTCTCATTTCTGTAGCTTATTATGTTGGGATTGTGAAGGACTGTTAATTGAGTAAAATAAGATGACTCTTAATTCTATTGACATGGATCACGCACTCTTGAAACTCAAGCAGCATTGGGGTTTCGATAGATTGAGGTCCAATCAAGAACCTATTATTAAAAAAGTTTTCTCAGGTGAAAATGTTCTGGCATTATTACCCACAGGTGGCGGGAAGTCGATTTGCTTTCAACTGCCGGGCCTTTGTCGTAATGGCCTGACAGTGGTGATTTCACCTCTCGTGGCGCTGATGGAAGATCAGGTGGCACAACTGGTTTCGCGCGGAATCACCGCCGCCGCAATTCATTCAGGAATGTCTGCTAACACAATGGCTAAAACTTTGTCTAAATGTCAATCAGGTGAACTTAAGTTTCTATACTGCAGTCCGGAAAGACTTCAATCTCAAAGGTTCCAATGTTCTTTGATGCACTGCAATGTATCATTGGTAGCAGTGGATGAAGCGCATTGTATTTCTCAATGGGGCTATGATTTCAGACCGGATTATCTCAGGATAAAGGAATTTCTATCCCTTATTCCTGATGTTCAAGTAATCGCGCTTACTGCGAGCGCTACCCCTGAGGTATTGGCAGATATTATTGAGCAGTTGAATCTCTCCGATCAGTCAATTGTGAGAAGTAGCTTCGCTAGAACCAATCTTGCCTATAGGGTCCAGCGATGCGAGAATAAAACTGCTGCTGTACTTCGCATGTGCCGGCAAAATGCTGGTAGCGGCATTTTGTATTGTCAAACCCGAGGTGAATGTGTTTGGTGGTCAGACTATCTAGTTCGGATGGGAATTCTGGCTGCCCCATACCACGCAGGATTAAGCCATGAATTGAAAATGACAACCTTTCAAAAATGGATGTCCAATGAATTGAAGATTGTTTGTGCAACCAGTGCTTTCGGTATGGGAATCGATAAGCCCGATGTGCGTTTCGTATTGCATGCGCAAATGCCACTGCAGCCTGAAGCATATTTTCAAGAAGCGGGAAGAGCTGGTAGAGATGGATTAGATGCTTTCTCACAAATTTTCTGGAACGAAGAGGATATTGCCATTGCCAGACAAAGGCTATCAATGAAATTCCCATCCATCGACAAGGTGGCCGAATGTTATGACGGGATTTGTGCAAGTTGCGGAATTGATTATACACACCCTATCGGCTCAACTTTTGATTTTGATGCGATCGCTTTTTGTAAGTTGTATAAAATAGATCCATGGCAGCTCCAAGGCGCGATCAAATCCCTTGAAGGCATGGGGTATCTCACATTGGATAATGTATTGCTCAATTTCACCGAAATTAAAATCACAGCAACACCTCAAGCCGTAAGTGAATTCATACATCTCACAATTCCTGAAGCGCAATTATTGCATGCATTGCTCGGTATGTATGGAAGATTATTCGAACGTATGACCAAAATAAATGAGCATGCGATTGCAGCTGCAATGGGTCGCGATACCAAAGATGTTTTACAATCATTGGGTATTTTGAGTTCTGGTGGATGGATTGATGTGCAGTATGCCAAACAAGATTTATCCGTTCGATTGCTTAAGCCTCGGACTCACAGTAAGCTTCTCATCCTCATGAATTCAACTTCAAAAATTTTGCAACAGCGCGAATTTCAGCGAGCCGCATTCATGACAGAGTATTTGCAAAGCAATAAGTGCAGAAGTCAATCGCTATTGCAATATTTTGGTGAAGTTCAGCCCAATGAGTGTGGCATTTGTGATGTATGCATGTCAAAGGAAATCACCAATAAAGATTTGTTTAAATCGTGGCTTCACTCTATCATATTTCAGCGTGCGGTAACGCTAAACGAACTGAAATCCAAATTGTACAGAAAGGGGTGGAGGAAAGAATACGGCATCTGGTTAAGAGAATTGTTGGATGATGGCTCATTTTTGCTCAATCAAAATCAATGCATACAAGTGCGCGATTGATTGACCAATATGAAAAATATTACATTGAGAAAGAGCAAGGATGTTTCGGTATTACGAGGTCATCCGTGGGTGTTTTCAGGAGCTATTGAAAAGCATAATTGTATAGATGGTGAATGGGCCAGGGTTCTTTCATCAGATCATAAGGAGCTGGGCTGTGCGATATATTCTGCTGGTACTTCTATTGCAGCCAGAATGATGTGCTTTAGTTCTGCGGATGAGCCCCATTCTGTTGTGCGAAGAAGCGTACAGTCCGCTTTTCTTCGTCGAAAGAAATTGGGTATTATAGGTCACAGAGACTATAATATGTTCCGATTGATTCATGCGGAGGGTGATAATCTGCCGGGCCTTATTGTGGATGTATACGGTGATACTGCCGTGCTGCAGTCTCACACAACAGGCATATTTGCGATGGAAGCAATTATTGCTTCAGCCATTATAGAATTTTCTGAAGGAAGCATTATCCGCATATTCAGCCGCGGCAGCGAAAAGGTTGCAAACGCTGCCACACGTGTAGAAGCAGGTTATTTAATTGGTAGTGCGCCTGATAGCAAGGTTTTTAACGAACACGGCGTGATGTATGAAGTGGATTGGGTGCGCGGTCAGAAAACCGGTTTTTTTCTTGATCAGCGTGACAATCGCGGCTTGCTCTCCACACTCTCTGGTGGGAAGCATGTATTAAATACTTTTTCTTACAGTGGTGGTTTCTCGCTTAGCGCTCTCAAGGGTGGGGCAGCTTCAGCAGTGAGTCTTGATAGCAGTAAATCAGCCCTCGCCTTGGCAGAGAGAAATGCTGAGTTAAATGGTCTATCAGACCGTCATGAAATGGTTTGTGCAGATGCCGTTCACTACCTCAAAGATCTTCCTAGAGAGTTTGATATCATTGTGCTCGATCCGCCGGCTTTTGCCAAGAGTTTATCGGCTCGTCATCGTGCCGTGCAAGGATATATGCGCATCAATGAGGCCGCGCTGCGTCAATTGAAACCTGGCGGATTGCTCTTTACTTTCTCTTGCTCACAGGTAATTGATAAAAAACTTTTTGCCGATAGCGTTTTGGCCGCCTCTATCGCGGCGGGTGTTAAAGCCAACATTCTGCATCAGCTTCACCAACCCGCGGATCATCCCTTTTCAATACGTCATCCTGAGGGTGAATACCTGAAAGGTTTGGTGTTACAAGTATCAGAATAATCCCAGATAAGGAATGCGAAAATCAAGGTATCCTCAAGACATACGTTTTGCCGACATCGACATGATGGGGCATGTGAACAATAGTGTTTATCTAACCTATTTCGAGCAGGCACGAATGAAGTTCATGCTTGATATTACGCCGCAACCTTGGTCATGGATTCATCAAGGCATTGTGGTTGCCCGAAATGAAATCAATTACCGCAAGCCTGTTTTCTTGGGCGATAATTTGTCGGTTGAAGTGGAAGCAATCGAATTAGGTACTTCGAGTTTCACGTTGTTGCACACCATTTTCCGGGAGGATGAAATATGTTCAGATTGCAAGAGCGTAATGGTTTGCTTTGATTACGAAAAGGGCACTAAAATTGAAATGCCCGAAGTTTGGAGAAACGCTCTCGCATCCCTTTAGCTCGAGATGATTAGTATGGTTCAATGAAGTCGGCTTTACAAAATATCAATCCTTCAGCAAGGGATGTTCAAATGATGCAGCGTTGCATTCATCTGGCCCGTTTAGGATGGGGAAGAACAGGCGCCAATCCCCTTGTGGGTTGTGTAATTGCACGCGATAACGAAGTGCTGGTAGAAGGGTATCATCAACAATTTGGCGGTAATCATGCAGAGGTGGAGGCACTTTCGCGAATACTCCCGGGAACGGATTTGAGTAACGCAATTATGTATGTGAACCTGGAGCCTTGTTGTCACCAAGGAAAAACACCGCCTTGTACCAACGCGATCATGAGCAGCGGAATACGTAAAGTGGTCATCGGTTGTAGCGACCCAAATCCGTTGGTTGCCGGCGCTGGTGCTTCACGCCTTCGTGAATCAGGCATCGAAGTTGTCATGGGAGTTTTAGAGGATGAATCTGCTCGCTTGAATCATCGTTTTTTTGTCAATCAAAAGGAGAAGCGACCTTATGTCATTTTAAAGTGGGCCCAGACATTTGATGGATTCATGGATAAGATTCGGGCCGTTGGTGAGATGGGTCAGTTTCCGATTTCTGGTCGCACTGCAGCGCATTTTGTGCATCGGTGGAGAGCCGATTCCGCTGCTGTTTTGGTAGGAAGAATGACGGCAGAAAATGACGATCCGCAGCTGAGCGTTCGACACGTTGATGGTCCGCAACCCGCTAAAATCGTTTGGGATAGCAACCTAAAACTGAGTCTATCACTTCAACTTTTTTCATCCGATAGCAAGATCATTGTATTGAATAAGCACAAGGAGGAAATGCAAGGAAATATTACCTGGCTTAGAATCGATGTGGGAGCGAATGAATTGCTTTTAGCGATGAATAAGCTTTATGAAATGGGCTTGTATAGTATTCTCGTGGAAGGGGGTTCAAAGACATTGCATCACTTTCTGGAAGCAGGTCTTTGGGATGAAGCACGTGTATTTACTTCGTCATTGAAAATTGGCAATGGCCTTATTGCTCCAAGTCTGAAATTGCCACCTACGCAAACTTTTCAAGTGGGAAGAGATATTTTGCAATACTTTCATAAAGTCTAAATCTTATATCAATTATGGATGAATTTATGAATGAAGCCATCGCTCAGGCCAGAAAGGGTAGGAGCGAAGGTGGTATTCCTATCGGATCAGTGCTTGTTCGTGACGGCAAAATTCTTGGCAAGGGGCATAACAAAAGAGTTCAAGACGGCGATCCTGTGACGCATGCAGAGATTGATTGTTTGCGCAATGCGGGACGCGTGGGAAGTTATCGCGGAGCAACTTTGTATTCCACTCTTATGCCTTGTTATCTCTGCGCTGGGGCGGTTGTTCAATTTGGTATCAAAAAGGTCATCGCTGGTGAGTCAGTCACCTTTTCAGGAGCAAAAGAATTTATGGAGCAACATGGGATAGAAGTGATTGATCTGCATCATAGCGATTGTATTGAGATGATGGAAAAATTCATCACAGAAGAGCCTCAATTATGGAATGAGGATATCGGGGTGGATGAATGATCTGCTCTTCACGCAACATCTTATAACCGGAATTAGTCCTGATAATAACCACAACCAATTCATATGAAAAACATACTCATTTCTTTTCTCGTTTTCATGGGCTTGTCGCCAGTTATGCAATCTCAATGCAATGTCTATGTCGCCATGTATCAGCTTCCTGTAAGTTGCGCTGGCGATAGTCTCTTTTTTATGGGTAATGCAACAAGTTCATGTCAGTATGGGGGAACTTATCACTACACATGGACTGCATATGCCGGCGCAGACAGTGTGGGAAGCAGTGCAGTGTCATCGTTGAGCGGTATAGCAATATCGGGCACGTTGATTGAGTCTTTCGCGATTCCATCAGCGACCGCGGGATTGAATAATATCTGTTTGGAGGTGGTCTACTGTGATACCTCAGGCGTGCCACTGGATACTGCGATTCAATGTCTCAATACTTTTAACTTCCCTCAACCAATAACGGTGACAGGATTTGTAAGCAACAATAGTTGCGGTGACCCGAGTTGCCTTGCGCAATACACGGCCAGTGGCGGAACCGCGCCCTACACCTTTCTTCTGAGCAACGGTGCGGTCATTTCACCTGGTGCAGTTACCTGTTTCGATTTTTCAGGTGTGTATGTGCTCACCGCAATGGATGCGAACGGATGCACCGGAGATTTTTCTTTCGCTATTTCCATTTCCGATGACGATAATTCTACATGTCAGAATTCCATTTTGGTTGAGACAAATAATATATTCACTGACACATTATGTTCTCTTTCGTTCGATACATCCAATTGTGGAACTTTCAATTACTACCAGCAGGGATGGTATCATTTTAATTCTGATGAGTTCAGTCATATTAGCATCGGGGCTGACATCGGATATGGATCAGCGACCGGAGGGAATTATCTCCAACCGTTTTTGATCGAGGTATATGAAAATTCCACTGCAAATACATGCGGTGGGAATTTGGTTCATTGCCATCTGAGTGATTCATCCGGGGGCTGTTTTGCTCTCGAAAGTTTCATTGACATACAACCGAATACAACTTACTCACTGCATGTAATGGCGCAATGGACAAGCTGGGTGCCTATGACCTTGCTCATCTCGGCCGACTCGGTATCTCAGGGAATCATCTGTGGTTGTACAAACCCTTCCTCATGCAATTATGATCCGGGCGCAGCTGTCAGTGATGGCTCATGCGGTTACAATGGCTGTACCGACGTGAGTGCCTGCAACTATATGATATATGCAAGTTGTGACGATGGCTCATGTGTTTACGGCAATGATTTCAATGCGATGGTTTTTCATGATTTGAATGGCGATGGGGCCTTTCAGCCATACAATCCCGGTGAACCCATCATCGGTGCTACGGGATATTTCACCCTCAATGAAACGGGTCAAATTATTTATCCGTCTTCTGCCGGTGAGATACTCATTCCTGGTCTAAACTCGGGCTTGTACACATTGTCATACACAGACACCACTAATACATGGATATTACTTGGTGGCATCATTAGCTTTCAATTACCTGCGTGCACCACAGTTCCTTTAGGGCTGGTTCCTTCAAGTGGCGCAACCGCTCAGGTCAATGTTTTCGGCTCATTTTGGGGACAAACGATTCATTGTGTAGGAGGATTGACTCCAGGTATTTCTCTATGTAATACGGGCGCGGCATCGGTATCAGGCACATTAACGCTAAACTTTGATCCTGCACTAACCTATTCCTTCTCAGGAGGTACTGTCTTTACTGAAATTTCTCCCGGTATTATTCAGTGGAATATCGAAAATCAGCTACCGGGATCAACTGCATGGTATGAGGTGCATTTCAACGGACCTGGCGCCGAATTTGTAGGCCAGGAATTTCCTTTTACAATGACATTGCAATTGCAGGATGAAAATGACGTCAGTTTTTACAATAACGAATGGGACTTTTCCGGATGGGTTACTTGTAGCTATGATCCCAATGATAAAACTGCTTTTCCTGTGGGCTATACCAACGAGCATTACATCTCATCCGATCAGGTATTGGAGTATAAAATTCGCTTTCAGAATACGGGCAATGCAACCGCTTTCAACATTAGAATTGAAGATCAGATCGATATTTCAAAGCTTGATTTATCCACTTTTCAGCTCACAGGTGCGTCCCACGATTACTCCGTCGTTGTTGATCCCGGAGGTTGGGTTCAGTTTTACTTCAATAATATTATGTTGCCCGATAGTGTGAATGATGAGGCCAATTCACACGGCTGGCTGCAGTATCGCATAGCCCCGTGGGCGGATGTAGAACCTGGGGACATTATTACCAATACTGCGGCTATTTACTTTGACGACAATGCTCCCGTAATGACCAATGAGGTTACTCATACTATTTATGACTGTAGCATGATGCTGCCAATACCATCGGAAGTTGCCACATGCATTGCGAACCCAGTGATTTTGGCGGTAGATACGACATTCACCGATTCCTTTGTTTGGTACGAGAATGGAGAACAGATAAGCATTGGTTCGGATTTTAATTACGCATTTCCTGAGGTTGGAGAGCATATCGTGGTGCTGGAAAGATTCAACCCATTGTGCATTAGAATGGATACGATAAATATTCAAAGTTTGCCTTACCCGTCAACGGATTTATCTATGTCAGGAGACACTATTTATGCCATGGATGGCGCATATTGGGAATGGTTTTTTAATGATGACTTGATATCAGATTCTGTTCAGTTTATCGTCGCTGATGAGCCGGGTGTATATTATGCATATGTATTCAGCGCGGAAGGATGTATGTCGATCTCTGAGGTTCAGGCTGTGGTTGGTTTGCAACAGTACGCTCGAGATTATATGCACTTGTATCCTAATCCTGCTGGTGATTATGTTTGGCTAGACGGGGTAGAGGGAGGTGATGAAGTGGAGTTATTGGATGGAATGGGAAAAAGGGTATTCAGATACAAAGCGAAACAATCCCCCATGCGTATAGATCTTCAGGAATTATCCAGCGGAATCTACTTTTTGCGAATGCTGCATGATGGACAGGAATTGGATGAGGTTAAACTCATAGTAAAATAATACTGCTTCTACCAAACGAAATCACCTCGGTAGTTAGCTTCATTTCCTCTTGAATCAATGATTCTCAATTTAAATGTGTGCTTGCCTTTTTGAATGAAGCGTGGATCGAAATGATAAGTGATTTTGTTGGATTTAGCATCATATGCCATGAGCGCCCATTGGCCATCAATCTCCGGAATAATCTGATCGACTCCCGACAGCGCATCCGAAATTCTAAATGAAAATGATGCTTGTTCTTTCATATCACTCTTGAAGTTGAGGCTTTGAATCGAGGGCTTCACTGTATCAATCATTACGGCGAAGTATCCAAAATAATTTGTTTGTGTTTTGATCCATCCAGATTCTATAACACCACCCTCCGCGATGACATCGTTTTTATCAGCATCAAATCTTACAATCAAAGCTTTTTTAAGTAGATCAGATTTTAGGTTGCCAACAGGAAGTGAGATATCGTATTTCAAGTGGGCGGGTACATCTGCTGACGCAACACAAACGGTGGGGCCAATGGCTGAAGCGACCTTGTTGCTTTTCCTGATGGTGAGATAGAGATTTTCGTAGAGACAACCTTTTGGTGAGTTCAATTTGATATCGTCATTCTCAAACCGATTGTTTTTATCCCAATGCCATTCGGCAACAGCGTCGATAGGTTTAGACGAGATAGGTTGGGCAGTTTTTCCACCTAGAAGCTGAAATTTAACCCTGGTTTGATTCCCTGACACATCAAAAATCCGATACTCCATCTGAATTCGTTTGCCTTCAGGTGCTGCTATTTTCCCTTCATTAATAAGTTTTTCATATATGCCAAGTGGATTACCTGGTAAACGGTATGAGCGGTGAATGGAGGCTTTGGTGGTTCGGTACTTCGAATACATAGTATGCGCATTTAGCGCCCTGGTATTATCAAAAGATATCGAGTCCATACGTTGAGAATAAATCATATTGCCATCGGCGTATAATTCTATACGATAAACTCCACAACGATTGTCTTGTCCATTGAGACGGTCGATTGCATTAATGGCAATACCCACCTCACCCGATATAACAACCGGAGATTTTTGTTTGGTTGTGTAGTGATCTCCGGCAGAGACCAGTTCGAACGAAGTTGGTGATTGCTTTTCGTTGACTCTTGCGTCATCGGAAATTGGAATAACCCAAATAGAATGTGCTGTTGGCGCTATATTATCTTGAATATCAAATCCAAACAGTAATGGATTCAAAGGGTGTTCGGTCGCAGTTTCGCGGATCTCGAAATGCAAATGTGGCCCGCTGCTTGAGCCGGTATTACCCGATAACCCCAGGCATTCCTTAGCCGTAACTTTTATTTCATCCTTGGCTAACGTTTCATCGATACTGAAAGATTTTAATTTGTATTGTTTGCGCTTCACCCATTCATCAATAGTTGGTGAAAATGATTGCAGATGCGCGTATACCGATGTATAACCCCCAGGGTGATTCACATAAACGGAATATCCGTAGCCTACAGGCGATATTTTTATCCGGCTTACATAACCCTCTTCTATTGATAATATCCTATAGCCCTCTTTCTCATTGGTTTTAATGTCGAGACCTGCGTGAAAGTGATTTTTTCTAAGTTCTGCGAAATTACCTGCCAGGAATAGCGGAATCTCCATGGGTGAGTGGAATTTGGTTTCCGCTCTGATTTGCGACAAAACTGCTATAGGTCGGCCGAATATTGCCAACATCGAAATATGGAGATAAATCCTGTGAATGCTAGTCATAAGGTGTCAAATTAGAGGGGTTCGTTAACGCTTTGATCTAAGTCGGTTTTGAATATCAACAGGTTGATTCGGAAAAATATAATGAGACAACTCAGAACAGTGATTTACATTTGTCGGAAGAAATTCGAAAGAATTCATGACAGGCAACGAAAATTATCGCGAGGTGGTTGATCGGATTAAAGCTAAGCTCGAGCTGTTGGCTGAATCTAGAGATAAACTCAAGGCAGAGGCAGAGAAGCTTCTCTCCGAAAACGCGCGATTACATCTGGTTAATACCGAATTGCAAAGGCAGCTGGATGAGGCCAAAATGAATTCTGAGAATTGGACATTAAACCGTTCATCGCAAGCGAATTCTGAGAGTGACAGTCAGGAATTAGCAAGGCAAAGGATCGATGAATTGGTAAAGGAAATTGACAGTTGCATTAACCGACTTGAGGTATGAACCAAGACCTTGAAACAGTCTCTTTGAAACTCAATATAGCAGGAAGAGTGTATCCGCTCAAAGTGAATGTTGCGGAAGTAGACGACTTGAAAAAGGCTGAAGCCTCGTTGGAGCAATGTTTGCAAATGTTTCAAAAGAGTTACGCGGTGCGCGATAAACAAGATCTTTTAGCGATGGCTGCGCTTCAGGTCTCGGCTGCTGCCTCAAAAAAAAGTGAGGTAAGAGTTGAAAAGGTGATTGAGCGTGTAGTTGAACGAATAGAAGTTCCCGCGGTATCTCCGGAAGATTTGCTGTCATTGGAAGCCCGTCTCGACGAGTTGCTCCGTTCCTGAATTTCCCCATCCTTTGTCAACCCTGCCTCAGTGGAGGTGGGTATATAACTTAATATCAAATGAATTATGAACGAGATTATTTGGGTTCTCGTGGCAGCTCTAACGGGAGTGGCATTGGGCGGAGGAATTACTTATTTCCTTTTGAACAATGTTCTCAAGAGCAAGAAGGAAGGTATTCTTTCTGAAGCCGCGAAAGAGGGAGAGACGATTAAAGAAAAGAAGATACTTCAAGCCAAAGAAAAGTTCTTTGAAATGAAGAATCAACATGAGAATGAGGTTCGCGAGAGGAATAAGAAAATCCAGCAAGCGGAAGACAAAATCAAGCAACGCGAAAGAGATTTATCTCAACAAACTGAAAACTATAAACGCAAGGAAAAGGATCTTGACGCAACCAGGGAGAATCTTCAGCGACAGACAGAAAATACTCAGCGCAAGGCCTCTGAGTTAGAAAAGAACAATCAAAAGGCCATCCAGTTGCTTCAGGATATGGCTGGCATGAGTGCCGATCAGGCTCGCAATAAACTGATGGAGCAATTGAAGGAGGAAGCTAGAAATGCTGCTGCTTCGCAAATCCAGGGTATTGTTGATGAGGCAAAGCTAAAGGCGAATCAAGAAGCAAAGAAGATTGTCATTCAAACAATACAACGAACCGCTGTGGAGCACGCAGTGGAGAATAGCGTCTCTGTTTTCAATATTGAAAACGATGAAATCAAAGGCCGCATCATTGGGCGTGAGGGTAGAAATATTCGTGCTCTTGAGGCGGCTACAGGGGTTGAGATCATTGTTGATGATACACCCGAGGCGATTGTGTTGTCTTGTTTTGACCCTGTTCGTCGGGAAATCGCACGTCTCTCGCTACACCAACTCGTAACGGATGGCAGAATTCATCCTGCTCGAATAGAGGAAGTGGTGGCAAAAGTCACGAAAAATATCAATGACGAAATAATGGAAGTTGGTAAGCGTACCACTATTGAGCTGGGTATTCACGGCTTGAATAGCGAGTTGATTCGTATGGTGGGTCGCATGAAGTATCGTTCATCCTACGGTCAGAATCTGCTTCAACACTCTCGTGAGGTTGCAAATCTTTGTGCCACAATGGCCAGTGAATTGGGACTTAATCCCAAGGCAGCCAAGCGCGCAGGATTATTGCACGACATCGGCAAAGTTCCTGATGATGAAAGTGAATTGCCGCATGCTATTCTGGGTATGAAACTCGCCGAGAAGTACGGTGAAAAACCAGATGTATGCAACGCGATCGGTGCGCACCATGATGAGATTGAAATGACAACCCTGCTCTCACCCATTATACAGGTATGTGATGCCATCAGTGGAGCGCGACCAGGCGCCCGCAGAGAGGTCGTTGAAGCATACATCCAGCGTTTGCGCGACCTAGAAAATATGGCACTTGAAAACAATGGCGTGTCTAAAGCTTTTGCGATTCAGGCGGGTCGTGAACTAAGAGTTATGGTTGAAGCTGAGAAAGTAACCGACGACCAGGCCGATGCATTGGCCATCAGTCTGGCGGCGAAAATTGAAAATGAAATGACGTATCCCGGTCAAGTAAGAGTGACCGTGATTCGAGAGAAGCGCGCCGTGGGCATTGCTCGCTAGGCGCTGGTTAATCTGCAAGGCAAAGCCCTCCCATTGGAGGGCTTTGTTATTCTTGCCGGTGGTTTAGGATCAATGGTAATTGCGAAACATGATGTTGGTGTGAAATGCGTTGATAAAGCAATATACTCGGATTAATAATAACCTTCATACCTTCGCCGCCATATCTAATACTATGAATATTCACGAATATCAGGGAAAACATATTCTATCCTCTTTCGGTGTTGCCACACAGCGCGGTTATGTGGCCTCTTCTGCCGAGGAGGCGATGGAAGCATCTAAGAAATTACAGGTTGAAACAGGTACTTCTTGGTTTGTAATAAAGGCGCAGATTCATGCAGGTGGTCGCGGTAAGGGTACCATTACTGAAACTGGCTCGCGTGGGGTAGTATTGGCCAAAAATATAGATGAGGTTGTTCCCAAGGTTAAGGATATTCTCGGAGGTCATCTTGTAACCTTGCAGACGAAGGCCGAGGGTAAAAAGGTGAATAAGGTTTTTATTGCCGAGGATGTATACGCACCCGGAGCTTCCGAGCCAAAGGAATTCTATATGTCAATTTTACTTGATCGTTCTGCAGGAAAGAATGTAATAGTTTACTCACCCGATGGAGGGATGAATATCGAAGATGTTGCTCATAACACTCCAGAAAGAATCTACAAGGAATTGATCGATCCACTCACCGGAGTGAATGATTTCCAGTGTCGTAAAATTGCTTTCAACCTTGGTCTTTCCGGTAAATCGATGAAGGAGATGGGACTGTTTGTTAAGAGTTTGTATTCGGCTTATGTAGGTTGTGATGCGTCTCTGTTTGAAATCAATCCAGTTTTGAAAACGAGTGATGATAGAATCATTGCTGTTGACGCGAAGGTTACGCTTGACAACAACAGTTTGTTCCGTCATGCGGGATACGTAGAAATGCGTGATACCTCCGAGGAAGACCCGATTGAAGTAGAAGCCTCAGATGCGGATTTGAATTACGTCAAATTGGACGGTAATGTAGGATGTATGGTGAATGGAGCAGGTTTGGCCATGGCTACCATGGATATCATCAAATACAGTGGGGGAGAGCCAGCGAACTTTTTGGATGTAGGTGGCACAGCTGATGCCAAAAGAGTTGAAACGGCGTTCAGAATTATCCTAAGAGATTCGGCCGTTAAAGCCATTTTGGTAAATATTTTCGGTGGAATCGTAAGATGTGATAGAGTGGCTCAAGGAATTGTAGATGCCTACAGAAATATTGGCAATATTCAAGTCCCTATTATCGTAAGACTGCAAGGCACAAATGCCATAGAAGCAAAGGAGTTGATTGAGGCAAGCGGATTAAAGGTGCACTCGGTTATTACCTTGCAAGAAGCTGCTGATAAGGTCGCTGAGGTGCTGAGGTAGCAAGGGATGTTTATGGTAAAATGGTTTTATGACCACTGACAAGCAAAAGGAAATTGATCGATTAAAGGCTGAAATTGGACGGTATATCGGCCTTGGAAACAATAGTATTGCTTTTCAATTTGAAGAATCAAACGCCTCTTGGTTTCTTCGTCTGATAACTACAAATCCTAATCACAATCAGTCGTTTTTATTTCATACAAGTGTGGGTGACACACAGTTGGAGGCAATTCAGCAAATGCTTAATTACGTTAAGGCGTTCAAAGACGATGAGAGTAGCTATACGATTCAATGGACCTTGTTAGGAGAACAATCACTTCATACTTCCTATTTCAGGGCTAAGAATATCATTGGAGCGTTGGATAAGTTGTATTTCGGTCGTGATCCAAATAGCATTACTGTTTTCAGTGTGATTATGAATCCTATTTCATAAGAGACTTTTTTATGTCAAGAAAAAAGACCGCTTTCGTGCGGTCTTTTTTAAACTCAATATGTACTATCAGAATGGCTTTGCTGTCTTACTATTCTGACATAATTCATTAATTTCTCACGAGCATTGTACGTTGCGAGATTGTTCCATTGCTAACTTGAAGAATATACGTTCCACTTTCGAGCATACTGGTATCTACTGACAACGTTTTACCGATCATGTTAGCCGCAAATACCAGCTTCCCGGTGAGATCAAAACACTGAATCATCGTCTTTTGATTGTGGTCGTTATTCCAGCGAATATTTACGAATTGATCGGCAGGATTAGGATAAACACTTATCGCTGAATTGTTTTTGTCATTAATAGAAAAAACGTTTACAGGGCTATCGCATGGACCTCCGGGTAGTCCCAAAGCGCACATCAATCTGGGGGCAACGTAGCCTTGTATGGAGTCGAGATAAGTCATTCCTTTTGTTTCTGACATATCAGGATTGGTGAGCAAACCGCTTTGGTTATTAGGGTTGTCTGATGTCCACCATTCCCATGGAGCGCTGTCTGCCTCCTGACCGACAGGGCGGTTCAATGGATACAAACCATAATTCCCGTTGTTATACATATTAGCTTGCATGGAGTATGGGTCTTGCGCTGGCTCTATAGATGTAAATGAACTGTTGAGCCCTAAAGTTGCAGCCATTTCTTGCGCGTGACCGGATCCAGACACTTCCACCACAGGTAGATTAACTCCTGGAACTATTACTGTACCAATGTAATATGGAGCAAATGGATCAGTAGGCGAATGGAATGATATCATGGGAATATCTGAGGCATCAAGCCAGGAACTGTCTCCAAGTGCCCCGCCCATATTAACCATTACATTGAAATCTGAAGAGTAACCTACGTGATTAGGATAGCAAAGTGTGTCTTGAGTGGGTGGCACAAAACCAACGCTCGTCCCGTAAATATCACCGTTAACGAATTCAATTACCATCGGAACTGGGTTTCCGGTTAGAGTATCTACAGATGTGAATTTAGGAATGAGAATGTCAGAGTAGTTGTCCAGTGTCGCAGAGGCAAACGCAATGTACCCTCCAGTTCCTTGACCCCATACGCAAATGCGATCAGGATCTATTCTGTATGGATTCGACATCTCTGCCTCCGATTTTCTAAAATATCGAATAGCCGTTCTACAGTCTTGTACGCCTCGATACGCTGCATTAATAAGGGATTTTACTCTTTCGTCTTGTGTCGTTGCAACAGGGTTCCAGCCAAGGCGATAGTCACATGATGCAACAACGTACCCCATACGGGCGAGTCGACTGCACATTTCAATTACGTTCAAGTCTTTCCTGGTTCCGCTGGGACTTTGATTTTGCGGATGTGGCAAGAAATTGCCCGTGTGGAAATATAAAATGAGGGGCCTCTCGGTCACGGTATCACCGGTTGGATGATAAACATCCATAAGTAGTTGTTCGGGAACGGCCTGGTTCAGGAACGGATAGTAGAGAATGGTTGCGTTAACACCGTATACAATAGTTGTGTCTACGGTAACATCGGTAAATACCTCTTGCAGATAGCGCTGAGATATAGAGCTAAAGCTGACACCTACAAATAATGTGGCGGCAATAAGAATTCGGTAAAATTGTTTCATTATGTATTTTTTCGGCAATTTAAGATATGCTCGATCATGTGGATTCTTCGACCTTCAGTTTTTCAACCTTTACGATGTGCATAAGTGTTACTTCCTGTTTTGCGTGGAAGGAACTGACATGTAATCTCAGATTGTATCCATTCGTTTTTCGATAGGCGAAGAGGCAGGGAGTTTTGACATCGTATGGGAAAATTGTCGGTCGCTAAATTTTCTCTTTCATTTGATTTCATATGGTTTTGGATACGGCTAATTACAATCATATCTAGGCGATGATGTCTCATGGACTACTGAAATTTCAGCAATTCACCGAATTGTTTTGAAAACTTTGGATATGAAATTATTTATGGTTGGTTAAAGGTATCATTTTGCAATATGAACCTTTTTATACTGAACCTGCTCGCCATGAAATCGAAGAGGCTTTTCTTCGTAGTGACAACGCTCGTATCTCTTTATCTCCTCTTATTGTAACGACTAGTAGTGGCAGTTGAATCCAAATAATGCACAGAGAATGTTCAAATTTCTCTCTCGTATAGCCAATCGATTTCCGTGGTTTGTTGATGTGTGGTATTATCTGGTTATGATAATATTATTTATATCTCTGGTAATTATTTTTCTTTAGCAGTGAAGTTCTAAAATTAAATTTCGTAATAGAATTCGCCACATCTGTGCAGAATTGCCTGAATCCAGTTGCGTGTATGACGTATGGTTAGTGTTTCGACGGAAATGAAATACTCACAAGTTGTGTGTCAATGAAATCCATATTCCCGAACTCCAGAGTTTTCGGACAAGATTTCCTTTCTCCAAAGGATGAAGACTTAATGCACCGTCAAGACCCAAATGGAATGTTGTATTTGATGATATTTCTTTCATAATTCCAATAGTCAGGTTAACCTCTGTAATTATTTTACCGGTGATCTTGTTTTTTTTTAATTCCATCACGGTAGCACGTCCAAATTGGGTAAACGTGGTTTTGTCTGCAATACAGTAATTAGCCGCTAGTCCGGCTGCCACAAATGGTCTGTTAACCTTTCCATTACGAAAATTATAATGTAACCGCAATGGCACCCTAATGAAGCCGTAGCGGAATTTCATATTGGCCATTTGAGCTTCCATCAATGTATCAATGTTATATCCGGCTCGCAGGTAGGTAACACCTGAGCTTACATCGAATTTTTCATTGATTTTATATCTGGCAATTCCACCCATTTGAAATCCCACTGAGCCAGACTCTAAAGAATCGTAAAGACTTTTTAATATAGTGAGTTCTGGACTTGCTTGTAAAATTCTGTAGGAGTAAAATGCTGATCCCTGAGCTCCAATGCTCCATTTTGAGGTTGAGTCCTGAGCGCACATGCATATAGAAAAGAATTTTATTCCTATAAATATGATAAGTAGTCTTCTCATGTTTAGTCTTTTACACAGCGAACTGTGAGTCCGTAAGCAGGATGAATTGTTTGTCGAAAGATGGTTTTGTGATAAAGATCTATACTTCTGTAATGGGGCGATGATGAGTTAGATTTTGCCCACCAGTAAGCTGCATTGTTTTGGATATTTACTCTGCCGTCGATTCCTTTGCAGCCCGTTGGTAGCGCGTTGAATCCATATGTGTCTAGCCCGTACAATTGTAAATCAGGGTCATTCGCTCCCCAACCTTTGTTATATAATGACGAAATTTTGTCGGCCTCATTCACCCCTCGCCATCCTGTATATTCAGCTTCTGTTTCCGACATACCAATGTAGGTTTCCAACTTTTTCCAGTCGTTATCTGTTGCCACATGCCATCCTTTTGGCGCGATGTTTCTGGGGTCATTTATTGCCGCACTGTTATATAATAATCCCTCTCCTGTATTTCCCCTGCTGTACATGGGCGTAGCAAATTGGTTTTCCCAGATTGTATCTGCATTGGTATTATACTGCACGGAGTCAATTGAACTACTATCCCGAAATGCACGAACCATTAAGTTCTCGGCCATCCACCATTGATCACCAATTTTGACCGTGGTATAACTTCGTCCTTGCACATCAACTACGACCCCTCTCTCAATGATAATTTCTGAAGTCTCTTCCTTCTTTTTACAGGAAAAGAGTATTATACTAAGAAGAATAACAAATGGCATTATGTACCTCATAGCTTCACAAACATTTTGTTTTCTATACCGCTGACACCTGCTACCTGTATTTGATAGATACCGTTATCAAAGCCGCTTATGTCTATTGACTTAGAGTAGTTCAATGGAGCATTTACAATTAATTCGTGGGTAAGCAGAAGTCCAGAGTAATTATAGATCCAGTACTCTAGGTTGGATGAGACACCTGAAATGGCACTGAGGGTAATGATATTTGTAGCGGGATTGGGAAAAACATTAACATCAAACGATAATCCCTTTAGGTGCGGACAAACCTGTTCAATATCACGTTCATTACAAAAACCTGGGTAACAACAATTATATAGATCGGATGTGTTGGCTTCGGGGTTATAGTTGCAGGCCAATGTATCGATGCACCCTACGACCACAGGTGTTAGGCATGCGGTGTTGTCATCACAGGCGAATTCCGGCGTATACTCCACAAAATCAGGATCTAAGCAACCACATGATTGCGGGTAACTTAATAACGGCGTGAATATCTCATTTTCATTGGCTGAATTGGTGCCGATAAATACCACTGTATCGCCTGTTACTGGATGGTATAATTTTAGGTTCATGGTAAATGATAATTCCCCGGGTGTTGTGAGTTGTGAGATGAGCACATAATTATGTTCTGGATATACTCCAACAACACCACTATTCCGAAGAACGAAATCCTGGCCGTTAAATGAATTGGTGTCATTCAGAGAACTGAAAATAGAGTTGCTGTCAATACCTGTAAGAAAATCTTCTACACCAAAGTCAAACCAATCAGTAATATTTAAAGTGAGGGTGTCCATTCCATCAGAATCTGTAAGAGGAATACCTGCAGTAGTGTCCTGGTTGTTTAATAGACCAGGATAGTTATTGACTCCTCCAATGAAGGAACTTGTGTCATTGTCTAAAAATTTTGGGACACCAAAAAACAGTCGAGCAGCTTGGCGACCGTTTTGACCTATAGTTATATAACTGTCCAACGCATAGGTATCATCTTCATAGGATATTTTCAGCAGATCATGACCGAAACTTGCTGCGTTGGGATGATTGTAAAAATTCGCGGTGCTTTCAATTTTAAATGGACGAGTGCTATCACCAAACAATTCTATTATTTGATAACCCGAGTCAAGCAGAGCATAAACTCTATATGTTACACTTCCCTCTGTAAGATTGCCTCCCAGGGTGTCTGCAACATCAGCTGAATCGCAAACGTAATAGCGTTCAACAAAAATCTCCTGCAATTGTGCGGATGCAATATTGGAAGAGAAAGTGAAGGTAAGTGCAGAGAATATTTGGAGGAGTTTTTTCATCATAAGCGATATCCGATGTTAATCATATATGTCCTGCCATATTTGAAACTATCATAATCAAACCAGACCGGTTTATTAATTTTTTCCTTGTCGGTGAAATGGTAGTAGGCATTTTTAAGCTCTGTGCCCAATCCTGGCATTTTATCGCGAGATAAAATATATGACCTACGCACGGGAGCGTTGAATATATCTCTTACAGTTAGGCCCACAAAAAAGTGGTCTCCCAGATTTTTGGTAACCTTAAAGTCCAAGATATTTCTAACCCTCTCATATACATCCGGAATTCCGCGCACTGCTCCCGTAATTACTAATCTTGGTCCCTGCACATTGTAACTGAGAGTTGCTGTTATACCCAAGGAGTCGAATTTCGCAGTAGCAATTGCATTAAAAATATAGGGAGCCTGTCCATACATCGGTCTGAATAAAGTGTCAATTGGTACATATTCCTTTACACCATTTACAATGCCAAAATCACGTCGAATGAATTTTGATTCTGATTCGACGATGGTGAGATTGGCACGCAACTCTATAAAATCTGAAATCCCTTTTCGCCCCTCTAATTCAATTCCCTTAACATGCGATTCTGCTACATTCTCCCAAGTTATGCCGATGTTGCCAAATCCCATTTCAATATGATTTGTAAAGTCCTTGTAGAATACACTAGCTGATATCTGGTCTCTATTCTCAAAGTAATGTTCAAAGCGCAAATCATAGTTGTCGATTTTAGCGATTTTCAAGTCGGAATTACCGTATATCATTGTCCTGAATTCGTTGTCAAGTATCGCCGCATCTGTGAGCTCTCTGATACTAGGACGTGCCAGTGATTTACTATAATTGATTCTTATATTAGAACGTCCCCATTTATCAGACTCTCTTTTGAATATCAGGCTTAGACTTGGTAGCCAATCTGTCTGCTTGAGTTCAACAGCATTAACATTCGGGAATCCCGGGATATTGGCGCGACGTGGATCATCGCGCACATAATTCATCATGCTGAATTTGTCGACATCTGTGAAGATGTCTGTTGCTTCAATTCTAAATCCTCCTGAAAATCTCAAGTCCTTTAATAGATCAACGTCTCCCATCAAATAGGCAGCGTTTACATTGCTTTGTCCAAAACTGTGATTTCTGGGTTCATAATTATTTGAATAGAAATAATCAACCGTGGAGTCGGCCATAATGAAATGCGATGGATCGAGGTATGCGTTGATGTCCTCATTTTGCAGTGGACCTGCGCTACCATTTCCCAGAAAAACTTGGAACTCATCATTATCTGTTTTTCTGAATAGACGCTGTGCAGCTATACCAGTTTTTATTTTGGTGTGATCGCCAAATGGAAATTCTGCCCCTAATCGAGCGTCGAATAGATTCTCATCTACATAGCGGAAAAATCGTCGTATTCCGTCACCTACTGTGGGACCAAACATATAGCCAATTACGCTATCTTGATTTGAACTGTTTAATTGAACGAACCGCACGTATTCAAGCTGTCGGAAGTCAGGCGCTGAACTAGATCCGTCGGTATAGGATGCGTTGAATTCGGTTTTTAATTTCAGCGATGGAATATAATGTTGCGAACCTAACTGGTAAATAAATTGCTTGCGTTGCTCGTAAAAAAGGTTCTTCGCGATATTAATATCTTGATTCTGCTCGAATAGTCCTGTAGATGGATCTCGAAGTCTTCGACTAGAGTAGGATGCTACATCATTTACCCCAATCATATTGGGCATAAATAGAAAGTTGATTTTGTTGTTTTTATTGACTTCATAAGCAAGATTAAACAATGCGCTCCACGAATTCGTTTCTCTTGACATTATCGCACTATCCAATCGATCAGGTAAATAGTTCATCGCTTCAACTTCTTCTTCTGATGCAACTCTTAATCTTTGTGATGTACCATAAGGGTCAAAGCGAAATGACCGGCCATATCGGGCACCGATAAAATAACCTAAGCGTTTCCCTAAAAATGTGGTTTGATTACCAATGCTCGCACTTTGTGAGAAATTCATGGGTGCACGCATGTAACTTGTTGTCCAATTATTGGAAAATCCATTATTATAGTCTGTATTGTTGGGATTTACCAAGCGATATGCAGTAGGTCCGTAGTATCGGTTATATTGATTGAGTGCATCTTGAAATGCTGCTGCGTCATTAATCTCTCCTGATGACATAAGCCCAAGTTGAATAAAACCCATGGCGGCATAATTCCGTGAAGTATTACTGCCGTCATCCACCCAACCACTAATGCCTTGCGAGGCGTAATAATCACCTAGGCCAAGCGCCACGAATTGGTCGTATAAGCCAGGGCTTTGATCTAAAATCTGAGGTCGCAATATGTCGTTGTTGCTTCTTGGTCTTAGACTGTTGTCAAAACCCATCCAATCAGTCTTGCTGCGGTCACTGGTGATAAAATTCTGCCAAGTCGATTGATCGTTGTATCCAAATTGCGACTCTACATTTACGGTGAGTTGATCTGGATAATCTTTTGTTTCAACTGAGATGTAAGCGCCCGACCATTCAGCAGAATATTCCGGACTTTGCGTTTTGGTGACTACTATATTATCCACCAGGCTGGCCGGAAAAATATCCAGTTTGAAATTGTTGGTCATGGGATCCAAAGTGGGTATTCTCGAACCATTCAATGTAGTCCTAACGTAACGGTCACCAATTCCTCGGACAGTAACAAGACCATTTCCTGTTGAAACACCTGTAACCCTTGATATTGCATTAAGAACATTGTTGTCTCCAGTTTTCTTTATGGTTTCCGAGGAAATATAATCCAGTGAAACCACGGAGTTCATACGTATTTTTTCCATGTACGTAGCAGCGGCGCGAGAAGCTTTTGCCTCTACAACAACTTCTCCGGTGGTTACCGATTGCTCCCGGATTGTGTAATCTTTGACAATGCTTTTTCCACCAGTAAACGTCAGGGTATCATATACATCTTCAAACCCGAGATAGCTGATTTTGAAAATATGTTGTTTGTCATCATTCACAGCAATGGAAAAAACTCCTTCGAAATCTGTCAATGCCCCTAAAGCGGAGTTATCAGTAGCCACGATCATTACGCTGAACATAGGCTCTCCATTGGGGTCTGTAATCTTTCCAGTGTAACGTCCTTGAGCTATTGACGCAAGGGAGGAGAGGATGAAGACGTATATGATTGAAATTCGGCGTGCTGGCTTCATTTGCGGGATTTCTTCTTTTTTGTTACTTGCGTTTTGGTTCTTGGTGCGCTGTAAACGATTAAGCCGTTATGAATCTGCTCATTCTCCATCGGATTAGCATAGACATATCTCAGGGATTTGCCATCGGGTGTGCCGATCATAATATTCAGCTTGCATTCAAGATCTCCCGAGGTCGTGATTTGTGCTATCAAAAGATGGTTTCTTCCCAAGGAATCTAAACCGATCGCTCCCTTGCCCATAGCGGCCCAGGCTCCATCCTCAATGACAACATGATTCGACACCGACGTAGTCATCATTTGCTTTTGGGCCTCATCCATGTGGTAAAACGTCGGGAATACCATCGATTCAGCATCGTCCATTCCATCGCGCATGGCAAGTTTCCCATTGCCATCACCCAAGTCATTCTCCAAGAAACCCTTTTCAAAACGAATGAAATCATGTTGACGATCGATGTCATACAATCTGGGAATTGCGAGTTGCGTTTCAGTGGCAGCTCCTGTGCTGAACCACGAGTCTAGAAATAGTATGTCCCGGTGGAAGAACTTCTCCATGATGACGTTGGGACAATAATTGCCGTATCCGTTATGATTATATATCTGTGCCGTGCTGTTCAATTCAAGCGGATGCTCTGTGGTACCGTAGGCAGCTTGAAAGCGATAGCCAGGTTCGAGGTCCAGAAAGATTCTCCATGTAACAGCGCCTTTATCAATTGGACCGCTCAAATGTTGAACGGATCGGTCTTTCTCATTCACCTCATAAAATCTTTCCAATAGTATGCCTTCAAGTCCTGGAGTTAAAGCTTGTCCCGTCATTGCGAGAGATGCCGATAGAACGAAGTTGATGCATGTAAGAAGTTGCGTGGCAGGTAATTTCACAGCGCGCAAACCTGCGAAATGAAATTATAAGGGATATTGGCGTACCGTTAATTCTTGGTTAAGAGAATGTTTTGTGAAGTTTAGAGGTGTTTTCAATTCGCATAATGGATGCTCAAAGCCGGAATGATTGTAATATTAAATGGATGGCGGATTCATTATCGTCAAATCGCTGCAGGGCGAATGCTTTTTGTTCTTTGGTACTCAAAGTTTCGGCGATACGAAATGCGAGGTAATTATCAAAAAAAAAGCTACTTGGTATCAATACAGGTTATAAATTTCGGAAAAAAAAATGAAACGGAATCAGAACTTTTTTTTATTGGCCTTTTCGTTGGTGATATTATTAATGTCTTGTGCGAAAAACAAGGATCTTACTGATGATGAGCGCAACAGAGCGAGTGACAATCAGCGTAAATACGAGCCCACTTTTCAGGGTGAACAGAAAAAGTAATCTATACTGTCGTCTTAAATCTTAAACTGAATTATTGGGTATGAACGTTAAAATGAAATGGGCTGTTCTCATATTTTTAGGAACATTAATCTTCAGTGCTGTGGTTTTTTATTTCTATGCAGCTTCTGTTCGAGATAAAGCGGTGGGCACGCAGGAAACAGTTTCTGAGGCGTGGGGTAATGTGCAAAGTGCCTATCAGCGCAGGGCGGATTTGATTCTTAATTTGGTGGAGACAGTCAAGGCCTCCGCCGAAAATGAAAAGCAGATTTTAATAGGGGTTACTGAGGCAAGAGCCGGCATTGCTCATTATACGGATAGTTTAGGCAGGGTTATTTCCACCCATCGCGACGCAATGCGCAATGCTAAAAGTCCACAGGAACTCGAAGGTGGCGACATGATGATTATGAACAGTTATAAAGGTTTTCGTGGATTCATGACGGAGAATTATCCCACTGTTCAGTCAACACAAAACTTTACTGTGCTGCAAGAGCAACTTGAGGGAACAGAGAATCGAATCAATACTGAAAGGAATCGCTACAATGAGGCCGTGAAAGAATACAATACCATGATCCGCGGCACGTGGCGGAAAATGGCTCTTAAGTGGGTATCAGATGAAGAGGATGGCTTTGAGGTGAAGGAAGCTTTTCAGGCCAAGGAAGGTAGCGAAGAAGCACCTAAAGTAAAGTTTTGATTTCTCTTCGAGCACAGCAGATACTTTCGGGCGAGGCCAAGTCTCGTGTAGAAAATGCCATACGACTGGCTGAGATGACCACATCAGCTGAAATACGTTTATTCGCCGAAGATCGATGCAGGGAGAATGTACTGGATCATGCAGCATATGTATTTGGCAAGTTGAAAATGCATGAGACCAAGGAGCGAAATGGAATTCTGATTTATATCGCTTTTACGGATAGAAAACTTGCGGTGATTGGAGATGCAGGCATCAACGCTCATTTGCATCCATCCTTTTGGGCTGATTTGGTAAAGGAGTGTTTGGAGTCTTTCAAGAATGGCAATTATACCGATGGTCTTGAATTGCTCATTGCAAGTATCGGAAATACCGTCAAGAAATTTTTTCCAAGAAAGTTGGAGGATGTCAACGAACTTTCGGACAGCATAGATTTTGGAGGCGAAAGGTCATGATGCGTTATTGTCTATTCATTTTTCTCTTATCAAGTTTCACGTGTGTCTTTTCGCAGAAAGTTGGACAAGAATGTTTCCCTGAGAAATCCGCTACATTGGTATATGATGTGGCGGGTGTTTTGAGACCTGATGAAATTCAACGCTTGGCTGAAGAATTGAAACTATTTCACGATACCACATCCAATCAGATTGCTGTGGTCATTGTGCCTGATTTATGCGGAATGGAAAAGGCGCAATTCGCCATTGAACTGGGCGAATATTGGGGCGTTGGACATCAGAAGGAGGATAACGGTATTATCATTTTAATTCAACCCAAAACATCTCATAAAAAGGGTCAAGTTTTCATTGCCACGGGAAGAGGTCTTGAATCGGTGATTCCTGATGCCACGTGCAATATCATCGTGAATCGGGAGATGATTCCTCAATTTAGGGAGGGAAGATATTTTGATGGGATAGAAGCGGCCATTGAAATACTGAAGTCGCTTGCTCGTAAAGAGTATTCTTCTGACGAATACAAGAGTCAGGTCAGTTCGAAACGAAATCCCTGGCCGATATTCAGTATTGGTGTGGTACTTCTTATCTTACTTTTTAGATACAGTGCTCGCTCAAGACAATTTGGAAATATCAATGGACTGGGCTTTTGGCAGTCAATGTGGATGATGGGTATGTTGAATCGCCGACATCACGGGTCTTGGAATAATTTTACTGGGCGGAATGGAGAATTTGGAGGGGGATCAAGTTTTGGTGGTTTCGGTGGTGGTAGTTTTGGCGGCGGTGGTTCTGGTGGATCTTGGTAAAAAATTATGGCATTTATAAAGTTAATAGCAGGTGCTGTGGGTTGGGCTTTAGGTGGTCCTATTGGTGCCTTGATGGGTTTTGCCATTGGCGCTATGGCCGATGACAGATCATGGGGCGATCGGGAACCTCATCGAGTTGACCGATCTCAACATAACCGACAACGCCAAACGGGTGCGGGTGATTTTGCATATGCGTTATTGGTTCTCTCAGCATGTGTGATGAAGGCCGATGAACGTCACCTCAAATCAGAGCTGGATTACATAAGACTATTCTACATCAAACAATTCGGTCAGCAATCTGCCACCCACTATATGCAAGTATTGCGCGGTTTGTTGGAAAAACAAATACCGGTAAAAGATGTATGCGATCAGATTAAACATCATATGGATCACAGTATGCGTTTGCAGCTTTCCTATTATTTGATGGGCATTGCTCTCGCAGATGGTGAGGTTGACCTGCGTGAAATGGACGTGATTGAGCGCATTTCCCGTTGGCTGGGCGTTAGTGAAAAGGATATTTCTTCTCTGAAGGCAATGCACTTCAAAGATCCTAATGCCGCATATCAAATTCTTGAAATTGACAAAAACGCCAGCGACGAAGAGGTGAAGAAAGCTTATCGCAAAATGGCTATGAAATATCACCCCGATAAATTGAAGGACTTAGGGGAAAGTCACATAAAAGCAGCCCAGGAGAAATTCGTCAAAGTGCAGGAGTCATACGAGCAAATAAAGAAAGATAGGGGATTCAAATAGAAAAGCCGGTCTGGAATTACAGACCGGCCTATTACTGTCCCAAGAATTACAATTAATCCTCCATCCACGATTCTATATTATGAATACCTTCATGGTTAAGGATATACTGTTCTTCTGAACGTATGCGTCGTAACATCGATGCACTTCGAATCCCACCTGAACCCATTTTGCGAAGCAGCATAGATGGCATTTTTTGAATACCGGAGATCACACGGCCATTTCCATATAAACGCTGAGCATATTCAGTGGCCACATTCATGGCGGCATTCATGTTACATCCAATTTCACTTGCATATCGGGCCGAGATATCTAATATCAAATCATATTCAGCCCGCCGAGATTGCTTGTCCATTGCCAACAATTTCTCTTTGAATATAGATAGTGTAATCAAATGCATATCTGCTTTTGCCACGGGAATTGAAAGTATCTTATATAGATCTCCAATGACATTAAACATAGATGATTTTCTATGCAGAAAGTAATGAAGTGCTTCCTGCTCGAGGTTAATCACAGTTTTTACTGAATGATAATTGGTTTTGAATGTCATGGCGTTTCTGCTGCCAAACATGACGCCATTAGAGCAGCGTGATCTGTAATAACCCATTTCAATGGTAAATCCGACTTGATCTCTGAGATGGTTATGAACGCGCACAAAAGGGTGATAAAAGTCTTCGAAATGATGGGGTACAAGGTCTCGTTTGAGTTGCTCGGTCTCTTCAGGACTTATGTTGTCGACGGAATTACGAGTGTTTTGTTCAAGGAGAGGACGAATAATTCCTCTGTCGTCGAATACAAATTCGGAATTTCGATTTTTGTTGAAGGGTATAAATTCTTGCCAATTTTCAACTCCTTCCATTTTGAAACCGTGCCTGTTGATACGAACCCTAACGGTTTCGGAAATAAGTTCAACGGTGTAGCTGATCCCGGAATGGGTTGAGCGTTGCGAACCGATCATCGGCGAAGTGCCAAACAACTCCTCAAATATTTTACATCCAATGCTAAACGCTTGTGAATGGGGCACGATAAGGAAGCTGGAGCGTACAATGCTTAGTGCCTCGCCGGTGGTTTCGTTAATAACAGCTTTGTGATCTGGCATTACACTGTAATCATTGCTTTTATTCAGTGTGAATAGAGCTCTTCCATTGGCGGGGAAGAAATGGCGGTTGGCCGTTTCGTGGGCCTGAAAAATTAATGGAAATGACATAATTTTTTGGTATTTGTGAAACATATACATCCCGGGATTTTCCCTTGACAGTGCAAAAAGCGTAAGTCGGATTGTAGTGTATTTACAATGAGGAGGTTTTGTGATGGAAAATCGTGGATTGTTTCAAGCCAAAACGCAGGTGGGTATTTTCAAGGCATTGTAGAGCTTTCAAATGGGCGCATAACGGTCTAATGAATGTTATGGTAGGTATTTTGAAATTTGAAAGGCATCTTGTAGGACTTGTGAGTTTTTTTTTGGGGTTTTATCTTAATCGAATGCGATTTACGCCTATTATTGCAAAATATTGCTAAAAACGATTGATGTTAACTATAATAATGTGATTTCGTTATTGGCTTTTGATAGAAAACCTTTAAACCATAACCCAACTTACAATTCAGTTAAAGATGAAAAATTTTGTTCTTTTTTCTGGTATCATGATGCTGAGCATCGGTTCGTTTGCTCAAGATCAAGAAAAACCAATGGAAGTGAAGTATCGCAGAAGCTCATTGCATACGATGGTCGTCGAGTCCGATAAGTTTCCAAATTCAGAAGTTGTACTGAAGGCGTTTAACGAGGCTCCTTTCCCAAACAAGTATAACGATCATACTATCGGTGAAAAGTCTTTCAATCCGGCAAAGTATACACTTTCTGAAGAGGAGAAGGCCGTGATTTACGCGCCTTCAAAGGGCAGTAAACTTGCGGCAGCAGCGATGGCAGCAGCTGAGGTCTCTATCGATTCAGTTAAAAAGGAGTTGCCTTATCGAATTGAAAAATATCTAAAGGACGAGAAGATTGCCAATAAACTTGTTTCCAAGTGGTTTAACAGGCAGCCAGACGGAAGTTTCGACTTTGACTTGGTTTCTGAACGTGGAATCTTTAACGCTTCTTTTTTGGACACAAAAACGGCCGAGTCTTCAAGCGATGGAGTTGCTCTTCTCAAGACTGCTGGTCTTGAACTTATCAATAATACCTTCGTTGTTATTAATAGGTTTAATTTCTATGCTAACGAGCCCGTGGCAGCGGCCATCAGGGATGTTGCCAAAGCAGAGGTTGCGAGAAAGATGGCAGGTAAGCCACAAAAATTGATCGATATGGCGAACGCTGCGATTGATTTAGCATACGAGAAAGCGAAAGAAGGATATTCTATATTCGCTAACTCCTATCTATACAAACTCAATTGGAATGATAGTACAGCGAACATTTTCTATCAAGATATGTACATGGATAAATCGAGCCTAGATCCCAAGAAGAAGGCGGCATTTGATCAGTCTGATCTTTTTAAACTTGAATTTATCGGGGATGAGACTGCAATGGGACTGGTTACTTTTTCTCTCACTGAAAAACGCACGGAAGAGCAGATAATCGCACTTTCCACAGTAAAAATTATTGACAAGGTATACGCCAAACTTCAAAAGAAATATGATGTTTTCAAAACCAAAGAACCACTCTACACGGGTTACCCAATTACAGCGAAAATAGGTGTTAAGGAAGGATTAGAGGGAGGAGAGAAGTTTGAAGTTCTCGAGCAGATTATGGATGAAAAGACGGGAGCAATTACATACAAAAAGAAGGGGAAAATCAAGGTGAAGAAGGGCATGGTTTGGGACAATACATTTAGCGATGACGCTGTTCCTACAACAGAAACTCCTGCAGATGGATCCGCAGCTAAACCAGTAATCGACCGCACTACATTCAAGGGAGGTAAGAAGTATCTTTCGGGAATGCTGATAAGACAAATCAAGTAATTTCGCGATGCTGATCAAGAAGTTGAACTATAATTACAAATAATATGAGAAAAAATTTTCTGAAGATGTTTATTCTTATGGCGGTTTTTATGAATATCGCCGTTGTTGCTAGCGCACAAGCCAGAAAGAAGGCTGATAAAGATACTCAAGAGTGGAGGTATGAAATTGAGGTTGTTCAAACGGGTACCCAAGGGACTTACTTAATCAAAGTCTGGTCATATTCCAAGAAGCCTGATGTAGCGATAGAGCAAGCCAAGAAAAATGCGGTACACGGCGTGATCTTTAAGGGCTTTGCCGCAAAGTCTTCCGTTGCTGGTCAGAAAGCTTTGGCCAACGATGTTAATTTGGAAGTGGAGAGAGCTGACTTTTTCAAGCCGTTTTTTGAGGATGGTGGTAAATACATGAAGTTTGTATCTACCTCGAATGATGGAGCTGTTGCCGCTGGGGATAGAATGAAAGTTGGTAAGGAATACAAAGTGGGAGTTGTACTATCAGTAAATGTAGCAGCACTAAGAAAAGACCTTGAGGCCGCTGGTATTATAAAGGCCCTCGGAGCTGGATTTGATTGAGGAATTCTTACACGATAACTGCTTTTCATATGAAGTCGTTAATTTATCTACTTCCTTTTTGCCTGCTGCTTCTAAGCAGATGTAAAACAAGTAATGACGTATCTGGATTCTATGCTCGAGAAATTGAATGCATGGGTTCAGAGTTGGACGGAAGTGTAACACTGAAGACCTGGGGTAGGGGCAAGAATAAGCCTGATGCTTTGGAACAAGCAAAGAAAGAGGCTGTAAACGCAGTACTCTTTACTGGTATTCGAAATGGCAAGTCGGATTGCGACTCTCGTCCGGTATTGAATGCTCCGAATATTCGACAAACCAAGTCAGACTACTTTAATCGCTTTTTCTCTGATGGAGGGGACTATAAAAAATATGTCTCAGACAAAGATGAAACATCAGAACGAGAAAAGGTGGAAGGAAGAGATGGAGAAGTGATGTATGGTTTTATCATTCGTGTCATGCGAAGTGAACTGCAGAAGCAAATGATCAGAGATGGAATTTTAAACAACTAATAGTAAAAACATGAAGAATATTTTTTCAAAATTAATTTTTATTGCCGTTGTGCAATTCGCAACGTTTTCGACGGTATTCGGCCAGTCCGTTACAAAGCCCTCAATTATGGTGTTTCCTGATGACATCTGGATGAATACCAACGGTTATTTAATGGAATTCGATAATCAGGGAGTAAAGGAAATGGTGCCAGATTATACGAAGGCGCTATTAAATGTTGAGCTTGGTCAGGTAATCACCAACATTGAGAAAATGATGTTGGAGCGCGGATATCCTCTGGAGAATTTATCAAGCACATTGAAAAGTCTCAAGGATGCGGAAGCGATTAAGAGCATGGAGACTAGCGAGGATGGTAATAGTGTAGAAGTGAGTCAAAAGGATAAATTACTTAATACTGCGAGGCCACACATCGTGCTTTATGTTTCATGGAATGTCAATACCGTTGGTCCTAAAAAGTCGGTAACGTTTTCATTGAAGGCGGTAGATGCAGGCACAAATAAACCAGCGGGCGCAGCAAGTGGTACAGGCAATGAATTGATTGGGGCACCATTGACAGTGATGTTAGAAACGGCTGTATTATCTCATATTGACAATTTTAACAACCAGCTGATGACATACTTCGATGAGATGGTTGCAAAGGGTCGGGAAATAACCTTAGAAATTCAGGTTTTTGAAAACTCTCCTAAGAAGATTAATAGTGAGATCAATGATGATGGTGATGAACTTTCTGATGATCTAATCAAGTGGATGAAGGCAAATACCGTTAATGGAGCGTTTTCTGTGCAAACAAAGTCGCCAACACTTATGAAATTTACTGGTGTTAGGATTCCTCTGCGGGGTGAAGACGGCGCAGCCTTTTCCAATGATGACTTTGGCTCCAAATTGAGAAAGTATATGAAGAAGACGCACCAGGTGCCATGTTCCTCTTACCCAGTTGGAACGGGAAAAACAGTTTTGGTAATAGGTGGTAAAAGTCAGTAGTAATTGTTATATCTCAACTTTATGAAATCAATATTGTCATTTCTTTTGATTCTGTTTTGTGTAATAGCAAACGCTCAAAATTCGGTAGGTAAAAGTGATGATGCTGCGAGGATTACGCTTGCTGCATATGTGCCCAAGCAAATTGACCAAATGCCCGAAGCCGCAAGAAGCAATTTGTCTAATAAACTAACACAAGTTGTAACTCAAAATGGGCTTGGAGGGAAGTCTTCCAATGAACGTTTTATCATCACGGCCAACATCAATGTTATTTCGAAAGAAATGACTCCGACTGCTCCACCGATGCAAGCTTATGTTTTGGAAATTACCTTGTATATCGGAGACGCTAAGGAAGGCACGAAGTTTTCAAGTGTATCCATTCAAACCAAAGGTTTGGGCGAAAGCGATACAAAGGCATATATCGATGCTTTGAAGAAAATTAAGCCCTCTGATCCGTCCATTCAAAATTTCGTTGAAGAGGGTAAGGTACGCATAATGGAGTTCTACAATAGCCAATGTGATTTCATTATTACTGAATCGAAATCATTAGCAGGGCAAGGAAAATACGATGAGGCGTTGAGTAAATTGGCCTCGGTTCCTACTGTCTGTAAAGATTGCTATCAGAAATTGCATGGTTTGATTCCTGGAATTTATCAGCAGAAAATTGATTCGGAGTGTAAGAAAATCCTCAACGAAGCCAACGGAGTTTGGAAGTCCAAACAAAATCTGGAGGGTGCAGAAGCCGCCTCTAAGTTGTTGAAGAATGTACCGCCCGGCTCCTCATGCGCCGGTGATGCTGATAAGCTGGTGGGTGAAATCGCCAAGCGTGTATATGAACTTGACAAGAGAGAATGGGATTTTAAACTCCAGGTATATCAAGACGGTGTGGATATGGAGAGGGCAGTAATCGATGCAGCGAGAGATGTTGCTGTTGCTTATGCCAACAATCAGCCGGACGTAATCTACAATTACGAGACCACTGTTTTGTTATGGTGGTAAAACTGAGTTGATCTTTCAATGTTTTTCTGAGCCGGCGGCTTAATTGAATTCTTGTTCAACTGGATTCGGATATGTGAGGGGTCCATGTTGCGTAAGTCTGTATTCTTCATTTGACATTGAATAGAACCATTATGAAATTTTGCTAATGAGGCACAAATCTGTATTCATACTTCTGTTAACCTTATTCCTTTCGAATGAGTTGTTCGCACAAAAGGTCAAGGACAGTAATAAGCGCAAGCCAGATTGGGTAGATGAGCAACCGGCTAATTTCATTGTTGTTTGTTCCATGGGCAGTGATTTGGAGGAAGCTAAGACTGCTTCCATTAATAATGTTAGGGAACGCATTGCATCTTCTATTTCTAGCAGCGTCAAGTCTACTTTCACACAAACAACCAAAGAGGAAATCAATGGCACTGATCGGTTTTGGAATGAAGGTAGCGAGTCAAAGATTCTTATCGAAACACAGCTCGCAGGAGCGCTATCAGGAGTTAGCGAGTCCTTTGCCAATGATATTTATTGGGAGAAAATCGTTAACAAGAAGGAGGTAAGCTTTAACTATTGTATCCTCTATCCTTTTAGCAGAACTGATTTGGATGGATTCATGGCACAATTCGAGATCAATCGAATGAAAATCAAACGAAAGAGGGAAGAATTGATGACAGAATATGATAATTGTAAGACTTTCGTGGAATTAACGAATTTAGCTGCACGCGTCAAGCAGGAGGGAGCCGCCGCAGACGCTCTTTACTCAAGTGTTTTCAAGTCAATGAACAGCATGTTGAGCAGTGAGATTGAAAAATTGACACCTCGCGTCGAAAGGGAATATGATACATCAATTCTAGTTGCATTCTACACTGGCTCAGGTAAGAGGGTATCGGTGAATCCCACTTACAACGCCTTATCTAAGGTTATTCCTTATAATACCACGACATCGAATTGTGATTCCTTACTGTTTAATATTGATGAATTAAGGGGGCGACGAAATGTGGCTGTTACGGTGAATTATCAATTTAAAAACTCATCGAAAACAGAAACTATCTATTGGACTCCTAAAGACTTGTCAACGAAGATCCAAATTGAAGAAATTTCAGAATCACGATTTGTGTCGGATGGCGTAATCGACATCCTCTTCGATCTCAGTGGTGATGAGTTTTCAGAACTGATTTCAGTCAATATTAACGCTGCATCAGAGTACTCTAAACTTCTTCCTGCGGAAGGAAATAACAAGCTTAAAAAGGGTTCCAATAAGTTGGCCTTGGTTCTTGGGAATGCGAACGAAGCAAGAAAGTTCGTTCCAGGTCAATTGTATGATGTGCAATTGTTTCTGTTGAATCGAAATGGGGAAACTACCGAGAAAACCTTTTATAATGTATTAATGAAATAGGGTCTCGATTCTTGGGGCACTGAATTATTGTAGACTTTTTCCTGTTGGTGTTGAGCTTTTTATGTTCTCTGGTTTGCCTTCATAAATAACGTTTCCGCCCGCCTGACCTCCTTCTGGCCCAAGTTCAATCACCCAATCTGCGCAACGGATTACATCTTGCTGATGCTCTACGGCTATGATCGAATGCCCTTTGTCGATAAGAGCCTGAAATGCTAAAAGTAGTTTGTTCACGTCATGAAAGTGTAACCCCGTAGTTGGCTCGTCAAAAATGAATAGCGTGTGTCGGTTAGTGCTTCCTTTGATGAGAAAAGAAGCGAGTTTGATGCGCTGAGCTTCACCACCACTGAGGGTTGATGAGCTTTGTCCGAGTGCCACATATCCCATACCCACATCCACAAGAGCTTTTAATTTTTCGACCAGGGATTTATGTATGGCTTTATCCCCGTCAAAAAAAGGAACCGCTTCATCAACGGTCATTTCAAGAACATCGCTGATGGATTTTTCTTTATATAAAACTTCCAGGATGTCGCTCTGGAAACGCCTGCCATGGCACTCTTCACACTTAAGGCGAATATCCGCCATAAATTGCATGGTGATGGTTTGAACACCTTCCCCTTCGCAAGCCTCGCAACGTCCACCCTGAACGTTGAAGCTGAAATTGCCGGCCGTATAGCCTCGCTGTTTGGCAAGGGGCACAGATGCGAAAAGTTGACGTATTTCGTCGTATGCCTTTAAATAGGTGACCGGGTTGGATCGGGTCGATCGACCGATAGGATTTTGGTCAATGAATTCCACAGCGGTTATGGAACGTATAGCGCCACTGAGTTTATCGAACTTTCCCAATTTCTCAGAGGGAATTGCACCCAACTCGCGTTGCAGTGCGGGGTATAGTATATTCCTGACCAAGGTTGATTTGCCTGATCCGCTAACACCACACACAACTATTAATCCATGTAGCGGAAATTTTACATGGATATTTTTCAGGGAGTTTTCGCGCGCTCCAACGACCTCGATACAGTCTGTTGTTTTCAGTTGCCGGGTTCTTCTATGGATTTTCAATTTGCCGCTGAGATACTGACCCGTGAGAGTTGAGGATTTTATAAGGCTTGAGGCCTTGCCCTCAAATCCTACTTCACCTCCCATAATCCCTGCCTCTGGGCCTAGGTCAATAATATGATCGGCACTTCGCATGATCTCCTCATCGTGTTCAACCACAACAACCGTATTACCTTGTTTTTTGAGATCGTGCAATACTTCAATGAGCTGTTGGGTATCACGTGCGTGCAAACCAATACTCGGCTCATCGAGAATATAGGTCGACCCCACCAAAGCGCTGCCAAGGCTAGTCGCTAACTGGATGCGTTGTGATTCACCTCCGCTTAATGTCGAGGAAAGTCGATTCAGCGTGAGGTATTGCAGCCCCACATTACATAAAAACTCCAAACGATTCTTGATTTCAATCAGAACTCTGCCGGCAATTTTTTGATCGTGGACATTCAATTTTACATTACTGAAAAAGTTGAGACATTCACCAATCTGCATTTTTACCAAGGTTGAAATGTCCATGCCATCAACCTTTACGTAGTTAGCGTCTTTTCTTAGGCGTGTACCACTGCAGTCCGGACATTCTGTCTTACCTCGGTATCGACTCAGCATCACGCGATATTGTATTTTGTAAGATTCACTTTCAAGAAATCGGAAGAAATCCTGAATCCCGGCCACCTCATTATTTCCCGCCCAAAGCAAGTTGCGCTGCTCTCTGCTTAATTCATGAATTGGACGGTGAACAGGGAATTTGAATTTCGCTGAGGTTTTAATGAAATTATGCTTCCATTCTGACATCGTTTCACCTCGCCAACAAAGAACAGCGTCTTGATAAACGCTTAATGTTTGATTAGGCATTACAAGTTGCTCGTCGATACCAATAATACTGCCAAAACCTTCGCATGTTTTACATGCACCAAAGGGATTGTTGAAAGTAAATAGATTAACCGATGGTTCCTCGAATTTGAGCCCATCAGCGGTGAATGAAGACGTGAAGTGTGTTAGTGTTTGTGTGCCATGGTTAAGTATTCCACATTGACCTCGGCCTTCTTCGAATGCGGCGGCTACACTATCCGCCATGCGCACGGCATCATCTTCATCCGAAGTAATTACAACGCGGTCAATCACAAGCGCAACCTCCCCATTTTTATCATGGCATTCCTGCAACTCAATGATATCGCCATCTTTGTAAAGCCGAGTGTAACCTTGGGCCGACCAGAGCTGTATTTGTTTTTGTAGTTGCTCCACGTTGCGTTCAGCCGTCAATACGGTAAGTCTGCTATCAACTCCTTGAGCTATCATCCAATTCACAACATCGGCGACTGTATGCCGGGTAACTTCCTTTCCGGAAATTGGAGAAAACGTTTTGCCAACACGCGCAAATAATAACTTCACATAGTCGTAAATCTCCGTCACTGTGCCCACCGTTGATCGCGCTGAGCTGCCTGTCACCTTCTGTTCAATAGCAATAGCTGGACTAATGCCTTCGATACTTTCAACATCGGGCTTGTCATGCCTTCCTAGAAATTGTCGGGCGTAGCTGCTGAGGCTCTCTACGTATCTTCTTTGCCCTTCGGCGTAGAGCGTATCGAATGCCAGTGATGACTTACCAGAACCGCTAAGGCCGGTGATAACTGTTAATTGGCCTCTGGGTATAGCAACTGAAATGTTTTTCAGATTGTGCATGCGAGCGCCTCTCACTATTATCTGCTGATGTTTGTTTGATGCGGGTTTTGTTGATGGTTGTTTCGATTTGGTCATGCCGAGTTGAAGCAATTCTGAGCGATCAAAGTTCTGCCAAGAAAAGAATTTCAAAAAAAAAATTGAATAGCAGAATATTGATATATATTTGAAAAACAAAATCAATACACGCATAAGGAAAATTTCTACTCTCGAACATTAGTCAAACCTTTAAAACGAGAGTATTATGCGTTACAAAATTCTTTCTGACAATGAACTTGTGATCATGTATCATGAGGGAGACGAAAAGGCTTTCGCTGAAATCCTTAAGCGTTACAAAGCACGTGTGTTTGGTAAAATCAACATGTTTGTTAAAGACCGAAAGGCCGCTGAAGACATTTTTCAAGATACCTTTATTCGTGTGATTCATGCTCTCAAAGAGGGCAATTACAATGAAGAAGGGAAATTTAGCGCCTGGTTATTTCGCATTGCGCACAATTTGTGCATTGACTATATCCGCAACGGCAAAAAGATGCCTGTGCAGCGGGCTCGGGAAGATTATGATCCACTTGACTTTGTGGCCTCTGATTTAAACAATGCAGAGGAAGCGGGAATTCGACGAGAGAACATACGTGAGATCAGAAAATTCATTTCCCATTTGCCAGCTGAGCAACGCGAGATTGTCCACATGCGCTTGTATCACGATATGAGTTTCAAAGAGATTGCTGATATGCTAAATATTAGTATCAATACAGCCTTGGGTCGCATGCGCTATGCAATCCTCAATATGCGCAAAATGAATGAGGGTGCAATGGTTCTTATCGCAAGGTAATTATATTCCAATTTGTGATTTTGAGATTCGCTCTATATGGGCGAATCTTTTTTTTCTCTGATGCTCTTCTTCTAAAACTGTCTGCCTCGTTAATTAAGAAACAATGAATCATCGTCGAAATCCCTTCACTTATTCCATCAAAATAGCTTTTCTTCGCGGCCTGAAATTTTAAGAATGGCACTGAAATGTGGTATCGTAGGATTGCCCAATGTAGGCAAATCCACACTATTTAATTGTTTATCCAATGCACGCGCACAGGCGGCGAATTTTCCTTTCTGCACCATTGAACCCAATGTGGGCACCATCACGGTTCCTGATGAGCGGCTGAATGCCCTTGCGGATATCGTTAATCCCGAACGCGTTGTGCCTACTACCATAGAAATCGTGGACATAGCCGGTTTGGTCAAAGGTGCCAGCAAAGGGGAAGGACTCGGAAATAAATTTTTGGCAAACATTCGTGAGACCGACGCGATCCTTCATGTGCTCAGATGCTTCGATGATCCTAATGTCGTGCATGTTGACGGCAGTGTTGATCCCGTGCGCGATAAAGAGATCATTGATACTGAACTGCAACTCAAAGATCTCGAAACAATTGAGGCCCGTATCGCAAAAGTTCAGCGCGCTGCAAACAGCGGTGACAAAGACGCTAAGCGCGATTTCGACATCTTGAAAACCATTAAGAATACCCTCGAGCAGGGAAAAAATGCGCGCGAAGTAAAGCCGGAGAACGAAGACGATTTGAAGTTCTTTCGCGAGCTGCAACTGCTCACCGGTAAGGCCGTGCTCTATGTATGCAACGTCGAAGAATCCAATGTAGTCAAGGGAAATGCGCACGTTGAAAAACTTCGTGCGGCGGTAGCTGCAGAAAATGCAGAAGTCATTGTACTCGGCGCAGCCATAGAAGCAGATATAGCGGAGTTGGCCACCTTTGAAGAGCGCCAATTATTTCTGCAAGACTTAGGTCTCACCGAGCCCGGTGTGGCGCGATTGATTCGTTCGGCCTATAAACTCTTGCATCTCCAAACCTATTTTACCGCCGGCGTTAAAGAAGTGAGAGCGTGGACCATTCCTGTGGGTGCCACAGCACCGCAAGCTGCAGGCGTGATTCATACCGATTTTGAAAAGGGCTTCATCCGCGCGGAGGTCATTAAGTATGACGATTACATTCGTTATAAAACGGAAGCAGCGGTAAAGGAGGCAGGTAAACTTGGCGTTGAGGGAAAAGAGTATGTAGTGTCGGATGGCGACGTAATGCACTTCCGATTCAATGTCTAGAAAATGTCAGCATCACCGCTCTCAGAAATTCGTCGCCTCAAACCTGAATTACTGCAGCGATTCGGAGTAAAGACCATCGCGATTTTCGATTGCTTCAAAACCAAAGGACCTGAAGCTGCTTGCGAATTGAATGTCTTGGTAGAATTGAACAAGCCCTTAGGATGGGATTTTTTTGCGCTTAAGAATTTTTTGGAACGCAAGCTGGAACGGCGCATTGATATCTGCACCGAACGCAGTCTCAAACCGGCCATCAAAGAAAAGGTGGAACGAACTATACGCTTCATATGAACACGTTGACGTCACCGCGATTTTATTTCTACCTCGAGGAGATGTACGCGGCAATGCAGCGCATTATAACCTACACCAGCACATGTAATGATTTTGCAACGTTTGAAAGCGACACCATGAGACTAGAGGCCGTCATCCGCAATTTCGAAATCATGGGCGAGTCGGTAAAGCATGTGCCTTTTCGGTTCCAGCGCAGACACCCCATGCTGCCGTGGCGCCAGATGTCTGAACTCAGAAACTTCATTGTTCATGAATTCTTTGACATTGATAATGAAATTCTTTGGGCTATCATTCAAACTGATCTCAAGCGAAATGCAAACGATTTGTCAGAGGTTATGGTGGAGTTGGGAAGATTTTAGAACCTAATGTAAATGAGACACACAGATACATTGTGAAATTCAATGCAAAAGCCACGATCGATTGACTATGAATAGATTCCGTTCGTTGCCAAGTCTTTAATACTTTGATGACCCTTAGACCAAATTAATCAATCCTTTATTGCTTATGCACTCATCCCTGTTAAAGCATGATTAAGTGATAGATGTTTTGCCATAACGGAATACCTTCGTACAAACTTCATTCTATGTGGAAAGAAACCGATAATAAACTCGTGCGTGAATTCAGGTTCAAAGATTTTCAGGAGGCGTTTACCTTTATGACAAGGGTTGCCTTTATCGCCGAGCGCATTGGCCATCATCCTGCCTGGTATAACTCTTACAACTACGTTCGTATAGAACTTAGCACGCACGACGATGGAGACGTCATTACTGAGAAAGATCGCCGCATGGCCCTGGCCATTGATGAGGTGCTGCAGTAATTGGGTTTGTCGCAATGTAACGGGCGCCTTAATACTTAACTCTGCTCGTGCGTCGTAATGGACCTTAACAGTTTTATACTGAGCCTTTGAAAATCATTGAAATGTGAGACCAAGAGGTGGGGTACATTCTCGGACTGACGTCAGCTGCTATAACTGGGCGATGGTACAGCTTTGAAATATCGATAACAAATCAGACATTTTTTAATTACTTTTAAATCATTAAAATCAACAAGGAAATGCTAATTGAAAGAACCAATAATAATCAAATAACTATTACAGTTTCCTCGTCTGTTGACAGTTTCGGACTACAACGACTTATTGACTATGTGAAATACCTTGAGGCAACGGCTAAGGGCAAGGCAAAGCAGCATGAAATTGATAAACTTGCTGATGAGGTAAATGCTTCTTGGTGGACTAAAAATCGTTCACGATTTATCAAGTGAGAGTAATCGTTGATGCTAATATAGTGTTCAGTGGCATTCTTAACTCCAATGGAATAATTGGCGACTTACTTATCAATTCCGAAAAGCATTTTGACTTTATTGCACCTGACTTTCTAAGAGGCGAAATCTATAAGCATTATCCACGACTAAGTAAAATTTCAGGGTTGACAATGGACCAAATTAGAGAGGCTGAATTTCAAATTTGCAAGGACATAAAATTTATTTCTGAAGAACAAATCAAGGAATCAACATGGATTGCTGCTGAAAAACTTGTTGCAGATATTGACCCGAATGACACTCATTATGTTGCTTACTCAAAACACTTTAGATGTAAAATTTGGAGTGGCGACAAACAATTAATAAAAGGACTGGCTAAGAAAGGCTTTACAAACTTCGTGTCCTACGAAGAACTATTCTCGCTGCGTCTGAAATGATGAATGGCTTCTAAAAACCTTACCGAAAATTTTAAAATCTTGCAGTGTGAGCATCAAAGAGCTATTTACGAGCGCACGCAAACCGTCAATCAGCCCATGTCGCTTACATCAACTATAGGTTTATGAATTCTTTCTCCATTCTTCACTTGTATAATTTCTCTCGTGCGTTACATTCGCGGCGGAGTGTGTCAGCAAGATGACAGCTCCTAAGTAAACCAAGGAAATGTCTGAAAATTCTGTAAAAGTTGCGGCCAATGCTTCCGTCAACTCCGTGCTATCCACTCTGGCTGAGCACAATCATGAGCAGGTTCTGTTTTGTCAGGATGCTGCCACAGGTCTTAAATCCATCATTGCCATTCACGATACTACACTTGGGCCGGCCGTTGGTGGCACTCGCATGTGGCCCTATGCCTCTGAGGCAGAAGCCCTGAATGACGCACTTCGTCTCTCCCGCGGAATGACCTACAAAAACGCACTCGCTGGTCTGAATATCGGCGGTGGTAAGGCGGTTATTATCGGTGATGCACGCAAAGACAAAACCGAGGCCATGATGCGCCGCTACGGCAGATTTGTCAACAGTCTCGGCGGCAAGTACATAACCGCTGAAGACGTGGGTGTAGGAACCCGCGACATGGAATGGGTGCATCTGGAAACAGAACATGTGGTAGGTTTGCCCGATTATATGGGGGGCGGCGGAGATCCCAGTCCGGTAACCGCTTATGGTGTTTACATGGCCATGAAAGCATCGCAGAAAAAGATGTCGGGAAATGATGCACTGAAAGGCAAGAAAATCGCGGTTCAAGGTATAGGTCATGTGGGCGAATACCTCGTGGCTCACCTGGTTAAAGAAGGCGCTGAAGTTACTGTAACCGACATCTACGAAGATCGGTTGAATCATGTGGTCAAGACATACGGAGTTAAGGCAGTGGCCCCTGACAAAATTTATGATGTTCCGATGGACATATACAGTCCGTGTGCCTTGGGAGCAACAGTGAATCCGGAGACGCTCGCAAAGTTGAAGTGTAGCATAATCTGCGGTGCTGCCAACAATCAGCTACAAAATGAAACACGTGATGGTGAGTCGGTGATGAAAGCAGGTATTCTCTACGCACCGGATTTCATGGCCAACGCAGGTGGTATAATCAACTGTTATTGGGAAATTGTGGGATACAATCGCGATGCCTCCATGGCGCAAGCGGAGCAGATTTATCAGACGGCCGAGAGAATTTTTGCGCTCTCATCACAAGAAAATATTCCAACCTATCTGGCAGCCAATAGACTCGCAGAAGAGAGAATCAGACAGATAGGGGAAATCAAGAAAAAGTTTTAATTCATACAATGCTCAATCGTCGTCATATCCGCATCAAGGCCTTACAGGTCATCTTCGCTTACTACAATGAAGAAAAACCTGACATGGTTCGATACGAAAAAATGCTCTTTGAAAGTTTTCAGCGTTTCAGAGATTTGTATATCAGTCTTCTCCTGATTCCTGCGGAGTTGCAAACCAAGGCGATTGAAAAGATTGAAGCAGGCCTCGCCAAGAAATTACCCAGTAAAGAAGATCTCAATCCCAATACAAAATTCGTCACCAACGAAGTCATCCGGATGCTGTCGCACAGTAAGACCCTTGCCAAGGCAGCCGGAGAAATTCAAATTCGGTGGGCCAATAATCAAGACCTCATGCGGTCGCTTTTCAGAATGTTGATTGAGACAGAAGACTACAAGGAATACATGGCCTCACCTGTTCGAGGATTTGAGCATGATAGGGATTACTTATTACGCTTCGTGCGCAGGCATATCATCAATTACGAGGGCATTCATGACTACTTGGAAGACTCAGGTATCTTCTGGAATGATGATATGGATCTTGCAGCAAGTATGGCATTGAAGACCATCAAAACCATCAAGGAGAAAGACCAGGATCTGACTTTATTACCCCTTTGGAAAGAAGAGGACGACGAAGAGGCCTATGCCAAAAATATCTTCCGCAAGACGCTGGAGATGGGAGAAGAGAATCTTGCTTTGGTAGCAGCCAACGCGCCCAACTGGGAGGTAGATAGGATTGCAACCATGGACATGGTCATTCTTAAAATGGCGTTGGCAGAAGCTCGCACCTGTGATTCCATTCCATTGAAAGTTACCATGAATGAATACATTGAATTGGCGAATTATTACAGCACACCTAAGAGCAACGTGTTTATCAATGGTTTGCTGGAATCGCTTTTTATGAAATTAAAAGACGACGGGAAAATTCGAAAGATCGGACGCGGACTTATTGAAGAGTAATGATGGCCGCAACAGAAAGGCGGAAGTTGCTTATTGTAATAGTGGGGCCAACGGCAGTGGGTAAAACGGCCTTCTCCATTGAGCTGGCCAAGCGGTATTCAACTGAAATCATTTCGTGTGATTCACGACAAATTTTTCAAGAACTTAATATTGGTGTAGCCAGGCCAAGTTTGGCTGAGCTATCTGCAGCGACAACCCATTTCATTGCCACACGAAGCATTCATGAACCATACAGTGCGGGACAATTCGCTGCTGACGCGCATCAGCTTCTCGGCCGTTTATTTGAGCAACATGAGTATGTGATTTGTTGCGGCGGTAGTATGCTCTATATCGACGCCCTGCTCAAGGGCTTTGATGATTTGCCTTCCGATGAAAACATTCGAAAACATTTGAATCAACGCCTCAAAAGTGAAGGGCTTGCAATACTGCAAGAAGAACTGAGGATTTTGGACCACGCATACTACGCTCAAGTTGATCTCGGCAATCCGCATCGAATCATGCGTGCACTGGAGGTATGCATGATTACAGGGAAAACATTTTCAGAACTAAGAACGGGAGCACGATCGGCATTGCCCTTTGAAGTTTGCAAGATGGGCTTGATGATGGAACGGAATGCCCTTCGGAAACGGATTGACGAAAGGGTAGATCAAATGTTTGAATCGGGATTGGTCGAAGAGGTAAAGACTTTGCAAGATTTTAGGCATTTGCAATCACTCAACACCGTCGGATACAAAGAACTCTTTGATTATTTCGATGGAAAGATTTCTCTTGATCATGCAAGAGAATTGATAAAAATCCATACCGCTCAATTTGCCAAGCGGCAGATGACTTGGTGGAAGCGCGATGCAGCCATCCATTGGATACCTACATCCGAGATTTTTGCGATCGGTGAGCAATGGATACAGTCAAAATTGGATTGAGGCACATACCTTCTGGATTTATATAGTAACTCATATAACCAACAATGTCATCGAGTTTGCAGAGTACTTCTATAACTTTGAGTGCATGGTTTATCAGCGGTGTTTATAAAGTATTGCAATGCGTAATAAGGTTTTAAACGAAATTGGGGAAGGACAAACTAACTACCTGGAGCGCTTCTTAAGTCTCAATGATCAGGAAGTTGTAGTGCTATCCACATCTTCTATTTTCAATATTGAGAATTACAATGGTAAAATCTCTGCGCTTGTAAATCTTTCAAAGGTTAATGATATCAGATTTATCAATAAGTTTTTTGAGGCCGCGAATGATCGTCTTGAAAAGAACGCCCTCTTCATAGTTACGTTCGAATCGTTAACAGCGAGACGTGAGCGGCTGCGTGTTGGGCGGATTCCAATATTGAAGAATCTATATTTTACGCTCGAATTTCTCTTTCTAAGAGTAGCCCCTAAAGTGTGGGGTTTGAAGAAAATGTACTTTATTCTCACCCGTGGTCGCAATAGACTTCTTTCAAAGGCTGAGGTTTTGGGTCGACTGGTGAGTTGTGGGTTCGATATTGTGGATTACAATAGTTTTAGAGGTGCGAGCTATGTGGTCGCAAGAAAGGTAAAGGAGCCTGATTTTAATTCTGAGCCGAGCTATGGCCCACTATTTAAAATGAAGCGTGTGGGTAAGTATGGTAAAATAATAAAGGTGTATAAATTCAGAACGATGCATCCATATGCTGAATACCTTCAAGATTATGTAATTGGTCTTCATGGCTATGCAAGCACGGGTAAGCCAGATAATGACTTTAGACTTACTCCATGGGGCAGGGTGATGAGAAAATTCTGGTTGGATGAACTGCCGCAATTTCTTAATGTGCTGAAAGGCGATATGAAATTGGTGGGTATTCGCCCTGTCTCTGAAACCTATTTTAATAACGCTATTCCGCAAGAACTGCGCGAGATGCGAAAGCGCCATAAACCAGGATGTATTCCACCTTATGTAGCTCTCAATCGCAAAGCATCTGTTGAGGAAGTTCTTCTAGCAGAAAGAGATTATATGATTGAGAAAGAGAAACGGCCTTACACAACAGACACTCGCTTTTTCTTCAAAGCCCTATTCAATATTGTCTTCAGAGGTAGGAGAAGTGCTTGATAAAGGTCAAATCAATTCCAGAAGACTGGCGCTGAGAAACAGAACTAAAATCATTACCGATGCTAGGGCAAACAACCATTTGGTGGAGTTCTCCAAATAGATTCTCCCCGCGGGTTCGGCGGGCACAAACATCTTACTTATCAGTTTCAAATAGTAGTATGCACCAACTGCAGAGGTTACTACCATGAGCACAGTTATCGCTACAAATCCTTTAGCCATCAGCGCCGACATCACATAGTACTTTGCCAGAAAACCCGCCAAGGGAGGTATTCCCGCCATGCTGAACAATGCAGCTGTCATGGCAAGGGCAAGCACTGGACTTCTTTGCAGCAAACTGGTAAAGGAATCTATCTGATCCGATCCGTTGTTTTGCTTGGCAACATGGTGCATCGCAAATAGTGATAGCATCGACGCCACCCCGTATACTAGCACATAGTACATGAGATATTTCGCAGGCACTGCATCACCGCAAATCACAGCTCCCAGCATGAAGGCCGCGTGAGAAATACCCGAATAAGCGAGCATTCTTTTGACATTCTGCTGTACCAATGCAACAAAGTTGGCCACCAACAAACTGCCGGCACAAATCCACAAAAAAATGGATTCAAATCCGTGGCTGATATTAGGGAGTACATACGATATGAATTTGGCCAAAGCAGCAAATGCGGCTCCTTTCACCACTGACGACATAAACGCTGTAACTGCTGTAGGCGCCCCCTGGTAAACATCAGGCACCCACATGTGAAAAGGGAAAGCAGATATCTTGAATATCAAGCCGGCAAGAATCATAGTGGTTCCGGTATATACTAGCGTGCCATGTTGCGAAATGGTCATCTTCTCCGCAATAGCAGTCAATTCGAAAGTTCCGGTTCCACCATAGAGTAAGGCAATTCCAAAAAGCATCACCGCAGAAGCAAGTGATCCCATAAAGAAATACTTGAACCCGGCCTCATTGCTCAATACACTGTTTCGTTCACTCGAGGCCAAAACATAGAGTGGAATGGATAACATTTCAATACCCAGAAAGAGCATCACGAGATTTGAATATGCCGTTAGTACTACGGCTCCTGTGAGTGAAAAAATGATCAGTGCCAATATATCAGTGCGAACAGTTGATGACTTCGCGTATAAGTCGGTGGAGAACGCAATCCACAGCAGAGTCAATGCACTGAACACAATGGTAAATCCATACGAGAAGGTATCGAGCCTGAGCATTCCGCCATATTGCTCAAATGGTATTTGCACGGTATTCCAGTCGAGAATACAGAACGCAATGAGAACGATAAGTCCCAATGAAGCAAATGGAGCAGTCCACTTTCTCAGCTTAAGTATATCGAGCCCGAGTATGGCGATGCCCAAAAGCGATATCAATACAATTTCTTTCATCTTGCTGCTACTGAAAATAAGTTTTGGACCGTAGGACCTATGTGCATCATCACCAGTTCGGGATAAACACCCAATACCACTACGGCAGTTACACAAATGCCGAGCACCCATTTTTCGGTCGCGGTGAGTGCATCAAACTTCATCGATTCTTTACCGAGCATCATTACCTGAAATGCGCGTAACATATACACCGCACCGAGCACAACGGTGAGTCCTCCAAGAATCGCAAACCAGGCACCTGCTTGATACAATCCAATGATCAATAGAAACTCTCCTACAAATCCACTTGTCAGCGGAAGCGCAACGGATCCCATGACCAATGCGAAAAACATGAATGCAAACAGTGGATTCACCGCGCGAATTCCGCCCATCTCCTTGAATCTGTCATGTCCGATGCGTTTAACTGTTATGTGATACACATAAAAAAGAGCAGCGGATAAAATAGCGTGCGAGAGCATTTCAAATACAGCACCTTGAATGCCTTGAATGCTCAGACTCAATATTCCGGCGGTCATCAATCCCAAGTGCGCCACCGATGACCATGCCAACAACATTTTGAAACGCGTCTGTGCAAGAGCCATAAATGATGCATAAAGCACGCTTACTACCGACAAGCCAATGGCCCAGTCGCCATATTGTTCTATACCTTCCATGCATGATGGCACCGCCCAACGTATCATACCATAAGAGGCCATCTTTAGCATCACTGCAGCGAGCAGAATAACAGCCGGAGTAGGAGCGGCATCATAGGTCGAAGGTTGCCAGCCGTGTAAAGGAAATACAGGAATCTTCACCGCGAAGGCAATGAAAAACCCTGCGAAAACCCATGCCTGATCGTGAGCGGGAAGGGCTCTGCCCGCGGCGATCAAAGCTTCCATGTCAAACGTGCCTGCGTGGCTGTATAGCTTCAGCAATGACAATAACATGAACAGCGAACCGAACAGTGTGTATATGAAAAATCGCAATGTGATCTGAGATTTATCAGGATGCTGACTCCACCATAAAATCATAAAGTACACCGGAATCAACGCTGCCTCGTAGAAGATGTAGAACATCATTCCGTTGGTAGTCGTGAATGCACCAATCATCGCAGCCATCATGAACATAATAAGTCCGAGCATCCGCTGACCGTTGCGGATCTGATCAAATTCACAGGTGATCAGTACCACTGGAAAACTCAACAGTGCAAGACCAACCATAACACTGCTGATACCGTCGTTGGCAAAGGATAAATTAATTCCCAATGGCCCCATCCAATCTACATGAAAGTTTGAATTGCCCATGCTTGTCATGGCCAGAACAGCCAGGGCGATGGGTATCAATGCGAAGAATCCAAGACGTTTGGAATTCAGTGGCGACTTGCTGATGGACCAGCGAATACCGGCAACAACGAAGAACAATATGAGTAACGGAATTGCTGACATAATCAAATCATTAACAGGGCTATTAAACCAATGATGAATAATAAAATGTAATGGAAGAGATAACCCGTTTGTGTATTTCGCAACGCGTTTCCTGCAAGTACGGCCAGTTTACCGGAACCATTGGTCAAACCATCGATGACACCCGGATTGATATACTTGGCAAGGAAGGCAGAGATCGCATCTACCGGCCTTCTTATGATGCTATCATACAACTCATCGATGTAATATTTACCGGCGAGAAGTTTGTGCGTGAAGGCACTGATATCTTTATCCTCATCAGCGAGGATTTTGTTTTTGACATACATGCTCCATGCATAATAAATCGATCCCAGTGCAACTGTAGTGGCAAGGAGCATAAGAATGATCTCAGTAGTAACCGACATATGCATAGCAGGCATGAGCAGTGTATCCTGCAGGTGGTGATCGAGCCAGTGCCAGTGCATACCAAGACTTTCTCCTACCGCATGGGGCAAGCCAATAAATCCGCCTACACATGACAGCACTGCAAGCACGACCAGAGGCATGGTCATCACGGAAGGCGATTCATGCAAATGATGTTCCTGATCATGTGTGCCGCGGAATTTTCCATGAAATGTGAGGAAATACAATCGGAACATATAGAACGCGGTCATTGCACTGATGAGCAGACTCAATCCGAAAATCAATTTATTCTCTTCAAATGCTATTGCAATAATCTGGTCTTTGGAGAAAAATCCTGCGAAGGGAAAGATTCCGGAAATAGCTATGGTACCGATTAAGAATGTCTTGTGCGTGAGTGGCATATGCGATTTTAGACCACCCATTCTGCGAATGTCTTGTTCGCCGCCCATACCATGTATCACTGATCCGGAGCCCAGGAAAAGCAAGGCCTTGAAGAAGGCGTGGGTAATCACATGGAAAACAGCGGTGCTGTAAGCGCCGAGCCCAAGCGCTGCAAACATCAATCCGAGCTGAGATACGGTGGAGTAGGCGAGAACCTTCTTTATGTCATTCTGCGTTAGTGCGATGGTGGCCCCGAGGAAGGAAGTTGCAATACCAATCCACGCTACGAATTCAGAGGCAGTGGCACTGGATGAAAACAATCCGTTACATCGTGCTACCAAATAAATCCCGGCGGTGACCATCGTGGCTGCGTGTATCAATGCCGACACCGGCGTGGGTCCGGCCATGGCATCTGGCAGCCATGTGTGAAGCGGTATCTGTGCGCTTTTTCCCATCGCACCTACAAAGAGGAGGATGCATATCGTCGTGAGTACTTCCGATGGAATCTTAGCACCGGAATTTCCCGTGATGAACAAATCACCGAAGGAAAGCGTGCCTGCATACGAGAATAGCAAGCACATGCCAAGAATCAATCCGAGGTCGCCGATGCGATTGACAATGAACGCCTTCTTCGCAGCATCATTGTTGGCCATGTCTTTGTACCAAAAACCAATGAGCATGAACGAGCATAGTCCAACACCCTCCCAGCCAACAAACACCGTTACGAAGCTATCGCCAAGCACGAGAATGAGCATGAAGAAAAGGAAGAGATTCAAGTAGGCCATGAAGCGATTGAAGCCCTCATCATCATGCATATAACCTGTAGAGTACACATGGATTAAAAAGCCAACACCGGTGATGAAAAGCAGGTAAATAGAAGATAACGGGTCTACGAGAAAATCAAAACCGATTTTCAGTTCGCCGGAGTGAATCCAATTAAAGAGATGCACTATAGTGGCGTGACCACCGTGCAATTGTGTTGTAAAAACTAAAATCGATGTAACAAATGACATCAGTACCGCACCGCAAGCAACGATGCCGGTAAATTTCTTTGACAGACCGTTTCCAAAAAACATGATGTACAAAAATCCTGCTAAGGGAAATAGTGGAATCAGTGAGGCCAGTTTTTCCATGATCAGAATCGAAGTTTATTGATGAGCGATGTATCCGCAGAATGAATGTTGCGATAGAGCTGCATCAGGATTGCGAGACCTACCGCGACTTCTGCGGCGGCAACCACCATGATGAAGAAGACAAAAACCTGAGCATCCGTTTGATTCCACATTTTGGAAAAGGCCACCAATGTGAGATTCGTGGCATTCAGCATCAGCTCAATGCACATAAACATGATGATGGCATTGCGACGCCACAGCACGCCGAAAGCTCCAAGACAAAACAACACCCCTGAAAGTGCCAGGTAATGCTCTATGGTGATATGAGAATATAACTGCATAATCAGACAAGTTCTTTTTTAGAGAGAAAAACAGCACCTACCATGGCCGACAAAAACAAAACACTGGCAAGCTCAAAGGGAACAAGGAACTCTTTGTAGAGCACCATGCCGAGAACTTCTGTATAACCAATGGTTATATCTGAAGCTGCTGTGGTCAAGGCCTTGAGTTCATCGGTGCGTCGCAACAATGCAATCACAACCATCATGAGTATGCCGCCGGCTGAAATACCCAATGCCTTCGCCATGAGAGTACGTTTCTCTTCATCGAGCTGGTTGAGATTGAGCATCATGATAACGTACAAGAAAAGCACCATGATGGCACCCGCATAAACGATGATGTGCACCGCGGCCAAAAATTGTGCTCCGAGTAAAAAGTAGTGCCCGGCGATGGCAAAGAAGGTTACTATCAACGAAAGCACGCTGTAAACGGGATTTTTGGAAAAAATCATTCCCGCGGCGCTGAATACAGCGAGAAACGAAAGGAACCAAAACAAGTATTCGGAAATCATATGATTAATGTCGGTGTGAAATTACTGGCTTGTCGAGATAGGTCTGATTGTGCTTGTGCTTTTTGTCGTTCTTGAATTCAATCACTTCAGCGCGCTGACGTTTGGAAACATCTACGCGGTCTTGAGTGGACTCTACCAATTTGTCTTTGCCAAAAACTTCTTCACCCCGTGTGAATGAAGATGGTACAATGCGATCCGTGAGGAAAATAGCTTCTTTCGGACAAGCTTCTTCGCAGAGGCCACAGAATATGCAACGGAGCATATTGATTTCATAGATGCTCGCGTATTTCTCTTCGCGATAAAGACCTTCCTCTCCTTTTTTGCGCTCGGCAGATTCCATGGTGATGGCTTCAGCCGGACAAGCTACAGCACAGAGTCCGCAAGCGGTGCAACGTTCAGCTCCCGCTTCATCTCGTTTGAGCACATGTTGTCCGCGGTAAACGGGCGCAAACTCTCGCACGGCCTCAGGATATTTCACCGTGGGCTTTTTGCGGAATAGGTGACTTAGCGTTATGGCCATGCCTTTGAAGATGGCTGGCAAATACAAGCGTTCAACTAGTGAAAGCTCTCGTTGCGTTACGGTTCTGGATCGATTGGTCAGTTGCATCGTCAGTAGTTTATCCGAGTTTTCCAGTGAAGTACATCACAATGCCGGTGATAAAAATATTGGCCAGTGCCAGCGGCAGTAGCACCTTCCATCCGAGATTCATCAATTGGTCATAACGGAACCTTGGAAGGGTCCATCTTACCCACATAAAGATGAATATGAAGATGGAAATTTTCGCGAACAGAACGAGGGTCTGCACTACAGCCAGAGCATTGCCATCCAAACCGATTTCATGTTGAAACGGGAAGTTGTAACCACCGAAGTACAAAGTGGCCATCACCGCTGAACTCACAAACATGTTGATGTACTCAGCAAATAGAAAGAGACCGAGCTTCATCGATGAATACTCGGTGTGATAACCTCCCACCAATTCGCTTTCGCACTCTGGTAAGTCGAACGGCGCGCGATTCGTTTCTGCAAATGCACATATGATGAAAATCAGAAACCCGAGCGGCTGGTAAACCACATTGGCAAATCCCGCATCTTGTTGTCGTGCTATTTCGCCAAGACTCAAAGTGCCGGTCATCATCACCAGTGCAATTAGCGCAAGGCCCATAGCCACCTCATAAGAAATCATTTGCGATGATGCACGCAATGCGCCCAGCAAAGAATATTTGTTGTTGGATGCCCAACCGCCAATCATGATGCCATAAACACCAATACTTACTACACCCAAGAGGTAGAGCAAACCAATGTTGATGTCGGTGATTTGCATCGGATAAGTAGTGCCATCGACGACCATGCCGCTGCCCCAGGGAATTACTACACCGGTCATACAGGCCGTAAGCATGAAGAAGCAAGGACCAAGAATGAAGAGCCAGCGGTTGGATTTTGCTGGCAACATTTCTTCCTTCATGAACATCTTTACTCCATCGGCTATAGGTTGCAGCAAACCAAAGGGTCCCGCGCGATCTGGCCCAACGCGGTCTTGCAAAATGGCCGCAAGCTTTCTTTCGCCCCAGGTCATGTAGGCGGCCATCCCGAGAGATATCGCAAATACAATGACACACAATATGATTTTATATAAAAGTATCCCTTCCATCTTTATTGATTATTGGGGTCTAAGGCACCTTGGCCTGCGTTTACTTTGGAACCGTGTGGCAGAGATTTGCGCTGACGATCGATGTCTGCCTTCAATGCTTTCAAGGATTCATAGTGGTTAGCTGAGATTACAGAGCTGCGCTCAATTTTTGCCGGACCTTCTATCACCCAATCAGCAGCGTTTTTCTTTTCAAACCTACAGGTGTTGCAGATCCAGCCGGGTTTTCCATCGGGGGTATCCTGCGGCTCACCGTATTCATCACGGCGAGTAGTAACACGCAAAACCTCTTCGCCTTTGTACCACAAACGAACGCGGCCGCAACACTTGTCGCAATTGCGATGCGCATCGACCGGCTTAGTATACCAAACGCGACTCTTGAAACGGAAAGTCTTGTCGGTAAGGGCTCCAACCGGACATACATCGATGACGTTGCCGGAAAAATCATTGTCGATGGCATTTTCGATATAGGTAGAAATTTCAGCTACGTCGCCGCGGTTGATCACACCATGCACTCTTCCATCAGTCAATTGATCTGCTGTTTTTACACAACGGTAACAGAGGATACAGCGCGTCATGTGCAACTGTACTTTGTCGCCGATATCAATCTTTTCAAATTCTCTTCGGGGGAATTCGTATCGCGTGCCCGCCTTGCCGTTTTCGTAAGCAAGATTTTGTAAGTCGCATTCACCTGCCTGATCGCACACCGGGCAATCGAGCGGGTGATTGAGAAGCAAGAATTCCACAACACCTGCGCGGGCTTCTAACAAGTCGGGTGAGGTTATGTTTTGTACTTCCATACCGTCCATAACTGTAGTTCTGCAGCTTGCTACCGGCTTGGGCATAGGACGGGGATCTTTCTCACTTCCTTTGCTGACTTTCACGATACACGTGCGACAGTATCCGCCACTGGTTTTCAGTTTGGAGTGATAGCACATTGTGGGCGGCACCACCTCACCGCCAATTTTTCTTGCGGCCTGAAGGATGGTGCTTCCATCGGGCACTTCTACCGTGATTCCATCGATTGTCACTTTTGCCATGTCAGTTCAAATAAGGTTGAATATCCATCACCATTTATGCCTCTGCAAGATTGTTCAGTCTATAATAATGTTTCACATCACGGATGGAATGTCCGTTGCGAACATATTCTTCAAATTCGGATCGGAAATGTCGGATGGCGCTTGCCACGGGCCATGCAGCGGCATCGCCGAGTGGACAGATCGTCTTGCCTTCAATTTTGGATTGAATATCCCACAACAAATCCACATCTGATAGAGTGCCATGTCCGTCGAGAATTTTGTGTAGAATCTTCTCCATCCATCCCGTACCTTCACGACAAGGAGAGCATTGACCGCAGCTTTCATGATGGTAGAAACGGGTGAAATTCCAAAGATTTTTCACGATACTCGTGTCTTCATCCATCACAATAAATCCGCCACTACCCAGCATTGTGCCGGAGGCGAATCCACCATCGGCCAGACTTTCGTAGGTCATCAAACGCGCCTCACCGGCTGCCGTTTTCAATATTAAATCTGCCGGAAGAATGGGCACTGAAGATCCGCCTGCGACAACGGCTTTGAGTTTCTTGCCATTGCGCATTCCACCGCAGTATTGATCAGAATAGATGAATTCTTCTACAGGAACTCCCAGTTCAATTTCATACACACCGGGTTTATTGATATGACCTGAAGCAGAAATCAATTTGGTACCGGTACTTTTCCCAACACCTATCGTGGCATAAGCAGCCCCACCGTCGCGAACAATGGGCACAACTGCGGCAATGGTCTCCACGTTGTTTACCACGGTCGGACATCCATATAGACCCGCTACAGCAGGGAAGGGGGGTTTGATCCGAGGATTACCGCGCTTACCTTCCAGCGATTCGATTAATGCGGTTTCTTCTCCGCAGATATAAGCACCGGCACCGACTTGCACATGGCAGTCGTGATCAAAACCTGAGTTGAAAATATTTCTTCCCAAAAGACCGGCCTCGTATGCCTCGGCGATGGCATTCTCTAAAATGCGCGCAACATAAAAATACTCGCCACGGATGTAGATGTATGAGGTGTTTGCGCCCAGGGCATAAGCAGATGTAATCATACCCTCGATCAGTAGATGAGGGATGTGCTCCATCAAATAACGATCTTTGAAGGTGCCTGGCTCACTTTCGTCGGCATTACAAACCAGATAGCGCGGCACTCCGGCGGGTTTAGCAAGGAAGCTCCATTTCATTCCCGTGGGAAAGCCAGCGCCACCGCGACCTCGCAGCCCACTCGTCTTTACCTCCTCGAGCACTTGCTCGGGCGACATCTGCTTCAATGCCTTCTCCAATGTTGAGTAGCCACCATTCTGTCGATACACATTCAGACCTTGAATACCTGGTATGTGATCTTTCTCTAAAAGTAGTTTTTTGCCGCTCATGCCCTCATCCGATTTTAATAGGTTCGTCTTTCGTGTATACACGACGTTTTCCTGAGAGCCGCATCTCATCCATCAACAGATCAACTTTCTCTAACGTCAGATTCTCGTAATAATCGCCGCCGCATTGCAGCATGGGCGCTGTACCACAGGAACCAAGACATTCTACGGTCTTTAAAGTGAACATACCATCATCGGTGGTTTCACCTTCACGGATATTCAATTTCTTTTCGATATGACGAACGATGTCTTCTGCACCCAATAGCCAGCATGAGCTGGTGCGACAAACTTCGAGCACACATTTGCCTTTGGGTTTGAGATTGAACATCGAATAAAACGATGCCACTTCATATGCTTCGATAGGTTGTAATTGAAGCAGCGATGCCACATAATCCATAGCACCCGGACTTAGCCATCCGTCGAATTCCGCTTGTGCGAGGTGCAACAATGGAATCAATGCGCTTTTTTGTTTTCCATCCGGATAGCGACGGATGATACGGCGAGCCGTGTCCATCGTTTCCTGCGAGAATTCATATTTTTTCGAATCACTCATAACTTATATATCATGCGTCAAGCTCACCGGCGATTACGTTCATACTGCTCATGGTGAGAATGGCGTCGCTCAACATTCCTCCCTCGATCATGGATGGATAGGCCTGATAGTAAATAAAGCAGGGCCTTCTCATGTGCAAACGATAGGGTGTTCGACCGCCGTCGCTGATGAGATAAAATCCCAACTCACCATTGCCCCCTTCCACGCAGTGATAGACCTCGCCTTTGGGTACATCGGTTTCACCCATCACAATTTTGAAGTGATAGATAAGGGCCTCCATCTTGCTGTAAACGTCTTCCTTCGGGGGAAGATAGAATTCCGGAACATCAGCGTGCAGCTTGCCTTCGGGCAGATTGTTCATCGCCTGAGTAATGATTCTCAAACTCTGACGCATCTCCTCAAGTCGCACCATATAGCGGTCGTAGGTGTCGCCATTTACACCAACGGGTATTTCAAATTCAAAATCCTGATAGGATGAATAGGGGTTCATCACCCTTACATCATAATCAACACCGGCTGCTCTCAAATTCGGACCGGTAAAGGAATAGGCGAGAGCATTCTCCGCAGAGATCGGGCCGCAGTTGATGGTGCGGTCCATGAAAATTCGATTGCGTGTAACCAGGCGGTCAAACTCATCAAGGGCCTTGGGGAAATCTCGCATGAAGTCGTTGAGCTTCGACCATGCAGCAGGACTGAAATCTCGCTCCATGCCACCGATTCGACCGATGTTCGTGGTGAGGCGAGCTCCGCAAACCTCTTCAAAAATTTCGTAGATTTTCTCGCGCCATTGAAAGAGATACAGGAAACCGGTAGCGGCTCCTGTGTCTACTGCAATCACTGTGTCGCACACGATATGATCAGCAATGCGTGAAAGTTCCATGATGAGCACGCGCAGATATTGAGCGCGTTTGGGAACCTCGCAGCCAATCAGTTTTTCTACCGTCATGTGCCATCCCATGTTGTTGATAGGGGAGGAGCAATAATTGAGACGGTCGGTTATCGGAGTGATTTGATTGTAAGGTCTTCGCTCCGCCAGCTTTTCGAAAGCGCGGTGGATATAACCGATGGTAGGCACGGCCTTTACGATGATTTCACCATCCATCGTAAGCACATTTTGGAAGATACCGTGTGTTGCAGGATGCGTAGGCCCCAGATTGAGAATGGAATAATCTTTTTGCTCAGCCACTTCAGTTGCGGTGGCGAAATTCTTACCGATGTTATCTGTTCTCATGCGGTTTATCTTCCGAAGTATTTATCTGCTTTATCATCTCTGCCGGCATCCTCAAGGCCATATTCCTTGCGAAGCGGATGGTAATTCATTTCGTCCATGTTCAAAATTCTTCTTAAGTCGGGGTGACCAGTGAATTTGAAACCATAAAAGTCGAAGGCCTCACGTTCCATCCAGTTGGCGGCCTTCCAGATGTCGGTTACAGATTGAGCCGTAAGGTCTTTGCTGCTGAAGAAACATTTGATACGAATGCGAAGATTCTGCTGCAGATTGTGCAGTTGATAGATCAATGCGAATTCAGACCCTGTATTTTCGGGGAAATGTGCGCCACACATGGTGGTGAGAAAGGTAAATCCTTTTTCGGTTTTCAATGCTGCGAGAGCATCGTGCAGAATGTTCTGCGATAGCTCGAAAACTGGAAAGTCATAATCGATATGTGAGGCATTTACGCCTTCCGAAAATTGCTGTTGAAGGAAAGTGAGCACATCGTTGTGCAATTGAGTTGCTGATTCTGACGCGCTGGGTTGAGAGGGATGATGCATTATTCCAGTCCGTATTTGGCGAGCATTGCTTTGTACTCGGGTGAATTGCGACGACCACGGCTCTCGGATTTTGCGAGTTCCTGAATTTTCATGACACCATCGAGAACTTGCTCTGGACGGGGCGGACAACCTGGGATGTAGACATCCACGGGAATGATTCTGTCGATGCCTTGCAGCACAGAATATGTATCGAATATTCCGCCACTGCTTGCGCATGCACCCATGCAGAGTACCCATTTGGGTTCTGCCATTTGTTCGTATACCTGGCGAAGCACGGGTCCCATTTTTTTGGAGATGGTACCCATCACCATCAGTAAATCTGCTTGTCTTGGTGAGAAGCTCAGGCGTTCCATCCCGAAACGAGAGAGGTCGTAGTGCGAGGCGAAGGCGGCCATGAATTCGATGCCGCAACACGAGGTGGCAAAAGGCAAAGGCCACAACGAATTAGCGCGGGCAAGTCCCACTACCTTGTCGAGGCTCGTGGCAAAAAATCCTTGTCCCTCGAGGCCTTCGGGCTTGTAATCTTCTCTTATATTAACCGGTGCTGCCATAATCAGTATTTGATGTTATTCCCACTTCAGAGCCCCACGGCGGATGATATAGATAAGTCCTACAATCATCAGCAGCATGAAGCTAAACATTTCCAGAAGACCAAACAGCCCCAGTTCCTTGAAGTTCACAGCCCATGGATACATGAAGATAACTTCGACATCGAAGAGCACGAAAAGAATGGCTACCAGAAAATACTTGATGGAGAAGGGGGAGCGTGCATTGCCTTGCGACTCAATACCACATTCGAAAGTGTCTGATTTAACTGCGGTTTTTCGCTTTGGACCGAGCCAGTGAGTTGCTACCATGGTGGTAACCACGAAGCCGAGTGCAATACATGCCATGGCTACGATAGGTAGGTATTGCTCGGTGAGTGAAACAGATTCCGTCATACAAAATTTTGAACGGCGGTAAATGTATGATTAAGGCAAGTTGAAAATGAAAAAAAATCAATGAGTGAATTGAGAAGATTTGCGACAATGATGAAAGTATTTTTCATGGATGGGCCGTTGCTTCAACCATGAGAGCTCGCTGTTGGGGAGTCGATAAAGGCGTCATCGCTAATTTGGTTGGTTCTTGTGAATATGGATTGTTTCATCTTAACTACGTTTTTTGTCATTTGTAGGGGGTGTTCACGTTAAGGCATTCTTTGTAATTGAATGTGAATTTCCGATTTAGAAAGTGTTTGTACTATTTTCGTCACCTAATCAAAATGTGTCGAGTAATGATATTTAGAAAGATTGGTGTTGTTATTTGCTTCTTGTCGTTTTGTTTGACTGGCTTTGCTCAATCATCAGCGACAAAAAAAGCTGATCAGGAATTCAAGAATCGGGGGTACTATGATGCTGCAAGGATGTACAAACAAGCCGAGCCATCTGCAAAAAAGTTAGATCAGAAAGCGAGAATATTTTATCAACTCGGCGAGTGCTATCGTTTGGTCGCAGATTATCAACAAAGTCTAGAATGGTATGAAAAGGCGATTACTGCGCAATACTTCAATACAAATAATGAATTGTATTTGAACTATGGATTGAGTTTGATGGAAATGGGCCGTTGGGACGATGCAGTGGTTCAATTCAATAAATACACGGCAAAAGGCGGTGCGAAGAATAAAGTGGAGGGTCGAATCAAGGGATGCCAAGATGCCGCTTCGAAAAAGAATAGTAAGGTTAAATTTTTGGTCGAGAACATGATCGATTTGAACTCTGCTTTTTTTGACCTTTCGTTGTCCTATGCTCAAGGAAAAGCAGATCAGATTGTTTTTACCTCAAGTAGGCAGGCTTCTGCAGGCGCTTTTGTAGATCCCATAACTGGTGAAAGTTTCATGGATATTTTCTACTCAGAACGAGACAAGAAAGGCAAATGGTCTACACCACAGCCATTGGCAGGTAAGGTTAATTCCAGTGGTAGCGAGGGTGCTTCTTCTTTCACCAAAGACGGTAATAGTATTTATTTCACTTTGTGCAGATATGAAGGTGAGAAAATGTGGTATGCATGTGACATCATGCGCGCGACCAAAGAAGGCAACAATTTTGGTGAGCCAGTTAATATGAATATCATTGATCGAAATACGGATGACACTACAGTCGTTGGGCATCCCTTTGTCACTGCTGACGGAAAATATTTGCTCTTCGCTTCAGACCTCGCGGGAGGAAAGGGCGGAAAGGATATTTGGTATTGCACCATTGATCCAAAGTCTTCCAGCATTGGAAAGATTACGAATATGGGCGGAATCAATACCCCAGGTGATGATATGTTCCCTTATATAGCGGATGACGGAACATTTTACTATTCTTCGAATGGTCATACAAACGGTCTTGGCGGCCTCGATATTTATAAGGCAACGAAGAGTGGAAACGAGATGAGCTATGCTAATGCCTCACCACTGGAGTATCCTGTTAATACTTCGTCCAATGATTTTGCTATGGTACTTGACCCTAAAAAGGACGGCGTAACGGGGTTGTCAGGGTTTTTTAGTAGCGATAGGCCCGGTGGAAAGGGCAAAGATGATATTTATCATTTTGTAGAAAATTCTCTGGAGTTTTCAATAACTGCGACGGTATATGATCAGGATAATGGGAGCCCTGTTTCAGGCGCATCGGTTTCTTTGGTGGGAACAAGTGATAGCGGTGATCCTATCAACCTAAAAGTAACGACAGATCCCAACGGAGGATTTTCATTCGATAAAACTCAAATCAAGGCGAATTATCTCTATACCATTGATGTGCAGAAGGAGAAATTTATTGGAAGAATTGAGAAGCTTTCGACAATCGGATACAACACCTCCACCAATTTTGCTCGTGAGATTTTCATCATTCCTATCCCAGACCCACTTGTGAAGGGCGGTGGCATCGAAATGCCTGAGGTTCGTTACGACCTGGGTAAAGCTGAGTTACAAGTGAATGCAACCGTAAACTCAAAAGACTCCCTCAACTATCTGTATGAAATTCTCGTTGCCAACCCGAAACTCGTAATTCAGCTCGAGTCACATACAGACGCACGAGACAGTGATGAAAACAACTTGAAACTCAGTCAGGCGCGTTCGCAGTCCTGCGTTGACTATCTTGTGAAAGAGAAGGGCATTGATGCCAACCGAATCATTGCAAAGGGAATGGGTGAATCCGAGCCAAGAATTCTAAAGCGCGATTATGCCCCTCTCAAAAAGGGAGATGAACTCACAGAAGATTTCATCAAAAAATTGGCTTCAAAAGATGTGCAGGAGAAGGCTCATCAGTTAAACCGACGCACTATGTTCCGAGTAATCAGAACAGATTATGTGCCATCGAAATAGATAAGAATTAATTAAAGGGCGGATCTTCGGGTTCGCCCTTTTTCATTTATGAACGAATCAAAATATGCGGCGCGCGGGGTGTCTTCCTCAAAGGAAGATGTGCATCGCGCTATAGCGAATACTGACAAAGGAATTTTCCCAAAGGCATTCTGCAAAATTGTACCCGACTATCTTACAGGTGACGAGGCCCATTGCATTGTGATGCATGCCGATGGCGCCGGCACGAAGTCATCATTGGCGTATGCATATTGGAAAGAAACAGGAGATCTAAGTGTATGGAAAGGCATCGCACAGGATGCTTTGGTCATGAATATTGATGATCTTGCATGTGTTGGTGCGCTCGATAATATTCTATATAGCAGCACTATTGGTCGCAACAAAAATTTGGTTCCAGGTGAAGTCATTTCGGCTATTATTCAGGGCACGGATGAATTGCTTGAAGAGCTCAGATCTATGGGTGTTGAAATACACGCCACGGGCGGAGAAACTGCGGATGTAGGGGATTTGGTGCGCACTATAATAGTGGATAGCACGGTGGTGTCAAGAATGCGCAGAAGCGATGTAATCGATAATGCCGCTATTTGCGAAGGTTTGTCCATCGTGGGCTTTGCATCATACGGTCAATCATCTTATGAAGCCGTATATAATTCAGGCATTGGTAGCAATGGTCTTACAAGTGCGAGACATGATGTTTTCAATAAGTCGATTGCCGAAAAATATCCAGAGACATTTGATGCGCTGATCAACGAAAATTTGGTGTATAACGGGAATTATCATCTCACCGATTCTATTGATGGTTTAGATCTAGATGCAGGGAAAATGATTCTTTCTCCCACACGCACATATATGCCATTGATGCGAGAGATCTGCAAGCACCATCGTCACCGCATAAAAGGTGCGGTACACTGCAGTGGAGGCGGACAAACCAAGGTCATGCATTTCGTAGACAATCTTCATGTGATCAAGGATGATTTACTCACTCTGCCCAAAGTGTTTGAAATCATTAAAGAGCAAAGTGGTGCTTCCGCCGAAGAGATGTACAAGGTTTTTAACATGGGCCACCGGCTGGAGTTATATGTCGACCCGGATATTGCAAGTCAATTGATTCAAATAGCGGCGCGTTTTAACATCGAGGCCAAGGTTATTGGTAGAACGGAGTCATTCACGGGAAAAAAATTGACTTTACATACTCCTTACGGAATTATTAATTACTAATGGAAGAGTTGATAGATCGGCTGATTTCGATTACAGATCGATATCACGAGGTTGGTAAATTGGTGACTGATCCTACCGTCATCGGCGATATGAAGCGATATCCATCTTTGATGAAGGAGTATAAAGATCTTGGTCAAATGGTTGAGGTATTTGATCAATATCGGAAGTTGATAAAGGATATTGATGCTGCGAGGGAAATTATTGAGGAAGAATCGGAAGGTGATTTGCGGGATTTGGCAAAACAAGAGCTGGATGAATTACTTCCGCAAAAGGAGAAGATGGATGATGAGGTGAAAATGTTACTTGTGCCTAAAGATCCAGAAGACAGCAAGAATTGTATCGTTGAAATACGCGCAGGAACAGGCGGTGATGAAGCATCCATTTTTGCAGGTGATCTTTTCAGGATGTATTCACGCTATGTTCAAACAAGTGGATGGAATTTTCAGGTATTGTCGATGAGTGAGGGAACGGCAGGCGGTTACAAGGAAATTATTTTCGAAGTGCATGGTGCCGAAGTTTATGGAACTTTAAAATTTGAAAGTGGTGTGCATCGTGTACAGCGCGTTCCTGCCACGGAGGCACAGGGTCGCATTCATACGAGCGCAGCAACCGTAGCAGTGATGCCAGAGGCAGAGGAGTTTGATGTGGTCATCAATCCTGCAGATATCAAGCGCGATACCTTTCGTGCTAGTGGGGCAGGAGGGCAGCATATCAATAAAACAGAGTCAGCTGTTCGTCTAACGCATATTCCCACCGGGGTAGTAGTAGAATGTCAGGAAGGCCGATCACAACATGAAAATGCAGAGAAGGCAATGACGATGTTGCGCACCAGAATCTTTGAAGCTGAGGTGAATCGTCGGCAGGAAGAGAGAGCCCGACTGCGAAAAAGTCTTGTGAGCACAGGTGACAGAAGTGCGAAAATCAGAACGTACAATTATCCTCAGGGTCGTGTAACCGATCATCGTATCAATCTCACTTTATACAATCTCGAAGCTATTGTTAATGGTGAACTCAGCGAGGTGATAGAGGCCCTCAAGATTACCGAGAATGCGGAGAAATTAAAGGCAGGTAGCGATGTCTGATTTTGTTGTCGAGTGTGTCTCATCTGAAATTACACGCAGCATCAGACATCAGGTGCTTTGGCAGCATAAGGCCTCACCCGATCTATGTGTCTTGGATTCAGATAGCGTTGAAAATGCTTTTCATGTTGGTGTCAGTTGTCGGTCTGAATTGATTTCCGTGGGATCATTTTTCCCTCAACAGCATTCGAAATTTTCGGTTTCGCATGCATATCGACTTCGTGCAATGGCCACCATACCGAACTATCATTCGAAGGGATCAGGCAGAGTATTGATAGAGTTTGCGCTAGGTGTACTTCGAGAGCGTAAGGTAGATTTATTGTGGTGCGATGCCCGCCTTTCTGCCGTAGGATTTTATGAGCGGCTTGGTTTCAGCGTTAATCATGACATATACGAAGTGCCTTTGATTGGTCCACATAAACTCATGTGGATTGCACCTTGAGTTAACCTATTTGTCTTAGCAATTCTGAATACAATTTTGTGAGGGTGACCTCAGCGCGTTTGGCAGTAGCGACAATCTCCTCCAGTGAAACGGGTTTGAGCTCATCGGGATTGCAGATATCTGTGATCACGGAAACGCAACAGCATGGCACACCCAGATGATTGCATACAATTACTTCAGGCACTGTGCTCATGCCAACGGCATCTCCACCAAGATTGCGCAGCATGCGATATTCTGCACGAGTCTCGAGATTTGGACCTTGCACCGAAACGTAAACACCTTCGTGTATAGCGATGGCCATATCACTCGCAATTGTTTTGAGCATTTGGTTGAGGTATTTTGAATAGGGGGAGGACATATCCGGGAAACGTGGACCCGTGGATTCATAGTTGGGTCCACGCAATGGGTTTTCAGGTTGCAGGTTGATATGATCATCCAGCATCATGAGATCTCCTTTTTGGTAGGATGGATTCAGGCCACCGGCTGCGTTTGATAATAGAATGTATTTCACACCGAGTTTCTTCATCACGCGAACGGGCATTACGACTTCATCCATACTATACCCTTCGTAATAATGAAATCTCCCCTGAAAGGCGAGAACTTTCTTACCGCACAAATCACCATAGATGAGTTTTCCGAAGTGATGCTCTACCGTCGCGATCGGAATATTTGGGATAACATTATAACTGAACTCTTTGATTGTGCTGATTTGATGGGCTAGTTCGCCAAGGCCGGTGCCGAGAATGATGCCTATTTCCGGTGTGGAAATCCCTCGTGCAATGAGCCATTCTGCTGTTTCACTTACCTGTTCTTCGATATTGTTCATGAATTAGGAATTGATTCGCTTGATGATGCGCAAGGTATGAGAATATTTACCGGTTTCTGTTTGGAAGATGCCTTGATGATCGAGTGGGTCGCATCTTACCTCACCTGATGCATGATAAATCATGAGTTTTTCGCCTTGTCTTTCTATCAAGCCAACATGGATGATTCTTCCTTCGGAATTGTCAAAAAATGCCAAGTCTCCCGATTGAGCCTCCTCAATAAGTAAAATATCCTGGCCGATACTGGCTTGTTCACTTGCGTCCCGCGGAATGTTTACTCCAGACATTCGAAAAAGGATTTGCATCAACCCGCTGCAGTCAATACCGAAAATGGATCTTCCGCCCCATAGGTAGGGTGTACCTAAAAACCAACGCGCCATTTCGGTAGTGCTTTTCCTTGCTGTTTCAGACGGGTTATGCTCCGCTGGTAGATAGCTTCCAGGTGAAAGTAGAACAGATTTGGAGCCAAATGAAATGCGCAAGTTTGTTGCTTCCGTAAAACAGTGACGTGGTTCAAAGGCAATATCTGAAATTTGCTTATTACAAACCCAACCCTTATAGCGGTCATGTGTGAGTTCAACCAATGACCATTTTTCCTGAACTTCCAAGATTTCGAATGTCTCACCAAATAGAATTTGGTTTACCATTTCTGCTTTGTCGCTGGCTTCGCTGCGCATGGGCGCCAAGCTGAGAGTATTTTGTTTTATCATGCTGCAATTGTTACTAAAAGTGTTGAAAACTAAGGGTTTGATTTTTTGCGCCAAGATTTTATTTGATTCGGCGAAATTTAATTTGTTTTTATCGGTATGTTGCTTTTACATTTGACACTTAAATTTAGATTTTCAAAGCTAATACACTAAAGCAATTGATGAGACTATGCCCTTTTCGTAACTCTACAAGTAATGTGATCACTTCTCTATTGTCGCGGTCTGGCGGTTCTTGTCTGTTTCAGTCTAGCTCTTGTAATCTTTCAAACAATCAACTATCAATTCTATTTTAAATCTCAACTCAATGCAACATTCTACAATGTTCCAGAAAGCCTTTTCGAAGAATGTGTTCTTCGTAATGGCCATCGCTCTCTGGAGTGGAGTTC
>CAZKRL010000007.1:2752-103707 GCA_964555295.1 uncultured Comamonadaceae bacterium | reverse complement strand
TAGTACCTGTGGGGAAGGATCAAATACAGCACCTCGAAATAACAAGAGATATCGCGGAAACCTTCAATCGGAAGATGGGCGAAGTTTTTGTGATTCCGCAGGCGCGATTGTCGAAAGAGAATATGTACGTCCCCGGAACCGACGGTCAAAAAATGAGTAAGAGCTATGGCAATTTCATCAACATTTTTTTGCCCGAAAAAGAATTGAAGGATGTGCTCAATAAGAAAATCATCACTGATGCGACGCCATTGGAGGAACCGAAGGATGCGGACAATAGTGTGGTTTTTCAGCTCTACAAACTCATTGCTACGGAGGATGCATCAGCGGTCATGCGCTCCAAACTCGAAGCAGGTGGGTATGGTTGGGGCCATGCAAAGTCAGATTTGCTCGGCGCAATCCTACATCGGTTTGCAGAAGAAAGAAAGGTATTTGGTCAATTACAAGCTGATCATACAGCCCTCGATGCATGTTTGCGGGAAGGCGCTGAAAGAGCAAGAGTAGTGGCTGAAGCAACGCTGCGTAAGGTGAGAAGCGCATTGGGTTATTAACTCTATTTTATTCCTAGATGACTCGTGGCAATCACATTATATCATTCGGCAGATTAACCCTAGAAAATCGAACTTGTGATGATGGAGCTTCTTTTTAAAAATCCTATTTCATTGTGGCTTCGCTGGTGGTTTACCACGATATTCTATTATGCTAAATATGCAGGCAAGAATATTCATTTAGAATATATGGCCGAGTTGAGCGGGGTAAAGTTTGAGAATTTTAATGTTGTCAGAAAATTCGCTCGTTTAAGAGATGTAACTATCGGTCGACAAAGTTATATAGGAAGAGGTTCGCAAGTGTATCATGCCAATATTGGTAGATTTTGTTCCATAGGTCCTGAGGTGATAATTGGCCCGGGAGAGCATCCCATCGATGGTGTCGTATCATCTCATCCCTCATTTTATTCTTTGCTTAATCAAACTGGTAAGGGTTATACCGATGAGCAAAAGTTTGATGAGTTTCCAAGAACAATTGTTGGTAATGATGTTTGGATAGGCGCTCGGGCAATTCTACGCACCGGAATCACAATCGGTAACGGGTCTGTTATTGCAGCTGGCGCGGTTGTAACTCATGATGTTCCTGCAAATTCTGTTGTTGGTGGAGTACCTGCAAGATTGATTAGAAAACGACATGATGATGACTTATATGAATTGATAGAGTCTCTTCAATGGTGGAATTGGACTGATGATGATCTTGAATCACACGGCCATCTTTTTACCGATACAAAAAAATTCAGTGAACACTTTCAGCAGAAAATTAATTAGCACTCACTCCCGGGAAACTGATACTTCCTTCATGTAGAATTTCCAATACGGTTCGGAAGGCAGAGACCTTATCTCCGTAGCGGGCCGTATGTTCTCCTTGAAGTGATGGCGCGAAGCTTTTCATATAATTGTTGTAGTCATCTAGAGTGCTTGCAGTGTACTGAATGGCGAATGATATGCCATTCTCCTCGTAACCCGTGACTCGACAAATCCTGAATTCGGAGAACATGCCAGTTTTCATTACGTCGGGAATGTGTCTTTTTAACATCCATTCAAGCCATTCTTGATGAATGTCTATGTCAACACTGCACGTTACATTGTATAGAATTCGATGGTTCATCAATACTTATAGAAAGGTCAAACCTAATGATAACCTTATTAGATTTGAACAAAAAATTATGTACACAGGTATACTCCATACACACTCTCTGCTTCGATGGATCGGTCTGATCCTATTGGTGATTACCATCGTCGATAGCTACGGTAGAATTTATCGTCCACTCAAAGGTGGCAATCCTAAGTTTCATTTGTTCACCTTGATTTCAATGCATCTTCAACTGGTCATTGGTTTTGTATTGTATTTTATTAGTCCGCTCGTGCAAGGTGCCTTCGCTGCGGGCACCGCTATGTCAGATAAGGTGCATCGCTTCTATGCCGTTGAGCACCTTACCATGATGCTGGCGGCAATTGCACTCATCACAATCGGATACTCCAAAGCCAAACGCAAAGAGGAAATTTCTGCAAAACACAAAATCATTTTCAGATTTTATTTGATTGCGTTCATTCTTATCATGCTCTCAATTCCCTGGCCGTTCAGAGAAGTTGGCGCAACCAGAGGTTGGTTCTGATGAAGTGGATTACCATTGGTTTTTGGCTGATACTCTTCGGTTGTGGTGGGAATCAGTCAGGCTCTTCAAATGCTGGTCAAGGGCCCTCCGACGCGAAAACTATATTCGTTGCTAAGTGTGCCTTGTGTCACGGACATGATGGCAAACAACAATATGCAGGTGCAAAGAATCTCGGTGAAAGTATTTTACCTTCAGAAGAAATTGTAAAGATTATTTCAGAGGGTAAGGGCAATATGCCGCCTCACCGCGGCACTCTCACTGAAGTGGAGATTCAGTTACTCGCCACTTATGTGCTCACTTTAAGAAATCCATGATTTGTTAGAGCGTAAGAACAAAACCTTTGATACGCACCGTGAGCAGGAGGCTTGCATTCTCGTGGGTCTGAGCACACAGTCGCAAAGTAGAAAGGCGATGCATGAATATCTTGATGAGCTGGAGTTCTTGGCCGTTACAGCGAATGCAAAGTGCCTGAGAAGATTTACCCAACAACTTGATCGGCCCGACATTCGTACCTATCTGGGTTCAGGTAAACTCAATGAGCTGAAGGAACTCTCGCGGGAATTAAAACCCAGTCTGATCTTATTTGATGACGAGTTAAGTCCGTCGCAATTGCGAAATCTCGAGCAAGAATTCAAAGAACCAGAAATTCGTATCGTAGATCGAACCCGACTGATCCTCGACATTTTTGCGTCTCGCGCGCGCACTGCACACGCCAAGAAACAGGTTGAGCTAGCACAGTATGAGTATCTCTTGCCACGTCTCACACGCATGTGGACTCACCTCGAGAAACAACGTGGCGGTATCGGCATGAGAGGTCCGGGAGAGCAAGAAATTGAAACCGACCGCCGAATAGTGCGCGACCGGATTGCATTTCTGAAAGAACAACTCAAAGACATAGACCGCCAAATGCAAACGCAGCGGGGTAATCGCGGCGCTCTTGTGCGTGTGGCATTGGTGGGATACACCAACGCAGGTAAAAGCACCCTCATGAATGTGCTTTCTAAGAGTGATGTCTTTGCCGAGAACAAATTATTTGCTACCCTCGACACTACCGTGAGGAAGGTGGTTATCCAGAATTTACCGTTTCTACTTGCAGATACGGTAGGATTTATACGCAAGCTGCCACATCAGTTGATTGAATCTTTTAAAAGCACATTAGACGAAACGCGTGAGGCCGATCTATTGCTTCATGTCGTTGATATCTCTCATCCCTCACACGAAGAACATTTTAGGGTAGTTACCGAAACCTTGGCCTCCATTGGCGCAGGCAATGTGCCGGTGATTCTTGTCTTCAATAAGACAGATGCATACAAGTCAGAAGAACGTGCAATCGATGATCTAACAGAATTGCAACCGCAACAATGGAGTCTCGATGAATTGAAACAGCATTGGTATACGACCCAATCAGATAAGCAGGTGGTTTTTATTTCGGCGCAACAGAAAGAAAATTTGAATGGACTTAAGGAGATGATTTATGAAAGAGCCCGGCAAATTCATATTCAGCGGTATCCACATAATCATTTTCTATTTGACTCCTACAATTGAGTTTGAGTAAGCGTTTTTCACTTATGACCCCTTCGATGTGTTATCACTGTGAGCAAAGTACTTCCGAATTCTTTGATGCAGAAAATGGCTACTCTTTGGTGAGATGCAAACAGTGTGGACTATTATACGTGTGGCCACAGCCCAATATAACGGAAAGATCAGAGTCTATAAGAACAGGATTTCATGCAGGTGAAAAACGGTTGAATGTCAATGCAAAGTGGGACAACAATAAAAGAGTTCAATATCTGCAAGTGCTCAATGAAATTATTTCACCAGAGCAAAGAACTGAAGTAAAAACTGTTCTTGATATAGGTTGTGGTTATGGTGAATTCCTCATTACGTTGAAAGGGTTTCTGCCTTCAGGATCAGTTGTGGAGGGTTTTGAGCCAAACGAATGGAAGCGAAATTTTGCGCAGAGTAATGGACTCAGCGTTCATTCTTCTATGGATTTTTTAGGCGAAAGAAAGGTGGACCTATTATCACTGCTGAATGTATACAGTCATTTGAGTAATCCGTGTGAAGATTTTCGACGTTATTATCAAATGTTGAATCCGGATGGTAGGTTATTGATTCAGACGGGTGACATTTATGGTTTAACCGCGGCTGAGATGCCACGACCTTACTTCCTCCCAGACCATCTGAGTTTTGCGTCTGAGCCCATTATAAAAAACATTCTCGAGCGAGAAGGATTCGTTGTTGAGAAAGTTTGTAGATACCCTGCCGTACATTTTTCATGGCTACAATGCATTAAGGAAATCATCAAATATGTTGTGCCCGGAAAAAGGAGCAACCTGAGCGCACTATTGAATCACCGCAAATATGCTCATCGCGATATGTTTATACTAGCGAGAAAAGTGGAGTTGTCAGATCGTATACAATGAGCGAAAATCTATCCAAGGCATTTCGTTTCAAACAGTTTCTCGTAAATCAGGAGAATTGCGCCATGCGTGTTAATACCGATGGCTGCTTACTCGCGGCATGGGCAAATCCATCAGGTGAAAATATCCTTGATGTGGGTTGCGGATCAGGTGTAATTTCATTGATGCTCGCGCAGCGAAATCCTTCGGCTCAGATTGTTGCGCTTGATATTGATGCGCAGAGTTGCTGCGATGCTGAATCGAATTTTGAAGCATCACCATGGGGCAATAGACTTAAGGTTAGTTGTGGTAATTTTCTTGAATGGTCAACAGAAAGAAAATTTGATTTGATCATTTCGAACCCGCCCTTTTTCAGTAATGGTGTGAAGCCGTCTAAGCAAAGCAGAAGAGTTTCCCGACATTCAGATTTGCTTCCTGCGAATGAATTTCTTATCAAGGCCTATTCACACCTAAGCAAAATCGGACGTATAACAGTTATTGTTCCTGCATCCGAGTTCATTCTTTGGGAGAAGCACGCAAGGGCTCTGGGTTTAACTATTGGGCGTGTGTGTCTTGTAAGCCCAGACGATATAAAGCCCGTGCACCGCGTCATGGTTGAGTTGGGAATAAGTTTATTTAGAAGAGATGAATCAATTCATGTTAGAAATGCGAATCAGGACTATTCTCCGCAATTCATTTCTCTATTAAAAGATTTTTATTTGCATTTTTAAAGACACATGGTTCTTCCACCATCAACTGGCAAATTGATGCCATTGACGTAGGATGCGGCGGGCGATGCCAGGAAGGCCACGGCATTTGCGATTTCTTCTGGTGCAGCAAGTCGCTTCATCGGAACCTCCTCACTCATTTCATGCTGTATGTCTATAACATCTTTTTGAACCTTGGCTGCTTTGTTCTTCATGATTTGTTCAAGTCGACCAGTTGATGTAGCGCCTGGCAATACATTGTTGACGGTGATATTGAATCTTCCCAATTCGCCTGCCAGTGTTTTCGACCAGCTTGCAACCGCCCCACGAATGGTGTTACTTACACCAAGGTTGGGTAATGGTTGTTTTACTGAGGTGCTGATAATGTTTATGATGCGGCCGTATCCCGAGTCTTTCATGCCTTGAACGAGTGCAGAAGCAATGAGATGATTACAAATAAGGTGTGAATTGAACGCCTGCCGAAATGCATCAATATCCGAATCAATGACAAGACCAGGATTGGGTCCGCCCGTATTGTTGATGAGAATTTGAGCCCTGTTGTTCTTGGCAAATTCGCGGATAGTATTTTCCACTGCGTTAGGATGCGCAAAGTCGGCCAACAGGTATGAGTGTTGGTTTTCTTGATGAGGTAACAGCTTGAGGCACTCTTTCAGTTTTGTTTCATCCCTCGCAAAAAGGATGACTCGCGCGCCCATATTCGCCAATTCTCTGGCACATGCCCAGCCAATGCCTTGCGTCGAGCCACAAACTACAGCCGTTTTTCCGTTCAGATCTAAATTCATTCTTCAAATATGCGAAGAGCTCTATGAAATCTTGCTCCAATCTGTTTTTGCTTCAGCGATTCTCTGAAGTGCTTTTCTCAGCAGCTGATTCTTATGCATCTGCAACGCGCTGTCTTCATCAATGATTTCAAGTGCGAGTTCGCGCGCTGCGGTGAGAATGTGCTGGTCTTTTGCGAGATCCGCAATTTTCAAATCGAGTGTCCCGCTTTGCTGAGTTCCTGCTATATCACCCGGACCTCTCAGTTGCAGATCAACTTCAGAAATTTCAAATCCATCGTTTGTTCGTACCATGGTCTCAAGGCGTTTTTTGCTGTCGGCAGATAATTTATCACCCGACATGAGTATACAGTAACTTTGATCTGCACCACGTCCCACGCGACCCCGCAGCTGATGCAACTGTGAAAGTCCGAATCTCTCTGCACTCTCAATTATCATCACCGACGCGTTGGGCACATTAACGCCCACTTCAATAACTGTTGTTGCTACCATGATATGGGTTCGCCCCTCTGAAAACCGCTTCATCTCCAAATCGCGTGCCTCGGCTTTCATTTGTCCATGCACAATGCTGACATGATATTTAGGAACAGGAAATCTTCGGCTGATGCTTTCGTAACCATCTTGTAAATCCTTGTAATCCAAGGCTTCGCTTTCGTCAATGAGCGGATAAACCACATAGATCTGACGGCCTTTCGCAATCTCATCCTCCATAAATTGAAAAACACCCAATCGTTGTTGATCGGTCTTCCATAAGGTCTTGATAGGTTTTCTTCCCGGAGGTAATTCATCGATGATGCTGATGTCGAGATCGCCATAGAGAGTCATCGCGAGCGTACGTGGAATTGGCGTGGCGGTCATAATGAGCACGTGCGGCGGTAACGGAGCTTTCTTCCACAGACTCGCGCGCTGTGCCACACCAAAACGATGTTGTTCATCAATGATGCACAAACCGAGGTGAGCAAACTCAACCGAAGGTTCAATGAGTGCATGGGTTCCGATGATTACTTTCAAAACACCCGATTTCAGATCGGTGAGAATATTTCTTCTCGCAGCTTTACTTGTAGATCCGGTGAGCAGGGCAGGAACAATTCCCAAGGGTGCGAGTAGCTGAGAGAACGTTTGCATATGCTGTATGGCAAGGATTTCAGTGGGTGCCATAAGACAACATTGATAACCATTATCTATGGCAAGCAATGCGCTCATCATTGCGACAATAGTTTTTCCACTTCCTACATCACCTTGAACAAGGCGGTTCATATGATGGCCCCGCGCTACGTCGGCGCGAACTTCTTTTAGCACTCGCTTCTGCGCCCCCGTGAGTGGAAATGGCAAATGCTTGTCGTAAAACTCGTTGAAGAATACTCCGACTTTCTGGAAAACCACACCGGGTGTGTCAACAGAATTAAGTCGTTTCTGAATTACTAATTGCAATTGTAAAAGGAATAGTTCTTCAAATTTTAGCCTGCGTTTAGCTTGCTCAAGTTGGTCTTGATCAGTGGGTGCATGTATTTCATAAAGAGCATTTCCTCTCGATATGAGTTTGAATCTTTCGATGATATAATCAGGAAGGGATTCATCAATTTTCCCTATGGTCTCCTCGGCCAGCGAGCGGGTCATTTTTGCTATGACATTGCTTGATATGCCTTTTTGAGTGAGTTTTTGTGTTGTGTTGTAAACGGGCTTGAGTCCGTTGCCATGTGTGATGCGCGCCTCTTCAGCAAGTTCGAGTTCGGGATGTGTGAAGTTGAATCTTCCTTTGAATTCTGTTGGTTTACCGAAAAGAATATAGGGTGTTCCGCGTTTGAGCCCAGTCGTCAACCACTTGATTCCCTTAAACCAAATTAGCTCAATATCCCCGGTGCTATCCCGAAATATAGCGGTGAGTCTTTTCGCACGCAGTGTGCCGACCTCTTTCATTGATATGATTTCGCCCAACAATTGCACAGCTGTGTTGTCATCACGAATATCCCGGATTGTGGTAATCTTCGATCGATCGATATAGCGAAAGGGGAAGTAGGACAGTAAATCATCCCAGGTCTTGAGTTGCAATTCATCTTGCAATGATTTTGCTCTGACAGGACCCACACCTTTGAGATACATCAGTTCACGCTCAAGCATGATGCGAAATTAAACTTTTGGTGAGTCACTCTTTCGGGTTGAACAAATCAAACATGGATGGTATAGAGAATGTTTATCTTGGCAACATGAGAGTCATTATTCAGCGAGTGCAACGCGCATCGGTTGATGTGTCGGGAGAGAGGATATCAAACATTCAACAGGGATTGCTAATATTTCTTGGTGTTGCTGAAGCTGATGTTGAATCAGATGCAGATTATCTGATTAGTAAGATATCTTCCATGAGAATTTTCCCGGATCATGAAGGGAAAATGAATCTCTCAATTGTCGATGTCTCCGGTGAGTTACTGGTGGTGAGTCAGTTTACACTGCATGCATCCACTAAAAAGGGTAATAGGCCATCGTTTATGAAATCTGCACGTCCGGAAAGAGCCAACGATTTATACGAGTATTTCATTCGGTGTCTCAGGGCGTCTTCAGGTCTTAAGACCGAGTCTGGCCGATTTGGTGCAATGATGAATGTAGAACTTGTAAACTGGGGGCCAGTTACCATTTTTATGGATTCATCTCACCCAGAATGAACCAAGTGAAATATGATTTGTTAGTATATCAAATTCTACCATTACAGTTGGGTAGGTTTTGGTTAAAGGTTTAGTATCTGAGGGCTTCCAACGGGAAGCCCTCAGTTCATTTTAAATTGATTTGTGCGGCTTTTGAATGGCGTGACAACGAATTACGGATGCGCTTCCATGATTGATTCTAGCGTAGATATTTATGCACCTTATTTTGCGGCATGAGAATTCTGTTGGTAGATAATTATGATAGCTTCACATACATCATTTGCCATTATCTGCAAATGTGCGGTGCAACAGAGGTAGTGGTCATTCGAAATGATGATGAGTATGAAGAGCTGACACAAGAGTGTAATGCTTTGGTGCTTTCACCCGGCCCTGGACTTCCCGAAGAATCAGGTCATCTGATGGAAATTATCGATCGCTATCACAAGAGCAAACCGATATTGGGAATTTGTCTCGGACATCAGGCAATAGCTCAGTATTTCGGAGCGGATTTGTTGCAACTTGATACAGTTTGCCACGGAATACCTGACACTATAGAAGTTGAAACGTCGGATATTCTCTATCATGGTCTGCCATCTAATTTTGATGTCGCTCGATATCACTCCTGGACGGTTAATGAAGATAATTTGCCAAAGGAGTTGTTGGTTTCAGGACGTGATATGAAGGGCAGAATCATGTCGCTGCGTCATTTCTCATTACCTATTTACGGAGTTCAGTACCACCCTGAAAGTATTATGACCTCCTTTGGATTGCAGATTGTGCGTAACTGGGTTGATTATGTATCTCAATACTGAAATAGCACAATACAAGCAACTCAGGATTAGGTATATCAAAGCCGGTGAAGGCCGTCATTTGATTCTTGCATTTCACGGATTCTCGAGAACGCCTGAAGAATTTCTGCCGCTGATGAAGGGCAGGGAGAATGACTACACGTTATTGTCATTCTACTTGCCCGGTCATGCTACCGCTGAACCATTGGAATCGAAGAATATTGATGTCATATGGTGGTGCAAATTGATGGAGAACCTCATTGATGAACATCAAGCTGAAAATGTAACTGTATTGGGGTATAGTTTGGGCGGACGGATTGCTCTGCATACTTGCATGTTATGGGGGTTGAAAAATTATAAGCTCCTGTTGCTCGCCCCTGATGGAATCAAGGTGCATCCATTGCAGCGCATAGCAATGCAGTATAATTGGGGGATGCGAATTTTTGGTTGGGTCATGAAGCATCCTAAAACCACCATCACGTTGTGCCGTGTATTTGCAGCGTTGAAAATGATGGATCGAGGCCAGCATCAATTTCTATCGCGACAGTTTAAGGAGGAGAGCAAGCGACGAACGATTGAAAAAGTATTTCCTTTATTTCGCTTTTTTTTGTCTGATGCTGATTCTATAAGAGAATTTATTTCACGACGTTCTGATAGCATTAGAATTTTTCTGGGAGAACGGGATGGGGTTATTCCGCCCAATGTTGCAGAGAATTTGTCGACCAAAGTGAGAGCCGATGTTGTGAAAATTCTTCCGGATGTGGGTCACGATTTACTCTCTGAGAGCAATATGCATGTTTGGAGCACTGAGCTGAGGCAGTGAGATCGTGTTTAGTATAACTTTCGTAATGCTACACTCAGCTTTTCTTCGCAAATTCGCGGCAAAATTTATGATGATGAAGAAATTTATTTGCTCGCTCTTGGCACTTCTGCCTATTGCGCTTCTGGCTCAAAACACTGCTGTAAGAATCAATGAGGTTGATCCCGACCAGCCGGGCACTGACACCAAAGAATTTGTTGAATTATTTGGACCAGCGAATGCTTCGCTCGATGGATTGGTGTTGGTTTTTTTTAATGGGGTTTCAGGTGGCAACACAATGTATTCTTTGGTAGATCTCGCGGGTTATTCGCTTGACTCGCAAGGTTTCTTCCTTGTCGCTACCCAACCGCTTTTGGACTCTTTAGGAGCGTCAGGAGCAGTTCTTCCAACATTGCAAGGCCAGGGCGATATTCAAAATGGACAAGATGCAATTGCCTTGTATGCGGGCAGTGCCGCTGATTGGCCAGCTGCATCACCCGCTGTTGCCAACAATTTGATTGACGCAATTGTATACGGTACAGACGACCCGGATGCTACTGGTTTATTGCCTGTCTTAACCCCAGATCAGATCCAACTGAACGACTCGGGCAACAGCCCTAACTCCTTTTCCCGCCTGCCAGATGGAGGCGCTGCCTTGAACCTTGCCTCTTTTGTGGTGCAAGCTCCTACTCCGGGTGCCACGAATGGTGAGCCCGTGGCATGCCTAGCGGGTGTACTAACAAACCTCACAGATGTAAACAGCATTTGCATTGAAACCCTACCTGAAGTTATTTCGATAAGTATGTCGGGCGCTATCGGCAACGTCATTTATGCTTTAACATCCGGAGATCAGGTGGTTGATACATCCTCATCCGGTGTCTTTGTTTCTGGCGGTCTTGAACTTGGTGATTACCAATTGTGGGGCATTGCATACACCGATAATTTAGTGCTTGAACCAGGACTTGCTGTAGCGTCAATCGGGGCAGATTGTCTCAGTTTTTCAGAACCTATTGCTTTTACGGTGCAAGATTGCTTGCCAAATTGTTTGGGCGGAACTCTCTCATGGTCAGCTGATACGAGCGCTTTCTGTCTGGATGCACTGCCTGCAGATTTGAACCTATCTATTATAGGCGGTTTGGGATCATCACTATTTATTGTGTCCCAAAACGGAATCATAGTTTCGTCTTCAAATGGCACTCTGAATCTCAGCAACTATGCATCCGGAACGTATCAAATAACAGCGGTTTCTTTTGATGGCAATCTGCTTGAAACGTCTTTGTTGCCTGGTTCGGACGTCAATGCAATTGCGGGAGATGGCTGCATTGCGTTCTCTACTTCTATTGATTTTACAATCATAGATTGCTCTATTCCCTGTCAGATTCTCAGTTTTGAGAATGATACACTAGATGTTTGTGTCGAGGATGAGAACTCACAGATTACCTGGAATGCAATTGGCACGGGCAGTATTTTTTACATTCTTACCAATGACGGAGATAATGTAATTACTGTTGTTGAAGATTCATTGGATTATTCCATACTGGCCCCCGGTATTTACAAGGTCTTCGCAGCGGCTTATGCCGACATTTTACCAGTTGTGAATGCGGGAGTTGGAATTTTTTCTATCACTTCTGATCAATGTTTCGATATATACGAAGATCCAATTGTTATTCATGTGAATGACTGTTTTGCGCCTTGTCAGATAGACGGTTTCAATACCAGTGCTACCAATTCTGTTTTTTGCGTTGAGGATGGTGCTGTGGAGATTCAGCTTTCTGCTTTTCCCAATGCTCAAGGATCAGTTAGATATTTTCTTACAGATGCCAACGGGATAATTCTCGGATCTTCCCCTAACCAATTGTCAACAGCGGGTTTGCCAGAAGGAGATTATCTCGTTGTTGCTGTGGCTTATCTCGGTGAATTGGCCGCCGATAGTCTGCTCATTGGAAGTTTGGTTGATACCTTAAATCTATCGTCAACCAATAGTTGTTTCACTTTTGCTCCGGGTCCATTCTCATTTTCTATTGAGGATTGTTACCCCAACTGTCTCGCAGAAGAAATATCTGTGTTAGGCGCGCTGAGTCAGTGTGATCAAATCAATTACCCTGCTCTGGAATTTAATGCTGACTCTCTATTCGGTAGTCTTGCGGTGTATCGCACAGATGCTTCTGGTAGCATCATTGAAGCGCTCGAATCTGCGAATTTCGACGCCAATGAGATGGCTTCAGGAACCTATTATTTTCAAGTCATAGCGTATTCCGGAGTGTTAGATGTTTCCACCATTCAGCCGGGAAATGCTGTTAGTGCAATCCTATCAAGCGATTGTGTTTCGTTTTACGATAGCACTTTCACGTTGATAATAAATCCTTGTGAATTGACCACTCCTTGCAGTGAGTTGTTCTTCTCCGAATATCTTGAGGGATCATCGTTTAACAAGGCGATTGAGATTTACAATCCTACTCCTTTCGCAGTAGATCTTGCAGCATACAAAGTAGAGGGGTATAACAATGGTGTCGATTCGAGCGCAAGTAATACATTGGCGCTTACCGGGATTCTTGAATCTGGCGATGTGTATGTCATTGCCAATGGCCAGGCAAGCCCGGGCATTTTGGCTATTGCTGACACCACCTCGAGTGTTGCCAATTTCAACGGCGATGATGCAATTGTTCTGGTTCACGACGGAGCACCAGTAGATATCATCGGAATTGTAGGTGAAGATCCTGGAGCCAATTGGAGTATAGTGGGAGGCGCAACTTCCAACAACACCTTGGTCAGAAACCCTGACTTTACCTCTGCTACCACTGACTGGCTGTTATTGCAGACCCAGTGGACAGTATATCCTCAGGATGACACAACACACCTCGGGTCACATGAAACGGTGGGTTGTACTGTTGGTCCAGACCCTTGCGTAGTGTCATTCACTTATACTGCAACCGATAGTTCAGTATCCCTGCAAATTGCCGCAAATGAACTCAACCAATCATTCCAAATTGAATGGGGAGATGGAAGTACCGGTGATCAGAATGATCTTACTCACGTTTATGAAGTAGCCGGTTATTACGAAGTGTGTATTTCAGCTGCCGATTCGGCCTGTGAATTTCAGTACTGCGAATCGGTGGGTGTCGGTATTGAGTGTGCAATGGATGTTGTAATTACGGAGAACGACCCCTTGGTGAGTGTTTCGGCGACTGAACTGGCCACGGGTTCAGGCAACTTCATTATTACCTGGGGCATTGGTGAGCCATCTTTTACAGAAAACGCTTCGTTTGAATACACGGAAAGTGGCAATTATCAGGTTTGTGTAAGCTATACTGATACAGTGTATCCACAATGTGCAATCTCCGAATGTTATCTTGTAAGTGTCGTTGTGCCCAGTACATGTGTAGCTGAACTTACCGTTATTCCGGGTATTAACCCGGGCGAATACCAAGTCATAGTGAACGGCTCAGGTGCTATGGATCCGGTATATTCCATACAGTGGGGAGATGGATTTACAGATAATACCATGTCGGCTTCTCATATATACGGACCGGGTATATTCGATATCACTGCAACGTATGGTGATGCCGATGTTGGAGGTTGTTTTGTTGAGCTGGGTCCTGAGACTGTTGTAATTGAGTCGAATTGTTTCGCCTTTATGGAGATTGTAAATGCCGGGAACATCGTGAATGTTACACCATCCTCCTCTGGATTTGGAGTGCCAGTTTATACAATTAATTGGGGTGATGGATCGGTTTCGGAGCCCATTAATATAGATGAAGATATATGGCATGAATACGCAACCTCGGGCACGTATACTATCACGTTGAACGTGATTGATTTGGACCCATCAGGATGTGCTTTGGATATCAATGAAACCCTTACGATTAATGAAATTAGTGGGAATTGTCCGGTGCAGCTTGAAACGTCGTTGAACTTGTCGAATGTAGTAGCTGATGCATTTGGACCATTGGACGGAACGTATATCTTTTCGTGGGGAGATGGTAGTTACTTTATTGGATCATCTGCACAGCATTTTTACGAATACCCAGACACCTTCAATCTTTGTGTCTCATATACTTCGGCCGACGGACAATGCAGTTCGGTCAGTTGCAATGAAGTTGTTGTTACCGAGGTAAGTTCTTGTCAAGTAGAAATAGTGGATGTAACTACCCAAGGTTTATCGGCCACCTTGATTTTAAATACTCTTAATTCGTTGAATACCCTTTACATCATAGAATGGGGTGATGGCATTGTTGATTCTACGTACAATGATTTCCACATATATGACGCTCCAGGAACCTATGTTGTAACTGTTACCATTTTCGATTTGGATGATCCGCTCTGTTATTGGCAAGATCAGATCAATGTTACGGTAGAAGAAATTGTTACCTTCTGTACTGTTACGTTAACCGTCACGCCTCAACAAGATGGGTCTTTCTTGGCAGAAGCCATTGGGGAAGGAGCGACTTTGCCAGTCTATTCTATTACTTGGGGCGACGGTAGTGTTCCCGAACAAAGTAATTCAGCGATTCACAGCTATGCAGAATCAGGAAACTATCAGATTTGTGTCACCTATTCAGACCTGAATGATTTTGTTACATGCTATGTTACAGAGTGCGAATACATCACTGGGATGAATGAAAATGTCAGTTCTCATCTGGGAGCGCAGGTTTTCCCAAATCCACTTCAAGGAAATAGTGTGCTTGAAATAAACTCTGCTACATCCGGCTTCATTTCTGTAGAACTCCTTGATGCAATGGGCAGAAAGGTATCAAGTGTTTTCAACGGGGATATTATTCCGGGTCAATCGCGTTACAGTTTGCCTACCGAGAAATTGTTGCCAGGCATATATACTGTCTTGGTTCGTTCAGATGTGGGCATTAGTTCTATCACCGTTGTGAAGCATTGAATGAGATAAAACTTACCAATAAAAAAAACGCCGGAGCTCCGGCGTTTTTCATTTGTGCACCCACTTGGGATCGAACCAAGGACCCTCTGATTATGAGTCAGATGCTCTAACCGTCTGAGCTATAGGTGCAAATTTTGGGTGGCGAAAATAAGGTATGATTACAATTGCTGCAATTTATAGAGCATCGGTGCGTAACTCGGACATTGTTCTTAGGGCTGTTAATGAGTTAGTTTATAATTTTAACCCAAACATTTTCGACGCTTGAATATAATTGTTCCTATGGCCGGCATGGGGAAGAGACTCCGGCCACATACGCTCACCACAGCGAAGCCCTTAATTCATGTGGCAGGTAAACCTATCGTTGAGCATTTGGTAGAAGATATCGTATCGGTCTGCAAAACGCAGGTTAACGAAATCGCTTTTGTTACCGGGCGTTTTGGCGAAGAGGTAGAAGCACGACTTATTGCGGTAGCACAGCAGTTGGGAGCTAAGGGAAGTATTCATTATCAAGACGAGGCCCTCGGTACAGCGCATGCGATATTATGCGCAGCTGATCTTTTGAATGGTCCGGTAACAGTGGCTTTTGCCGATACGCTTTTCACCGCCGATTTTACGCTTGATACCACAGCCGATGGAGTGTTGTGGGTTCAAAAAATTGATGATCCGCGACAGTTCGGAGTGGTTGTGATAGACCCATCTGGTATTATCACGGAGTTTAGAGAAAAGCCGCAGGAATTTGTTTCCGACCTGGCTATGATTGGAATTTATTTCTTTAGAAACGGCGAAGTACTTCGTGCTGAGCTTCAGTTTCTGATTGATAATAACATCCGCAACGGTGGTGAATATCAATTGCCCGATGCCTTAAGAAATATGGTAGCGAAGGGTGCGCGTTTTGTTCCTGGTAAAGTTGATGATTGGATGGATTGTGGCAATAAACAGGCGCTTGTAGAGACCAATAGTCGTTACCTGAGGCATAAGTTTCCATCGGGCAGTGTGGGTCATAATTTCAAACAATTGAACAGTCTTATTATTCCCCCCTGTTTCATTGGTGATAATGTAACGCTTGATAGCGCGATAATAGGCCCTGGTGTATCTATAGGGAATGGAGCTAAAATTGCCAGTTCCGTTGTAAGCAACAGCATTATCATGGACAGTGCAGAAGTGAAGAATTCAGTATTGGATGGCGCTGTTATGGGCAAAAGCGCCCGATCTATAAAGGGTTCAGACAACTTAAATCTCGGTGATTTTTCCAGTATTGAACGATGATATTGCGCGCAACAATACTTCTAGCGATTCTAACCTTTCTGGCCTGCACGAAGGGCAAGCAGCTGGCCAGTGACGCGCCCGTTAATGAGTCTTTAGCTTCTCCGGATTACCAAAATTTGTTTTTCAATGCTCAGCTCGAAAAATCCAGGGGGAATATGGCAAAGGCGGCCCAATTGTTTCAGGAATGTACAGTAATGCAGCCTGGGTTGATGGCCGCTCAATATGAGAATGCAAGAATACAACTTGAGGTTTTTAATAATCCTTCGGTTGCTATAGCTCAATTGCGACTTTGTATTGAGTCTGATAGAGAAAATCCCTGGTATCACAAGTTATTCGCTGATGCCCAAATGGCAGCAGGGAAATACGATGTCGCGGCAAAGTCATACGCGAGGGTTTATGAGCTGAATCCCGATGATGCGGATGTTCTATATGATCTCGCTGGGGCTTATATGTATGGCAACAAGCGCAGAGAAGCCCTCGAAATCTGGGATAAGGTGGAAATGTATTTTGGTATTTATGAAGAACTCACCGCACAGAAGGTTCAGCTTTGTGTCTTACTCAAAGACGAGAAAAGGGCAGGGGAGGAGCTTGTCAAGCTTGCCTCGGCATATCCCTCTGAATCGCGGTATTGGACAGATGCGGTTAATTTTTATTTGCAATCTGGCGAAGTAGATAAGGGCATGGATCTCTTGAAGAAAATGCTTGAGACAAATCCAAACAATGGATTGGCACATTATACACTTTCTGAATACTATGCAAATAAGGGCGATGACGCCGCGTCCTATAATGAACTGGTAAAGGCATTTGCTACTCATGATGTAAGTGTAGATCAGCGCATTGGAGTTCTGCTTCGATACTACAACGCAACAGAGGTTCGTAAGGATTGGCTTTCGCACGCATATGAATTGCTTGACGCGAGTTTGAAAATTTTCCCGGATGAGCCGAAGATTCTCTCAATGAGAGGAGACTTTAAAACCAGGGAGGGAGATATTTCCGGTGCTTTGGCAGACTATAAAAAAGTTATTCAGAAGGGTGGTTCGAATAAAGTTGTCTGGGAGCGAATTCTTGAGTTGGAATATTCTCTGGGTAGTGAATTTTTCTTTGATGATAGCTATTCGGCAATGAGTTATTATCCTTCTATGCCTGAATTCTATTTATTTCATGCATATGCATGTCAATTGAAAAATCAACATGCCGAGGCCGTTCGTACCTTGAGAAATGGAAAGGAGCTCATCATTGATAATGCCGCCATGTCTTCTGGTTTTTATTCGGCTTTAGGGGATTCCTATTTTCATTTGGGAAATGCAAAGGAGTGTTTTGAGGCCATGGAGAGTGCTTTAAAATACGCACCGTCAGATCCGTTGGTTTTGAATAATTATGCCTACTACTTGGCAGAGAATAAGGTTACACTAGAAAAGGCCGCAGCCATGTCTGCTAAATCAAATGAACTCATGCCCAATGATCCGTCTTATGAGGATACGTTCGCTTGGATTAGCTTCAAGCAAGGGAAGTATGAACTCGCGCTGCAATGGATTGAACGGTCCATCTTGCATGATCCAAAACAAGCTGAAGTTTTACTTCACAAGGGAGATATACTCTGTAAGTTAGGCAGAATCAATGAGGCACTTGAGGCATGGTCGGGTGCGAGAGCCCTTGGTTTGATGAGTGAAATACTCAATCAAAAAATCTCAACACGTCAATGCATCGATTGAGTATCCGATATCAGTTCTGCTCTCAAATTTTTCTGATGGTATTGTTGTTGTCATGTAAGACTACGCGCGAAGTCAGAACTGACGAATCCATCAAGAAACGCACTGCGCGATCGCTACTTGATGATTGTTATGGAAGTTCATTTTCACCTGACTGGTGCGGTATGAAGTTGAATGCAGAGTTTAGCTCAGGAGATGAGGGTCAAAGTTTTAAGGCAACAGTTAGGATGCGAAAGGATAGCGTGATATGGATATCAGTTGCACCGCTGCTTGGTATAGAAATGATACGACTGATGGTTACCCCGGATAGTTTGAGATATCTCTCGAAAATTCCAGATCAAAAGTTTTACTACGTGGGTGGTGTATCTGAGTTGTCTGAAAAGACAGGTACGGATCTCAGTTTTGATGTATTGCAGAATATTCTTTTCGGAAACTTATTTGGTCTTGAGGAGGATGAGAGAAAATTCAGGTCAGAAGTGGATTCATCAAATTATTTGTTGATATCAAAGTATAAACGAAAGGTTAGAAAGGTGGTGGGTATGGACGATAGAAAATTAGAAAGTGACACAATCAATGTTGATTTTGATGACCCGCGGATTTCGAAGAAGTTGAGACGTCTAAACGATGATGCTGTAGTTATATCGAGATATTGGATTGATAGTGAAAAATTGCGGGTTGTAAAAACCATCTTTGATGATATCGTACACCGCCGGAATTTTCAAATAGAATATTCTAATCACGAAATGTTAGATGCAAAGTGGTTGCCCAAGCAATGTGTCATGTTGCTTAGTAACGATGGTAAATCCATCGTTTTGAAATATGAGGTGGATCGTATAAGCACAGGAAAACCCTACGAATTTCCATTTGAAATCAGTGATGAATACCCCAGACGAGATACGCTATGAATCCGAGTACAAGCCGAAATAATATTCTTAAGAGTGCAATATTGATGCTCGTAATTTTTGCTATGGCGGAAGTTTTAATGAGTCAGAACAAATCGGATTTGCAGCGACAGCGCGACGAGCTTAACGAAAAGATTGAGCTAACTAAAAAGATGATTCGGGAATCGGAGAAGCAGCAGAAATCTACACTTCGACAGGTTGAGATGCTAAATGCTCAAATAGCATTGCGCGATGACTTGATACGTAATATCAACGGTGACATCAGTCATATCGATGGTGAAATCAATGCTGGCTTAAAGGATATTGGTTTATTAAAGGATGATATTTCTGCCTTAAAAAAGGAATACGGCAAGATGATTAAAAGAGCATATCGACAGCGCAGTAGTTATGATAAGCTCATGTATGTTTTTGCCTCCGAATCCTTTTATCAGGCTTACAAGAGATACAAGATTACCCAGCGCTTTGCTGAGGCAAGGAGGCAACAGGCCCAAATGATTCAAGGAAAGGAACAGGATATTCTAACGGTAGTTCAAAGAATGGAATTGGATAAGCAACAAAAATCCGAATTACTTAAATCTAAAGAGGGCGAGAAAAAGGAAGTGGAGTCGTTGAAGCAAATGCAACAAGGAAAGCTAACTGATTTGAAAAGAGAGGAAGCTCGATTGAAAAATCAACAAGCGAAGCAAAAAAGTGATCGCGATCGCTTAACGGCGAAAATTCAGGAAATCATAGCTGAAGAGATTCGCAAGGAGAATGCTAAAACGGCAGCGACAGAGAAAAAACCAGAGAAGGAAAAGAAGGCTGGAGTATCGATTGAATCATCCAAAAAAATTGAATTGGCTCCTGAGACAGTTTTAATGAATGCGGATTTTGAAAAGAACAAAGGTTCTTTGCCTTGGCCTGTTTCGGCGGGTGTTATTACTTCCCATTTTGGAAAGCATGCCCATCCCTCACTTCCTCAGATAACGGTCAACAATAATGGTGTCGACTTTGGAACAGAGAAGGGAGCATCTGCTCTCGCTGTTTTTGGTGGTAAGGTTACCAGTGTTTTTACTATCCCTGGCGTGGGGCAGAATGTTATTGTAACTCATGGTTCATACAAGAGTGTATACTCAGGACTTGAAAATGTGAGTGTTGCAGTTGGAGATAAGGTATCAGCCCGTCAGATGATTGGAAAGGTTTCTTCTGATAGCGAGGAGTACACATTGCATTTCGAGATATGGAAAGTGGGTGGTGAAGCTGGTGCGGCCCAAAATCCTGAGAATTGGATTAAGAAGCGCTAAGTCGCGGACATTCATTCGCGTTGAAAATTTATGCCAGGTATTCATTTGTTTCCCCGGGATAATTCTTCTACCTCACCACCTCAAACCTCTCAATAGCTGTTCCTTCATCCTGAACTATTTTCAGGAAATACATGCCTTGTGTTAGCGATCTGATATCAACGCTTCGTGAGTATGGCGAAGCGAAGACTCTTTCGCCAGCAATATTATATATCTCAATTTGCGCTCCACCCGGGTTGGGTAAATCGACTATTATATTGTCTTGTGCAGGGTTGGGGAAGATGGATAAAGTATTTACATTGAATTCGTTCAAATCAAGAGCCCCTTCACAATTGCATCCCACAACAATAATATCATCTATGGTAGTACTATCTTGATCGTCACAAGCAGTGCCCACGGCCAGGCCACAACTGCCGTCATCTTCGGTAGCTAATGCATTGAAGTTGCAAGCGGCATTGTCTGTGCATCCCAGAATTTCCAATTCGTCGCAAACACCATCGTTGTCTGAGTCATTCAAACAGTTTCCGCTACAGTCAAAATATAATAGTGCGTATTCGCAACTGCCATCATCATCCGTGGCAAGAGCAGTATAGTTGCATGCCAAAGAGTCTGTGCAGCCCGCTAATTCAAATTCGTCGCAAACACCATCGTTGTCTGAGTCATTCAAACAGTTTCCGCTACAGTCAAAATATAATAATGCGTATTCGCAAGTGCCATCATCATCTGTGGCAAGAGCAGTATAGTTGCATGCCAATGTATCAGTGCAACCTGGTACAGCTGGCAATTCACCCACACACAAACAATCAGCAGTTACCACGTCATTGATAGTTGCGTCATCATTGTCGTCACACGCATTTCCTTCCTGACCATAACATATTCCTTCGCAAATCGCTGTTGGGTTATAATTGCATGAGGTGCTGTCAGAGCATCCCGGAAAAAGACAAGAGCCGTCGTTGCAACCGGCGTTCAATTCATAGTTGCAGGCCAATGGATCATTGCAGCCGGGATATGTGCAAGAGCCATTGTCGCATGCCGACAACGGCTCGTAATTGCAAGCGATGGAATCTATGCACCCTGGAAAAACACAGCTGTTGTCATTGCAGCCTGCGAGTGAATCATAATTACATGCGCTCATAATATTACAACCCGGATAGGTACAAGATCCGTCATCACAACCCGCAAAAACATCATAGTTACAAGCCAATATATCATTGCATCCCGGGAAAATGCAGGTGTTGTTATTACAGGGAATGTCGGCATAATTACACGCGCCCGGTATATTGCAACCACTGGGTAGACAAGATCCGTCATCACAACCCGCATTCACATTAAAGTTACAAGAGGTTGAATCGGTACAGCCCTCGAAAGTGCAGGTGCCGTCATTACAAGCTGCCGATGAATTGTAGTTGCAGGCAAAGACATTCGTGCATCCGGGATACGCGCATACATCGGTGATGGTATCGGTGGCATTAGCAATGTAATTACATGCAGTTGAATCTTGGCAACCCGCCAATTCGTATTCATCACAAACTCCATTCACATCTGTGTCATTGATGCATGTTCCATCGCAATTGAGATAGGGTGCTGAATAAATACAAGATGAGTCATCCTCAGTAGCCAAGGTGTCGTAGTTGCAGGCGGTTGCATCCATGCAGCCCGGAATCAACTCTACATAATTTTCATCTCTGATACATCTCACGGAAAGTCCTAAAGTTTTCGAGTCATCAATTTGATCAACGCCGTCGTAATATTCACTGATAGATCTGCTGAATCCAACAGAACCGCCGGCCACCTCTTCGGTGCTGCTCCACCAATACCCATAAGATCCTTGATTTGAGAAGAAACCATTGTATGTGCGACGGCCACCGAATATTGCCGAAAAGCCAGATGCATTGGATGCACCATAGATATTTACGTCACCATTTAGCCATAAACTTTTTAGAGCAATTGCGGCAGAATTACCAAAGTAACTATCTGAACTGAAGTTGGGATCTAAAAAATGAACGAGTAGGCTCCAATCTTCATCAGAGGGAATGCGCCAGCCAACGGGACATATCTGCGCTGGATTAGCACAAGCGTACCAATTGTATAATTTTCCGAAAGGACAATCATAAGTGGCGGTATCGTCATAATATGACCATGCGCCAAAATCAGCCGCCTCCCATGCGGCATTGTCAAGATGAGTAAGTATGCTATCTCCAGTGCGATACGTGCTGACTTTTAGATTCTCAGCCATCCATTCCTGAGTTCCAATTTCAATAGTTTTATAGGTATTACCCTCGTGGTCATTCACTGTTCCATATTGCGTCGTTGTATTATGTATGACCGGAATTCCGCATGAATGCAAATCACCATCATCACAATCTGTGAGGTAATATGCTGTGTTGTCCTTGTACCAATCATAAGCAAATGCAGCATTATAACTATACAACGGATCGTCTACGATGATGCAACGCAGGTCGGGATTGTTCTGCGCATCCATGGCATTCCATCCCTTACCACCTATGAAATTCACATTATTACCATTACGGATATTCAGTTGTAACAATTGATTGTCGGTGCACATTACAAAAGTGAGGGCTGTATTAGCGGAGAGATTCAGTTCTGAAATGCTATTGTAACTGCAGGATAATCCACCAATATTCACAAAATACTCGATACCTGTCAAGTCAGAAATCTGCTCATTATCGAGCCAGAGATAACCACTATACGCCCTTGCCTCACAGATTTGAAAGACACCATCTGCGTTGAGATCAATATCATAGTGATTCAACCAAAGGGCATTCATGAAATTTGTATCTGGCAACACTAAAATTGAATCTATTGCGATACAACTGCCATCATCCAAAACGGCTTCTGTGTCGTAATTGCAAGCGTTTGCATCCGTGCAGCCCGACTGACTCATGGCGTTGGTCATTATAGCTAGATAGGAAACGACGAGTAAAATAAGCTTCTTCATTACAGTTGTTGATTTGTGGTTCGTGTTCAAAGATGTTACAATCGCCGATAATAAAAAAATGGTGGAGCAATTTGTTGTCGACATGTATGGGTTCATCTAATCCACCTCCTGCCCTATCTTCGCCCACCCAAATTTTTAAAGCAGATTAACCCGTGAAATACAGGGAAAGTAAACACCTCGACCTCACAGCCATTCACAGCGAAATCCAACAACATTGGGCTGCAGTGAAAGCCTTTGAGCGCAGCGTAAGCGAACGTGAAGGTCATCCACCTTTCGTATTCTATGAAGGTCCGCCCAGCGCCAATGGCCTGCCCGGCATTCACCATGTGATGGCCCGCGCCATCAAGGATGTGTTTTGCAGGTACCAAACCCTCGGTGGCAAACAAGTAAAACGTAAAGCAGGATGGGACACCCACGGTCTGCCCATTGAACTCGCGGTAGAAAAAACGCTGGGAATCACCAAAGAGGATATTGGAAGCAAAATCACGGTAGAAGAATACAACGCAGCATGCAGGCGGGAGGTGATGAAGTACACCGATAAATGGGAAGAACTCACGCGGATTATGGGGTATTGGGTGGATATGGAAAACCCTTATATCACCTACGAAAACAGTTATATCGAAACGGTTTGGTACCTGCTCAAGCAAATCTATTCGAAGCAGCTTTTGTACAAGGGATACACCATTCAGCCGTTCTCTCCAGCGGCGGGCACGGGTCTCAGTTCACACGAACTCAATCAACCCGGTTGCTATCGCAATGTAAAGGATACCAGCGCGGTGGCCATGTTCAAAGTGAAGACCGGTGCAGTATCGAGTCTTCCGTGTTATATCCTCGCATGGACAACCACACCGTGGACATTGCCCTCCAATACTGCTCTTGCGGTAGGCAAAAACATTTCCTATCTGCAGGTGGAAACCCTTCATCCACAAAGTCATGAACGCATCCTCGTGGTATTGGCCAAGGATCTTCTCACCAAATATTTTGCAGAGGAACAACAACAGCTCTCATTCGAAGAAGCTCGTCAGGGCGATAAAAAACTTCCCTACCGCATTCATCAAGAATGTAAGGGGGAAAGCATGATCGGCTGGGAGTACGAAACACTGCTCCCTTTTGGTGTTGCGCCTGAAGGAAATGCCTATCGTGTTATTGCAGGTGATTTCGTGACAACAGAAGACGGTACGGGCATAGTACACATCGCTCCATCGTTCGGTGCCGATGACTTCAGGGTGGCCCGAGAAAATGGCATCGGCGCGCTCACTATGGTCGACCGGCGCGGAAGATTCTTACCCCAGGTGAATGACGGTGTTTTTCTCTATGGCAATGAATTTGTCAAAGAGAGTTATTACACCGACGCAGAGAAAGAAGTTGAACTCGCCACACAAAAGGAGAAGCTCTCCGGCTTTATCAAAGACACTTCTAAACTTCAATACCTGAGTGTCGATGAACGTATTTGCCTGAAACTGCAGAATGAACATAAGCTCTTCCGCAAAGAGAAGTACGAACACAACTATCCGCATTGCTGGCGCACAGATAAGCCCATCATTTACTATCCACTCGATTCTTGGTTCATTCGAATCACCCAGGTTAGAGAGCGCATGAGCGAACTCAACAAAACCATCGGGTGGAAACCGGAAGCCACCGGCACCGGTCGCTTCGGTAACTGGCTCGAAAACGCCAACGACTGGAATTTGTCGCGTTCAAGATTTTGGGGCATCCCACTGCCCATCTGGCGCACCGAAGATGGCAGTCACGCAATTTGCATCGGCAGTGTTGAAGAACTCCAGTCAGAGATTGATCGTGCAGTGAAGGCCGGTGTTATGTCGGCCAATCCGCTGCGCGATTTTCAACCGGGTGATTTCAGTAAAATCAATTATAGCTCCTTCGATTTGCATAAACCGGCGGTCGATGATATCGTGCTGGTTTCACCCGATGGTAAACCCATGCGTCGCGAGAGTGATCTGATAGATGTGTGGTTTGATAGCGGCGCCATGCCTTATGCACAGTTGCATTATCCGTTTGAGAACAAAGAACTCATCGACAACAACAAGGCATTCCCGGCAGACTATATCGCTGAGGGCGTAGATCAAACCCGCGGTTGGTTTTATACACTTCATGCTATCGCCACAATGTGCTTCGATAGCGTGGCTTACAAGAATGTTATATCCAACGGACTGGTGCTTGACAAGAATGGCAATAAGATGTCGAAGCGACTCGGTAATGCCGTTGACCCGTTTGTGACCATTGGCAAATACGGTCCAGATGCTACCCGCTGGTATATGCTCACCAATGCGCAACCCTGGGACAACCTCAAATTTGATGTTGAGGGTATTGCCGAGGTGCAGCGTAAATTCTTCGGAACGCTTTTCAATACCTACGGTTTTTTTGCCATCTATGCGAATATCGACGGCTATGTGTATAGCGAGAAAAATGCTTCCCCCGCCCACGAGCGTGCGGAGCTCGATCGCTGGATATTGTCACGACTGCATCATCTTATTTCCGAAGTAAAATCACAACTCGATGATTATATGCCAACGATGGCCGCTCGTGCAATCGAAGAGTTCGTCGACGTTCATTTGAGCAACTGGTATGTGCGGCTCTCACGGAAACGTTTTTGGCATGGTGAATTTTCGGCAGATAAGAAAGCAGCTTACGACACTCTATTTGAATGCCTTATCCATGTGGCCCAGCTTTCTTCGCCCTTTGCCCCGTTCTTTGCTGAATGGCTCTATCTCCGCCTAAGTGAGCCTGTGCGCGCTGAAGGCAGTAGCACTAGATGGAATCACGACTCTGTGCACCTGACATGGTTGCAGGCCGCTGATGGCAATGCGATGGACAAGGCCCTTGAGACACGAATGGATTTTGCGCAGCGAATTTCATCGATGATTTTATCGATACGAAAGAAAGAATCCATCCGTGTGCGACAGCCGCTTCAGGTGGTTCGTATCGCAACAGCCCAGGACAATATGCAACAAGATATCCGCAGCGTAGCAGATATCATCCTCAACGAGACGAACGTCAAACAACTGGAATTTGCCGGTGAGGATATGAAGATTGTCAAACAACTCAAGCTGAATTTCAAATCACTCGGAAAGAAATGCGGCAAGCACATGAAAGCGGTTCAGGCATTGGCGCAAAAAGACGGCGATGCGATCTTGCATGCCATTGAGTCAGAGGGTCGATATGTGATGCAGGTAGAAACTGAGTCGATTGAGCTCCTGCCCGAAGACGTAGAAATCACGCCCATTGATATACCCGGTTGGAAAGTGGTGAACGACGGGGGGCTCACCGTGGCACTGGATGTGAACATCAATGAGGCATTGCGACTGGAAGGTTTGGCACGGGAGATGGTAAACCGATTGCAAAACTTGCGCAAAGACAGCGGTTTGGAAGTCACCGATCGCATTTCTGTTCGCATTCAGGAAAGTGGAATTTTAGGGCGCGCAGTGGAACAAAATTCTGAATATATTCGCGCTCAGATTTTAGCCGATACAATTGAGCTGGTAGAAGAACTCAGCGAAGGTTTAGAAGTTGAAATCGAAGAGGGAATGTTGACCAAAATTCACCTCAGCAAACTAAATTGACCTACAACAATGGCAAAGAAAATTGTCAAAAAGGCCTCTAAGCCTGCGGTGAAGAAAGCCGCTAAACCCGCCCCTAAGAAAGTGAGCAAGCCCGCTCCCAAAAAGGTGGCCAAACCTGCGGCAAAAAAGGCCGCCAAACCCGCTCCTAAAAAAGTCAGCAAACCCGCTCCTAAAAAAGTGGTGAAAGCCGCTGCCCAAAAGGCGAAGCCCGTTGCTAAGAAAGTTGTGAAGCCGACTCCTAAAAAAGTAGCCAAGCCACTTGCAAAAAAGACTGTCGCCAAAAAAGTGGTGAAACCCGCGCCGAAAAAGGTGGCTAAGCCCGCAGCGAAGAAAGTTGCTCCTAAGAAGGTGGTCAAAAAAGTAGCGAAGCCAATTGCCAAAAAGGTAGTTAAGCCAGCTCCAAAGAAAGTCGTCAAGCCGGTAGCCAAAAAGGGGGTCGCCGCGGCATCCAAAAAGGTGGTTAAACCAGTTGCCAAAAAAGTTGCCGCCCCTAAAAAGGCAGAACCCAAAAAAATACAGGCACCAGTAGTGAAAGCTGTGGCAAAGCCAGTTGCGAAGAAGGCAGAAAAACCTGCAGTCAAGCCAGTTGCCGCAGCTCCCATTGCCAAGCAAGATAAAAAAATCACTCCTCCAGTTGCTGTAGACACATTGCCCGAGGTCTATGAAAGACCTGTGGTACCTCAGAAAAGCGAGCCAAGTGCAATGGCCAGAGCCATCGAGACGGGAGTGCGATATTCTGATAAAGACCTGAAAGAATTCGAAGCATTGATCCATGACAGAATGAAATCTGCGAAATCAGATCTCGAGGATTTACGTCAATCGTTGTCACATGCTGGCGATAACTCAACCGATGACACTGCCCCCACCTTCAAGATGATGGAAGATGGTAGCGACTCCATGAATCGGGAAGAGTTGGGACAGCTGGCTGCGCGACAAGAGAAATTCATTCAGAGTCTTGAAAACGCTTTGCTTCGCATCAAGAATAAAACCTATGGTATCTGTCGCGGAACAGGCAAGCTCATCCCGAAAGAACGTTTGAAATTGGTCCCCCATGCAACATTGAGCATGGAAGCTAAGATTAAACAGTAATTCCCTTTCCGAAAAACTGTTGAAAAAGGCCATTCTCACCATCCTATTGATTCTCATTCTGGATCAATGGCTCAAGGTATGGATCAAGTTGAATTTTCACTACGGTGAAAGTGTCGTGCTCATCAAGGATGTCATCGATATTCAATTTGTAGAGAACCCCGGCATGGCCTTCGGTTGGATGATTCCGGGCAATGGCGGTAAACTCGCGCTGAGCATCTTTCGACTCTTCGTGGTGTGCGGTATTGGCTGGTACCTCATTAAACTTATTCGCCAGAAAGCACATACGGGTTATATCATCTGTATGTCGATGATTGTGGCCGGCGCACTGGGGAATATTTTCGACAGTCTTTTTTACGGACTGATCTTTGACCGCGGCTCTGTTTTCGATCCTGAAATAAATGACTACACGATGTACTTTGGTGTTTCCACATTCAACCTAAATGACGGGTATGCTCCGCCCTTGCTGGGTAATGTTGTGGACATGTTCCATTTCACCATGCGCATTCCCTGGGGTGAAGGCAGCCGAGAAATTTTCCCTCCCATTTTCAATATTGCCGATAGCAGTATCTCAGTGGCCATCATAATCATTTTCCTTTTTCAGAAAAAATTCTTCCCCAAATCAACTCAGAATAACCCATCTGAGGAACAGGTTGTCTCTGCAACTGAAAGCGATGTTAAGGTCTAAGGCACGTGCTATTCAGCCGACTCAATGATTGTATTTTCGTACCCTGAAATTTTTTTATGAACGCTACTGAACATCTCAAGTGTCTGATCATTGGCAGTGGACCAGCGGGTTATACCGCGGCCATTTACGCGGCTCGTGCCGACATGAAACCCGTAATGTATATGGGCACCCAGCCGGGCGGGCAGCTTATGGACACGACCGACGTTGACAATTTCCCTGGCTATCCTCAGGGAATTCATGGTCCGGCAATGATGGAAGATCTCAAAAACCAAGCACTGCGCTTTCAAACGGATATTCGTAATGGCTGGGTAACCAAAGTAGATTTCACGGGCCCGAAACACATCGTAGAAATTGATAACGGAAAGCATGTAGTATCTGCTGATGCCGTGATTATTGCAACAGGTGCCAGTGCCAAGTGGCTGGGGTTGCCATCTGAAACGCGGCTGCGTGAATTGGGTGGTGGAGTAAGTGCATGTGCTGTATGCGACGGCTTCTTCTACAGGAATCAAGACGTTGTGATAGTAGGCGCCGGAGATACTGCCGCAGAAGAAGCTACCTACCTGGCCAAACTTTGCAAGAAAGTTTATATGCTCGTAAGGTCTGAAAAGATGCGTGCATCTAAAGCCATGCAACACCGTGTTGAGCAAACCGCAAACATTGAAGTTTTGTGGAATACGGAAACCGTTGAGTTGCAGGGCGACCAAGCGGTAGAGTCAGTGTTGGTGCAAAACAGAGTAACGGGAGAACAACGGGTTTTAGCAGCGACAGGATTCTTTGTAGCCATCGGTCATAGTCCGAATACCACCGTATTCAAGCCTTGGATAACCACGGATGAAACCGGTTATATCATCAATCAGCCAGGCACTTCAAAAACCAATGTAGAGGGCGTATTTGTAGCGGGTGATGCCGCCGACAAAGTATATCGCCAGGCGGTTACTGCTGCCGGAACGGGATGCATGGCCGCTCTTGATGCCGAGAGATATTTGGCTGCAAAAGGGGTGCATTGATATCTGTACGTTTCGCAGAGATACGTTAACTCAATCAGCGGAAAACTTTGTCTAGACCGTACTTCAATGCGTTTATTGCAGTATCGATGTCATCATTGCTATGTGCTGCAGATATAAATCCTACTTCGTAGCCACTGGGTCCCAGGTACACACCTAAATCGAGAAGCTCTTTATGAAGTAGGGCAAATTTTTTGGGGCCTTCATTTTGGATTTCACTGGACTTTCGGATGGCTTCTTGGTCTGAAAAGGACAACCAGAAAATACTTCCCATCTGGAAAATTCGGAATGCATATCCTTTTGATTTTGCGTAATGATTTACACCATCTGCGAGTCTGGAAGTTTTTATTTCCAGGGCTTCATAAAAGCCTGGCGATAGACAATGCTTAAGCTGAGCAATTCCTGCGGCCATGGCTACGGGGTTTCCACTTAAAGTTCCTGCTTGATATACCGGGCCTGCCGGTGCAATATTTTGCATAACCGAACGGGATGATGCGTATGCTCCCACGGGCAATCCACCGCCGATAATTTTTCCGAACGCAATCACATCTGGCTGTATGTTATAGTATCCCGTAGCTCCTTGAAAGCCAATTCGAAATCCGCTGATGACCTCATCAAACAATAGAAGAATTCCTTCGCGATCACAGATGTCACGCAGATATTTTAAAAAATTACCTTCTTGCAGAAGCAGGCCGTTATTGGCAGGTATGGGCTCTATTGCAATAACTGCAATTTCATTCTTGTGATGTTTTACTGCGGTCTCCAATGCATCTATATCGTTTAATGGCAAAACGATTGTATCTGATGCCGTGGCCTTGGTTACGCCTGCAGAATCCGAGATGCCGGATGTCGCAAGCCCACTTCCCGCTTTTACCAGCAGGGAATCAACATGGCCATGATAGCATCCTTCGAATTTGATGATTTTGTCGCGCTTGGTTACTCCTCTTGCCAATCGTATTGCACTCATAGCCGCTTCAGTACCGCTGCTCACGAAGCGAATCTGCTCAATGTAAGGATGATGATTTATTATGAGTTCGGCCAACTCGTTCTCAAGGCGATTGGGCGCACCGAAACTGCTTCCGTTCGCTACTGTTTTACATACGGCTTCAACAACATCCGGATGCGCGTGACCGAGTATCAGCGGCCCCCATGAACAGCAGAAATCTAAATACTCATTTTCATCTTCGTCCCAAACTTTTGAGCCGGCGCCACGCTTGAAGAATAAGGGATTACCCCCAACGGATTTGAATGCTCTGACAGGTGAGTTAACACCCCCAGGAAAAAGTGTTAGCGCTTTCTCAAACAATTCTTCTGATTTAAAGGTGTTTCGCATAGTATGAAATTTTATTGATCATCAAAGGGCGGCGAAGATAAATTCGCGGCGTGATGAAGAAACTTCCAAACTTTCAAAGTGGTTCAGAATTCGCATCTGAACTTGATCAAAAAGATGAATTGAAGCATTTGCGAGAGCGTTTCATTTTTCCGCAATGGAAGGATCGCGATGTTGTCTATTTGACGGGCAACTCGTTAGGACTTCAAACGAAATCTTTTGCGTCCGAATTGAATCGTGAGGCCATGGAGTGGGCGAGTCTGGCGGTTGAAGGACATTTCCGCGCTACGCACCCATGGTTTAGTTATCATGAAAGATTTGCAGAACCTATGTCACGAATTGTTGGAGCAAAACCCAATGAGGTTGTGATCATGAACCAGCTTACCGTGAATCTTCACCTTTTGATGATGAGCTTTTATAAGCCTTCCGGCAAGCGAAAAAAAATTCTTTTTGAGCACAAACCATTTCCATCAGATCGTTATGCATTTTATTCCCAGGCACAGTTACATGGCTTAGATCCAAAGGATGTACTCGTGGAAATGGAAGCCGGCCAATCGCATGGTGTATTGGATGATGATGCGATTGTACGTCGAATAGAGGAACTGGGCGATGAACTCGCGCTGGTATGTATCGGCGGAGTGAATTATTACACAGGACAGCTTTTCGATATGAAGCGCATAACGGAGGCGGCGCATAGCGTAGGTGCATTCTGTGGTTATGATTTGGCGCATGCAGCGGGAAATGTTCCGCTATCACTGCATGAATGGCAAGTTGATTTTGCCTGTTGGTGCACATACAAATACCTCAATTCCGGACCGGGTGCCGCGGGTGGAGCGTTTGTTCATGAAAGACACGCTGAGCGCAAAGAAACTTTCCGCCTTGCGGGTTGGTGGGGGCATGATAAGTCAACTCGCTTTGAAATGGGTAATGACTTCAATCCAATACCTACCGCCGAGTCATGGGCGTTGAGTAATGCTCCGGTTTTTAACATGATAGGATTAGCTGAATCGCTCGCTGTCTTCTCTCTAACCACAATGGATGCGCTTCGTGTGAAGTCAGAAAATCTAACCGCTTATCTGTGGTTTTTGCTCTCAGAATTATCTGATCAGTTGGGCGTCAAAATGGAGTTTATTACACCCACTTCGCCGGAGCGCAGGGGATGCCAGGTCTCTATCGTAATAGATGGTACTGATAAAGGTTTTGTGCAAGAGATGATCAATGAGGGTGTGGTGATAGACTGGCGGGCGCCGGGCGTAGTGCGAATGGCGCCGGTGCCTTTATACAATTCCTACAATGATGTTTATCTCGCTTCGGAAGCGTTAAAAGGGGTGTTGAGCCGACTTGCATAACCTCGGTTTCCACCTTGGAAATAATATTATCACACCTCGAGGCGATATATTCTAATTATGAATCAGAATATACCTGCCAAATTCCTATTAAGCCATCAATATTTGTCCTCTTGTTTGGGAGTATTGAATGACGGGTGAAAGGTACAGTCTCTCTCAGAGCACAATTTTTTTCAATAGAAAAGGGCCCCTGTCGAGGCCCTTTGTCATTATGGTTCTTATTGATCTTACTGAACTATTAAACGATGCGTTGACACATTGCCACCATTTGAAATTTCAATCATGTATACGCCTGAGTTTAACTTCTCATCGAATACGAGTGTGGTAGTTGTTGACTCCTCCGTCGCATACATACGAGAAGTAACAGCACGACCTGCTGCATCGAGTACACGCACGTACACCATTCCATCCTGTATATTTCCCATTTCAATATTAACTATCTCACCATTGGTTGGGTTAGGATAGATTACTGTGGACAGAAGATCGATGCCTCTGGTAATCTCAGTTTCATCTTCGAAAACAATCTCACCTGAAGCTGAAGTGCCATTTACTCTTATGCGCTGCACCGGACCATATACGCCGCTACCGTAGCTGAAATTAGGCTTGATACGAACATCCCATGCGCCTGCGTTGACACCGGTTGGTAGTATACCCAATTGTAAATAGGGGGAAGAAGATGCGGTATTATAGGTTGTGGGGAAATTAACCGTGGTTCCGTCGTTGCATGAGGCAACCTGTTGAAACTCGTATGTGTAATTAAGAGCTCCGCAAATTGGCGAAGCTCCGCCTACTCTGGCACCATTTAGGTAAGTGCCTCTGAAAATGGACGCAGGGCAACGTTGCGAAGCGTTGACTTCCACCAAAGGATGAGCTGCAAGGGTTACTCCAGTACAATTTGGGTCTGTAATCAGCCCTTGCACTGTAATGGGTTGGGCAACACCGGCACCGCTACTAAGATTATACAGTGCATCGACTCTTACGTTATAAACACCTCCATATTGAAGCGCTAAAGCAGTTGTGTTGAGTGGCATATAGGTGCTCGTAGTGCTTGCAGATGTTGTTTCGAATGGGGCAACCTCTGTTCCTCCAGTTTCAGTGAAATTGAAAATGTATGAAACGTTGCTGCTTGCATTTCCTCTGAATATTGACTTCAGTGAGGTACAAAGTTGGAAGCCGGAGACTGGTTGGGTATATGCACACCATGAGCGCAATAGATGCTGAATGCAAAGGGTAAATGGTCCGGCCGCATCGCCTCCAACAGCTATGTAATAAACACTCCCTGGTGTCAGGCCACTATAATTGAGTCTTTCAAAATCCGAATTTCCTGAAGCTACGTTTTCGAAATCCAGTAAGTTGAAAGAATTGCCAACTTGTGAATACAAACCAATAGCATCATCCTGGGTAGAAGAGGATAGCAATATTGAAACCGCGCTGGATTGTGCGGTGAACTTAATCCAACGATCTAAGCCAATATAGTTGCTCGATTCAGGGGAGTCACTCGCTCCTGCCAAAGTTGAGTTGTATGGATCGCAGTTGGGATAATTTTGATTCACATTGTACAAAAAGCTTGTCGCATAAAGTGGCGAATTATTTCCAAGTGATGGTCCGCAGGTTTCGTCATATAGTCCATCGCAGTCATCATCGATGTCATTTCCACAAACCTCTATGGATGGAACAAGTGGCGCATCAGAGTTTAACAGGATTCTCGGGCTGGTGCCTCCTAAAGGATTGACTGTATTTGTACCTCCTGGCCAAATACCATTAGCGTCGGTGGATGCGCATCCCGACAATTCACCTGATACGAAATCTCGTCCCTCTAATCGACGCACACCTGAAGGCAACGTATTTGGAATGATCATGCCATAGGCACCTTCAATACCATTTACATCATTGGCATAGAAGGCTGAATACGAATTTGCAATTGAGTTATCACTACCATCAGATTCAATGAATGTACCTGATAACGGTCGCCCGGTGCCTTCGACATTGTCATAACAAAACACAAAGTTCTGTCCTGCTGCACTCGAGTTACCTCTCAATCCCGTGCCATCAGCTACCGTAGTTCCTAGTGATAATACTTTAACCGAATTAGCTGTTGTAAGTCGCAAAGCAGGTATTGTACCACCTGAGCCGTTATTCATGATAATTCGAGGAAATACATTCGTTCCGGGCGAAAACCGCGTGGCATTCGCAGTGGGTTCAGTGATGAACCAGCCGGTATAAGAACCACTCGGGCTGGACAGAAATTCACCATATGACCCAGCGGTGGATAAACCTATGGAATTGGAACGCACAAAACCACCTTGCACTGAATAAATGGCGTTACCCGCACCATTCGAGGTATTTCCATCCGTAGCAACAACCACGGAATTGTAATAACGGTAGGTGCTATTCGGCTTCAACCCATCAATGGTTACACGATATGCAAACGGGAGGCGATTCGGGTTGCTGGATGAAGTTTGCCCCTGCATGAATTGTGGGAGAATCACCTCAGTAAGCGTGGCAGTTGAAACTGTAATATTGTCGGTGGTGTCAGGAATCAACGTGCCGGAACTTACCTCAAGTAATTTTGCTCCCGGCTGGTCTATTGCAATATCCGTAAATAGCGCGACTCCCGCTGTAACGGGCTTGGTAATTGTTCCCAACAAACTTCCTGTTCCGCTTACAATCGCTAGGGTGGCAGTACCAGTATAATTCAAATCAAGAACGTTTGAAGGTGTTCTGGCTTCCACTGAGAAAGTAGGAATAGCATTGCTAGTGTATACAAAACTTTCGATTCCGATGATGGCGAGCTGACTTGCGGTTTCGTTAATAGTGAAGGCAGCGCTGTTAGCTGCGGTGAGTGTCTGACCGTTGCTGGCTGTGGCTGTTACTGTGACGCCGCTTTCGGCAACATTATAAAGTACCCCACTGATTACAATAGATCCATTTCCTGCGGTGATTGTTCCCGTGAGTGTGCCTGAGAGAACACCTGTGCCGGAAGCCAAGGAAAGAGTGATATCTGTATCTACGCCAACTGCAGCGGCAGCGCCATTTGCATCACGCACCTCCACAGTAACAGTGAATCCGGTATTTGTGCTGGGATTGATACCGCCATTGATGCCTATTACAGCCAATTGGGTGGCTACGTTGGGGTTAATGGTGAAGGCTGTGGTATTTAAAGTAACCAAAGTAGCACCGGTAGCATTCGTCCAATTCGCCGGGTTATTTACTAAATTTTTGTAGGCTGTAATGGAGCCAAGTGCACTTCTTGTTCCGGTATATTGTGACCCGGTCGCTGACCCTCCAATAGCAATGGCCGCACTAGCTGTTGACAATTCTGTTGGTAGATATGATGTGTTGGCACTAGCCACAGCGGATGGGGCCAGCCATGTTGCAGTTCCACTTCCTCCCTGTAAATTCAAGCCGAACAATAAGTTTCCGTTGAAAGTGGTGGATGCGCTCCCGCTTGCAGCAAAATCAGGGAAAGTACCGCTTGTGGCCGATCCTTGATAAGCGAAGATCTGATCCCCACTAGCAATACCTGTCAGTCCGCCAGATACTATCTGACCTGACGTAGTTGTATTATTCTCAATTTTTATAACCGTACCAGCAGCAATCGCTGCGCCAGTATTGTTTTTCCAGATAACGAAATTCTCGGTTGAGCGCGCATTCAAGGGCGTGCTCTGCGAGTTTGGTGCAACACCATTGAATCCATTATCTGTAAATTTAATGATCATGTTTGGGTTGATATCTACCCAATTTACAAATGCGAAATTATCCGGTGTGTTGGAGTTGATACCAAGTATAGTAATATCACCAGCATTTAAAAATTCTTGTGAAGTCGTGAAAGTTTGCTGTGTCGTGTAGGTGGTTCCTCCTGAATTGGTTGCGAATGCCTTCCAGTATATAACGGTATTGGCGGGCAAACCAGTGAGGACTACTGAAAAGTCGCCAATTCCGAAAACGCCTGACTCACTTACCACAGTGCCTGTTCCATTGACAAAATTATTGGTAGTACTCCACTCTATTCCACGAGCAGAAACGTCATTGCAATTCACTGAAGTGACGGAGGTTGTGAGTGTAGCCCCTGAACTGGTAATGGATGCCGACAAAGGGCTTGCAAGTGTTGGTGCCGCTGGGTTGATACCCGTGCCTGAAACAGCCACATTAGCGTTACTTGCGCCACCACCGCCCACAACGATATTACCACTTGAAGTTACAGCAGCTATCGGAAGGTAACGCACAAAAATGTCTTGGGTGTATGCGCCGCCGGGTTGCGATAGTGTGAGTGATGCGAAGTAAGGCCCTGCTGCAGCCGTAGCGAATTCATATACTGATAGTGCAGATGTCACAGTAACATCTGCGGTAGATAAGTTAGTGCCAGTGATAGTAAATGAATTGGGTCCATACGTTCCATTCACGCATTGCGAGCCAAAAGGAGTAATAGCATTAGCGGTAAGAGATGCGCCTGCTGCTGTGCTCTGACTATTTGGGTTTCCGCCAGCGGTAGAGCTGTTGTAATTTCTTGTTGGGGTGCAATATTCGTATACTGCGAAGTGGTAGGTAGTTGAAGGCAATAAACCAGTTATTGTAATAGGACCTGATCCCGTTCCATTGAAAACACATTGTTGCCCCAAATTTTGCCAAGCAAGATTTGCAGTAGGATTACTACCGTTTGCAGGAGCAGTGAAGGTAGAGGAGGTATTCATAAGAACTACGCGCCCGGCGCCGTCTCCATTGTCCCAAGTCACGTTAAGAGTGTTTGTAGTACTACCGGGTGAGGTAATATTCGATGCCTGTGTGGATGGTGCAGTGCATGGAGCGGGTGCTGGTAACGCGTTGGAGTATTCAATATCATCTAAATAAAGTCTACCCGGTGCTGATGCACTGACTTGGTGATTGAATGCAAACGAATCAAAATTCGCAGCCGATGTTATACCCGCTTTGGCTAAATCATCCCCTACCAAAACACCATCTACCCATAAGTCCCACGTGCCTGCTGCTAAGTTGTAATTCACCGAACTTCTTCCATATGTGGAGGATGTTGCTGAATTATTCATGTACAATTCAACCGAGTAGCTGATTGCTAGGTTTTGAACAAATAGTCCCGTAGAATTACTAATTCCGGTGGTTCCAAATGTGCCAGCAGTGTTCGATACAGTATAAGTAACACTGTTCGAAGCTCCTAGCGACCAACGTAGGCCGGCGAATACTTGAGCATTGTTCATCGCGGTATTATCGGAAAATGTGGTTCCATCTCCTACCCAACATGTATATACACCATTGGTTCCTCCATTCAGTGTTATTTTGAATTTCAAATAACCCGTATTGCCTGCGGTGTAGTCAAAAACAGAGAACTTCGTAGTAGATGAACTTCCGGCATTCGAAAGCATTTGTAATTCAGTACCTGTGCCGACGGCTTCCCCGGGATTGGCGAGTGTAAACGACCCAGCCGCAGTAGTAGCAGTTCCGCAACGAACGCGAGCTGTCCCAGAAGCAGGAACTGGCAGGTAGGTCGTTGATGCTGTTAAACTGGAAAACGCAGCTGCGCTCGCCGTTCCGAAATCATACGTCCATGGTTGAGCATTGGCCACAAACGCGAGCATCACAAACGCCCACGTGCAAAAAGTTTTAAAGGATTTCATTGAATTTTGGGTTTGAATTTTGGGTGCGCAAAGTTTATTCAAGTGTCAGCTATCATTGTTAAGCTAATATTGTCTTTTGAAGCTCGTCTTATCAACATTTCTTCCACCATTCAATGCACAGGAGATTATCTTCGCCCGCGTTAAAACGCAATGGAATATCCCTTCTCTGAAATCGAAGAAAAATGGCAACGCCGATGGCGCGAGCAAAAAACCTACGCCGTATCTGAAACAAGCGACAAGCCCAAGTATTATGTGCTCGATATGTTCCCTTACCCCAGTGGCGCCGGTTTGCATGTCGGACATCCCCTTGGGTATATCGCCAGTGATATCATTGCTCGATACAAAAGACACTGCGGATACAACGTGCTGCATCCCATGGGATATGACAGCTTCGGCCTGCCCGCCGAACAGTATGCCATTCAAACCGGCATGCACCCCGAGATTTCTACCGAAGCCAACATCAGAAGATATCGCAAACAACTTGATAAGATTGGCTTTAGCTTCGACTGGGACAGAGAAGTAAGAACCAGCGATCCTTCTTACTACAAATGGACACAGCAAATCTTTTGTATCATCTACAACAGTTGGTTCAATAAGAAGACCACACGTGCTGAACATATATCTACGCTCATTGAAGCCTTCGAAAGAAATGGAAATTACGAGGTAGATGCCGCTTGCGAAGAGAACTGGCATAAGCATCTGCCAAAGGAAAAATTTTTCTTTGGCGCTGCGTTTGATGGCACCTTCTCTGCCACTGACTGGCACAGCATGAATCTGGATCAACGCGAGCTGATTCTCATGCATTACAGAATGACCTACCTGGCAGAATCCGTGGTTAACTGGTGCCCCGCTCTGGGAACGGTTCTTGCCAATGATGAAATTAAAGATGGTCTCAGCGAGCGCGGTGGTCATCCCGTGGTGCAGAAAAAAATGATGCAATGGAGTATGCGCATCAGTGCATACGCCGATCGCTTGCTCGAGGGTCTTGATCAAATTGATTGGAGCGAAAGCATCAAAGAAGTGCAACGGAACTGGATCGGTAAAAGCACTGGTGCCTCGGTTATTTTCAAAACGGAAACAGGCCACGACATCGAGGTTTTTACCACCCGGCCCGATACCATATTTGGTGTTTCTTTTCTTACCCTGGCACCCGAACACACCTTAGTTCCTATTATTACCACTGCAGAGCAACGCGAAGAGGTAAGCACCTATGTGCATAAGGCAATGGCGCGATCAGAGCGCGAACGACAGTCAGAAGTAAAAACGGTTACGGGCGCATTCACCGGCGCATTTGCTATTCATCCTCTCAGTCATGAAAGAATTCCGATTTGGACCGCCGACTATGTGTTGGCCGGCTATGGTACAGGCGCTGTAATGGCTGTACCATGCGGCGATCAGCGCGATTATGATTTCGCCAAAAAATTTGATCTGCCTATCCCAAATATCATTGACGGCGCCGATGTAAGCGAGAAAGCTGAAGCTTCAAAGGATGTAGTCATTGCAAATTCAGATTTCATCAGCGGCATGAAATATGCCGATGCCTGCGCAGCCGTTATTGATGCCTTGGAAAAACAAGAGGCAGGTAAAGGAAAGACCAACTACCGATTGCGCGATGCAGTGTTTAGCAGGCAGCGATACTGGGGCGAACCCATACCAGTGTATTACGATAACGAACTGCCGCATCTTGTTAGTGAAAGCGATTTACCTATCATCTTGCCTGATATCGACACCTATCTGCCGACAGAAGAGGGAGAGCCGCCGCTGGCCAGGGCAAGTGATTGGAAATACGAGCCTCACCCCCAGTCCCTCTCCTTTGGAGAGGAGGGTGCAAACCTGGCAGAAAATGATTTACATCAAAGAATTCTCGATTGGCAGACCGCCAATGTTCTTGCTTGGTCTAAACTTAAAGAATTCGCAAGGTATAATAGAAAAAATCCTACTGCAGCTGAAGACCTTATATGGCAGAACATCCGTAACAAAAAACTCAATGTTGCTTTTCGAAGACAACATACTATTGGTGATTTCATCGTTGACTTCGTATGCTTGACAAAAAAACTCATTGTCGAGATTGACGGCAGTATTCATGAAATCCCAGAGCAGAGAGAATACGATCGTTTAAGAACTGAATACCTGCAAGCACTTGGATATCGAGTTATTCGCTTTACCAATGATCAAGTCTTGGCCAATGTAAGTTTTGTAATTAATAGCATCCAAGAGAACTTACACACAACTCCCCTCTCCTTTGGAGAGGGGCTGGGGGTGAGGCGCCTCGAATACAACACCATGCCCGGTTGGGCGGGATCTTCCTGGTATTTCTTGCGCTACATGGATCCAAAAAACGAGAATGAATTTGCAGCAAGAGAAAAAACCGATTACTGGAATCAGGTAGATCTGTACATGGGCGGTTCGGAACATGCCACCGGCCATCTGTTATATGCAAGATTCTGGACGAAGTTGCTGCATGATCTGGGCCATATATCATTTGACGAGCCCTTTCGCAAGCTGATCAATCAGGGGATGATCTTGGGACGAAGCAATCACGTTTACAGAATCACTGGCACCAAAACATTCGTTAGTTCTGAGCTGAAAGATCAATACGAAACCCAGCAGTTGTATGTAGACATTCATATCGTTGATAACGATAAACTCGATACGGAGGCATTCAAAAAATGGTTGCCTGAATACAAGGACGCTGAGTTCATCTTCAACGAAAAAGGTGAATATACCTGCACTTATGCGATCGATAAAATGTCGAAACGATGGTTCAATGTCGACAATCCCGACAATCTATGCAAGAGTCACGGTGCAGATACCTTGCGCTTGTACGAAATGTTTCTCGGGCCTGTTGAGCAGAGCAAGCCATGGGATACCAAGAGTATCAATGGAGTTCACAACTTCCTTCGTCGATTCTGGCGGTTGATCTTTGACGAGCAGAAGGGCCTGCGAATTACGGAAGAAGAGCCCAGCCGAGATGAGCTTAAGACCCTTCACAAGACCATCAAAAAAATCACGGAGGATCTCGATCGTTACTCTTGGAACACGTGCGTGAGCGCTTTCATGATTTGTGTGAATGAATTACATGATTTGAACTGCACCAAACGAAGGGTGATTGAACCGCTGGTGGTCCTGCTCTCACCCTTCGCGCCGCATATTGCTGAGGAAGTATGGGAGTCGCTCGGACATTCCACAACCGTGTGTGATGCCATTTGGCCTCAATTCAATGAGGAGTATCTTGAGTCCGACACCTTTGAATATCCGGTTTCATTCAATGGAAAAACCCGTTTTTTCCATCGTATTTCAACTTCGCTCGGAGCGCCTGAGGTAGAGCAAATCATACGCTCTGAATCACAAACTGAAAAATATCTCGATGGCAAGCCCATCAAAAAAATCATTGTGGTTCCGGGTCGAATTGTGAATGTCGTATGCTAAACATTGAGCAGCTTTTCTCAGCATGTAGTAACTGCGCAAAACATCTTTCATCATCGGCTTCCCACCGACTACGTCATAGGAAATATCATTTTTGATGTTGCATGAAGATATAACTTCCGCCATCTTACTTTCGCTTCATGCTTGAGAATCTGGAAAAATATTTTGACAAACTATGGCCCATTTGCCGGAGTATTACGGGCAATGGATTGAGGGAATCATTGCAGATTCTGAGCGAAATCATACCCCTGCAAATCTCAGAGGTGCCAACTGGGAAGCAAGTATTTGATTGGACGATTCCTAATGAATGGAATATCAGAGATGCGTACATCATTACTCCATCAGGCGATAAAATTGCTTGCTTCGAAAACAACAATCTGCATGTGGTCAACTATTCGATACCTGTTAATCGGGAGCTTACTTATGATGAGTTGATTCAACATTTGCACAGCATACCCGAGATGCCCGATGCCATTCCCTACATTACCTCGTATTACAAAGAAAACTGGGGCTTTTGTTTGGATCATAACACGTTGATCACGCTGCCGAAGGAAGGTAATTATCGTGTATTTATTGACGCTGACCTGAAACCTGGATCATTGACTTATGGTCAATTTTATTTGCCCGGTAAATCAAAAAAAGAGATTCTTTTTAGCACGTATTGTTGTCACCCCTCTATGGCCAACAACGAGCTAAGCGGGCCGTTGGTGACTGCATTCTTGGCTGCAGAGATCGCGAAGAAAAATGATCGTTATTATTCCTATAGATTCTTGTTTGCTCCTGAGACCATTGGTGTTATTGCTTTTTTAGATGAGTGGGGAGAAACCATGAAGAAGAACCTTGCGGCAGGTTATGTAGTTACTTGTGTAGGTGATGATGGTAAGTTTCATTACAAGAAATCAAGAAGGGATAACGCCTTGGGCGATCGCGTGGCCGAACACGTATTGAAATTCTCAAAGATCGATTACAACATCGAGTCATTTTCGGTTGGAGGAAGTGACGAGCGGCAATACTGTTCACCTGGTTTTAATTTACCAGTGGGATCCTTGATGCGCACACCCTACCAGAGGTATCGGGAGTATCACACCTCTCTTGATAACAAACGTTATATTTCCTTTTCTGCCATGGCGGAAACGATTGATACTTATCTGGCCATAAGTCAACTCCTTGAGATAGATCATGTTTATTTTTCAACCTTAGCAGGATGTGAACCACAGCTAGGCAAAAGAGGGATGTATCCATCTTCCGTGAATCCGCTGTATGATCGTACCAATGTGCACCGTATGATGCATCTGCTCGCGCACTGTGATGGAACAACTAACGTGATAGATATAGCTGAGCGGCGGGATGAGTTCGCATTGTTGTATAGCGATATTATTGAGAGATGTATAAGGGAAGGTTTGATTGAAATGCGTTGAGTTGTGAAATCATACCCTGAATTAAATAATTATATTAATTCTAAACTTGGCGATGGTCATATCTGCCATGGGGAGCAGTTCAATTATATTAAGATATTTCAACACGCATTATCATATTCTGAAAATGGATCTACTAGAAAATTACTTAGAAATTATTTTCATTTCCCTCTTTGGATTCAATATGTTTTTGTTTTCATACGAAAGGTGGCAGCGAAGGCAAGTGCCGTTCATTTGAATGATTTGGTTCTTTTAGCCGAGAACCGTTCCAAAATAAACTCAGCTGGCGAGAGTGTTTCTTTTTACTTCCATGAAATAATTCGTGTTATTAACCCTGAAAAATTAACTGTTATCAATCTTGGAAGTGTTTTTTTGTCTTGTGATTATCGTATTAGTAATCTTTCGAGAGCACGAGCTATTCCGGATTCTAAGGAGTTGATGTTATTATCGGATATCAATAGAGTTCTTGCCAAAGCGCAGAAATCGGGCTTGTTCACTGTGTCGGAATTATTATATCTAAAGAGTTGCTTTCATGTTTTCTATGACGAGTTCCGATTTTACTACTCTTTATTTAAGGGCAAGGGGGCAAGAAAAGTGGTATTTACTTGTCATTATCACAAGGAGGGTTTATTGGCCGCATTGAATGTTTTGGATATTGAGTCTGTCGAATTGCAACATGGACTAATTGCGGTGAATGATATTTATTATGTCTATCCTGATCAATATAAGACGGCCCTATCAACCGGTTTATTCCCCGACAGAATCGGAGTTTATGGTGAAAAGTGGAAGGAGCTATTGCTTCGGGGTTGTGAGTTTACAGAAAATAGGATTCATGTTATTGGAGAATATTATGAGCCAGGCAAAAAGGAATTCCCCCATTTGGCAAAAGAGAATCTTATCGTGGTTTGTTCTCAGAAGAATCTTGATGGAGATTATTTGACATATTTGAAATCACTCGATACCAAACTTTCCAATCATCCAGGTTGGCGTGCAACTGTGAAATTGCATCCGCTTGAAAAACATCGTGATCGTTACCTTCAAAGTTCCTTTGAGCACATAGATATTGAAGATGCCAATGTCTCAATTAAGGAGTTATTTGCAAAGTCGCGGATTCAAATCAGTATTTATTCAACTACTTTTTTCGATGCTCTTGGTTATGAAGTGTTCAATATTTCAATACAGAATTATGGTTACTCAATGGATTATGCCCGTGAAATTCTGTCCATGGGTGTCGCTTTCCCTTGTGATTTTAATGACGATCCTGTAGAATTATATTTGAAGGAAAGGGACACGTATGCTTTGCCCAATAGAAATGATTTCTACGCTGAGGCAGAACCGGGTGCGCTGCTGGAGTGGTTGTGCTCTTAATCTCTACTCACATTTTGAATCCAGGTCGATGCTCAGGAGTTTTTCCAAATCGTTCTACGGCTTGTCTGTGTTCTTTGGTAGGATAAGCTTTGTTTTTGTCCCAGCCGTAAAGCGGATATTGTTGATGCAATGTTTCCATGTGTTCATCTCGGTAGGTTTTAGCAAGCACCGAGGCCGCAGCAATGGCCGCATATTTTCCGTCGCCACCAATGACACAATGATGTTGTATCTCTTTGTAGGGTTTGAATCGGTTGCCATCTACAAGTATTAGTTCGGGCCGGAGCTTCAGCACATCCAATGCCCGGTGCATGGCGAGTATACTCGCATTGAGAATATTGATGCTCCCTATTTCTTCAGCGCTACAACTCGCTACTGCCCATGCAATAGCATGCTGTTCAATGATGGGGCGCAAAATATTTCGTGCTGCCTCAGTCATCTTTTTTGAGTCATTCAACAAGGGATGAAAAAAATCTTTGGGTAAAATAACCGCAGCAGCGAACACAGGGCCCGCAAGACAACCTCTGCCGGCCTCGTCACATCCGGCCTCCAGAAGATTTTCGTCAAAGGTGTTAAGCATGCAGTGTATGAACTATGGCCTCAAGAAATTTTTCAGCGCTGCGGTCCCAAGAGAATTCCTGGGCTCGCCGTAACCCTGAATGAATCAGCTCATCGCGCAAGGTCGCTTCCGTCGCGATTCGTTGCATGGCGTTGCTAATGTCTTCAACACTGAAGGGGTTTGCGAGCAAGGCAGCACCTCCCGCAACCTCCGGAAGTGCTGTTGCATCGCCGGCAATCACGGGAACGCCCGACTGGAAAGCTTCCAACAATGGTATGCCAAATCCTTCGAAGTAACTCACGTATGTGAGCGCAAATGCCGCCGCCGTGATTCTCACGATTTGTGATGCATTCTGACGTCCAAGAAACAGCACATCATTTTTGAATTGCATGGATTTCAATGTCTTCTCAATGGCAGCGTCGCGCCAGAATGCATCCCCAACAACAAGCATTTTAATGTGTTTCTTATTGGCAAGGCGAAAGCTTTCATATGCCTGCAATAGTCGATTGAGATTTTTGCGCGGACAAATCGTGCTAACAAACAGGAAGTACGGCGCGCCTTGAGAAACCTCGTTTCGAATATTTTGTATTTCTGCCTCGTCATGCGGTTTATAACCGCTCGCGGCAGCATTTGGTATCACAGCGATTCGAGAGAGATCGTATGAGTAAGTTTGTGAGATGTCTCTTTTGCTGAATTCACTAACTGTGGCCAACCGATCAGATGCCTGCACGAAACGAGGCGTATATTTTCTGTAGTAGTTGCCGATTACCTTGGGCATGTCTCCCGGATGATGAACAAAATTGAGATCATGTAAAACCGTAAGCTGTGGCATGCCTGGCTGGGTTGAAGCAAGCGGCCCGGGACAAACCATTACCTCACATCCTGCCCGTTTCGCGGCTTTCGGGAAAGAAAGGTCATACCACATCCGAAACAACAATGGATGCATGGCGCGCGGAAATAAGGTTCGGGCCTTGACATTGGGCGCATAGATATATCGCTTGTCAAAGGGTCGGTCAAAAAAGAAGTGGAATTGATGCTCCGGGTGTGCTTGAACCACCCTGCTTAAGATTTCATGGGCGAAGCGACCAATACCATCCAACTTGCCACTGCGCAACATTCTCGTATCAACCGCTATTTGCATGGCGGCGAAATTAGGGGTAAAAAAAAACCGCGACCAAGGCCGCGGATATCACTAATAAAAAAATAATTATAGTCTCACTATTCCCTTGTGTCTTCTTTCATCGGAGACAGAGAGTTTCTTTCTGCCTCTGCGACGACGAGCCGACAATACTGCGCGGCCTTTTACACTAGCCATTCTCTTGCGGAAACCATGCTTGTTTCTACGCTTTGTATTCGAGGGTTGATAAGTACGTTTCATAAACTATAGATTTTACATGAGCCCGTTTTTGGCGGGGTGCAAATATAGATAGAACTTGTTTCCTTCCAAACACAAATTTCAAAGCCCTAAATCGGACTTAGATATGGTCTGTTCTTGGTTGAATTCAATTCGCTTCTCCACCATAAATGCCTTGGCTTTCAACGATCCCGAAACGCCCATTTTCAGACTGTCTTTGAATATGAGCTTCATGGCACTCCCCAAAAGGGTTTTCCAGCTGTCAGATGAAATGGTAAATTCCAATGGGACGCGACTGATTTCACCCGGCTTCAACTTGGTAGCATGTTCAAGCTCAATCTTGCCGATATCCTTTCCTTCAAGCTTGATGGCGGCGTCCAAATCTTTGAGCTTGATGCCGAAACCATTGGGGTTCTTCACCAGCAAGGCCATTGTGCAGTGAACCTCTTTACCCGACATGTCTCCAAGTTTCAGGTCTCTTACTCCTTCTACGGTAACCTCCTGAATATTCCTGCAGGAGCCCATGAGCAGGAGGAAGCATATTCCCCAAAAAAACCGGGCGCTCATTATTTCAGCGCTGTTCTTCTGCGAAGTATTGATGGAAGTATGGAATGGTCTCAATGCCGCGATAGTAATTGAAAACACCATAGTGCTCATTGGGTGAATGCAATGCATCACTGTCAAGACCAAAGCCCATCAACACGGTTTTCACTCCGAGCTCTTTTTCGAACAACGCCACGATGGGGATAGAACCTCCGCCGCGCGTTGGTATTGGTTTCTTACCATAGGTCTGTTGCATAGCTCTTCCAGCGGCTCTGAAGGCCGCAGAATCCGTTGGCGTTACCACGGGTTCACCGCCGTGATGAGGTCTTACGTCAACGCGCACACCTTGTGGGGCTATGCTTTTGAAATGTGCAGAAAAGAGCTCGGTTATTTCGTCACTTACTTGATAGGGGACAAGGCGCATTGAGATTTTCGCGAAGGCCTTTGAAGGAAGCACAGTCTTTGCACCTTCCCCTATATATCCGCCCCAGATACCATTGCAGTCAAGGGTGGGTCGGATACCGGTACGCTCAATGGTAGTGTATCCCTTTTCACCATACACCGCATCAATATCCAGGTCTTTGCGATACGCGCCCTCATCAAAGGGTGCGCTGTTCAAGTCGCCACGCTCTGCTGCAGTAAGCTCTTGAACCTTGTCATAAAATCCGGGGATGGTAATATGATTGTTTTCATCATGAAGAGAGGCGATCATTTTCGCAAGCACATTGATGGGATTACACACCGCACCACCATACACACCGCTGTGTAGATCTCGGTTCGCGCCGGTTACCTCCACCTCAAGGTAGCTCAAGCCACGCAGTCCGCAATCAATAGAAGGAGTATCATTGGCAATGATGGAGGTGTCGCTGATGAGTATAACATCGCATTTCAAACGATCCTTATTGGCACGCACGAATGGCCCGAGATTGTTGCTGCCGCATTCCTCTTCGCCCTCGATCATGAATTTTACATTACAGTGCAGGTTGCCGGTGGCTGCCATGGCTTCGAATGCCTTCACGTGCGAGAACATCTGGCCCTTATCATCACAAGAACCGCGGGCAAAAATGGCACCGTCAGGATGAATTTCTGTTTTGCGAATGACGGGCTCAAAGGGTGGCGTGGTCCATAATTCAAACGGATCTGCGGGTTGAACATCGTAGTGACCGTAAACGAGAACCGTAGGCAATGACGGATCGATCATTTTTTCACCATACACTATCGGATGTCCGGGCGTTTGACAAATCTCAACGCCATCTGCACCTGCATTGCGGAGATGGGTTGCAACCACTTCAGCACAGCGGCTCACATCGGCTTTGTATGCTGGATCTGCGCTTACACTGGGTATTCTGAGCAGGTCAAACAATTCGTTTAAAAAGCGCTCTTTGTTCGCATCGATATATGCTTTGACTTTATCCATTTCTTTTTTTTCGCGAAAGTAGTCCAAACCGAATTTGGCATTTGCTGTTATCATGGATGAAATTCGCACCGATGAATGACCCTAAAAAACTTTCGTTCGACGATACGGAGGTTGCTTTCCGACACAGAAACGCAAAAGAATTACGCAAGGCACACTGGATGTTCAGCGTGATTTCTCACCCCAGGGTTGTGGCACTCGGAAGCTCACTAACGAATTTGGCATTGGCCATTCGTTTTCCTATCGGATGGGCAGTGAAGGGCAATATTTTCCAGCACTTTTGTGGAGGTGAGAATATTGATGAGTGCCTTGCGGCAGCTGAAAAATTGAGCCGATCAGGCATTGGATCTATCCTTGATTATTCCGTTGAGGGCCGAGAGAGTGAAGAAGATCTGGATGCCACTTGTGCTGAGATCATTCGCACAATTCAAGCATCATCGGGCAAATCACATTTCCCGTTTTGTGTTTTCAAAGTCACTGGAATTATTCCCTTTTCCATTCTTGAGAAAAAATCGGAAGGTAATCTTTCAGGTGAGGAACTGGAAATCTGGAATCGCGGTAAGAAGCGGGTAGAGAAGATTTGTGAGGCTGCTGCTCAAAGGCATCAGCGTATTTTTGTGGATGCCGAAGACAGCTGGATTCAAAACGCGATTGATGAACTCGCCGATGAGATGATGTCGAAATTCAATGCAACACAGGCCATTGTATATAATACAATTCAATTGTATCGTCATGACCGCCTTGCGTTTCTCAAAGATTCGCATGCCAGAGCCATTTCAGGAAATTATATTCTTGGGGTAAAACTTGTGCGTGGTGCTTATATGGAGAAGGAGCGTGAAAGAGCATCGTCGCTGGGGTATACCGATCCTATTCAACCTGACAAGGCATCGAGTGACCGTGATTATGATGCGGCGGCGTTATATTGTCTTGATCATATCAACAAGATTCATTTTTGCGCGGGCACTCACAATGAGCGAAGCAGTTTGATGATTGCTGAGGAGATGATTGCGCGAGGCATTTTGCCATCTGATCCGCGGGTGAGTTTTGCTCAGTTATTTGGTATGAGTGATCACATCAGTTTCAACCTGGCCGCATCGGGTTTTCAGGTTTGCAAATACATGCCATACGGCCCACTGAGGGATGTGATGCCTTACCTGATCCGTCGTGCTAGAGAGAACACATCGGTGAAAGGGCAGGCCGGACGGGAATTAAGTCTAATAAGGACTGAACTTAAAAGGCGATTGGAAAAGCGCACCGTTGCCAACAATTAGACTGCTATTCTTGCATTTGCCCGCGGAATCAACGGCACATCATTTCATCTTGATTTAGTTGTTGAATATCATCCTTCAATCCTCAAGTGTTTTCCCTTGTCTAATCTTGCAGTAAGTACTTTCGCTGTGTGAATAAAAACTCAAAGACCAGCGCCGACTTGCCCAAAATCCCCAGCAAAGACGGTCACCGTCCTTTTCTCATCAGTGGACCGTGCGGTGTTGAATCGCGTGAACAGATCTTGCAGGCAGCCAGTGAAGTGAGCCAGTTGCCCGGCATCCAATACCTGCGCGGGGGAATTTGGAAGCCGCGAACACGACCTGATTCCTTTGAAGGTGTGGGCGAAATCGGTCTTGAGTGGATGGTAGAGGCCAGAGAACAAACCGGTCTGCGCATCATTACTGAGGTGGCTCGTGCCGCGCATGTTGAGGTGTGCCTCAGACACGGTTTCGACGCGCTATGGCTCGGCGCACGAACAACTGTAAATCCATTTTCGGTGCAGGAAATTGCCGATGCATTACGGGGTGTCAATGTGCCCGTGTTCATCAAAAATCCAATGGTGCCCGACCTTGCATTATGGCTTGGCGCCGTGGAAAGAATCATGAAGGCCGGCATTGAACAAATCGCAGTCATTCACCGCGGATTTTCTCATTATGGCGATAGCATTTACCGTTACAAACCCATGTGGGAAATACCCATCGCTTTCCGCACGCGCATGCCTGAAATCCCAATGCTTTGCGACCCTAGTCACATCGCCGGTGAGGTGTCCTTAATTCCAGCGCTGTCACAAAAGGCAATGGATCTGGGAATGGAGGGTTTAATGATTGAAGTGCATCCCAACCCGGAGCACGCACTCAGCGACAAATCGCAACAATTCACATTGCACGACATAAACGCATTGCTATCAAATCTGGAGATTCGTAACAACAGTAGTGCCGACGAAATTTTTGTTTCCGGGCTAGTCTCCTTGAGATCTCGCATCGATAAAGTGGATGAAGAAATTATTCACCTTCTCGGCAAACGCATGCGCATCGCAGCAGAGTTGGGCGAGTATAAAAAAACCCATGGTGTCAATATCCTTCAACTTGAGCGCTGGAAGGAAATCCTTGCCACGCGCGGACTTCTTGCCGATAAAGTGGGACTCACCGAAGAATTCATTTCGAAATACCTCGATCAGATTCACAAGGAATCCATTCGTCACCAAACCAAGGTGATGAACTCGCGGGAGCGAAATGAGGAATAATTACGTAAATCAAGTTTTACTTGTTCGTTGTAATCAGTTATCTGATGGTGGACGCTATTGTTGGTTTTCCTCAGTTTTTACAAGGTTTAGCCTTGTTCATCATACCCTTGGGCTTAACTGAGAGTTGTATTTTTTAAACTTTTTTGTGAGTCTCGTGTTATTCAGTTGTGGAGATAGAAACCAAAACAAACTTGGAGTAACCGAAAAGCCTTAAGAGTAGGACAAATTAATACAAATAACCCAATGGAGCACTTAAAAATTGCTAGCGACAATTACGTTGCATTCACCTTTTTCATCGGTACAATGGCCATGATGGCCGCATCAGTATTTTTCTTTTTTGAACTGAGTAACACTTCTGCGAAGTGGAGAACTTCAGTTCTGGTTTCAGGTCTTATCACATTTATTGCAGCGGTGCATTACTACTATATGCGTGGCTACAATTTGGAAACGGGTGATTCACCTACATTCTTCCGTTATGTAGACTGGATTTTGACTGTGCCTTTGATGTGTGTTGAGTTTTACTTGATTACAAAAAAGGCAGGTGCGAAAATGTCACTTTTGTGGAAGCTCATATTCGCTTCACTGGTGATGTTGGTTACTGGTTATTTCGGAGAGACCATCGATAGAGACAATAGCGTAATGTGGGGTGTGCTCTCAGGTGCAGCATATTTCTATATAGTTTACCTCATCTGGTTTGGAGAAGTTGCCGCCCTCGCTCAAAATGCTGGCGCGCAAGTGGCACGTGCAACAAGGGTGCTCGCATGGTTTGTATTGGTAGGGTGGGCCATATACCCTTTAGGTTATATCCTTGGCACTCCTGGAGGATTGTTTGGAATGCAATTAGTTTCAGATCCTGCAGCTGCTGCACATTCTATGGACATAGTTTACAATATTGCTGATGCAATCAATAAAATCGGTTTCGGATTGGTAATTTATGGTCTGTCTCGCAACGCGCAAGACTAAAACATTTCCTCATAGCAATCTATAGAAGGGAGGATTCGAGCTCAATTGAATCCTCCCTTTTTATTTTGATTTATCGCCCAACTATTACATGCATAATGCTTTCGCAAATGCACATATAAGCGAGATTTTTCAAAAGGAAACCTCAATCTATTCAAAAATGAAAAACTGGAGATGTCAATTTCTAATCCCAGCCAATAGTGAACTAAGTACAGATTGGTAGTGGAGATATTCAAGTATTATACTCTCGAATTAGCTCATGAATAGTTCTCGATTATTTGATTATATCTTTTGTGGATGTGGAGCATCGGCGAGTTTGCTTTTATTAAGTTTGCATCGTCGAAATGCTCTGCATGGAAAATCCGTGCTAATCATCGAGAAGGAGCAAAAGGTAAGTCAGGACAAAACCTTTTGCTTTTGGTCGTCTCGTTATGACTCTATCGAGACCGATCTCAAGGATGTCATTTCACAAACTTGGTCAGAGGTAATTCTACCTAATAATCAAAGGAGTGCTCTTCAATCATTACGTTACCATCATGTTTCAAGCATAGATTTATACAAACAGATTGAGATATTAGAACAACACTATGGCTGGAAGCGTTACATAGCTACCGTAAGGGATGTTCACCAAAGTGATAATTACTTTGAGGTGAGTTGCTATGAGGTGGTGTTTCAAGGTAAGTTGATTTTCGATTCAAGAACGCCAACTTTTGATGCCAGCGATTCTATGGGCACACTTATCCATCAAAGTTTTATTGGATGGCGGGTCGAACTTCTGAACCAGTATCGAGATACCACTGCATTCCGATTTATGGATTTTAATGTAGAGCAACAGGGTAGCACGCAGTTCATGTATGTATTACCCTTTGCAGATGGTAGTGCACTAATTGAACTCACACGGTTCGGGTCTTCTATACTCCAGACTGCAGAGGCTGAAACAATACTTCGGAAATACATACAAATTCACTTCGGTGATTTCATCAAGCTAAACGAAGAACGAGGTTGTATTCCTATGTGCACACATCCTATCCTTGACGTCAAACCTCCGGGAGTGGTTCAACTCGGTAGCAGAAACTACGCAGTTAAACCCAGTACGGGATACGCTTTCAAAAGAATGTTTGATCATGCCGAGGAAATTGCGGCCCATCTGACATCAGAGAATGCACCATATATCAATAACCGAAGCCACGCAGAATCTCGTAAAGGTCGATTTCCATTTTATGATAGTCTTCTCCTTGATATACTTGAGCGGGAGCCAGAGAAGGGTAAGCCTATATTTGAAGCTTTATTTCGGCACAATTCTATCGAGACCATTTTAACCTTTCTGGATGAACGGTCCAACATTGAAAGTGAGTTTGCCATTTTCTCCAGACTTCCCTTATTACCCTTTCTTCAGTCCCTTTGGAGAAGGTTCAAGCGACTATCTTACTTTACATCATTGATGTTGATTTTATTCACAACATTGATTGCGGTAATACCTCATAAATCCCCATTGATACAATTATTATCATCCTCTCTTTTTGCGATAGGACTAATAACCGTAGGCATTCCGCACGGTGCTCTTGATCACCTATTAGAAACCAGAAGTTGGAATGCTTCCAAAATGCCTGGGTTCATTATAAAGTATTTGTCTATTGCATTATTCATGCTGATGTTATGGGTTTTTATTCCCAATGTATCATTGCTCATATTTCTTTCATACTCCTCATGGCATTTCGGTCAGGCCGATGGTAAAGCATGGAATATGAACTCGCTGCTCTCATTTTTATGGGGCTCGTCTGTATTAATCTATATACTTTGTACACATGTCGGTGAAACCAATCAAGTTATAGAGACCATGAGTAACTTTGATGTTCCATTTGAACTTCCTTTTTGGGCCATATTACCATGGATATTCTATTTTTCAATTCAGAAGAATGTCGCTGGGATTTGCACTGTGATATGGTTGTTCATCAGTCATAAGATTCCATTGATGTATGCATTTGGAATTTATTTTATCGGTCAACACAGTATAACCGGTTGGAGACATATTAAAAATCATATTGGATTGTCGCACAAACAATTATGGCTTCATGCACTCCCGTTCCATATTGGCGCTTGGCTATTACTTGGTTTGTTCGTTTTCGCGCGTTCTTCAATAGGTTTGGGTGAATTGGAATCTGCATCAGGAAATTTTTTCATCTTCTTGGCTTGCCTGAGTTTGCCACATGCTATAGCAATGCATCGGATGTATGCTGATGATGTGCAGTGAGATTTGTGGCAACATTAACCCCTAATGAGTCACGAACCGATTTACATCGACGCGGGGGCATTTTTAGTTGTTGCGCTATCACGAAGTATCTATTTTTCAGTCAACCAAGGTGATGAATACGCTTGATCAACGTTGCGGCCTTTGCGGTGTCGTGGTGGCCCTTATGTAAGCGCATCATTCAGGAAATTAACTCTCTGTCAGATCTGAATCAGGATGTATAAACTTCAGTGATCTGAGTCATTATCAAATCATATGCGCCATCATGATCAGTAAAAACCAATATTTTATGAGTGTATTCCCAAAATTAGTACTATTTTTGCGATTAAATCCCAAAAAAATAGGCAAATGTCCATTCATCGACATATCACCACATTCATGGATCAGGATTTTCAAAAGGGGAAAGTCATGGTCATTCTTGGAGCTCGTCAAGTGGGTAAGACCACCCTCATCCGCATGCTGCCCTCCTGCCAAAATCTGAAAACACTCTGGCTCGATGGTGAAAACGCTGATGTACGTAAGATGTTCGATAATACCTCTGTGTCGCGCCTGAAACAAATTGCGGGTGATCACAAAGTCGTGGTGATTGATGAGGCACAGAAGATTGATCACATCGGTTCTTTGCTGAAGTTGTTTGCCGATTATGTAAAAGATGTTCAAGTGATTGCAAGTGGGTCAAGTGCCTTTGAACTGCGCAATTCACTCAATGAGCCCCTCACGGGGAGGAAATATGAATATCATCTTTATCCGCTTTCATTTATGGAAATGGCAAGCCATAATAGTCTGGTGGATGAACTGCGTGAGCTACCGCATCGTTTGTTGTATGGATATTATCCCGATGTGGTCACGCATCCTCAGGAGGCAGAGCGCTTGCTGCGTTTTCTGGCTGACAGTTACCTGTACAAGGACATCTTTCTTTTCAAAGGAATCAAGAAACCGGAGAAGATGCTGGATCTGTTGCGTCTTCTGGCCTGGCAGTTGGGCAATGAAGTGAGTTCGTTTGAATTGTCGAAGACCCTAAAAATTGATAATCAAACCATAGATAGTTATATCGCCATGCTTGAACAGGCATTCGTTATTTATAAACTACCCGCTTATCACACAAATGAACGCACGGAATTGAGGAAGTCGAAAAAGATCTATTTCAATGACGTAGGAATCAGAAATGCGCTCATCAATGATTTTCGTCCGATTGAAGTTCGCAACGATGCAGGCGCCTTATTCGAAAATTACGTAATCAATGAATTGCGCAAGCAGAATGAAAACACCCAAAGCTTTGCGCGTTTTTATTTCTGGCGCAATGTGGATCAGCGCGAAATTGATTTGGTTTTGGAAAAGGACCGCAAGCTTTATCCTATCGAAATCAAATGGAATCCGGGAAAGAAAGTGCGTCTGACCAAGAGCTTCACCAAGATATATGGAGAGCATGAGTTGACGGTTGTGCATCGCGACAACTATGACGAGATTATTGCTGGTTTTGCGGAAAAGTTGGGTGGAAAGTAATGTTGGTTAATTCATCATTCACGAACGTGATTGTATCCATTGTGATTCGCCTTGTGCTGAAATCCGCTGCAACGGGATGACGTACTTTTGATGGATTAACTCATTATGAAATCGATTTCACTTTTGTCAGTGCTGACGCCACGCCGTGTATGGAATGCACTGATGACGGTACTATCTTTTTATGTAAGTCGGTTCACCAGAAATAGTTACCATCCGTCTTTACCCATAAGCTTAAGTGTCGAGCCCACAACTTCCTGCAACTTAGGTTGTCCCGAATGCCCCAGTGGCCTGAAGATATTTCATCGTCCAATGGGGCAACTGCTGCCTGAGCAATTTGCCAAATGGTTGCCACAATTTCAACATCATGCCATTTGGGTGAACTTTTATTTTCAGGGAGAGCCGTTTCTCAATAAACATATTTTTTCTTTGGTTCGGCAGGCAGCTGATGCGAGGCTGTATACATGTTTGAGTACCAATGGCCATTTTTTGAATGAAGCGAATGTGAAGTCAATTCTGAGTTGCGGTTTGAAATTGCTCATTATTTCCATCGATGGTATTTCTCAAGCAACCTATGAAAACTACAGAGTTCATGGTTCATTACAAACCGTTTTAGAAGGCACACGGCGTCTTATTGCAGCGCGAAACGTCACCTCAAAAAGCGAATTGAAAATTGTATTTCAATTTCTCATAACTCAGCCCAATGAACATGAAGTAGACCAGGCCAAAAGATTGGCTTCCGATTTGGGTGTCGATGAGATTCGATTTAAGACTACACAGGTATACAATTATAAAAACGGGAATCCTCTCATACCACGCAACGACAAATACAGTCGATATGTGAGATTGAATGATGGAACCTATAAGGTGAAAAACGCACTCGAAAATCATTGCTGGAGAATGTGGAGCGGCACAGTAATAACTTGGAATGGCAATGTTGTTCCGTGCTGTTTTGATAAAGATGCGGAGCACTCCATGGGTAACATAAATGAATCTACTCTCGGCGAAATCTGGAACAATTCCTTGTATCGCAATTTTAGATCGTCACTCTTCACATCACGTAAAACCCATGATATATGTACCAATTGCTCTGAGGGCACGAAAATATGGGCCGGGCGTGAATTGACGTGAAATCTATTGCATTGACGCCAAATTGCGTCACAACTTTTATGGCATCAGTATCGGTGTATCGTCATCTGCCTCGGTGGCTTTGGATTCTCGGCGCTGTTTGAGGTAGGTTCTGAGCACCAATATATTCGTTACTACTATGAAACCAATTATTATATAGCCAACGTAATCTTGAATTCCTGGTATGCGTGAGCCCAGAAAGTATCCTAGTAGAGACAATGATGAAATCCAAAGTGCTCCCCCAACGAGATTATAAAGCATGAAGGTGGAGAAGGGTACCTTTATTACGCCTGCAATGATGGGAGCAAAGGTTCTAATCAACGGCAGAAATCGGCCAATTACAAGTGTTTTCCCGCCGTGTTTGTCGTAGTATTTTTTCGTGAGGTCTAGGTATTTCTTTTTGAATACGATGGAGTCTTTCCTTTCAAATAATGGTGGCCCGATTCTTCTGCCGAAATAGTAGCCGGCAAGACTTCCGGTTATTGCTGCAAAAAACATTGCTATCAGCAAGGTTTGAATGTCTGCGTTCAAAAGCTCTGGTTTGGAGTAGCATATCAATCCTGCCAGGAAGATCAGTGAGTCACCAGGAAGAAAAAAACCAATCACGAGTCCGTTTTCTGCGAATATGACCAAAAGCAATAACAACAAGCCACCATGCATGATGATGGATTGAGGATCGGTAAGGTCTTTCAGAAAGTCCCAAAATTCCATGGTGCAATTTAGACGTAGTAGTTGCAAATTCTTCTTGCTCTCGCGAATTACATTATTCTATGCTTCATAAATGGCAACAAGATTTTAGCCATTCGTTATCCGGAATTCTATAAGTGCAGAGAGTCGTTTTGAACTTCAGCTTAATAAAAACGTAAGTTCACTTTTCACCGAATGAACTTTCGTAATTACCTCTTGTTGTAATCGCATGACCGACCATATTCAGGAGTTCAGTATTAAGGATTTAGAGAGCTACACTGGCATCAAAGCCCATACTATTCGAATTTGGGAGCAGCGGTATGGCCTACTCAAACCAACAAGAACCGACAGTAATATCCGAAAGTATTCCGACAAGGAGCTTAAGATGCTGTTGAACGTAAGTCTCTTGAATCAGCGCGGTCATAAAATCTCGGAGATAGCTGCTATGGATGAGACTACAATTTGCAAGCTAATAGAGGAATATAGTACCGCTGTGCAAAATGAGGACAGTCTTTTAGCTACTCTGAAACTTTCTATGTTGAATTTTGATGAAAAATTGTTCAACAGTGTTGTCGACCTTCATGTTGCTAGTTTTGGTCTGGAGCGTACATATGTTAAGGTGCTTACCCCCTTTCTTCACCAAATCGGTTTGATGTGGCTTTCTAATGCCATTTGCCCCGCACAGGAGCACTTTGTGAGTAATCTCATACGGCAGAAGCTATACGCACATATCAATAAACTCGGGCCGGAGCTGGTAATCAATCACAACAAAACCTTTGTGCTTTATCTGCCTGAGCTCGAGTTCCATGAGCTCTCTCTTATCATGATCAATTTTGTTCTCCGCACCAAGGGTTACCGAACTATATACTTGGGACAGAGTGTACCCGTGGATGATCTTTTTCAGGTGTATCAGCGCATTGGAAATGTTCATTTCGTTTCACTGTTTACCACCCAGCCGGCGCAGGTGCTTTTACCGGGCTATTTGAAAAAGATCTCTCAGCGTTTTGAAGATACACAGTGTACTTTTCATCTAACAGGAAATATCCTCCATGGTACTAGAACTCCAGATCTGCAACTCATCCAGATTTATAAGAGTATCGAGCATATGCTCGAGGAGGTCTTCGTAGACTGATTCCCCATAAATTTCCTCTCTTTTGGTTTTGAGGCGTTAGCCCTAATTATCACGTTTTCAGTGATTTAGCAATTTTGTTTAATTATTGTTTGAATTTGTTAAACATTTTCTTGGAATGATAGGAAGTCTGTTTAATCTTTGTCATCAACAATTAAACAAAAGCAATGAGCACACTTGAATTCAATCAATTACTTGTTTCTACAAGGCCCGTCATGCGAGGCTTTGCTATCAGTTTCACGAGAAATATTGAGGATGCTGAGGATCTAATTCAGGATACTTTTCTAAAGGCAATGCGCTACAAGGACCATTTTGCTGAGGGCACGAATTTCAAGGGATGGCTTTACACTATTATGCGCAATGTTTTTTTGAATAACTGCAAAAAGCAACAACTCGGTCGGGGAATTTTTCAGCACAATGTAACGCATGAAACAATAGCGCCGAGCTCTTCTCACGCTGACAACAATATTCTGCGGGGTATCAATACCAAAGATATCAAGGCGGCCATCAATGAATTAAAGGATGATATCAGGATACCATTTGAAATGGCTTTCGAAGGGTATCACTATGACGAAATCTCCGCTAAAATGGGGGTCCCAACTGGAACAATCAAGAGCCGGATTTTTAATGCTCGACGGATTTTGATGAATCGCTTAAAGGAATTCAACTAGATTGAAGTCGCAAGTGTTTAAAGCATTGGCCCCGATTTATTTCGGGGCTTTTTATTGTCAAGGTATTTATTCCATTTTGATATTATAGGCAGAATTTGTTCTATGTATTATGACATAAGGCGGCATTGGTTTGGTGATAAATCCGTTCAAAATTTGTTCTTACCCATCATTCTGATCTGATTGTCGGATGTAATATTCAGAACATGAAGAGTATGAAATTATATTGGTGGTTAAGTTGTATTTACGTTCTTTCGTCTTGTGTGCCGCAGCGTAAATACGCGGAACTAGAAGCTTCACGAAATGCAACCTTGGAAGAAAACAAAACTTTGCGCGCAGAGGCCGATAAACTTGCTGCACAGAATAGTGAACTTCAGAGCGAACGAGATACCTATAAGAAGGAGGCAGATCAGTTGGCGTCCGATACTTCGCGTCTGGGCAGGGATTACCGTCAACTCAGAACTCAGTATGATAAAATCATTGAGCTCAATGATATCCTGGCTGCACAGCGCACCAATTTGCTCACTCAAACCACAGATGAAAACAAACGCCTCGCAAACGATTTGCAACAGTTACAAACTGTTCTGCAGAAGCGTGAAGAACTCGCTACGGTTCTTGAAAGAGAGTTGAAGGATAAGGAAAGAGCACTCGTAGAAAAACAGCGACGTCTGGATGAATTGGAGAAATTATTGTCGGATCAGCAAGATGCAAGCACTCAGCTTAAAAAGAAACTGGAAAATGCTCTGTTAGGATTTAAAGATAAGGGGCTCACAGTAAGCGAAAAAAATGGCAAAGTATATGTGAGTATGGAAGCAAAGCTACTATTTGCCTCCGGTAGTACTGAGGTAGATTCACAAGGGCGTAAGGCACTTGTTGATGTGGCAAATGCCATAGAAAGTGAAGGAACATTGGAGATAATGGTAGAAGGTCATACGGATACAGACCCTTTGAACGGTACAGCATATCCCAAGGATAACTGGGATCTTAGCGTGTTGAGAGCGACGGAGGTGGTCAAAATTATACTCGCTTCGAGTAAAGTTAAACCCACCATATTGAGTGCTGCAGGTAGGAGCGAGTATTATCCAATCAACGCTAGTGATAAGAGTAAAAACCGCCGAATTGAAATCATCCTGCAACCCAAATTGGATGAACTCTATAAAATTATACAGCAGCCATAGTTATCGGGCTACTCGGATATAACCCCTAATAAATTCCTCCCCCGCCACGAAACCGCTTTCACCAACGTATTTATATCGAATAACATAGGCGTATACACCCCCGTCAACATAGTATTCGCCGCCTGGCCCTGCACCGGTCCAAACATCATTGATGTTATCACTCTCAAAAATTATTGTTCCATATCGGCTAAATACTTGCAGGTGATAATCAATTATGTTCTGGCCATAAATTCTCCAAACGTCATTGATGCCATCATTATCTGGTGTGAAAGTGTTTGGGGCAAAAAGGGTATTTGGACAATTTTCAATAATCTCAATCTGATGCATCGCTTGACAACTATCGGGAGATGTTATCAATACGCTGTATGTGCCAGATTGTTGGATTTGCCGCACTCGGTCGTCGGAGCCGTCCTCCCATGAGAAGGTTGAGCCCACATTACCAGCGTCAAGTTGAAGGGGTATTCCTAGACCAAAGCAATACTCTTCCTCAAGAGGCAAAAAGCGCATTGGATTTGGACGAACACCAACCACCACAGTATCCGAACTTAAGCATCCGCCGTTGGAGACAATCACTGAATAAACGCCAGTTACATCTACATCAATGACGCGAGAACTTTCACCCGTACTCCACTCGTAGTTATAACCAAAGGGACCTCCTATCAGCCTAACCGAACCTCCTTCGCAAAATATTGTATCGTCAGGAAGAGCGATTTCGGGATATTCCAAATTCTCTATGAAGATGGTATCCGAAGATTGACAACCATCCGCAGAAGTCACAGTAACTGAATATTCCCCGGTATTTTGGATGATTATTGATGACGTAGTTCCCCCATTGCTCCAAACGAAATCAAACGATGATGGCCATCCGGTCTGTAAGATGTACAACTCGTCTTCACAGAATGTGTCGTCGGGTCCAAGATCCGTTTCGAATTGTGATACTATCAATGAAACTGAAGCCTCAGCCGTACAACCCTCCTGAGTTTCTGCAATTACGGCAAGAATGGGTTCGTCGGTGGTGAGTAGCTCAATGGACGAGGAGTTTGGGTTATCTACCGAACTTGGTGGATTCCAAGACCAGTTAACAGGTTCAATGGATGTGGAACTCGCAGATATTGCGGTTCCCGGAGTGGCACAATTCACAATAAAACCAGGATTGATGGTAATAAAAAATTCGGGCGTCACTCCGATGAATAGAGTATCAGAAGCATCACATCCTGATACTAGATCTTCAACCATACAGATATAGTCGCCGTTGATGGTAGGTGAAACAGTCTGTGCAAAGAGATTAACACCCGATGCAGCTCCTGTGCCTGTCCACAAGCAATTCAACGGATCGGTAAAATTTGACTGGGCTTGTAGTGTTATGTTTTCGCCTTCGCAAATGACACTGTCGGTGGCAGACAGTGTGATTGTAATTTCTGGTCCTACTTCAACGGTAACCTCCTCTTGCTGAGTGCAACCATCTTGAGCTATGGCAGTAACAATATAGGTCGTGGTAGCGGAAGGGGTGCAGTATGTTTCATTAGTGTTATCTGATGAGAGCCCCGCACTCGGTGTCCAATTGATTTGAAGAGGAGTTCCGTTATCCGCCGATGCCGACAATGGAACACCACTTTCACCACAAAGTAAGGTGTCTGCCGATACAGCAAGTGTATAATTACCCCCGACTTCAATATTTACATTATCGCTGTACTCACATCCGCTGACAGCATCAATATAGGATACCTCATAATTTGTGCTGATGGATGGACTTGCAACAGGATTCATGGGATTGGATAGATTGATCCCAACGTTGGGTGTCCAAAATAATGAGGCAGGCGCCATAGTGCGCGTCACATATGCATTCTCCAGCACCCAATTGTCTTCTCCCTGTGTATACATCCCCGCTTGACTCCACTTGAAACGAACGCTGCCCGATTGCGCGAGCAGCGGTATAGGCACCACCACTTCCGTGAATTCGGGATATGCATATTCGTAAAGGGTTTGAAAAATCTGCCATGCTCCGTTGTTGACAGAGAAGGAAAGTTGAACGTTGTCACCGGGTTCTGCATCATCACATGGCGCATCGCCATTAGCGATTTTGATAGTAAAGTGAACAAACCCGGCACCCCCAATGGTCATGGGTTGGGTAATTGCTTCACGTGGTGGGTAGGAGTTGAAGTACAGAGCTCCACCGCTGATTACACCACATGCATTGTTGTCTTCTCCTCCTGAAACGGACGACCAGTAGCCCCATGAAATCGAAGGATCGAAATTATCTTCCCATATGTATTCTTCTGCAACCAGATTTAGACTGGCCGATTCACCGGAACATATTACAATATCCTCTTCAAGTATTTCAAGCCCAGCTATAGAACCCTCTGTTACAATTACCGGAAGTGGCGCACTGCCGCTCAGACAACCGTCGGGGGTGCTAACGTTAACTTGATATACAGTTGTTTCGGTAGCATTAATTATAGGGTTGGAAATATTGGAGTCACTTAAGCCCAATGAGGGTGTCCACTCGAAAACCAGTGCATCGGAAAATGGAATTGCGCTGGCTTGAACGTTGAATTCCTGAAATGTACATGCATTGATTTGTGATGGGTGAATGGATATATTAATGTTGCCAGGGGATGCCACTGAATACCGGAAATCTCGCGGGCATCCGGTCGTGGCATCAATGGTGCGCGCCATGTATAATCCGGGTAGGATGGGGGTTACTAAGTCGAGTTGAGCATTGTTGGATAGACTGTTTAATGTGTCAGGAAGTATGAACCAGCCGATGGGAGTATATCCCTCCGGTACATCAATGCTAAGTGGATTGCCTGAGCAAAAACTATCATCCACAGACGGCAATTCAATGACAGTTGTTTTGGATGGACTGAATGCATAACTTAAAGCAATTGAATTACCAGTAGATCCAACACCGTAGCATACAGCTGCGAATCCGCTTGAGCACTCTACGTTGTGATATCCTGCAGTGATTTCATAGTTGATATAAAACCAACCCGAGCATGGCTGAAATGCAGTGAATAAATTGGGTGCAATGGTCTCCCCATCTACTGAGCATTGAGCCACCCCCGCTGCGGGTACTTTGATTTGCAGATAGTGTTGGGTGATACCGGATAACGGAGTGGCATGAATACAAATCTGATTCTGCCCGTCGTCAATCGGTCTCACTTCTATGAGCGATGGATCACCGTTCCCGCTGCAGGCAATACCTTGCATCAGTTGTAACAGATGCACCGGCGCTGAGGCACTAATACAATGTGCTGTCGTTTCATTGTTGAACTCAATGAATTCACCTGCGTTCAAGACTATTGCGCCTGTGCCATCGATGGCTACTGAGGTGCCATCTTGATGTGCCATTATTCGATATGAATAAGCGCCATTATTAGCGCCACTGAATAGGGGATTCACGGTGAAAAGAAAGGGTGATATAAAATATTCCGTTCCCCATTTTTCGATAGGCATAATCTGCTCGAACAGGTGGTCACATGACGTGCTGCAGTTGGTGGGTACGCTTGCGCATTCAGCAGCAACGAACACGGCAAAATCACGACAGTCGCCATTAGTGGTCGCTCCACTAATCAATGTTCCAGAGAGGTCACTACCCGCCGGCGCACTGATTCTATAGCACATGCCTGCATCCAATGTAACCGAAGTTGAAGCGATGCCTGAGGTTGGTGTTGTGGCAATGTCAATTTGGGTGTTATCTGCAGTAGAAACGATAAGCACTGAAGTGCTAGTTGTGGTAGGCGGTATCTGAACTCGGTACTGATTACCTAAGTCATGCAATGCTCGCACAGAGGAAAGCTCAGCAGAATTACTTTGTGCACTCGAGGCCTGAACAAAAACCGGTGAGGAACAACGAACTCGGATACCGCTCGGCAGGGGGAGGTTATCCACCCCAGTTTCCAACAGGTTCGATGGAATTACGATCTGACTAAAAGTGCCTGCGGGAACAACAAAATTGGCTGACCAGCCTGCTGCAGGAATACTCACCTCGCCTGATGCTGCAACTTGCGAAGAAATAATCACCTTGATTTCTTCATCGCCTGAAAGGGCACTGTTCTCCGAAAAGCCAAGCCAGTATTCGGTTTGCTGAGCAGTGCAGTGCAAGGTGGCAAGAAATAATATGACTGTAGCTATGCGCATGAGAGATTTCAACTTCTCGGATCGAAAATTATCAGCCGAAGGTATTGGTTAGACGTAGGTACAAAACAGAGGTTGCACACTTTCATCCATAACGTGTTGTGAAGAGCGGCATCCACAATGGCGCAGATGACTTGTTCAGGAGAAGGAACAGGCGTCAAAAATCACTTTACTGCCGGTAAGGCTTTACCAACAGCTCTCTGTATTCTCTTTAGGAATTCGTTGATGAAAATTCGCCAGGGATAGCGAAGATGACGCATAAGCGTTGGCCAATGCTATCAATGATAATTCGGACTTTACTCTGCGAGGATGATCACTTTGTTGTCGGAAACCTCAACCGTGCCGCCTTTCACCTCGAAGCGATGTTCTTTGCCTGCTTTGTCTTTCACCTTTAGCGTTCCTGCCTTCAGTGAGGAAATCAGCGGGGCGTGTCGATCTAAAATTCCAATGCCGCCATCACTTCCTGGGAGGGCTACATAACTGCCCTCGCCTTCAAAAAGTGTACTCTCCGGTGTGATGATTTCAATCTTCATATCAAGCTCTGGCTGCTGCTTCTGCTAGCATTTTCTTTCCTGCCTCAATCGCCTCTTCAATCGTTCCCTTGAGGTTAAACGCTGCCTCAGGATACTCGTCGCAATGACCATCCAGAATCATATTGAAGCCCTTGATGGTCTCCTCGATAGGAACAAGTGTTCCCTTGATACCCGTAAACTGCTCAGCCACGTGGAAGGGCTGAGAAAGGAAACGCTGCACCTTGCGGGCGCGGAATACACTGAGCTTATCTTCTTCAGACAATTCATCCATACCGAGGATGGCAATGATGTCCTGAAGTTCTTTGTATCGCTGCAGAATCAGTTTCACACGCTGGGCACAACGGTAGTGCTCTTCACCCACGATTTGCGGCGTGAGAATTCTTGAAGTTGAATCGAGTGGATCAACCGATGGATAGATACCGAGCTCGGCAATCTTTCTGCTCAATACTGTAGTTGCGTCGAGGTGAGCAAAGGTTGTTGCTGGGGCCGGATCGGTAAGGTCATCAGCAGGCACATATACCGCTTGTACCGAAGTGATAGATCCGCGCTTGGTAGAAGTAATTCGTTCTTGCATGAATCCCATCTCTGTGGCCAAGGTGGGCTGATATCCCACGGCTGATGGCATACGACCAAGAAGTGCAGATACTTCAGAACCTGCCTGCGTGAAACGGAAAATGTTGTCGATGAAGAAAAGGATGTCGCGTCCGCCTGACTTCTCATCACCATCCCTGAAGTACTCAGCAATGGTGAGTCCTGAAAGGGCAACGCGGGCGCGCGCTCCAGGCGGCTCATTCATCTGACCAAATACAAAGGTTGCTTGTGATTTTGCCAGTTCTTTATCGTCAACTTTGGTTACATCCCAGTCGCCCTTTTCCATGCCGTGCATGAACTCTTCGCCATACTTGATAATACCGGCTTCGATCATTTCACGCAGCAGGTCATTTCCTTCGCGAGTGCGTTCGCCCACTCCTGCAAAAACGGATAGACCATCGTAAGCTTTTGCGATATTGTTGATCAGCTCTTGAATCAAAACGGTTTTCCCTACACCTGCACCACCAAACAATCCGATCTTACCGCCCTTCGCATAGGGCTCGATGAGGTCGATAACTTTGATACCGGTATAGAGTACCTCTGTAGAGGTAGACAAATCTTCGTATCTCGGAGGTTGACGATGGATGGAATATCCACCTGCCTTATTCACCTCTTTCATTCCATCAATAGGATTGCCTACTACATTGAAGAGTCTTCCTTTGATCTGCTCTCCCACAGGCATCGTAATGCTCGCGCCTGTGGCGTGCACCTCTTCTCCGCGCTGTAGTCCCTCGGTAGCATCCATCGCGATGGCGCGAACCGTGTCTTCACCGATATGTTGCTGACACTCGAGTATCAAATCTCCTCCAGGTCGCTTGATAACCAAGGCATCGAGGATATTGGGAAGTTTCTGGCCGGCAGGGAAGGAAATATCCACTACTGGTCCGATGATTTGGGCAATTTTGCCAATGTTTTGAGCCATTAGAAATTTTTATTTCGGGCGCGAAAATAGGCGCATAATTCCACCGCTCAAAACACAATTTTGAAATCGTTACGCGTCTCAATGAAGTATCATCTATAAAGCATAGCAATTCAGAACCCTTGACGATATCTGCTATTTAACAGGAATTGTTTTGAACATGAGGGATATGGTTGAGTTTTGCAAACCTTTCTATTTTTCACTTTGAGCAGATTCTTTCATAAGGTATTACCGGCTGCATCGTTGCTTTGGCTTTTATTGGTCGTGAATTTGGAACTGTGTGGTCAGTTCGTTTTGACGGGTACGGTGATAGACGAATCCACTCAGGAGCCGTTGGCATTTGCAGTGGTATCCGATGCTTCTAACCAACATGCTACTTTTTCAGATATTGATGGTAAATTTTCTCTCGATGTTATTGATTCGGCTCCTGAGATTCATGTGCGTCTCATTGGCTATGAATCTGTCAAGATGAAGGTGAATTCGGATCGTGCTATTTTTATTACACTTCGTTCATTGAATCAATCCTTACCTGAGGTTGTAATTCTGCCCGGCGTAAATCCTGCAGATCTGATCATCCAGCGGGCTATCGATAGAAAAGCTGAGAATGATCCCATGCGACGTTCATTCAGCTGTGACGCATATTTCAAACTTCTGGTAGGAAGAAATTTGGAGAGTGACGGATCAGGCACTCATGAACCCATTTCAACGGACTCGGCCGAAATCGCCTTACAAAAATTTCTGCAGGAGAAGTATTTATTTCTGATGGAAACATCGGTGCATAAGGAATTTTCGCCCCCCGGAAAGAAGCTCGACAGAATCAATGCTCATCGGGTATCCGGCATCATGCAGTCGGCAGATATGTTTTTGATGGCCTATCAGTTGCAAGAATTATCCGCTTATGGTGAAACTTTTGAGGTGATGGGCAGAACATTCACGGCCCCGCTGTCGGAACGCGCTTTCAAAAATTACCGTTATCAGCTCGAAGACAGCGTGTTTCAGGCGAATGACACTCTTTTAGGGATCCGTTTCTGGCCGCGTAAATCACGGCGAGGTGAAGAGCTTAGTGGAAAATTGTACCTGCAGAGCCGTGATTCGGCAATAGTGAATTTTACTGCGGCATTGCCTGATAGTGCCGATTTGACGGTCAGAATAAAACAGCAGTATAAAAGGCACTCTGATCAATTTTGGTTTCCTGATCAAAGCGAAACTTTCTTGACTTTCGAGAATGTCAAGGTGCTTAACAAACCTCTTGAAGGATATAGCAAGCAATATTTTCAGCGGGTTGATTTCCATCCGAAATTCGAGCAAAGTGAGTTCGGGCCTATCTCGGTAATCGCTGATCAGTATCCAATAGCCGAAAATGATTCTCTATGGGCCAGCGCACGCGCGGTGGCACTAACCGAAAAGGAGTTACGCACCTATCTTACTATTGATAGTCTTGGACGTGCCGCCAAATTGGATCAGAAGCTACAACGTTTTACCTCGCTGACCCGGGGTTCATTAAATCTTGGTCCCGTCGAGTGGAACATCAATAACTTCATTGCATACAATCCTTACGAGGGAATCAGAATTTGCGCTGATTTGCGTACGAGCCAGAATATCTCAACCGTTTTTAGCACTGGCGGATATATGGCTTTCGGTGTGGGAGATACTGCATGGAAGTATGGTGGAGATCTGAAATTTCGATGGAGCAGAAACAGGGATGTTTGGACAAGTATCAAGTATCAAAATGATGTCTTTGAAACAGGAGGCAATACTATTTTGCCGGATAAAATTGAGCCGATGGGAATTGATTTATACAGGATTTTCGTCTCTCGTATGGACCGCAGGGAGAGAGCAGAATTCACCCTTTCGGGACGACTTTGGCGCACTCTTTCTGTGAAGTCATCTATCATGGTTCAAGAGATAGCACCTTTCGAGGCAATGAAATTTCAGGTAGCAGAAAATGAAAATGTAGCATTGTATATGTCCCGTTTTTTGAATACTGAATGTGCCGTCGAATTGCGCTGGGCTCCGGGAGAGAAAATCATGTTGACCCGACAAGGTGAGGTGAAACTTCAAGGGCATATGCCCATCGTAAAAGTGCGTTATGGATTCGCGCCGAATTCCTTTGCATACAACGATTTTGCATATAACAGATTTGACTTTCGAGTTCAGAAAACGTTTCGGTTTTTTGACCATGGAAAACTGTCGGCTTCTATTGTTATGGGAGTTGTGGATAAGGCCGTTCCTTATAGTTTGTTATACAATGGCCGCGGTGCATTCAGAAACTTTGCGCCAATGAGTAACGAAACATTCCTTACCATGAAAACCAATGAATTTCAGCACAGCCGTTTCGCGTCCGTATTTGTGCGACACATATTTGAAAGCATTCCCTTGGGCCGTCGGAAATTTTCCATTCAACCTGCCATAAAGGGCTCAGCTATTATCGGTAATGCGAGTGATATAGTCCGCTACGAATACAAGCCCAACGCCGCAAATAGGGGATATTATGAAGCCGGCATGGAATTGAATCAACTTATGAAATTAAACACGCTTTCATTGGGAGTGGGCATGAGTTACAGAATGGGCCCTTATGCCTTTCCGAGAAGCGCCGACAATTTTGCATACGTGATGACCTTAAGCGGTGATATATAAATATTATTTAGACGTTCAGTAAAATATGAAATTCAGAATAGCCCTATTGATTGTTGTCCTGTTTGTCATATACGGGCATCTCGGAGATTTTTTCGAACCCATTCGACCTATCCATGAATGGCGCAAGACTGACTCATTTTCTATTGCATTGAATTACATGAAAGGAAATTCTTTTTGGCAGCCCGAAACACAATATGTCTCTCCTTTCAATAATCGTGCAGCCGCCGGAGAATTCCCCATTGTCTATTATATAATTGGGAATTTGTGGTCGATCTTCGGTCAGCATGAGTGGATTGGCAAGCTGTTAACCTATCTCACGCTATACACTGCGTTGATTTTATTTTCTGAAGTACTGCAATATTTCTTTCGTTCTGAAAAAAAGACCCTGGTTTTCACCGCCACGCTTTTATCCTCACCGGTACTATTATTTTATTCAAATACTATATTGCCCAACCTCTATTCGTTCTCATTTCTTCTGATTACAGCATACCTCATCTATAAGTATCTCACCCGGCCCAAAGGGTATCATGTGGTATTGCTCGTTTTTTTCTTAACACTGGCCGTTCTGATCAAGATTACTGCGCTAATTGCCATCCTAACTTTTGCAGGTGCCGCAGTGGTTCATTATGGATTTATAAAAAAAGAAATATTTGGTTTATATCGCAAGCCCACTCTGGTATTTGCAATGTCTCTAGTGATTGCATTATTATGCACTTGGCAGTGGTATTCCTATGCTGTTCGATACAATGAATTTCATCATTCGGATTTATTTTCTACAGTTGTCAGGCCCATTTGGGAGGTAAGCGCGAATGATGTTCAGCGCATATGGACATCCATTTGGAAATACCAATTCAATTTAATATTTCACTTGAGTGTTTTGTTGCCACTGATTTGCCTCATTATATATGCCATGATTCGCCAAAGAATAAAGGGATTTCTTTTCATTGCGCTGTTGATAGGATGCGTTGGAGTTTGCAGTTATATCGCATTATGGTTCTGGGCTTTAGAAGTTCACGATTATTACTTAATTGAAGCCCTGTTCTTACCGTTGACAATGTTATTTATAATATTCAAGGATTTTGAATATTATTTCTTGCGTTTCAAATGGATGAAAACTGCGGTATTCATTTCCTTTTCAATACTGATTTTTACGCATGCTTTAGCATACTCTCAAACTTCACGTGGCAAGAATAATTTAATATCCAGAAATAATATTTTATTGAGTTCATTTATCCGGGGTAATTGGTGGTATTTCAATGATTATTATAATAGTCATCTCGGTAAATTACAGAGTCATATTGAAGGCGTGCGACAAGTAATTTCACCAATGGATACCGTCATTTGCATCAATGACCCTTCACCCAATATTCAATTATATTCCATTGGGAGAATAGGTTTTACGAGAATGGGATTCGATCGTGAGTTGCCCGATAGCACTGTGATTGCGGAGCTTGTAGAACGGGGGGCAAGTAAAATTCTCAAAGTAGGAGAGGAGTGTCAAGATACCACGGCATTATTCTTCTTCGCAGATACGCTATTCCATCGCGACGGTATTTATGTATTTGATTTGGCTAGATTTAATAGGCAAATTGTTCACTAAAACATTATCAAGTACTTGCGCACATTATGAGTCATAGACACGACTTGCGTAAATTCGTATCCATTGAAAAAGAAAAACACATCCAAAGGTCGGCGCAACCTGCGTGAAGAAGTCCTGGCTGTTTTGCAAAAGCATCATGGCAAACCTCTCAACCACAAACAAATTGCTTCAGAGCTTGATATACGTGACGCGGGATTACGGACATTGATTCATGAAATTCTGGTAACCGCCACCGAGGAGGGACTCATTCAGCAGCCTGAGCGCGGCAAGTTTCTGGCCAAACAAAGTGCAAAGGATGCTCTTACCGGAATCATCTCCATCAATCGATTCGGGAAGGGTTTTGTGCAGGTAGAAGGAATCGAAAAAGAAATTCATATCGACAAGGAAAATACGGGTATTGCACTATGGGGTGATATCGTGAAGGTGGAGCTCCAAGGTCGAGGTCGGCGCAAATCAGCAGTCGTAACTGAAGTGTTGCAGCGTCATAAACAACGCCATGTAGGCATCGTACAAATTCAGCCAAAGCACACATTTTTCATTCCTTCGGATAGCAGAACACACGTTGATTTTTATATCCCTGATTCAGAACTTTTGGGAGCGAGAAACGGCGATAAGGTGATTGCTGAAATCACCTCCTGGACCGACCCCAAGCGTAAACCGTTCGGTAAGATTGTCAAGGTGCTCGGAAAGCCCGGTTCTCACAGCGTTGAAATGCATGCCATCATTGCTGAGTTCGATTTGCCAGAGAGCTTTCCTGTTGCCGTAGAAAATGAATCGGAGGCAATTCCCGAAACCATTGATGCCGGTGAAATTGCTAAACGCCGCGATTTCCGTGAGATCACTACTTTCACAATAGACCCATACGATGCGAAGGATTTTGACGATGCACTGTCGCTTAGAAAAACAGGCGACAACCGCTACGAAATCGGTGTACACATCGCTGATGTCACTCATTACGTAAGGCCAGGAACCGCGCTTGAGGCCGAGGCATTGCAACGGGCTACGTCGGTATACCTTGTAGATCGCACCATACCCATGCTGCCAGAGAAACTCTCCAATCACTTGTGTTCGCTCCGACCCAATGAAGACAAACTTTGTTTTTCGGTAGTGTTTGAAATGAACGACGACGCGCAGATTTTGAGCACTTGGATTGGCAGAACAATCATTCATTCAGATCGTCGATTTACCTATGAGGAAGCACAGGAAATCATCGAAGGAAAAATGGGAGATTTTCAAAAGGAAGTGCTTCAATTGAATGCGCTCGCGGTGAAACTCCGCAAGAAAAGATTCAGCGCAGGTTCTATTGATTTCAATACTGAGGAAGTGAAATTCAAACTCGATGAAATGGGCCGACCACTCGGTGTTACCATCAAGAGGATGAAAGACAGCAACCGATTGATTGAAGAGTTTATGTTGTTGGCCAATCAGGCAGTGGGTGCCTTCGGCGGTACAACAAAGGATGAGGTCGCACGAACTTTTGTCTATCGCGTTCATGATAAGCCCGACCATCAACGGCTCATTCAATTGCGCACCTTTCTCATGCACCTCGGCTATAAGCTGCCCAATAACGCTGCATCCGATCCGTCACAGTTCATTCGCTCAGTGATGAAGATGCTCGATGGACAACCGGAGGAAGATATTCTCCGTCAAATGGCCATCAGAAGCATGGCTAAAGCAGAGTATTCAGTGAGTAATATCGGTCACTTCGGACTGGGATTTTCGCATTACACACATTTCACTTCTCCTATCAGACGCTATCCCGATATGATGGCACACCGATTATTGCAGCATTATCTGGATGGCGGAAAAGCACCCTTGGCCGGCGACTTCGATTTGCGGTGCAAACAAAGTTCCCTCATGGAAAAACGCGCAGCAGAGGCCGAGCGCGCCAGTATCAAATACAAACAGGTGGAATTCATGATGGAACATATCGGTGAAGTCTTTGAAGGTGTGGTATCAGGTCTTACCGGATGGGGCCTATATGTCGAGATTGGCGAAACCAAGAGCGAAGGACAGGTTTCCCTGAAATCCATTACACGAGATCGTTTTGAATTCGATGCTGACAAATACATCATCCGAGGAATGCGCACCCGCGAAGAGATACATCTCGGTGATAAAGTCATGGTCAAAGTCGTGGCCGGCGATCTAAACAAACGCACCTTGGATTTCCAGCTGGTGTAATACTAAGGAAACGTTTTTTGAACCTTTTCGTTTCTGATGTGTTTCAGCGTGTACATTCGCACGCTCAATAATGAACAAAGAATTTACCCTGGTTGAAGGCGCGATGTCCATCTTCATGCGTTTTGGCATCAAAAGCGTGAACATGGATGATATCGCCAAGCAGCTGAGTATCTCAAAGAAGACCTTGTACCAATATTTCAGCGACAAGGAAGATTTGCTGTCACGAGCGCTCGACCTGCACATGACCACAGAGGAGAGCAGCATCAAGGAAATCATATCCAAAAAATTATCGGCCATCGACGAGATGTTCGAAATCATGCATTGGGTTCTGGGTATTCTCAATAAAGTGCACCCAGCTGTGCAATATGATCTCGAAAAATATCATCCTCAGCTCGCTCTCAAAATGAAGCAGCATCGGGCTGATATCGTGAACAAATGCATCCTTAAGAATTTGTTGAAGGGTCAGAAGGAGGGGCTTTATCGGAAAGATTTTAACCCCGATATCATCACTCGGTTATATCTCGTAAGGGTTGAGTCATTCCTTGATCCTGAGGTTTTTCCTTTCGATCAATTCAAGGCAGCAAATGTTTACAGGGAGTCGTTTCAATATCACATCCGCGGGATTGCGAGTGATGAAGGACTCATCCAATTGAATAAAATGATGAAGAAAAATAAAGTCGCATGATGTTACAAAACACTAAATGGATTCATCTCGTCGTCTGTCTGATGTGTTGCTACGGTGTGCATGCTCAAACTCAGCCACTGAGTTTGTTACAAGCCAAAGAGTATGCGAAAACAAATGCTCCGGCCGTTAAAAATGCCCGACATGATCAGGAAGCAGCAAAAATTTCTACAGATGAATTGCTTGGCATCGGGCTGCCGCAAATCAATGGCTCAATTCAGTACCAAAATTTTTTAAATCTGCCAACCTCGATCGTTCCTGGTGATTTCTTCGGAGCTCCGGGTCAGGATGTGAGAGTCAAATTTGGCGTACCTCATCAGGCAACAGCCGGTCTATCAGCCACGCAGTTGCTATTTGACGGCACTTGGTTAGTGGGGTTGCGAGCATCACGCGCGTATGCAGATCTGCAAAGCAAGACAGTAGATCGTTCTGCGAATGAAGTGGCCATGCAAGCTGCCGATGCTTATGTGCTTGCAGTTTCCACCGAGGCGAACGTTAAAACCTTGGAAGAGCTCCTTGCGAATCTTGAAAAACTGCGAGCAGAAACCTCAGCGATGCAAGTCGCAGGATTTATGGAAGTGCAGGATGTTGAACAAATTGATCTCAGTATCAATGAAATTAAAATCCAATTGAATTACACTCAATCTTATACTGCTATAACAAAGAATCTACTGAAATTCACCATAGGCATGCCTTTGGCTACTGAAATTGAACTCACCGACAAGCTAGAAACACTTACAGCAGCTAACATTACACAAGCCGATGGCTTTACTCCTGAGAATCATCTGGATGTTCAAATGGCACAAAAGGGTTTGTTATTGCAACAGTTGAATCTCAAAGCAAAAAAAGCGGCCTACCTTCCGAATGTCGCTTCATTCTATAATCTTCAAACACAAGGACTCCGGTCAGAATTCAATTACTTCGATACCTCGCTCCCTTGGTTCCCAATTCAACTTTGGGGCATACAATTGAATATTCCTATTCTGAGTGGTGGGATACGCAACAAGTCAGTTCAGAAGGTGGGTGTAGAGGTGAAACGTATGGAGGAAGCCGTGCAAACCACTAAAGAGGCCGTTACGCTGGAGTATACGACTGCTTCCACCGAATATAATAGTGCAGCTCAGCGCATGACACACGCAGATAACAATTTGAAACTTGCTAAGTCCATACTCGCTAAAGAGGAAATAAAATTCCGTGAGGGTGTATCGGGCAGCTTCAATATTACCCAAAGAAATCAGCAGGTGATTGATGCTCACGGTCAGTACATAGCGGCAGTGCTGAATATGCTGAAGGCAAAAAATAAACTGGATAAATGCATACAACGATAATACCATTCAATATGAAAAATCTCATTGGAATTCTTCTGATTACCGCATTATTATATTCTTGCGGTAAATCGAATTCAGGCAATGCCTCGCTCGATCGCCTGATAGCCCAGCGCGATTCACTAAAGACCATCCAAACTAATGTAGGTCGGGAGCTTGCTGAAATAGAGGCGATGATTGCAGCGGCCGACACCTCCATCAAAGCGCCTGCTGTAGGCATTACACAAGTGACACGAGCACCGTTCAACACTTATTTTGAAGTGCAAGGTTATATTGCTACTGACGCTGAGGCTGATATCTATCCGAATCCGATGGGACAAGGAATCATAAAAAAGGTTCTTGTTCGCGAAGGTCAGCAAGTAAGTGCCGGTCAAAAATTGGTTCAGATCGATGAAGGTGCGACCGCGAAAGTCATTGGTCAATTGGAAGTTAACCTCGCCGTAGAAACAGAAAATTATAATCGCCTCAAGCGACTGTGGGATCAGAAAATTGGCACGGAAATGCAGGTGCTTCAGGCGAAGCGCGCAAAGGAGAATTTCGAAGAACAAATCAAACAGGTTCGCGAACAGCTATCTCAATTTGTGATCACTTCACCGATGAGTGGCGTGGTAGATAAAATTAACCTGCATGAAGGTGAAGCCGCATCGATGGCTTCTCCAATACCGGTGATGACCATCATCAACCCGGGTGATAATTATATGGTCGCTGATGTGAGTGAAAATTATATTGGTATAACCAAGGAAGGAATGCCGGTGGATATTATCATTCCTAATGTAGATACCATCAATAGTACAGTGGCGAGAATCGGTAATACAATCAAACGCGCCAATCGGACATTTGAACTACGAATCAATATTCCCTCCGGAAATCCTTTGATGAAGCCCAACTTGGTAGGTGCCGTGCGGATTCCTGAATATCGATCAGAAAACGCAGTAGTTATCGCCACATCACTTGTAATGAAGGATGCTGAGAACCGGTCGTTTGTTTTCCTAAACGACAATAACATCGCTCGTAAAACGATTGTGACTATTGGTAGAAATTACGAAGGACAGACTGAAATTCTTACAGGTCTCAATGGTGGTGAATCCATTGTGAGCAAGGGCGCAAGAAAACTTGTCGACGGTCAAACTATACGTGTAGTGAATCAATAATCAGCACCATGGATTCACAACAAAATCACAACGAGGTAACCTATCGCAAGTTTGGTCTTTCCAACTGGGCGTTGAACAACGGAAAGGTAGTAATGGTCTTGACGACTATTATATTCTTTTGGGGTATCTACACTTATATTACAGTTCCTAAAGAGAGCTTTCCTGAAATAGTTATTCCCACCATTTATGTGGGTACCACCTATCCCGGTAACTCGCCGGAAGACATTGAGAAGCTCGTGACTCGTCCGCTCGAAAAGGAAATCAATACCATCACAGATATTGATAAACTCACCTCAACATCGGTTCAGGGATATAGTGCAATCAATATTGAATTTGATTTCAACATCACCCCGGAAGATGCTTTACGCAAAGTGAAAGACGCAGTGGATAAAGCAATGGCCGATCCGAATTTCCCGAAAGACCTTCCTGCTGAGCCGAATATATTCGAGATGAATTTCTCAGAGTTGATGCCCATCATGAACATCAACTTAAGTGGCGATTATTCTCTAGAGGATTTGAAGGATTATGCTGAATATCTGGAGGATGAGCTCGAGAAAATTCCACAGATCAATAAGGTGGATATTCAAGGACTTTCTGAAAAGGAAGTGAGAGTGGAAATTGACAATTTCGCTTTGGAATCAAGGCAACTTAATTTCAATGATATTGCCGACGCCTTGCGCAGCGAGAATACTACAGTGAGCGCCGGTGACATCAACATTGGCTCGCTCAACAGATCCGTAAAAGTGAGCGGTGAATTCAAAGACATGCGCGACATTGAAAATGTTATCATCAAGAATGAAGGTCAGGACATCGTGTATTTGCGTGACGTTGCAACGGTAACCTTCGCTGAAAAAGAGAAGGAAAGTTACGCCCGTGAATTTCAGAAACCTGTTGTAAGCTTAAACGTTATCAAGCGTGGGGGTGAAAATTTGCTTGAGGCAAGTGATGCTATCAAAGCGGCTATTGCAGAAGCAAAAAAATCTTATCTGCCCTCCAATCTCACACTAACTATCACCAATGACCAAACGGATTTTACCCGCATGCAGGTAAGTGATTTGGAGAATAATATATTCTTCGGAATAATTCTGGTGGTATTTGTAATCATGTTCTGGCTTGGTTTGCGTAACGCATTATTCGTTGGTATTGCAATTCCACTAACCATGTTGCTCTCTTTCTCTATCCTAAGTCTGATGGGCGTAACGTTGAATCTAATGGTGTTGTTTGCGCTCATCCTTGCACTCGGAATGTTCGTAGACAACAGCATTGTTGTTGTTGAGAACATCAACCGATTGATGGCTGAAGGTCATTCACGGATGGACGCTGCACGTCTGGGTGTGGGCGAAGTAGCATGGGCCATTATTATATCTACGCTCACCAACGTGGTGGCGTATATACCTCTCGGCGTATGGCCCGGTATCATGGGAGAATTCATGGGTTATTTACCATTAACCGTTATTGTTGTATTGTTTGCATCACTGGTTGTGGCACTCATCATCAATCCGGTAATGTGCTTGCAGTATATGCGTGTCGACGAAATAGCGACGAATCGCAAAAGACTTTGGAAGGTTTCCATCATACTATTTGTCATTGGCCTTGCAGTGGCATTTACCGGCGCCATTTGGTTAGGAAATATCCTTATGCTGTTGGGAATCATGATGGTCTTCAACGAATATGTTCTTGCGCCATTTTCAAAGAAATTTCAGGAAGGTCCGTTGATGCGCCTCGATGGGTTTTACAATCGTATCCTCGTTTTTTCGCTGAAAGAAGGACGCAAGCGATGGCTGTTCTTCGGCACCTTCGGACTTTTGATTTTGTCGTTTGTATTATTCGGGATATTTCCACCCAAGGTGATTTTCTTCCCTCAAGGTGATCCACAGTACGTTAATATTTTTATTGAGAAGAATATCGGTACCAACATTGAAGTCTCCAACCGCGTAACACAAGAGATTGAGGCCATTGTATTAGATGAAGTGGCCAAATACCAAGAGCCAGGTAATACAGAATATAACAGCAATTTCCTTGTTACATCGGTAATTGCCAATGTTGGTAAGGGCACCTCCGACCCCAATCAAGGACCGGAGATGGGCAACACGCCCAACAAGGGAAGAATTACTCTGTCATTCAGTGAGTCACGTTTGCGCAGAGGGGTTAGCACAACAGAGGTGATGAACAATTTGCGCGAGCGCTTGAGAGATTATCCTGATGCAAGTATTGTGGTAAGTCCCAGCGAAATGGGTCCGCCACAAGGTCCGCCCATCAATATAGAAGTTAGGGGTGATGATTATGACTCACTATTATATACTGCTCAAAAAGTTAAGCAGCTGGTGGAAACAAAATATATTGGTGGTATTGAAGAATTAAAAATTGATGTTGATAAGGAGAAGCCCGAGTTGCCCATATCTATGGACATTGAACGAGCCAAGCGCTATGGTATCAGTGTGTATCAGCTTGGTGATGCGATACGCACTTCGTTGTATGGTCGTGAGGTGAGCACGTTCAAGGAAGGTGAGGATGACTATAAAATAAATCTGCGTTTTCCTCTCAGTGAAAAAAATAGTGCTGAGAAAATTCTCAATCAGAAAATTACATATCGTGACATGACCACGGGTCGAATCGTGCAAGTACCAGTGAGTGCTATTGCGTCATATCAGGAACTGAACACCTTCAGTTCGGTGAAGCGCAAGAATATGGATCGTGTAGTTACCATCTATTCAAATGTTCTCGACGGCTATAATGCCAACGAGGTGGTTGCTCAAATCCAGAAGGAGATGATTGGTTTCGAGACCCCAGCAAATTGTTCAGTAGTCTTCACAGGGCAGCAAGAAGAGCAAGCAGAGCAAATGTCTTTCCTTCTGAAAGCACTTATCATCGCGTTGTTAGGTGTTGTATTAGTGCTTATCGGTCAATTCAATTCTATCAGTACACCGGTTGTATTGATGTTCTCTATTATATTCTCCTTCATTGGAGTGTTCCTTGGGCTAGTAATTTTCCGTCAGGATTTTGTCATCATCATGACCATGCTTGGAATCATATCGCTTGCGGGAGTTGTCGTGAATAATGCAATAGTGCTGATCGACTTTACCGTGATGCTCATTGACCGCCGAAAGGAAGAATTGGGCATTCCACAAGGGGGTCAGCTCCCATGGCATGAGCTGAAGAAAATCACTATTGAATCGGGCGCCACACGCTTACGTCCGGTGATGCTCACCGCTATTACCACGATACTGGGCTTGGTGCCGTTGGTGTTTGGGCTCAACATAGACTTTGTGAATTGGTTTGCCACATACGATGCCAACTTCTATCTCGGTGGCGACAATGTGGCCTTTTGGAAACCGATGTCGATTTCAATCATCTATGGTGTAGTATTCTCTTTCTTCCTGACCTTGATCATGGTACCCGTAATGTTTGTCATGTTACAGAAAGTGAAGTATCGATGGGTTTACAAGCTTCCGACCAAGGATTTGGGTGAATGAGAGGGATAGTTCGTAGTGTTCAGTAGGGGATGGGGGAGCATATTCAAGCTACGTTAGTTGAGTATTGTCAATTTAGGTGAAGGTTTTTGAGAACTTAGTCCATTTAGGGGTCTTTATTTTTTTAATTGTATTTCCATTACAATGTGTGGTGATTTATTTGTAGCGGAAATAATGCCTTTCGGTTGTGAGGGGGTTATGGCATGTCACGCTTTTTGAAGAATTTACTTATGGCAGAAATATTCTCAGTTGGAATATTCTGCAATTCCGTCTAGAGTAAAGGACGGGAAATAATGTGGTCGGTTTGTATCTTATTGGATATTGTAGGTTTATGGGCGATATGTTTATAGTCTGAAACGAATTGTGTAAAACTTTGACGGTCTGTTCATTGGATAGGATAGTGTCAACAAACTTAAAAAGCTAAATTTGAGCACCTATGGCAACATATAGATTTTCAGGGCACGAAACTTTTCAATGTCGGCACTTCTGGTTGAGGAAGGGTTTAGAGTTTATCTCATCTGGAGGAAGTTTAAGATCCGATGAGGCAACGATAGACCTTGGGGTAGGGAAGAATATGGTGGCGTCGATTAATTATTGGCTTCGAGCGATGAATGTGACAAACGCAATTGGTGTTGTGACTGAATTCGGTGAACGCGTTTTCGGTAATGAGGGCTGGGATCCCTACCTTGAGGATATCTCTACCTTATATCTCCTCCACTTTAATCTCATCCGAAATGACAGTCATGCCTCAATTTATAAACTCATTTTTGAAGATTTCAGACGTGCCCGTGTGTCATCTGAATTCACGGAAGAACAAATCCATGATTTCATTATGAGAACACTCACGCAATGCGGTGAGGCAGTGAGTGAAAAAACAATATCCAATGATATTCGGGTCCTGATTAAATCATATTATTGTGATACACATCATGGCTCAAAGTCTATTGAAGATGACCTTTCGTCAGTTTTTATAAATCTTCAATTTATTCAGAAGTTAGTCTTGCCTCATGAGAAAGTTCCAAGGTATAGAATTAATTATAATTCCCAGTCGCTGTTGAATCCAATGGTTTTTCTGTCTTGCATTCTTGATGAATTCGATGATTGGGATTCTATAAGTGTTGAAGAGATTCAAAGGAAAGTATCGGATAAATTATTATGCAATGCAGAGGGTACTGATCAGAAGCTGAGTTATCTGGCGGATAAAGGATATATTGTATACAAGCAAGATGCGGGTCGGCGTGAGATACAATTGAAAAGGAAATTGAATCGATGGGACCTTTTGGCAAAGTATTATGGCAATGTTTAAAATCTCTACAAATATTGAGCGGGACTCAAGTGAAGTGCTTGATTATATAGTCACGCGGAATGCGAATGATGTTTACAATAGGATCATTTATAACCACGGAAAAGGTCAGTGCTCGTTCAGTATTATAGGATCTTTTGGTACCGGTAAGTCCACTTTTCTTTGGGCATTCGAGCAGCATCTCAAGGGTATACAAAAATTTGATAAGCCTTTGAATGGAGAATTTAAAGGTCTTAAGGGATTTGATTTTGTCCGTGTAGTTGGCGAAAATCTCTCTTTTAAATACAGATTTTGTGAGGTCTTTGGATTACAGAATTATTCGACAGCCAGCAACAAAAAGGTACTCCAAGAATTCAATAGACTAGTTGAGGACATAACACGTCAGAAGCATGGTCTTGTTCTATTCGTAGATGAATTTGGTAAACACTTGGAGTTCATAGCTAAGAATAATCCAGATGAGATGTTCTTTATCCAGGAGCTAGCAGAGTATTGTAATGATGTCAGTAAAAAGATAATTTTCATAACAACACTTCATCAAAATTTCTCGGTTTATTCTAGACGACTTTCTAGAGAACAGCGACATGAGTGGGATAAAGTAAAGGGTAGACTTTTGTCCATCGCTTTCGATGAACCCGTTGAACAACTTCTACACTTTGCTGCTGAAAGGCTTAGAGATTTTCAGGTGCCGCCAGCGGTAAAAAAGAAATATGCCGAGGGCATGTCTGCATTACACTCTTCCAATCTGCTCGGTAAGGCGCTGGCTATTTCTTCGAAGAGGCTTTACGACCTTTATCCACTCGACGGACTCTCAGCCGATATACTCACGAAAGCTTTGCAACGATACGGCCAGAATGAACGATCTCTATTTACCTTTCTTGAATCTTCGGAGCTGGCTGAACATGTTTCCGTAGGAAAGTGCTTTCATACAGCATCTTGTTTTGATTATCTCATTAAAAATCTTTCTACTGAAATAGAAGACGGCGAGAAGAACGCATTTAAGCCTCAATGGAAGGCGGCTATATCAGCATTGGAGCGCGCTGAAAATCTATTTCATTCAAATTACTCCGATGCAGCGGACATCATCAAGACAATTTGCCTTGTAAATATTTTTTCTCCTCAAACTGCTATTCTCGATGAAGCAACTTTGAATGCATACGCTCAATTTATTTTGGAAGTTGATCAGCCGGAACATATCGTAACCAAATTGATTCAAAATCGGCTCATTAAGTATTCTGGTCATCGCTCTAAGCTCAATTTTATCGAGGGCACGGATGTGGATATTGAACAGGAGTTGATTGATGCGTCTGGACATGTAGATGCAGAGTTTGATATCATTAGTAGGCTTGAACATTATTTCAAACTGGATATCATTCCTGCCAAAAGAATTCAATACCTAACGGGTTCGCCGCGTTTTTTTGCTTTTAGGTTTTTAGATGATATCCCAAAGCAATTGGCAGAGCCTGTCGGTGAGATTGATGGCTATATCAATCTAATATTTACTAGAAGAAGGATTGAACAACAGTTGCGAGATTTCTGTCAGCAAGTGAGTCCAGTCCAAATATTTGTCCTATTCAAAGAGGTAGATGAAATTCATCAAACCATTTATCAGATTGAGAAAGTTAATCATGTGCTTCAGAAGTACCCTGATGACAAGGTAGCAACGAAGATTTTGTTAGAGGAAAAACAGTTTAAGCACAACAAGTTAAGGGAATTGTTGGACGACGCATTGTTTCGTCCGGATGCACAAGTGAAGTGGATTTGGAATGAATGTATTGACACTAATTTCAATGAGCGAAGGAAGATTCAGTCGCAGCGTGAACTCAACAGGCTGCTATCGGATGCATGTTCGTATACATACTCAGATAGCCCTGTGTTTAGGAATGAGATGGTGAATCGAGAGTATCTTTCAACGCCAATATTGACCGCTAAAAAGGCATTAATCAAGCAAATGATTTATCATGGTGATGAGTCATGTTTAGGTTTTGATTCTAAGAGTTTTCCTCCTGAAAAGACGATTTACCTTGCACTGCTAGAAAAAACGGGAATCCATCGTCATAAGATGGATATGGCTTCATTCCATGAACCAAGTGATGAATCCTTCAAGGCTTTATGGGAAAACACTATGGCTTTATTTGATCAAGCGGTTGATTCAAAACTGGCCATCTCAACTTTCTATGATGCTTTGTCCGTGGCTCCAATAAAGATGAAAAAGGGTTTTCTAGAGTTCTGGATACCGATCGTTCTAATTATTAGAAAGGAGGATTATTCTCTTTACTCAGAGGATGGTGATTACATCCCTTTGTTGAGCCCGGAGGTAATGGACTTAATTTATAAGCACCCTTCTAAATACTACATCAAGTCACTATCAACAAAGGGGGTTAATCAAGATTTCATGCAATTCTACAAGCAGCTTGTAGGATATAATGAGAGCAACATCAAGGGAATTAAGTCAAGTTACATTACGGTGTATGGTAATTTCCTTCGTTTTTACAGAGGCTTGGATGAATACACACAAAAAACAAAGAACCTTACGAAGGTTGCTATAGGTGTGCGTGAAGCTATTGCAAGCGCGCAAGATCCGGAGACAGCTCTCTTCATTACTATACCGGAGGCACTCGGTTATCATGGGCTTGGCAAATCTGACAATCGTTTAGAGAACTTTCTAAATGATTTGCAAGGCGCCATTCGAGAAATTCGAAGTTCGTACGACCAACTTGTGGACACTATTGAACGGAATGTCGCAGAACACATTCAAATTCAATACTCCGATTTTTCTGATTTGAAGGAGCAACTTTTTTCGCGCTTCCGAGCCGTGAAGCCGAATTTGATTGCCAATGAGCAACTGCGCTCATTCCACAACAGGGTTGTTTCTCCTCTCGATATTCGAAATGCCTATTGGGAATCGTTGTGCGATTCAGCCCTTGGTAAAAAATTAGATAGAATCAAGGACGACGAAGTTGAATTACTTATAGAGCGTATAAAGTCAAATTTCGATAGTCTTATCGCCTATTCTGAAGTTCATGCAATAGCCAATAGTGATCACGCAATTCAAGTTTCTATCCTCGACAATTCCGGAAATGAAGGCATGAAGCAGACCATCGTTGTGCCCGCTAAATCCATGGCTAAATCAAAAGATTTAGAGGCAAAAATTGCAGGATTACTTTCGGATAATCCATCCATCAATCAATTGGCCTTGTTGAATCTTCTTCAAAAGCTCATGAAAAAATAAATGACCCACGTAAAACACATATTAGGCATCTCAGGCGGCAAAGACAGCGCAGCGTTGGCTATTTATCTCAACGAAAAGTATCCTTCGCTGGACATTGAATACTATACAAGTGATACCGGGCGTGAGCTGGATGAGACGTACCAACTCATTGATCGTCTTGAAAGCAAGATGGGTAAGACAATCAAGAAAATTGTAGCCGTTGATCTTACCAATATTGCCGATAAGAGTCCGTTCGACCACTTTTTGAGCATGTATGGTGGGTACCTCCCCTCCACCAACTCGCGTTGGTGTACCAAGAAACTGAAGCTTGAGCCCTTTGAGAACTATATCGGTGATGAACCCACAATATCGTATGTAGGCATTCGAGGTGATGAAGATCGGGACGGATACATTTCCAAAAAGCAAACGGTCCAATCCATTTTTCCATTCAGACGAAACATCTGGAGCGAGGATGTGAACAAACTTGTTTTATCCAATAGCTTCAAAAGCAAGTTCCTTGCAGTTGCAAACGGGATGAGCTCATTGAAAAATTTGTCCAAATTTCTCTCAGCAGCAGAGAAGGACATTTCTCCGAGCTTCCAGTTAAAGCAAAAACTGAATGCGCTGCTCGAAGCCGATACGAAGGCATACAATGCCATTGTTTTTGAACTATTGAAGGAAACCGACTATCCCGTTGGAAAGCTTGACCACTTCCCTCTCGTAGATAACGATGACCATTTGATTATCGATGACATCTACCGCATTCTCGAAGAATCCGGTGTGGGTATACCCGCCTATTACAAGCCCCTTGAATACAGTGTTGAAATCGATGGAGAACAAAAACACGGCGTATATAGTCGAAGCCGCTCAGGCTGCTTCTTCTGTTTCTACCAGCAGAAGATAGAATGGGTATGGCTATATGAAAATCACCGAGCCCTTTTCGAAGAAGCCATGAAATACGAGAAAAGCGGTTATTCCTGGATGGACACTGAAACACTCGAGGAACTCGCTAACCCCACTCGCATAGCCAATATTAAAAAAGAACATTACCTTAGAACACATCGCCAAAGCTCAGTAAAATCCTGGAAAGACCAGATTTTGGATGCAGAGGGAGAGGGGTGTGTGAGTTGTTTTATTTGAACTACGAATATCAATGAATATAACATCACAAGAAGTTCAATTTAAGGAAATCGACTTCCTCGATATTAAAGGAAGAGGAATTTACGCGTGGTTTGTTCAATTACCGAATGAAATGGTTTTTAAAAATAGAAGAAGATTTCATTTTGAGAAATTGGTCAATTTATTTGATAGACGCATAGATATTTCTGGCACATCATTTTTGCAAAATTATGAGGGCTTTTTAGACTTAATAAAATTAAAAGACCTAGATAATATTAATTTTGAGGATGATAGCTTTTACGAACTTTTAAGGAATTCAATCAAATTACTATGTCCTCCTATATACATAGGGAAAACAAAGAATGATGTTAGCCTCAGATTAAAGAAACACGCAAATATTTTGAAAAATATCAGTGTATCTAATTTGGACGAGGAAGACTTGGACTTTAAAAATCAACTAATGACAAGAATTCAAGAAAAAGGAATAGACCAATCATGGCTCTATGTAAAAGTATTAGCTATTAATGAGCCTGATTCCTTCCCAAGCAGAATCGAATTGGACGTTGAAAGGTTGATTAACCGTATCTTCCACCCTATTTTAAGTAGAAACTAAAATAATTAAGATATGAGCACTCAAGAAGACAGCATGCCTGAAGAGGGGTTTAATAACAACATAATTAAACTTAATGGAATATCAGGTGTGTTTCAAACAATCGGAAGTAATGTAAGGGTCAGATACCTTGCAACCAAGGCTAATTCTAACTTAGATGAAAAGATTCTAAGCGAGCTAAAGCCAATGCGCGAAACCGCAAACCCAAAGGACATACCGGACATTGAATCCATCTTACAAAGAGATTTGGATGACATGAGGATTTCTCAACAGATATTACCGTATCTTTTGAATGAAAGATTCGGAAGATCTAGTGAAAATCATTTACCATTTTTCCCCTCTATTCTCGCCGTTTTAATACCAAAAGGCTTAATCAAAGACGATGATATTTTTTACCCAAAATACGATGAGAACGATGAGAATAAATGCACTCGTAAAGGGTATAATAATTACTGGAGTATATATGAATACTACAACAAGCAAAAAGATGGAAGCATCGCTTACAATAACTTTGCGAAGCTAGAGCTTGATATAAGTAAAGTGGACATACTAGTCTTAGATGGACAACATCGTGCCAACGCTTTTCGAGCCCTCACGGGCAAATTTCCGCCGCAGCATTCGGTTTATACTACTTTTTACAATCAGTGGCAGGGAAAGCTACCTGCGTCTGAATTTAATTCAGATCTTCCAATGACTTTGATTTGGTTTGAAAGCCCCCTAAATTCGCATGAGCTCAATGCTAAGGAGCTTATTAGAGATTTATTTATTTCTGTTAATCAAAATTCCAAACCTGTTTCTTTATCGCGTCAAATTCTGTTAGACGACTCCACTCCTAATACTCTATTAACAAGAATATTCTACACTTACCTCTTGTTAAATCATAAATTTGAATTGGGGAAGTTATCTCTATTCCATTTTGGCCTTGATTATGATGAAGAGTTAAGAGATAGAAAGACTATTAGTAGTTTTAATCTTTTCGTCCCAGAAGCTGTTTCATTCGCATTTGATTTCTTTTACTTTTCAAGCATCAGATACTATTTAGGCGATAAGCGAAAAAACAAGACGGGAGACTTCAATGTAAGTCTTGAAAATTTCAGCGAATATTTCCAAACAAATGGCCCAGATTATTTCGAGATTGTTGAAGATAATTACGGGGACAAGCAAAAAATAGTTAAGCACGATATGGACAAGCGAGTATTTTCCTCGCAACTTGTATCAACAGTTGAGTTCATTAGGATTCATGAAATCATCAATGGTTTTCCACTAATATCGTTCTACCTGACAAAATTGGATGAGTTAAAAAACAGCTACGATAATCATCTTAGCCCTTTTGACGACCCTGCTGCACAAACGGCATTCGAGGAAATAATTCGTGGGGAGCAAGGTTTGTATTTTGCAATGCGAAGAACAACCAGCACTACGAGGCCAAATAAATTCTGGCATCATGTTCAAAAAATTGAAACCACATTACTCGATTCTTTAAATGAGACATTTAAAATCCAAAACCAAGGACGAGCCAAAGATCTTATAGGTGCGGATTTTGTGAGCTTAAAAGATGCCTTCGAAAAAATTCAAACTAAAGTTTTTCTAACCTCACTATTATTTGCTTGCGAAAGTTACAATAAGGAAAAAGGGATACCGTTTAAGTCATCTGCAGAATTCATTGCTCGTCTCGGGAATATAACTCTCGAAAAATGGACAAAAGGGTTTGTCATTTTTTGGAAAATTTGGATAGGAGGTGAATTGACGCCTATGGCATGGCCTAGCGTGACAACCTTAATACTTCGGCTTTGTCAAGATAATTCGAAAAACGAGCTATTCTATAAAAACCCTATCAACTCGCCAGAATATGATATTACCAAAAATCGCATTGAATCAGCTATTGAAAATTACCGGAATGAAATACATAAAGGAATTAATTGGGAGCATTTGAAAATTGATGATTTCCAGATTCGACGCCTAAATATGATTTTTCATGACGAGTTTATTTTAGTTTCGGATTTAATGATTTCATGCGAAATGGAGATTACCCCATTTGATTATCATGAAATAGGTTGGAACCGAGTTTATAACAAACTCAAAATGAATGATCAAGATAAAGCTCAACATATCTTACTTAGAAATTCCAATATTTAAGGAATAAAATATCACTCCCTCATAAACTCCGCCGCCATTTTGCCCCAATCGACACGAACATCCTGAACGGCATCTTTTCTCTTGCCGTCGGGTTGTTCGTCTTCGAAGCGTGCCCAAGCGAGTAATAGCAATTTCAATCCGTTCTTCGCCCTGCGCAAACGATCGAGCAACTCGGCAGGATCGGTGTTCGAGTCGATTTCTCCGCTCAACACTTCAACGAATTGATCGTAGGCCGGGTGATTCGTATTCAGCTTGACGATAATCTTACCACCAACCGGACTCACTGAGAAAAAAGCGCGTGTTTCGAGTGATGCTGTTATGAATTGATACTTGACATGATGTTCAAATAGTTCTTTGGCCAAAACGTCCGCTTCAGGCACTGAATTTTCTGCTAAATCAGTAATAATATCCTGGATGTTCTCTTGCTCGGTTTTACTGGTCGCAGCTCGATCGCTGGCGCCTGTATGTCCGCTGCTAATCCGATCATCCGTAATCTTGGTGGCTCTATACTCAGGTCCGTTCTCATCCTTTGTTGAATGACGCTCATCCGAAGGATCACTTATTTCCAAGCGGCTTGCCTGGGCCTTAATCAACTTTCGCATCTGATTGATTTGATTCTTGATATCCATGGCAATTTCAATCAAATGCACTTTCGGATCATTATCTGCCTTTAATTCATCCTTGAATTCGTGAATGGTCTGATCGCGCTCTTCAAGTTCGCGCTCAATATCCATTTCACCTATCTCCCGAAAATTCACCGCGTACTGCTTATTATTGGTAACTCCAAATATCTCATCTAACCCGGGAGGGAAATCGATCTCAACACCCCACCAGCGTTCCCGAGGGTCATAATTATTAATCCAACTCTTATCCAAATCAAGTTCACGCCCGGCGCGTAATACCGAAACGCCCACATTGTCCTTTGCATGTTTACCATGGGGCCGATTTCCTGCATTTACGCCCTTACGAGTTTGCTCTGAAGCCATTGAATACCTGACATAAACTTTATGCTTCTTGTCGTTGTAATCAATTTCATATATGCGTTCATAGCCATCATCTCCCCCGTGTTTTACAAACATAGGATCTGCTAATCCCTCCTTAGCCAAAGCCGAAGAAACGCTTGTGTGGCTCATTAGGTACATTGGGTCATTTGCCAGAAATACATGTTCCGCTAGCGGCACACTCAAAGCGTTCTCCTTATAAACTTTCGCATGAATGCTCGCCTTCTTGGAATGAATGAACTTTCGGTACATACGGCCCACAATGAACTCTGAGTGATCAATAATTGTGCGCCCTGTTCTCCAAAGACAGCGATCTAATTCAGACCAAATTACAAGGGTTCCGGACTTTACCTTTTTATCAATAACATTTAACCAAGATTCAGGAATCTTTTTTTCCACAGGCATAGGTACCTCATCCAATGTGCCTGTGATAATTTCATCCAAATCCAGATAGCTGTAAAATGAGCTTTCAATACCCTTCTGCCAAGTATAAACCTCCACCCTTTTTGCCTGGGAAATTGAAGAAGACGGAAGTCCCATTCCGAACTTTCCAATTGTTTCTTCATTCTGCACCTGAAGGTTCGTTCCATTACCAAACTGCAAAGCCATTCGCAGAACATCCTTATTCATTCCATCACCATTATCGAAAACAGCAATTTGACTAATTCGAGAAACGTTGCGCTGATTTACGAATTGATCCTTTTCAATACAAATTAGCTCAACTCGATTTGCCCCATGTTGAATGGAATTATCAATCAACTCTGCGATAGCAAATGCTGTATTCTTGTAACCATTGTCACGCATTGATTTAACTGCCAAACGCGGCGGCACAATTGAAAAATTACTCATTATATCTATTATTATTATTTATTCAATTTCTTTCCATACATCGTCCCAGTTGGTGAACGCATCACCAACACTACCAAAACCAGGTAAGGCTTCATCAACTACAGTAACAATTTCGGCCTCCAAATTACCGCCTGAACGAATACCCCTTAAAGCTCGTCCTATCATCTGCGAATAAAGTACCAAAGAATCCGTCGGACGAGCAATTACAGCACAGCTTGTTTCAGGTGCATCGAAGCCCGTTGTCAAAATACCAAAATTACAAAGCACCTTTGGGCTTGGGTCTGTATTTCTTGAGATTTTAAATTCCTCTATCGCCTTACTCCTTTCATGGTTGGGTGTATCCGAAGTAACACAACGAGAATGAACTCCTAATGCCGTCAACAAGCTATTCAATACTAAGGAGTGCTCCTTTGTTATCGCGAAAAGAATAATCCGCTGATGCACCTTGACCAGTTCCTGGACCTTCGTTACAATCAATAGATTTCTCAATCTGTCTCTTGATATCTTTTCTAATACTTTATCCGACAATTGGCAATTGTCTCGCAAATAGATGAAGTCTTCATCAGTTAGCTCGATTCCGGAATTATGCAGTAACGTGGTGTATTTAGCCTTTGCCAAATACCCCTCGGATATTAAATAGTCAACAGGATTGTCAAAACCTTCAATTCTAACTTTTGCCTTTTGGTAATAAAAAAACTTAGCTAGTATTCTATCCGCACCTCTATCGTTCCATGTCCTACCTGGAGTTGCAGATAAGCCAATCAAATCAGCCTTTTTGCTGACTATTAGGCTCTCAATCAGAAGTTGATAGGTAGGCGCAATAGTCTGATGCGCTTCATCCATAATTACCAAATTACAAGTCGAAGCAAAGGCACTAAATACACCTGCATTCTCAAGCAACAAGTTATAGGCCTTTCCAACACCTGCGACGATAAAACTGCCCTGTATTTCGCTGAGATTTATTCGTGAATCGCCCCAGAGTTTGTATGCCTTAATCTCCCGATTCCCAAGCAAGCTCCAAGCCCTGCAAAACTCATCATAGGCTTGATCTAAAAGCTCTCTTGTTGTTGCAAGCCAAATGACATTCCCTCTTTCATCTGATATAAGTCTACTACATGCATAGCTTATTGTGGTCCGCGTCTTACCGGAGCCGGTAGGCATATGCAATAGAAGTCTGTTTTCTCTAGTTCGCATTACCTTTTCAATCTTCGCTATAATGGAGCGTTGATATGGGTATAGCCCATAACCCGGAGAGATAACTTCCGAGTCCACCCAGTTTTCCTTAATTGGCTCTTCAGGAACTTGTAACTCGAAGAATGCAAGTAATTTATTGAGGTCGTTCTTATCGAATTTAATCTTATTGAGAGTTTCCCAAGGATTTGATCTTACTTGCTTTCCTAGTGCATTAAGTAAATCGATTGCTTCGCCTTCTCTAAGGAGAAGAAATATTGTACTTCGAAAATCAGGATTACTCAAAAGTTGAAAGGGCGAATAACTATTGAGAAGAACACGGTCTAACTCCTTTGCATAGAGATACTTTGAATCCAACTGCCCCAAGGTGCCAATAATGTCGGCACCCAAGAATTTCTGGTAGTTTTCAATATCACAACGAGACAAGATGCTTTCAAAGTTCATATGCTAACTCTTACAATATTGTTGTTTAATCCAAGCGCCTTATAGACATGAGATTCAGAAACGATTCCACTACTACAAGCGCTTCCTGTTGAGGCTGCAAGCTCGTCCTTGACTTTCAATAAAAAATCCTGCGAATCATCCGAAAACAATCTGAACGATAATATGTATGGAGACGTTTTGACTTCTTTGAAATTAAGTTCACCATATCCCCTTTCCTTGAACAAGATTTCAAGTGATTGTCGCTTCTTCAAAGCGTCTGCCATTCGATTTTCAAGCTCGCTTGCAGCAAGTTCACAGGCCTTACCTAAACCTACAATACCGGGTGAATTATAAGTGCCTCCACGCAATTCACTCTCTTGACCTCCACCATGAATAAGAGGTGAAATTTTAACGCCCCTCCTTAAATAAAGTGCACCAACACCTTTAGGCCCATAGAATTTATGGCCTGACAGTGCCAGCATATCAATGTGGTCATCTACAACATTGACAGGAAGCTTACCAACAGCTTGTGTGGCATCGGTAAAAAAACAGATATTATGCTCCCTGCATACAGCCCCGATTTGGGATATATTCTGAATTACCCCAATCTCGTTGTTCACATACATGACACAAACAAGGACGGTGGAATCGCGAAATGCATTTTGCAGATCTTCAAGGGATAGTAATCCGTTTGAATCCACGGGTAAGTAGGTCACCTCATATCCCCGACTCTCGAGGTAATTGCAAACACTCAGTACCGCTTTGTGCTCAGTGCAAACAGTAATAATGTGATTGCCGCGTTCGACATTGGCTTCAGTATACCCCTTGAGTGCCCAATTGATACTTTCGGTTGAACCAGAAGTAAAGAAGATTTCCTTGGGTTCGGCATTGATAAGCTGCGCAACCTGCAATCGTGCCGTGTCAACAGCTTTTTTAACCATTTTACCATAGACATGACTGCTGCTAGCATTTCCAAAGTACTTAGAAAAATATGGCTTCATCGCTTCTAACACACGCGGGTCTACCGGTGTAGTGGAGGCAAAGTCAAGATATTGAGGTGTTTCTTTCGTTGCCATTTGCTGTTGTCGTTGAATTTATTTGCACTACATACATTACCGCTTACAAAGAACGTAGTAATCTTGGTGATTTCATTACCCTTGACTCTAGGTGTCGTAATTTTCTTTTTTATAGAAAAGCGCCGTTTAGATTACGACGTAGTTTTTTTTCCTTTGATTTGATTTCGTAAATGACTCTTCATAGAGACCTTTTAACGCCTATTTGTACCCTTAGAAATGGAGCATTTTAATACCGGCGAATAGCGTATGAAAATTAATTGTTAATCTATATTCGTTTAATATTGATTAGTTCCAGTTCTTTTCTACTTAATTTGCTCATGAGTAATGAATTAATGGTAATAACACTCTCTATAATAAACTAATTGTCTTCTTCAGTTACGTGTCATTACCTTATCGCTCGCGACGTTGAACTAATTTCACTTCAGTTCTTCTGATTACATGTAATCAAATCAAAATTCTTAAATGTATGCATTTTACGGTGAACTGAAATAGGGGCAAATCGAGGTTGTTTTTAAAAGTATACACCCCCCCATTTCCCAAAAAACCTTAATCGCAATTTCTGTCTCTTGACAAACTTATTTGAATGTGTATGTTTGCCCCGCATTTCGAGCCCTTCAGTGGGCACCAACCGAGTGGCGACACACCACGGTGGTAAAATGATGCGGGTGATACCAAAATAAACAGGCATTCTCCCAAACGTTTTCGACAATGCAAATGAACGTGTAACCAACACATAATTTGTATGTCATATTTAGTAAAATCAACGCTTTTTAGGAACAGGCATTTCGCCTTCAGTCCGCCAACATTTTGGTGTGCCAATCTCAATGTATGCTTTATGCGATGGCATCTGTATCGCACTCCAAAATGGTTGTTATCCCCAACTTTCAAAGCACTACAATCTGTTTTCAATCCACAATTATTCATCTCTAATTCTTTCAACTATGGACAATGACTTTTTCGAAGTCTCGGAATTCCCCGAGCATTATGGCCGATTCCCTTACATCATCCACCGGATGTTCTACGCTATCTATAAACAGGTTCCCATTCATTTCAGTGAGTATCACGAACCCGGGGAATTGCCAGGACTTACGGTTAGACTTGATACGCATGAACATCATGGACCTGAGGTATTGCATTCAGAGGCAATGCGTGATCGGCTCAAGGATTTTTTGCGACAGTATAAAACAGACATGGAGGCGAAGTATAAGGCCGACCAACGTGTATGTCTCGTATTTGGTCCTTCCGATTGCTTCTATTTGAGTGGCGATAAGGAAAATATTAGTGATGCTCCGCCTTCAGGTGGCACCCTTTGTGCCGCAGATGGTAAACCCATGATGATGGGTCGTCAAAACCATTGGCGAGACTCCGATAATTATGCCATATTATATCGTAAACCAGAAAATTGATTATTATATTATGATACTTCACATTCCCCACGCATCCACCGTAATACCATATTCGGATGGATTTTGCTGCACCCATGATCAGCTTGCAGCTGAAATACGATTGCTTACTGATCATTATACTGACGAGTTGTTTTTTCGTCAGGATAGTGTAATTATTCAATCGCCCTGTTCGCGGATTTTTTGCGACATGGAGCGATTTGCCGATGATGCAATGGAACCCAATAGTCACCTCGGAATGGGGGTTCTATATACCCATGCCGATAATGGTGATGTTTTGCGTGTTGTTACTCCTGAATTGCGCTCAAAGATTCTGGACGAATATTATTATCCGCATCACCATCGTCTAACTGAGGCAGTGGATATTGAATTGCGCTGCAATGGCCGCGCATGTATTATCGATTGCCATTCGTTTCCTGATCAGCCACTCGAGCGGGATGCTGACCGCCGGGGAGATCCACCTGATTTTAATATAGGAACAGACCCTTTTCATACCCCGCATGAATGGTTAGAGAAAAGTGTAGATTTCTTCGCTAATAAAGGATATTCATTAGGTATGGATTGGCCCTATACGGGCAGTATTGTGCCAATGAAACACTACCGCAACGATTCGCAAGTACTGAGTATAATGCTGGAGGTGAATCGTAGGTTGTATATGGATGAAATAAGCGGTGAGCGTCTACCCGAATTCCTTTCGGTTCAGCGGATAGTGCAAGATTATGTAAGTATGATTCATTCATTGTTGCATGGTATTTCATAATGGTATTCATTTTAAATGGCAATTACACATCATAAAAATCAATTAAAATAAATTAAACTATGGAAATTTTAATCATTCCGCGACCCGGTGATCGGGAGCGTTTACAGCAGAACTTGCTGAATTTATCTGGTATGTCATCACAAGAACTTGTTGATGCTTACAATAATAATGTCTCAATTGGCATAACGGGCACGCAGGCGCAAGGTCTATATCTTTTGGCCATGCACAAAACATTTCTCAATCGCTTTGGTACTTCGCCCATTGCATGGACCGACAATATTGTTCTTTCTTTAGGGAAGGAAGTGGATTTGGTTGATGGGGGGTGGAGAATGAGATCGTCATCGTAAAGGGATAACATTCATCTTACCGACGGGTGATGGTGGCTCTCAGAAAGTGAGATGTTACCATCACTCTATTGGTTCTTATCGGGAATATGTCAGGATCCAGGAAAGATGATAAGTTAGGTTTTTGGACTTGAATGAATGATAAATATTTAATGTTCAATTAAGATTATTTACCATGAAAGAATTAGAGGAAGGTGATGAAGCATGTCCTATTTGCAATGCCATTAACAATGTGGCGGCTGCTGAAATACGCTGTAATCATTTTGTTGCTTTATGTTGGGAGAATGAATTGCATTGGGTGGACACGAGTTTGGAAGGGCTCTTCAAGTTAATTGAATTGATTCAGGATCTGATAGCGGATAAAGATTACAGTGAAATGGCAAACGATGAAATTTATCTTTTGTGGGATCCCAATTTGAATTCAATATGTGATATTTTGCGAAGTATACTGTACGTGCGTCTAATCATGACCAATATTGAGAATGACACCTATTTATCATCGGGTGGAGGAACATTATGGTACCTTGAAAAATCGGATATTATAGATGAGAAAACGACGCTGCTGAATAGCTTTAGGACAAAGCTGTTATACGGTTCTTGATGGTTTATATTCTTGAGTGTTCTGGTTTTGTGGTAATGATAGGGTAGAACCGGACAGTTGAGCAAAGTCAAAAATCCAAGAATGACCGCTGTGAAAATCGAAGGAAAAAATTTACCAATGTTCTCAAAAAGCGCTTTTAGTGCCACATCTCACTGATTTTATTTGTTTGAATATCGACTCTGATTTGAAATCATGACACTTATACTCTTTAATTCCTTGGTCAATTAAATCAATTGGGAAATTTCTTACTTTTCCAAAACTTCCTACATTTTGCAAAATATACTTGCCTATTCCTGATTTCAACTTGGATTCATCAATATCCTGCAGGAAGAAATGCGTTTTAGAAATGTTCATCATTGGTGAAAAGCTTGTTGAATCGAATAGAAAGCCATCCGGCGGATGCCAGCGTGTTTCTTCTGCATAACAGTATATGTACAAATCATGTATCGACAGATCTGATTTCATAACCTGGTAATGATCCAATGGTTTCGGTTGGAAACCCGTTTTACTTCCACAGCGATGAAAAAATATATTAAAGCCGTCAGAGCATAAAAGACCCTCCATAAGTCGATACGAATCGCTAATTCCATTGACCATAAGCGGATAGTCTGTGGTTTTTCCGTAATTCATAAAATGGGTTTATTTAATAGTATAACATACAAATAAATGTTTGTGTTTTGATTTGTATGGTTCAACAACTCCAACAATAGATTCAATCACATAAATTAATTTCTCTTCAATAGTTACATTTTACCCTTGATTTTGGCTTTTCATGTTGTTATCAATTGAATATTCTTTGATTGAGCACTTCTAAAAGGTTCATATTCATCATCTAGAATGGAAGTCAATCCTAAAATATCAGCTTTCTCTAATTTTTATATGTATTTCTATATGTATAGAATCGTTTGTTAAATCATAGAATTTCTAGCTAATATCCCACTAATTATTAAATATCGTTTGCGCCAATTACCCAATTTTTTGTTTAGGCTTTTCTCCGCATAGAGTCTGCTCATTTTCATGTGGCCCTATTTTCAAATGGATCTGCTACGAATCAGTTTTATTCAACGATCGATAATTGAATCGACTAGTGAAATGTAAGATATTTTTCGAACGTTTAATGATTTTTTTGATTTTTATTCCGGCACATATATTTCTTGCTCATCGTTTTTCGTAGTATACATTTGATAGCGATCATAAACCTCGCATAGGACCATTATATCATCAAAAACCAACGGTTCATTTTCGTTTTCGACCAGCACATATATCTCTCTCCAATCATTTTTAATAGTAGTGTTTTTATACAAGCGTGTTTCATCTCCCTTGGAATGAATCATTTGGTAATAAAACAAACAATGTTCAGGCTCAACTATAAAGAAGGTGTCTCTTAGTATTATGCTACGAAAGTTAAATAAGGTCATTTCCTCCTTAACTAGTATTTCTTCATTGTATTCGCCATCTCGATAGAGAACAAACTGACCAGGATATAATGTAATTGTCTCTTCCGGAGAGTCGATTAACTCAACCACGTCACGTACACCTAATATTTCTGTATATGTCGTTCCATCAACGTTATAATAATTATATATAGTGTCAATTGTCGAATTCGCCGATTCATTTTCGCAATTATTTAAATAGTCTACATCGCGTTGCGCTGAACCGGTCGAAGTCCATATTAAGTTCATGGTAATGATATTGAAAAAAAGAACAAAATTTATTGGGATAAAATGTATCAAAACTACTTGGTTGTCATGTAATTTGCTTTGCATATAAATCTATTTATATAAATTGCTATTGGGTTATATCTACAACAAAATCTTCTTGTAGAGCAAATCTGCCCTCTACCTTATCGGTTAGGTCAAAGTATTCAATCAAAAACAACTCTTTGTTATTTTCAGTTTTATTGGTAATAATATAAGTGGTTCCATCTTCTGTCTTTAGATCAATCAAATTCTCAGCACTTCCTTTTTCGATTATGTTACTTGTGTATTGCCAGTCAACATATTCAGGCTTCATGATAAAAATTTTCTTGTCAAGATCAAAGATGTATTGACAATTTCCATTACCGAAATACTGATGTTCTATAAGGCCCTCTGCCTTACATTCTGCAAGGGTTTTATCCTTCGGTCGGAAATAGACTTGCAGACCTTTGGTGTGAACTGTTATGGTTTGTGATTGCGTCGTATAGAAAGCGCCTATAAAAGCCATAACCGTTAGTACAAGAAACTTTTGTTTTGTAATGATTTTCAGGAAATGTTTACATGTGGAATATTGAATCATAATTCAGGAACATGGAATTATATGGTTTATTATATAATTGTAGTATTTACGTTGTCATTTCTTTAGAATTTGATTTTTATTCTGATCTCTACAATAAAATGAACCATCTGCGTTTTCAAGGAAACACTGCAACATGAAGTTCTTCTTCTCTCTCATGCTCGCGCTAATTTCGACTCATCTCAATTCGCAATTCATTTCATTTTGTATCGATACTGTAAATGATTTTACTCATCCGGTGGGTATGAATGCATTAGAGGATTTCCGCTTAAAAACCTATTCTGCAAAACAATGATCAAGAATTTATTTTGGGGTATAAGCATCGCTTTATGCTTTGTAGTAGGAAATAGATTAATTGATGATATTTATTATCATGACCATCCATTTATGTTAAGTCCTGACGAAACTTCTTATTCTGTTGGAACCGAGAGACTATTGAGCACATTTCTTAATGGATTTCGAACTAAAGGTGATGTTGCAAGTCCATGGGTTATTCGAGGCTTTGGAACATATGATCAAAAATATATATCCATGGCTAATTCGATTGTAAATGAGGTTTTTCGATGTGGGGCAAAGACGCTTTCGCCGCAAACAATCCCAACAGATTGTTATAGAGTTCCCAATGAACAACTGGACGCGCGACAATGTTTGGAGTCATGTGCCCATCCGTCAGATAGAGTTATTTATGTTACTGATAAGCCTATATATTTGGGGGATTTATCTTGTCGTGGCTGCACGTTTCCTGGAGGGAGAACCATAATATTAAAGGGAAATCCATACTTTCATCACACTGTGGTGCATGAAATTGGACACACTATGGGGTTAGATCATTGTGAAGACAAGAGGTGTTTAATGGCGATATATAATGATGGGAAATGTGTAGGGAAATTTTGTCAAAATTGTATGTCAAAGCTTGACAGAAGTTGTTTTGTGAATGCAAATGGTATGACTTTCCCTGCGCATGATGAGTTAAACGAAATTGGATTGAAAATAGAAACTTTTGATACATTGAGCTTTTTAGATCAATAAATGAGGTATTAATCGAATTGTTTGCATAAAGGAATTTGGAGAAACGAATAAATTTTTTGAATCTCTGGTAATTTTATTTCCAAAGAACGTAACAGTTATAAATAAAAAAATGTGTATGAAAACTATTATTGCAACAATCGCATTTATCGTATCAAGTTTTATTTCTTCCTCGCAACCGAAGTACAGCAATAATAGTAGTTATCAATTATATGTTTTAGATTCATTGTCCATACCATATATCCCGATGGGCGTTAGAATATCGGGAGAATATTCAGAATCTTTCAAAGAAAAATTTATAAATTTTTTTGGCACTGATTTCCAATTCATTCCTGAATACTCAATCAATAGTTTACCCTATAAAATGTTTATTGCTAATAAAAAATTTACTTCTGAAGAAGACAAAATGTTCATAGGCATTGGTAGTAATAATGAATATATTGTTGGACATTCTCAAATTCCAATAAAAAGTGATATCTATAAAAGTATTTGGATTATTGAAATTCATTGTACATCTAATAATCAATACTATCCTGATGTTTTTTTTGAAAAAAAGGACGGAACTTTTGAAAAAATATGGCAAAACCTATCATATCCAGCTAGTGGAAGTTTTCTTAAAAAGAAACGAAATTTATATTATAAAGTATTCAATTAAGAATATTTGAGTTTGAATTTGATGGTGGTATGAATGGATTTAAATGGATTGGTGATAAAGAAGATTTTTAAAAAGAAAAGGATTTAATATTTTAATTATTTGTATATTTTTTCTCTAAAATAAAAATATGATGAAAACGATTATCGTAACAATCACACTTATCGTATCAAGTATCACTTTTTTTTCACAACCAACATATTTCAGTCCTAATGATTGGGCTTTATATACTCTTGATTCATTGTCTGATGTTCCATATATGCCAATGAATGTAAGATATAACAAAAAATATTCAGAGTCTTTTAAGGAAAAATTTATAAATTATTTTGGTAAAGACCTTCAGTTCATTCCTGAGTACTCAATTTATGACATGTCATATAAATCTTTTATTTCAGATAAAAAATTTGCATACGAAGATGATGACATTTACCATTTTGTGATAATTGGGTGTCAAAACTATGTTGTTGGCAAATCTATTGTACCAATCAAAAGTGAAAAATATAAATCTATTTGGATTTTAGAGTTGTATTCTAAAATGAATGACACTTATTGTAGTCCTTTTTTTTATGAAAGGCATGATGGCACTCTTGAAAAGATTTATTTTAATCTCGCAACCCCTGGAGAATTTATTTCCAATGAACCTAACAGTTACAAATGAAAAGTTCGACTTTAATGCAATGGACTTACAAAATATTTCTATCAATAAATTCGGAATATTGTTGTCTCATGGGTTGCAACGAAGTTAGTAGTAATAAATGTAGCTGGTTTCGGCTAAGGCTTGGGGAGAACTTATATCCGATACTGCGCTTTTCTATGAAATTTTATCGCGCAGTTGTGAATGAAAATATTTATATTCGTAATAAATAAAAACCCTAATTGAAAATGTAGCTACCGGGTGAGAGATAACGGCGCCTACATACATTTTGAAAGATGGTAATTAGGTGGGTAAGTTGGTCTAACCCTACCAACCGGACCGGCAGGAGACAGCACGATAGTCTGTGTAAGGACCCTCGCGAAAGTGAGGGTTCTTATGTTATCGTGCTAAGCGTAAGCTAGTGGGTTTTGATATGTTAAGTTATTGTGTTGGAATTACTTGTCTTGTTACTAATACTTTCTTTTTCCAATGAAGACTATGGCTTGTTTGTTTGTCCAGTTTAACATGGCCCTTATTTTTTTAGGTTTATTCTGCGATGCCATTTTCGCTGATTCTACCTTACTGCAAATTGCCGGTTCATTTTGGATTATCCACATGCTTTTCGTCCTGCGGTCGTGTTAGAGGCCCCGTAAATCCGCCGATCTGCGGCAGGATGATTTCGTGGTTGGAAATTTCAAGTTTCGCAATACATTTGCCGCCCCACGGAGAGGTGGGTGAGTGGCTGAAACCAACAGTTTGCTAAACTGTCGTAGGGGGTAACCCTTACCGGGGGTTCGAATCCCCCCCTCTCCGCCAACCGAAAAGAATGATGAAATCCCGCGATAGCGGGATTTTTCATTTTTGTATGTCCATGAGTCAGCCCGCAGGATGCTAGCGAATGGATATACAAAAATGAAACAGCCGAAACGTAGTTCAGGCGGCATCATTCTTTTCGGTTGAAGCCACCCCCTCGGGATCACGCAAGTAATCCCGACAAATGTTCTTCGCTTGAAACTAGCGAGTCAGCCCGCAGGATGCTAGCGAATGGATATACAAAAATGAAACAGCCGAAAC
>CAZKRL010000007.1:0-2652 GCA_964555295.1 uncultured Comamonadaceae bacterium | reverse complement strand
GTAGTTCAGGCGGCATCATTCTTTTCGGTTGAAGCCACCCCCTCGGGACAACAGCATTGCTAATCCCCTCTCTCCGCTAAATCAAATTGTAATCATCCCAGCTCAGGTTGGGATTTATCATTTGGTTTTATGTCATTCAGTCTTCAGCGTTGCCCGTGTCGCAACATTGCATGTCCAAAAGGTTGCGGGAGGGTTCAAATTGCACCTGATGATAGCGCATTTGCTTATTCGCAGAATGAAGCAACAAACATGGCGTTTTCTCTTGAAACAGGCGTCAATCATTCAGATGTTTTAATATTTTCGCCCAAATAATCTTTACCATGAACAAGCTCATATCTGCCATTATTTGCGTTTGCTTTTTTGCACTGTTTTCTTCCGCTCAGAATTATTCCTATAAATCTGTGCCCGGAGATCCTACCGGAACCAGAATATACACGCTTGCAAATGGACTGAAAGTTTACCTTTCGGTGAACGAAGAGGTGCCACGCATTCAGACCTACATCGCAGTGAATACCGGAAGTACCAACGACCCTGCGGATGTGACAGGACTTGCGCACTACCTGGAGCACATGGTGTTCAAGGGTACCTCTCACATGGGTACTCAGGATTGGGCCAATGAGAGTAAATATCTCAAGCAGATCTCAGACCTGTATGAGGCGCACAAAGCTGAAACCGATGCGTCGAGGAAGAAGGCAATCTATCATCAAATCGATAGTCTCTCCGGTGTTGCCGCCAAGTTGGCCGTAGCCAATGAATATGATAAAATGATCTCCGGTCTCGGAGCCAAGGGCACCAATGCTTTCACCTCTTTGGAGAGAACGGTGTATGTGAATGATATTCCTTCTACTGAACTTGAAAAATGGATGATGGTGGAGTCAGAGCGTTTCGGAGAACTCGTCTTGCGTCTTTTCCATACAGAACTCGAGGCCGTGTACGAAGAATTCAATCGCGCTCAGGATAACGATGGCAGAAAGGTGTTCTATGCAATGAGTCAGATGATGTATCCCACTCACCCTTACGGAACCCAAACTACAATTGGCAAGGGCGAACACCTGAAGAATCCTTCAATGGAGAAGATTCACGCGTATTTCAAGAAGTATTATGTGCCCAACAATATGGCCATTTGTCTGGCAGGTTCTTTTGACTATGACGCAACCATCAAAATGATTGATCAGTATTTCGGTAAGATGAAACCGGTTCCGGTAGATGCTCCCAAAATGCCAGTGGAAGCCCCAATCACGAAAGTAATTTCACGCGATGTTTTCGGACCTACTGAAGAGCTGGTCTCGATGGGCTACCGAATTGGTGGCTATCGCGCTGGTGATTATCTTATTGCCGATCTGGTGTCTAGTTTGCTTAGCAATGGACAGGCGGGTTTGATGGATATGAATCTATTGCAAAAGCAGTTGGTACTATCGGCCAGTGCATACGCATACGGAAACCGGGACTATGGTCAGTTCATGATGACGGGTGGTCCGAAGAAGGGTCAAACACTTGAGGAAGTAAGAGATCTGATGATTGCAGAGGTAGAGAAGATCAAGAAGGGTGATTTCTCGGATGATCTTATGAAAGCCGTGATCCGAAATATGAAAAAGGACGCTCTATCACAACAAGAGTCCAATAATTTCAGGGTTTCGCAGATGAGTGATGCATTCATCATGGGCGCAGACTGGTCGGATTATGTAAATTATAACGATCGCCTTGCTGCGATAACGAGGGATCAGGTAATTGAATGGACCAAGAAAAATTTGAAGGACAATTATTGCATAGTATACAAGCGCACGGGTGAGGATAAGAATGTGTATAAAGTAGATAAGCCATCCATCACTCCGGTGGAATTGAATCGCACGGCTAAATCTGAGTTTTATAAAGAGTTTGAGAAAAAAACTTCTTCTCGTTTGACTCCACAATTCCTGGATTACAAAAAGGATTTAGCGCAACGGGAATTGAAAGACGGAGTGAATATGTATTATGTGCCAAATAAGAACAATGATTTGTTTCAAGTATACATAGAGCTCGATGAAAACTTGCGGGAAGATGCTACTGTAGACGTTGCATTGATGTATCTCGATTATCTCGGCACTGCTAAAAATTCTGCGGAGGAATTGAAGAAGAAGGCATATTCATTGGGCATTGGATACAGTGTTAGCACATCTTATATAACATTAGATGGTTTGGTTGAGTCGTTTGAAGAAGGGTTCACTCTTTTGCAGGATTTATTGCTGAATTGCAAGGCCGACGAAGAAGCATTGAAGAATTTGATTGCTGATATTAAAAAGTCACGCGATGATGACAAGCTGAACAAGGATTTGATACTCAACGCTGCGATGCGTGATTATGTGACATATGGCCCAAAGAACAAATTCAATAATAATCTCTCCAATGCACAGCTCGATGCGCTGAAGGGAGAGGATTTGGTGAAGATCATTCATAGTCTTACGTCTTATCGTCATCAGGTATTCTTCTATGGCAAAACTCCAATGGATGCTGCCTATGCAAGCATAAGGAAGTTGCATACCCTTCCTGCTAAAATGGAATCTTATCCTATGCCCAACACTTATATTCAGCAAGAGGTGAAGGAGAATACAGTATTATTCGTTGACTATGATATGGTACAAACCCAGATGTTGATGTTATCCAAGGCGGGTAGTT
>CAZKRL010000006.1:43496-110055 GCA_964555295.1 uncultured Comamonadaceae bacterium | reverse complement strand
CCCACCCGCGAGGCTATACAGAGTTTCCCACATTTCAACAGGACAAATACATCACCAAATACAATAAATTATATATTTGACTGTAGCTAATTAAGGGAAGTCTTCAGTTTTTCTCTAAGCTCCGACAGAATTGGCCCATTGGCAACCACCACCATGGGATTGGATGCTTCACATCAGTTGCGATTTTCTGAAAAGTCCTTCTTGAGATACGGGGTCAAACTTTCAGGTATGTTCAGTAATGCAAACTTTGGAGAGCTGAGTCTAAATGAAGGCAATGACGCATTATTTGCGGGAAACGTAAGGAGCAAAATGGCGATGAATGTTGGCTTCGGTGCTATCTATACATATGATAAATACTATGTGGGTGTTGCTTCGCCAAGAATGATCAATAGCAAGTACAAGTCCAATGGAGGTGGTTTGAATATTATGTCGGCTCAACGTCAGATTTGCTTTAACGGAGGAGCTGCGATTCAGATAACTTCGGATATTCTGTTGCGGCCTGTTGTTATGGCCAGAATCACTTCTGGGGCTCCGGTATCTATGGATTTGTCGGCAACTGCGGTCTATAAAGATCTTTTTTGGTTCGGGCTCATGGGAAGATACGGTGATGCAATCGGTATATCATTAGGCGGTAATGTTACCGATGAGATTCAACTAGGTTATGCTTTTGATGCTTCCGTTGGAGGGTTGAGTGGTTATACCAGCCATGAAATAGTCTTTCGGTATGATATGATCAAGAATAGTCAAAAGCTCACTTCAAATGTGAGGTATTTCTGATCGTATAATTAGCGCATGGATTTTCCTTTGCTGTATAAATCCTTGATTACGAAATAGGCGACAAGGTATACTGACGTAAAAATTGTTGCATATACGATTGCGTGGTCTTCACCATGAAAACCATTGCCGCTTTCGCCACTCTTGAGGAAATCGGTATACATGCGATGAGAGATATACCAGCTTAAGCCAAAGAGCACAGGCGCAAGACCTATGTAAATTTTCGATTGTCTGTTATTCATTTATCTATTGCCAAAAATGGTACTACCGATTCGAACCATGGTGCTGCCTTTGTCGATGGCTATTCTATAGTCACCGCTCATTCCCATGGAAATTTCATTGAAAGAGTTGCTCTGATAAAAGTATTTTACCTTGAGTTGCTTATAAACCGTTGCTAGTGCAGTGAATTCGCTGGCAGTGATGTTGCTATCATCTGATAAACTACCCATTCCCATTACGCCGCTGATATTGATACCCTCCAGTGACATCGACAAAATCTTCTCTACAACAGTGTTTATCTCATGAAGTGGGAATCCATGTTTGGAATCTTCCTCACCAAGATGCAATTGGAGTAAGCATGATATTTTTCTCTGATGCTTCATCCCCTGCTTGTTAATTTCTTGCAGTAATCTGATACTGTCAACGCTGTGAATACAGCTGACAAAGGGCGCAATATATTTGACTTTATTGCTCTGAAGATGTCCAATGAAATGCCATTCTATTTCACTTGGAAGTTTTGGTTGCTTTTCAATCAATTCTTGAACGTAGTTTTCTCCGAAAGCACGTTGACCGCAAGCAAAGGCCTCACGGATCTTATCAACTCCCTTCAACTTGGAAACAGCAATGAGCTTAACATGTTTTGGTAGCTCATCTTCAAGTTGTCTTATTGCCTCACAAATGCTCATTCGAGTTCATAAACAATCAAACCGCTTCTGAGTTTGGGTTCGATCCAAGTGCTTTTTGGTGACATTGTTAGACTCATATCTGCCGTGCGTTTGAGTTCCTCTACTGTAACTGGCGGCATCATAAATCCGACGCCACCTTTGTTCTGATCCACTTTCTTTCTGATAAAATCTATTCCTTTTGGGCCCTCGCAAAACTCAATGCGTTTGTCTTTCCGCAAATCGTGAATCCCCAATACATGGGCTAAGATTTGTTGAGAAAGAATTTCTGTGTCTGGGATATCACTGCCGCAGTTATGTCTGACTGAGTACCACTTCTTATCCAAGTACATTGTCCACTTGCCTTTTATAGCAGGCGTTATTGGCTTATCTATTTTCTCAATAACAAAATTCTCTTTCAATTTCTTAAGGAATGATTCGGCAGTATGGTTGCCTAAATCTTTGATAATGCGATTGAACTCATGGATTTTTACCTCGTTCTCGTCGAGGATGAATGCTAAGCAATGATCATAATTACCTCCTCCACGCTGTTCTTCCTGTCTTTTATCTGCAAGGTTAGCGCTACTGCTGCATCGATGGTGACCATCTGCAATATACAGTGCGCTTGATTGGTCGAATTCTGTTCTGATCTCTCTTATGGATTCAAAATCATTTACAATCCAAATCTCATGTGTTTTTTTATCCGTTGTTGTGAAGTGATATTCCGGTTTAGTTGCGGTTATTGAGCTCAAAATATTTCTTAGTGAGTCACTGTTTTTATTGACAAGTAGAACCGGTTCAGCGTTTATCCCTGTGACATCGAGGTAGTGGGTAAATGTGTTTTCGCGCTTGGCAATGGTGAGTTCATGTTTTTTAATTTTCCCGTTGTTATAATCGGCGATGGAAATAGCGCCAATGATGCCGGTGTATTGTTGTTCGCCTGTTGTTTGACGGTAAACATAAAAGTTGGGGGATTCGTCACGTTTTAATATTCCGTCATTAAGGAATTGAAGATAACGTGAACGAACCTTTTGAAACCGCTCTGTTAAATTATTTGCACTGTGCAGTTTGTCCTTGGAATAATCGGGGTGAATAATGTGAAGAAAGCTGTAGGGGTTCTCGTTGAGTTTAGATCGAAGCTGCGCTGGAGTGTAGCTGACATACGAACGGGTTGCAACGAGATGCACTTTATCGCTGGCTGGTCTTACAGCACGAAAGGGAATAACTTCCATATTGAAGACTCAGTTCGAAGTGAGAATTTTCCTGATGTTTTCCGCGAGTTCATAACCAATTCTTGATTGAGCCTCCATAGTTGCAGCCCCAATGTGAGGAGTGCAAATTATTGCGGGGTGTGATAATATCTCAGGATTCACATTGGGCTCGCCCTCGAAAACATCGAGACATGCACTTATCACTAACCCATTATTGAGATGATGTAACAAGAGTTTTTCATCTATTACCCCACCTCGTGAGGTGTTGATTAGCACGGTACCTTTTTTGAGAAATGAAAATTCTTCATTGCCGATAACTGGTGCACCACCTGGTTGCTTGGGCACATGAATAGACACAACATCAGAACAGCCAAGTAATTCTTTTATCGATAATACAGGTAAGGAAATTTGAATGGTTTGGCCAGCGATTTGGAATGATAATGTGGGTTGTTCGTTGATATTACGGTCGGTTACTACAACCGACATACCGCAACCGATAGCATATTCTGCGAGTGAGCGACCAATTCTACCAAAGCCAATAATGCCAAGAGTTTTGCCCCTAAGTTCGAATCCTTTGCCATATTGCTTTTTTAGACTCTCGAATTGCTTGGCATCGGCACTTGGCATATTTCTCCCGGCATCGTATATGCCCCTGGCAGTTGCAAAAATTTTTGCCATTACCAGCTCTGCCACTGCCTGTGAGCTTGAGGCGGGTGTGTTAAATACTACAAGCCCTTTCTCTCTTGCGTATTCCGCGTCTATGTTGTCGATTCCAACACCGCCGCGGCCGATAAATTTTAAACTGGTACAAGCATCGATGAGATCCTTTCTGGCAGTGGTCGCACTTCGCACGAGCAATCCAATGTATTGTTCTTTATTGATGGCGTCGATAAGATCTTGCTGCGCAACTTTATCGGTGTGAACCTCACAGCCCAAAGCTTCAATTGCAGCTTTGCCATTCGCATCGATGCCGTCATTGGCCAGTATTTTCATTGCTTTATCCTTTTGTTCTTTCAAATTCTTTCATCACTTGTGTAAGTGCAGCAACACTTTCAATCGGCAGTGCATTGTACATGGATGCGCGATAACCACCCACGGAGCGATGTCCGGCTATACCCGAAATTCCTGCTTTTTTCCACATTGCATCAAATTCATTTGCGTGAGTTTCATCATTCAGTCGGAATGTCGCATTCATCCATGATCTTGATTCGGGTATGCTATGTCCATGAAAAAGTTCATTACGATCCAACTCGTCATAGAACAATTTTTGTTTCGCAAAGTTCCTTTCTTCCATGCCATTTAATCCGCCATTGTTTTTGACCCATCTCAAGGTAAGCATTGTCGCATATATTGCGAATACAGGCGGGGTATTGTACATGCTTTCCTTTTCAATATGAGCTTGCAGATCTAAATAAGCGGGCAGTTTGCGTCCGCTTTTTCCCAAAAGTTCTTTGTTAACTATGTACATCACAGTACCTGCAGGACCCATATTCTTTTGCGCTCCTGCGTAAATAAGTCCGAAGTCATTGGCATTGAAATTTCGTGAGAATATGTCTGAACTCATATCACAAACCAATGGCACATTACTCTTTGGCGCTTGTTGATATTGTGTGCCATATATGGTGTTGTTGGAGGTGTAATGAAAATAGTCCCAGTCACCATTGATCTCGAACGATGGAATATAGCTGTGATTTTTGTCCGATGAGTCGGCAACAACATCCACTTGACCTGTGAGTTTGGCTTCTTTTATCGCCCCTGCTGCCCAAACTCCGGTATTCGCATAGGCAGCTTTACCGCCCTCTTTCATCATATTCATTGCCACCGTGTGGAATCCTAAGGTTGCACCACCTTGCAGAAAGAGTACTTCGTATTGCGAGGATAATCTCAGGATGTCCTTAACCAATTGGCGTGCCTCATCCATTACTCTCTCGAAATTTTTAGAGCGATGGGAAATTTCCAACAGGGATAGCCCCATCTCATCGAACTCTAATATCGCCTTTGAACTCTGCTCAATTACTTCTTGGGGAAGAATGGAGGGACCTGCACTGAAGTTATGGATTTTATTCATGGTTTGTTTTATGGGCGCAATTTACCTCCGATCCTTCACAATTCCGTCTGTATCCTTTTAGTATAAAGGGATTGTATAAATCAAAAAGCCCTCCTTTCGGGAGGGCTTTTCACTTGGTTATGGTTGGTTAAGGTTGAATATTGAACGTTCCAAAAATGTATTGTGATTCATCAGACTTATCATCTGTCAGTACTGCCTTCCACCGGAAATTGTTGTTAATTGAGCGACTATGTGCGCTTTTGCCATCCCAACCTTTTGTGCGATTTGAGGTTTCGTAAACCTTATTGCCGCTTGAGTCAAATATTGAGAGCACAAACCGTCCCTTATTCTTCTTAAGGAATTGCGGCATGAACGACTCACCCCCGTGAACGGTGTTAGGATCGCTATTTTCTTTGACCTGAATAACTCGCTCAACTTCGGTGTAACACCCATTGCTATTACTCGCTCTTAGAATAATCCGGTTGCTACCTGTGAGCAGTTTCAGTTTGCCAGGCTCCCTGTCAGAAATTTTTTGACCATCCGGTAATGTCCACTGATACGTTTCTGCACCAAAACTCTCTTCTCTAATGATCGCAATGGGCTCACTTGGGGCGCCATCGGCAAACTCCCAGAAGAAATAGGCATCTGGCGACTCAATGATATTTATCATATCACTCATTACCGTAGTGTTGATTTGACCGTCCTCTGTAGTTATTGAAAGTGATACGTCGTACTTGCCGGCCTTATTGAAACGGTGCTTAGGATTGGACTCATCACTGAAATGCCCATCACCGAAGTTCCATAGGTAAGAGCCCCCCTTGGGTCCGTTCGACATCGAAAATAATACCTCCTCGCCCATACATGCCTTGCGCACATTACTCGCAAGACTGATTACATTGGAGGGTTCTATAGTTTCGATCTTGGCACCTGAGCTATTCTCAGTAGAGTTGAGCATGGCTGTCGTCCTTTGAGCGTCACCTGTGATGGATGGCTCTTTTTCCTCCGCCGAAACTCCGTTTGAATTTGTATGGTTCGACTGCTGACCAGTATCAGTAAGATTTAGTGCAGATGATGCCTCTGTGTTTTGATTGGCGGTCGCTAAGTTGAAAATGTTGATGGGTTCATTGAACCGGGTGATATTTTCTGCTTTCTGACACAACAATTTTTCGTTATTCTGCGAGATCAAATAAATCGCAAGAGATCCTCCAACCGCTATACCTCCTATGATAATGGCCTTGGCCCAAGAAAAAGTCTTTGCCCCAAGAGATCCTTGAATTCCCGACCATTCGTGCTCACTATGAGGCATCTCAAAGTTTTCCAGTTTGTCTTTTAATCCTCGCTCAAAAGCGTTCAAATTATTCTTCATTTCTTCGTTAGATAGAAACTATTATCGTTATTCAAATTACTTTTTTACTTCTCTTCACATTTCCATTTACACCCAGCTGTTTTTCCAACAATCTGCGTATGTTTTTCTTCGCCTTTGCGTAGTTGCTTTTAGAGGTTCCCACGCTGATATGCAATGCTTCCGCGATATCTTGATGGGTGTAATCCTCAAAAACAAACAAATTAAAAACCGTGCGATAAGCGGGCGTAAGCTGCTGCATGGCTTCGATGATTTGCTCTGGGGTAATGTCCAAATAATCATCTTCTTGTTCGTCAAGCTCCTCATCTGAAGCGCCTGTTCTCTCCGCATCAATCAGTTCACCTGAGGCCAGGAAATCGTGTTTCAATCTTCTGAACCGATCAATGGAAAGGTTGACCATTATTCTTCTGATCCATCCTTCAAATGATCCTACTCCGGTAAATCTGTCGATTTGTAAAAAAACCTTGAGGAAACCTTCTTGCAATACGTCAGACGCCTGATCAGCATCTCGTGTGTAGCGCATGCATACCGCCTTCATCTTACCGTAGTATTTCCGATAGACTGCCTGCTGTGCTCTTCTATCTCCTTTGAGACAGCCCTCAATAAGGTTTTGTAGCTCCTTAGTTTCGGACACAATTCAAGTTTTAGACGAGTGAATATGAAATGGTTGCCAAGCAAATATACTCGCGCTCGAGTTTACTTAATTTCCACTAGGAGCTAAGGAGTAATTTTGCAACATGTCCAGACGTGTGGTTGTTGGTTTGTCAGGAGGCGTTGATTCTGCCGTCTCTGCCGCTTTGCTGCAAAGGGAAGGCTATGATGTAGTCGGGATTTTTATGAGAAACTGGCATGATAGCTCTGTCGTAATCAATCAGGAGTGCCCTTGGATTGACGATAGTAACGATGCCATGCTGGTAGCTGAACATTTAGGTATTCCTTTTCAAGTACTCGATCTCTCTGAGGCATATCGCAATCGTATCGTTGAGTATATGTTCAGGGAGTATGAAGCAGGCCGCACGCCGAATCCTGATGTGCTTTGTAACCGAGAAATTAAGTTTGATATTTTCTTGGATGCCGCACTTCAATTGCAAGCTGATTATATCGCAACAGGTCATTACGTTCAGAAAGAGTACCTGCCGGAGTCGGGAGGGGATAAATGGCGACTCCTTGCGGGCGCTGATCCAGGAAAGGATCAAAGTTATTTTCTCTGCCAACTCAGCCAAGAACAACTGAGCAAGGCACTTTTCCCGATTGGTCATTTGCAAAAGTCAGAAGTGCGTGAAATCGCGAAGGAGTTGCAATTGCCCAACGCGACAAAAAAAGATTCGCAAGGACTTTGTTTCATTGGAAAAGTCAGATTGCCTGTTTTTCTGCAACAACAATTATTGCCCAAGAATGGATCTGTGATGGAGATTGATCCGGCGGAATTTGATCCCCGCGCGTCCAACGTTACGCCTGATTGGACTTGCCTGAAGGACTGGACTCGCACCTATGATTTTAAAGGTTATGGCCGCGAGATTGGAAAACATAATGGTGCACATTATTACACCGTGGGACAACGCAAAGGACTGAAAATTGGGGGAAAAGCCTTGCCGCTATTTGTTCTTGCTACAGATACGCAAGACAATATTATCTATGTCGGAGCCGGTGAAAATCATCCGGGTCTCTTGCGAAAGGGATTGCAAGTAGCAGCCAAAGACGTTCACTGGGTACGCAAGGATTTTTCCATGAAGCCAGGAGAAACCCGGCAGTTTCAAGCTCGAATCAGATATCGCCAAGAATTGAGTGATGCACAGCTCTGGATGACGGAAGATACACTTTATGTAACTTTTAGTTCTTCTCAGCGCGGGATTGCATGTGGCCAGTTCGTTGCTTGGTATCTCGATAACGAGCTAATTGGCAGCGGGGTTATTGCTGGATTGTAATGTTATCCTAACTAGTCGACATTTGTTTGATGTTGAATATCGAACCATATGGATTCCTCTAAATTTGCGACATGCCAGTAAAAATTGACAGGGCGGGAATACAATCGATATCCAAAATGGAGTTGCTTGCCAAGCAGGCTGTTGAAGGGTTTATTACGGGAATGCACAAGAGTCCATTTCACGGTTTTTCTGTTGAATTCGCCGAGCATCGTCAGTACAATACGGGTGAAAGTACGCGCCATCTCGACTGGAAATTATTGGCGAGAACGGAGAAACACTTCGTTAAGAGATATGAAGAAGAGACCAATCTTCGTTGCCATATTCTGCTTGATATATCGCCGTCAATGTATTTTCCCTCGGATGTCAGAGCTGATGACCAACAGTGGAATAAAATCAAGTTTGGTATCTATACCGCCGCTGCATTAAATGAAATGATGTTGCGTCAACGAGACGCCACTGGAATAACCACCTTCTCGGATCATGTTCATCTTCATACCCGTGCGGGAAGCAGCGCTGCACACAGAAATTATATTGTCAGCATTTTGGAAGATTTGCTGAATGGTATGGATCAGCCGGCGAAATCATCTTCCAATGTTGCTACAGTCTTACATGAAATCGCAGATAGTATCCATCGCAGATCAATGGTCATTATCATCAGCGATATGCTCGATCATGCTGGCAACAATGACGCGGTGTTTTCAGCACTGCAGCATCTGAGGCATAACAAACATGACGTGGTGATGTTTCATCTTGCCGACCACAATCTTGAGGTGAAATTTAATTTCGAAAATCGTCCGCATACCTTCATAGATCTAGAAAGCAACGAGGAGATTAAAGTGAATCCTGCTGATATCCGTGAAGCTTATTTGGAAAAGATGTCAGAATTCCGCAAGCAACTCCGTGTGAAAGCCGCTCAGTACAGGGTAGATTATATCGACACCGATATCAAGGCAGGCTTCGCTCCTGTGCTTATGCAATACCTGATTCGTCGTCAAAAAATGTTGGTTTGATTACAGCTCCAGCAGGTCGAATATCCGAATGAGATCATCATCTGTTGCAAACGGAATCTCCACCTTGCCAAGTCCGTGTTCTGTCCGGTGTAGTTTCGATTTTTTGCCGAATTTCAGTCGCAAGTCTGCCTGCATCTTCTGAAACTCCAACGGCATCACGGTTCTTTCGCTTGTAAAAAGTTTGGGCGCGTCATCCTGCTTGGCAAGTTCTTCGACTTTCCTTACGCTCAAATCTTTCTCCAAAATGAGTTTATATATCTTGAGTTGTTGTGATTCCGGAGATGTATTGATGAGCGCGCGTGCGTGACCCATTGAAATTTTCTTCTCGATTATCCCAATTTGAATTTCGGGTGGAAGTTTGAGCAGTCTCACATAATTCGATACCGTGGTTCTGTCTTTACCAATTCGCTCTGCGAGTTTCTCGGTAGTGAGATCGCATTCTTCCAACAATCTTTTATAACTGATTGCTACTTCAATGGCATTGAGGTTTTCTCGCTGAATATTCTCAACCAGAGCCATTTCCAGCATGCCCTGATCATTGGCGGTTCGCACATATACCGGAACATTATCGAGACCTGCCAATTGCGAGGCCCTGAACCTGCGTTCACCACTAATAATCTGATATTTCTGAGCGCTGACCTTTCTTACAGTAATGGGTTGAATCAACCCCAGTTCACTTATGCTTTGAGCGAGTTCACGCATTGCTGCCTTATCAAACTCTTGTCTCGGCTGGAAGGGGTTGGCTTCAATTTGCGAGATAGACAACACGGATACTGGTCCGGCCACATGCCCGATTTCATGAGCTACCGGCTCGGGTTGCGTTGCTTTGGCTGCAGATGATTTCGGTTTAGTTTGCTGACTTGCAGCATTTTCAAGCAAGGCACTTAAACCTCTGCCGAGGGCTGGCTTCTTAGACATTTTCTGTACTGATATACTTTTCGCTACTCGGAATCTTCGTCATATCATTTTTTTGAAGAATTTCTCTCGCGAGATTGAGATAATTGAGTGATCCTTTACAGGTGGCATCATGCATCAGAATGGTATGGCCGAAACTGGGGGCCTCACCCAATGTGGTATTGCGGTGTATGATAGTATCAAAAACCATCTCTTGAAAATGGAGTTTGACTTCCTCTACCACCTGGTTGCTCAGGCGAAGCCGAACATCATACATTGTTAGAAGTATGCCTTCAATACCAAGTGCGGTATTGAGCTTCTGCTGAACGATTTTGATGGTATTGAGTAGTTTGCCCAAACCTTCAAGTGCAAAGTATTCACATTGAACTGGCACTATGACGGAATCAGATGCGGTGAGCGCGTTGACTGTAACCAAACCGAGTGACGGGGAGCAATCAATGATGATAAAGTCATATTGCTCGCGCACTTTCGCCAATGCATTTCTCATCATGTATTCGCGGTTTGGCAGATTGATCAACTCAATTTCCGCTCCTACGAGATCTATATGCGCAGGAATCAAATCGAGGTTGGGATTCTCTGTTTTAAGGATAAGTTCGGAAGCATCGATATCATTGACGAGGCACTCGTAAATTCCTGCTTTGATGTCTTTCGGGTCGATGCCTACACCACTGGTGGCATTGGCTTGCGGATCTGCATCAACGAGTAAAGTTTTGTACTCAAGTACGCCAAGTGCGGCAGACAGATTGATTGCCGTGGTTGTTTTTCCGACGCCGCCCTTCTGGTTGGCAATGGTGATAATTTTAGCCATTTCGCTATTTATAAAGTGTATGTTTTTCCGATTTCAGGTATAGTCAATTCAATTCCTGCTTGCTGAAATGCATCTTGACTTGCTTTGCGATCCAAAGCAATTGGAGGAAATGTATCAAAGTGCATGGCGGTGACATGCTTGCTTTTTGTCATCTGCGCTGCTCTCACAGCGTCTTGATAACCCATAGTAAACTGGTCGCCCATGCAAAGGAAACTATGGTAAGGCGCATCATATCTTCCAATGAGTTCCATGTCCATCGTGAGGGCTGTATCACCTGAGTAATAAATCGATTTTCCTGAATGAGTAAACAGAAATCCCATTGGACTTCCGCCGTTGCTCCCATCGGGCAGAACGCTGCTATGCACGGCATTCACCGTTTTTATTCTGATGTCGTTGATACTTAGACTTCCTCCGGTGTTCATAGGGTGATGTTGCAACTCTTTGTTCCCAAACCAGGAGGCCACTTCATAACCGGCCACAATCACTGCATTGTTGTTACGCGCAATAGCTTCTGCATCTGCAACGTGATCAACGTGTCCGTGGGAAAGAAGGATATGAGAGCACTCAATTGATTTTATGTCAATGTTTGAGGCCGCAGGATTAGGAGTTATGAAGGGATCAATAAGAATTTTCGTATTTCCGAATTCGAAGAGAAAGCAACTGTGGCCGAGAAAAGTATAGTTCATAGACGTCGTTTTATGTGGCCGAAATTACCGTGGAACAACATCGTTTCACGACGTGAGGTGGCACTTAAGTTGTACACACAACGAATGTGGAAAGTGCGTTAATAAGAAAAAAAAAACAAGGCCTATAAGCCGGGTTCTGTTCCGGATTGCTCCGGTTTCTATCATTGATCTTTGCGACCTACCCTCCGGGGCCGGGCGGGTCACCCTTCACCACGAACAAGTCCGTGGATTCCCGGTCTACATGGTCTTACAGCCCGCAAGGTTTGTCAAGCTTCACCGGTTGCCCGATGAACTGGTGAGCTCTTACCTCACCTTTTCACCTTGACCTCGGTTTCCCGAGGACGTCTAAATCTCTGCAACACTGTCTGTCGGCGCATCGTCGCCTTTGCGCCGCCCCCACTTTTCACGGGGTACGGTACCCTTTGCAGCCCGGACTTTCCTCTCCGTTTTCACGGAGCGATAGAACAGCCTTGTTTTATCTGCGAATGTATGAATAAGAAAAATAGTAAAATGAAGTAATAACGTTATAGACATATCAATTGCTCGCGTGAGCTTTGCATGGATGACAATCTAAATTCGACTATGTGCGACTTGGATGGAGTTGTAACATAGAGGAAAATTGCTATTAAGCAAATTCTGTAGAGAGGTTCAGTAAGAAAGATAAAGCCCGACTAATCCGGTTGACAAAGCAGTTTTGATTGTGAATTCTATACTTTTGGAAAAGATAAAACTTTACCGCTATGAACCGAAGATCCCTGACAGTTGCATTTACAATATTTCAATTCTTCTTTTGGAATGCTACTTGTGGATATGGCCAGTTAGGTTGTACGGATAGTTTAGCATGCAACTTCAGTGCCTCGGCGCAAACAGATGATGGAAGTTGTTTGTTCGTCGGTGGTGATTGTCTGGATGGACATCCAGCTACCTATATTGATGAAACATGCACATGCGTCTCTCCTGAAGACGCTGTTTTTACGGTGGGTCAAATGGTAGAAGACTGCAGTGGCAATATGTACCATACAGTGGTTATTGATGATCAAGAGTGGTTTGCTGAAAATCTGCGCGTAACTTGTTTCAGCAATGGTGAACCGATTGAAGAGATCGCCGACAGTGCTGAATGGATAAGTTACGGATTGGATTCCTCTGCAGCTCGCGCGAAATATGGTAATTCAGATAGTCTTGCGGCCCTTTATGGTTTTCTTTACAATGGATATGCGATGAATGATGCGCGCGGAATTTGTCCGATTGGATGGCACGTTCCAGTTACCCAGGAATTCAGAGCCTTGGTGGCTTCCAGTGATACCTTGGATGGACTTGTTGAATTGGGATTTGGTAATAGCTATGAGAGTTCTGGGGCGGCCGCTGTATTGAAGGATCAGGATAATTTGTGGGAGAATCAAGGAAATAATATTTCAGGAATTTCTGCTTTACCCTCGGGCAAGCGAAAGACGAATGCGCAATTTGCGGATGCCGGAGTGAAAAGTTATTGGTGGTGTGCTGACGGAAATCCGGATAATCTAATAACTCGCGGTTGCAGAACCATTGGACCGAGCGATACGTTGTATCGTGAGGATGCCAATCTTAAATGGGGATGTGCGATTCGATGTATGAGAAATCTTACTGCTCAAGTTGAGGAAGTTGAGGACTCAAGAATGAGCTTATATCCCAACCCATCCAAAGACGAGGTGAATATCATTTGTCAGGGATTTGAGGGCAGGGTAGGGGTAGACATCCTCGACATGCAGGGCAGGTCAGTGTTAACGTTTAATGGAACTGCCCCGCGTGTGAAAATGGATGTATCGGCATTGCCTGCGGGCACTTATACAGTGAGAGTGTATCATTCAAAGAAGTCGATTGCCGAAGTGCTGGTGATAGAGAGATGATTTGCTTTGGTTTTTATTTCTCGGACCACCGCTTCTCCAGCCATTCTCTTGTTTGTTCTTCCCTCGGATTCTTGCCCGGCTCATAGAATTTACTTTCGCTCATCTCATCAGGCAAGTAGGGTTGGCGGATAAAATTCCCTTCATAAGCATGAGCGTATTTGTATTCGTCTCCATACCCAAGTTCTTTCATCAATCGGGTAGGGGCGTTGCGTAAATGCAACGGAACTTTTACTCCTCCAGTCTGCTGCACTGCCTTTATAGCCGCATCAATTGCAACATACGCGCTATTGCTCTTAGGTGAAGTAGCAAGATAAATTACGCACTCACTCAATACAATCCTTGACTCAGGCCATCCGATGCGGCCAACAATCTGTAATGTTGCCTCGGCCATAAGCAATGCATTGGGATTAGCTAGTCCAATGTCTTCCGCTGCCAGTATGACCAGACGTCGCGCAATGAATTCAGGTTCTTCACCGCCGAGATACATCGCTGCGAGATAATACAACGCAGCATCAGGATGACTGCCTCTAATGCTCTTGATGAAGGCCGATATAACATCGTAATGCATTTCTCCACCTTTGTCGTATCGAATGGCTTGCGATCCGGCAATCTCCTTTACCCTCTGGGCTGTGATGATGTCACCTTTTTGCAATCCCGCAGTTGCAAGTTCCAACAGATTGAGCGTGCGTCGAGCGTCACCACCTCCCCAACGAATGAGCTCTTCATCATTCTCAAGTGTTAACTGAAGCGGGCCAAGTAACTTATCGTGTTGTAATGCATTTACTACAAGCGATTTAAGATTCTCGGCCGAGAGGGGTTGCAATGTGTATACCTGACATCTCGACAACAATGCTGCATTGACTTCGAATGAAGGATTTTCCGTTGTGGCACCAATCAATGTAATCACACCTTGTTCCACTGCGCCGAGTAAAGCGTCTTGCTGTGATTTCGAAAACCGATGAATCTCATCTATAAATAGCACAGGCCGCTGCTGAAATAGCCCCTGACGTGAGGCCTGATCAATAACTTCTCTTACCTCTTTAACTCCGCTGCTTACAGCACTGAGCACATGAAACGGTCGTCCTGATTTCTTTGCAATGATGGTTGCCAGTGTGGTTTTTCCGGATCCCGGTGGTCCCCAGAAAATCATACTGGGAAGATGGCCGCCTGCAATGGCTTTCGATAAGGGAGCTTCTCCACTTACAAGATGCGTCTGACCTACATAGTTCTCTAACGATGCTGGTCGCATGCGCTCTGCCAAAGGAGATTCAGTTGCACTTGTCATTCTTCTGAGTCTAACAAATCGGGTCGAAGCCGACGGGTTTTTATGAGCGATTGTTCATAGCGCCATTCCTCTACTTTAGGTGTATTGCCGGAGAGCAAGATGTCAGGAACTTTCCAGCCATTGTATTCTGATGGTCTTGTATACACAGGTGGAGCCAGCAAGTCATCTTGAAAAGAGTCGGTGAGTGCGCTCGACTCGTCGTTGAGCACTCCGGGAATGAGTCGAATGATGGCATCTGATAATACCGCTGCTGCGAGTTCACCACCACTCAATACATAATCACCGATAGAGATTTCGCGGGTGATGTAATGGTCCCGTATGCGCTGATCGACCCCTTTGTAATGGCCGCAAAGCATCAATAAATTTCCCTTAAGTGAGAGCTCGTTACAAGCGCGTTGAGTGAGTGTAACACCATCAGGAGTGAGGTAGATGATTTCATCATATTCCCTTTCACTTTTGAGTTTTTCGATGAGATCAGCAATGGGCTGAATCATCATGACCATTCCTGCACCGCCGCCAAATTGATAATCATCTGCTTGCTTTTGTTTGGATTTTGAATAATCGCGTATGTTGTGCACGATTACCTCACACAAGCCTTTTTCTTTTGCCCTTTTGAGGATGCTATCGGAAAAGGGGCTTTCCAGAAGTGCGGGTAATAAGGTGAGAATATCGATTCGCATAACTCAGAAGGCGGGTGCCTTGGGTTGGTTTTGCAATATGCCTTCTATTCGTTCCATGATGATGGGAGTTAGTGCGCTGACAAATTCAGCGGATCTCAATGTTTCCTTGAGTTGATGAGTAGATGTCGCGCCCAAGAGCACGGTTGAAACATTTGGATTCTTGAGACACCATGCAACTGCCAGTTGAGCCAGCGTACAATTTAGATCTCTGGCAACCTCCGATAGTTGAATTACTTTATTTCGATTGGCATCGGTTTGAAGTCGTTCGATAAGCCATGATAATTCAGCTCTCGCGAGCCGTGAATCAGCTGGCGTTTCGTTGAGGTATTTTCCAGTGAGGTAGCCGGAGGCAAGCGGACTCCAAATGGTGGTGCCAAGGCCGTAGGTGCGATACAGATTTTTGAATTCAACCTCCACTTTATCTCGATGTAGCATATTGTATTGTGGTTGCTCCATCACCGGACCAATCAGGTGATGACGCTCGGCCATTGCATGCGCTTCCGTGATCTCTTGTGCACTCCATTCACTGGTTCCCCAATATAGTATTTTGCCTTGCATAATGAGCTGATGCATGGACCATACCGTTTCTTCAATCGGAGTTTCCTTATCAGGTCGGTGGCAAAAGAAAAGGTCGATATAATCGGTTTGTAATCTCATCAGCGCAGCATCACACGCCTCACGAATGTGCTTTCTATGTAGCCCTCTGGCTGTGGGTAATTTGCTGCCGCTTCCAAAAAAGACTTTGCTGCTAATGGTATATGAGGTGCGGTCCCACTTTCTGCTGTGAAGGATTTTGCCCATCACGCGTTCGCTTTCTCCGTTGGCATACACCTCGGCATTATCAAAAAAGTTTACGCCAGCATCGTAGGCAACATCCAATAGTTCAGCTGCATGATCAAAATCAATCTGATTACCAAACGTGATCCATGATCCAAAACTGAGCTCACTAAGTTTGAGTCCTGATGTGCCGAGCCTTCTATATTCCATAATTATTTTTCGGCAAAGATGATAAGGTTATTGACAGGGACATTCATGTTGAGAATTAGACAACCCATTTCCATCCGAATCTGTCTTTATAAAAATGAATGCGAAAGGAATGGTTTTAATGTTTTATCTTTAATTCGCTAACCATGTATTGTAGAAGAAAAATATCCGGGCTGTTTTTTGCAATCTGCTTTATCCAATGGAATTTATCGTTGGCGCAGAGCGATTGTGAATCCGCTACCTCGGTCTGCAACATGGTATATGATGAGAATGACTCTCCATCAGGCATTGGTAATGTTATAGAAACCGGACCAGGTTCATGTCAGACAGGCGGTGAATTCAATAGCGCATGGTATATTTTCTCTCCGCAAAATGATGGAGTTTTGACTTTTGTTCTTGAGCCAAGTGACTTGAATGATGATTATGATTGGTCGGTCTTTGATATTACCGATGGAGGGTGCGCCGGTATCAATTCAGGTGCGTCACCGGAAGTAAGCTGTAATTCCTACGGAACCTTTGCAGGACCTCCGGGTCAAACCGGAATCTCGAGTGCTATGGGTGGAACCGGCAGTAGTAATGGTCCTGGCGACGCGCTGGGTCCGCCTTTCAACGAGGATCTCGCCGTTACCGCTGGAAGTGTGTACGCATTAGTTGTTATGAATTACAGTCAAACGTTGAATGGTTACAATTTGGATTTTGGTTCAAGTCCTGTTGAGATATTTGATGAGACTGCTCCAACGGTTTGGGATTACTCTTATTCATGGTGTGATGGTGTGCTCGAGATAGAATTCGATGAGGCCATTGACGTAAGTGATTTATCAGCGGCTGATTTCGTTTTCAATCCTCCCGCTACCATTACGGGATTTTCTTCTCCCGATCCGGATTTTAGCACAACGCTTCAACTGACCATTGACGCAAGTAGCGTCTCTGCATTAACGTTGTCATTATCTACTGTGAGTGGTGACGCAATGCATGATTTATGCGGCAATGCTGTTATCGAACCACAAAATTTCAATGTGGAGGTTGCCCCCATTTTGCAGGTTACTACAACACCCGCTTGCAATGGTTTGGGTGGTAGTATTACAGCGACTGTCGTCAACTCAGATCCTGCTCTATACACCTTTTTAGTGGATAACGCTACAGTAAATTCTTTCCCTCTTGAAAGCGTGACGAGTGGAAATCATGATGTATCTGCTATAGATGCCGCTGGATGTGAAGTCGATACAATGGTGTCGGTAGCCAATCAGTCTGCTACGCTGGCGATGCCTCCGGATACGGCGTTATGTGGTCTTTCCGGACAGTTTTCATTGAGCGGTGTTTCTGGGAATATCGCTTGGAGTTCTGCTGATGCTGTGGCGTTTTCAAATCCCAATGGCTCGAGTACCAGTATCTCTTCTGGTGTGCCAATGACTGCCACAATCGATGCAACAACAACTTCGGGTGATTGCACCAGCTCCGGGTCTTTTGAAGTTACTTTTAATTATCCTCCATCGGTTTTTACTGAAATCACAGACGCCACTTGCAATGGATTTTGTGATGGGAGTATCACCGTAACCAATGGTAATCCGCAGAACTTCGAAGTATCACTGAATTTTAATTCTCAAATTGGTCAGGAAATTACTTTTGATCAGTTGTGTGCAGGTCAATTTCAATTGGTTATAGATCACAGTCCCGTTTGCCAGACACAATGGGTATTTTCCATTTCTGAACCGCCGGCTGTAACAGCCGATTTTAATGCGGATCCGAGAATTGTTATGACGGATAATCCCGTAATTCTTTTGACGAGTACCTCTGTCAATGCAGAAAGTTTGATTTGGACCATTGAATCTCAAGGTTCAATATTGGGGTATGATTCTGTTTGGAGTATTACGCTTCCTGAAGTTCCGGGTGAATACCCAATACAGCTAACGGCTTTGGATAGTAATGGATGCAGAGATGATTTCGTGATGTCAGTTTATGTTCAAGATTATTTGTTTTGGTATATGCCCAGTTCATTCACACCTGATGGAGATGGTATAAATGATGTTTTCATACCTGTGTTTAGCATCGAGCCAAAGAATTATTCGCTGCAGATTTTTAACAGAGATGGCGATATGGTTTTTGATTCACAAGACCCCAATGAGGTTTGGCTTGGAGGAAGAATGGACGGGGAATATTACTGTCAGAATGGAATTTATTCTTGGAAGATGATATTGAGCGACCCATTTCTTGGCGAACCCAGTGAACACAGCGGTCACATCGTTCTTATCCGATGAAACGAATTCTCTCTTTGTAAAGGGAGTTATAGATAAATCATTCTAGGATCTTGAGAATGATCCGGTGTACTTTGCTTCGCTTTGAATTTACTTGAATAGGCCGTGTAACTCAGCGTCGACCGACTGAATAATCCTGCCCAGGTCTTCGGGTTTTTCATGGAAGCGGTTGCTGTCAATATCAACCACCAGCATTTTGCCTTTATTGTAGGTGCTGATCCAAGCTTCGTAGCGTTCGTTCAAACGATTCAGATAATCGAGACGAATAGCTTCTTCATATTCTCTGCCTCGTTTCCCAATATTATCTACAAGCGCGGGTACTGTTGCACGCAAAAAAATCAATAAATCCGGTGGGGTGATAAATTCATCCATGACAGAGAAAAGATCAACGTAGTTTTCAAAGTCTCGTGTAGTCATGAGGCCCATGGCATGCAAATTGGGGGCGAAGATTTGAGCATCCTCATAAATGGTTCGGTCTTGAACAATCTTCTTGCCGCTCTTCTTTAGCTCCATGATTTGCCTGAATCGGCTTTTCAAAAAGAACACCTGCAGGTTGAATGACCAGCGTTGCATGTCTTTATAAAAATCAATGAGGTAGGGATTGTCATCCACTTCTTCAAAATGGGGCTGCCATTTATAATGCTTGGCAAGCAAAGTGGTTAAAGTGGTTTTTCCTGATCCGATATTTCCGGCAATAGCAATGTGCATGTTCTGGTGATATAGTTGGCCCGAAAGTAATGTAAATGGATATAAAAAAAATGAATGTTAGTTATTTGCGATTTTGATGTTGTTGCGGATGCAATATTCACCATTTGTAAGAAGGTGTATTTTGCTATCCTTGATTTGAAAGGATAGCATTTTTTTATAATGGCCATTCACAATGCCCGATGAAACAAGGTCTTCATGAATGAATTTCAGGGTGTCATTTTCGGCATAAAAAATTCTCTCTGCGCAGTAGGATAGGGGCGTGCTTGACTGAACATCAAAGCGTGTCTTGTATCTTCCATACATGTCAAAGATCATGATGGCGTCATCCGTGAGCATGTATAAGTTCTCACCGCGCTCGAGCATTTGTCGCGGTCTGATGTTGCGCTTTAGTAATACGGTTAAATTCCCCGACGAAAACTTTTTGCGCATTTGATCATCGCGCCTGATGATCTCTGAATTCCCTGCATCCCAGAACCATAGATGATCCCCTCGTGAACCCGCTACCAGCTCGATTTGTTCGTCGCCAATGGAATATAGATCAATCTCTTGAGAGCTTCGACTCAAGGTGTTGTCGAAAAAAATGATTTTGCCTGTTCCTTTGAAGTATGCAAAGGGCTTGAATGGATTCGTGATGTCGAAGGATGTTATTTCGCCTTGTGAAAGTTCAGATGTGCGGTAATAGGCTTTTCCATTTTGGCTCAATCTTTCTATGTAATTGCTGTGAACCAAATAGGCGTTCTCTAATTCGTCAATACATAGGTGTGACGCTTTTGTGGGTATACATGAATCACCTGAAATTACGTAAGATGCAAATAGGGTAATGAAAATCAGATTCAACATCACTGCGCCCCAATTTCACTTGTGATGGAATTGCATGAGAACCGGTAGATATCTTCTAGTTGTTTTCGGTCATTACTGAGTCTCGGCACCTTGTGCTGGCCTCCAAGTTTACCATGATGTTTCATCCAACCATAAAAGGTGCCCTGAGGTAATTTCTTTACAACCGGCTCTCTCATTACAAAATTGAATGCCCGCTTGGCATCATAATCCGAATTGATTTCTTTCAATTTGGTATCAAGGGCGATGATGAATTCCTGCATGCTACTGGGTTCTTGCTCAAACTCTATCATCCACTCATGTGCGCCACCTTGGTCTTCACCGAAATAGACCGGAGCCGCTGTGTATTCCCTTACCATTGACCGGGTTTTTGATGCGGCATAATGGATGGCCTCATCCGCGTTTTCTACCATCAGTTCTTCACCAAACGCGTTGATATAGTGCCTTGTTCTGCCGCTTACCTGTATTCTGAAGGGATGTTTTGATGTGAAACGAACGGTGTCTCCAACCAGATAACGCCACAAACCACCATTCGTTGAGATAACAATCGCGTAGTTCTGACCTACCTCTACATCTCGTAAACTCACGGTGCGGGGAAAGTCTTTGCCATATTCATCCATGGGCATAAACTCATAATACACCCCATAGTCTAGCATGAGTAACATATCATCTGCCCCCAAACGATCTTGTAACCCAAAAAATCCTTCACTGGCGTTATAGCTTTCCATGTAATGCATAGTTCCGCCTGGAATCATGTTTTTGAATTGCTCACGATATGGCTTGAAACTAACGCCACCATGCCAGAACAACTCCAGGTTGGGCCATATCTGTTTGATATTCTCAGCACCTGTAATTTCAAGTATTCTTCTCATAAGTACCAGTGTCCATGAAGGAACCCCGGCCATCATACATATATCTTCACCAATAGTACTCATGGCCATCTTCTCGATTTTCTCTTCCCAATTGTCCATAAGTGCTATCTCTTTGGATGGCGTCCGTTTCAATTCCACCCATATCGGGAGATTGCGAATAATGATTGCTGATAAGTCTCCGGTATAACCCTCTTCGTTGAACGGATTGATTTTAGAAGCCCCGCCCATTACAAGGTGTTTGCCTGTGTACAAATTGGCGTTGGGTCGCTGGTGGTAATAAAGCGCAAGCAAATCTTTTCCTCCCTTGTAATGGCACTCTTCTAGCGCTTCTTTGGTCACCGGAATGAATTTGCTCCGAGCATCTGTTGTGCCGCTGCTTTTAGCAAACCATTTAACCGTACTGGGCCAAAGTACATTTTGTTTGCCTTCCCGAAGTTGATGAATGTAGAGTGAGAATTTCTCGTAGTTCCGCACGGGAACTGATTTTTGAAAGTCCGCTAAACTTTTGATTTGGCTGAAATTATGCTCTCTGCCAAACTCTGTAAGTGCGGCCTCATCAATCAAGTTTCTGAATAACTCCTGTTGCACCTCAAAAGGATACTTCATGAACAGATCAATCTGATGCACACGCTTTTTAATGAACCAGCCGAATACAGAATTTAACGCCACAATGATTTCCTTTAGGTAACGGCCACAAATTAGTGGAATCTAGATAACTGACAAAATCGAATGAGAAAATGGATAATTATCCAAAAACTTTTTTCATGCATTCAGTCCTGAAATCAAAGATGTGATCAAGTTTTTTCTTCACGAATAATGCATGGGCTATTTGTCCTAAAGGTCCGAGAGGTAAGCCATAGTGAACAATATCCGTCATCATTACTCCGCCTTGATGTTCTTCAAAATGATGCTGGTGATGCCAGAAGGAATAAGGTCCGAAACGTTGTTCGTCGACAAAGAATTTTTTATCTGAACAATGCGTTATTTCTGTGAGCCATCCAAATGAAATAAGGGGAAAGGGCTGGATTTTATATTCAATAACCATCCCTTGATACATCGGCTTATGAGCATCGGGTGAAATGATTTTGAACTCCATGTCAGGCGGTGTTATCTCATTTAAGTTACCTGGGGAGGAGAAGTATTTCCATGCGGTTTCCAGATCCGTGCGCAGTTGGGTGGTTCGTTCGAGGCGATAGACTTTCATGTACCATCAACATTTGTTTTTCTGCATGGTTCAATTCTGCTCAATCACAGTTTTCGTTCAAATGTTACGATGTTGTAGTTTGTCTGAAACGGTCTCTATTAGCTTTGTACAAATGGACATTCCGAAACCAACTGTGTATTGCACTTTCGCGAAATGTATCTTAGTTGCTGTCGCGTTGTCATTGTACTTGGCCTCATGCAAGCCCGATAAAATCGAGCCTTCGCAGGAGTATATAGGGCCTACGGATTCTCTCAATTATCTCGGAGGTGCTGCCACAAATCTCTCACCTGACCTACATTACCTTAACACATGGACGCAAGCAACAAGTGATATAAATCAATTGCATTCTTCCCTTGAGGCACATTTTATTGAGAATTATTTTCCTGAAGGTCAGGGCGATCCTTCCGGTTTAGGTCCACTGTTCAATCATTTCAGTTGTGTGGGTTGTCACAATGGTGGCGGTCGATCACATGCACCTCTCTCCGAGATCGATCCTACCAGCGGCACGTTGTTGCGATTCTCATTGCCCGGTCAAACTTGGAACGGCAGCCCGCTTCCTGTGCCAGGCTTCGGTACTCAACTGCAACATCGCTCTGCATCGGGAGTGCCTGAAGGAAACTATGTTATGCATTATGCTGATATATCGTCAGTATATCCTTCCGGTGAAGAAGTGATATTGCATCAACCGTATTTTGATTTGGTGAATTTATACACGACCATGCCAAGTGGTGTGTTGTTTACCCTGCGCAATGCTTCTCCAATATACGGTTTGGGATTGTTAGAGGCAATTCCAGAAGAAACCATTCTTGCCCTCGCCGACGAGGGTGATGCCGATGGAGATTACATCAGTGGCAAACCCAACTATGCTTATGATATCAGATCGAAGTCGATGAAACTCGCCCGTTTTGGTTGGAAGTCATCTCATGTTACGCTCGAGGATCAAATTGCTGCGGCATTGCATGAGGATATGGGTGTAACATCCAATGTCTTTTTTCCTCTCGAAAATTGTTTGGGTCAGTCGAATTGCGAGGCGACAGACTCACTCCCCGATATCACCGAATCAAGAGTTACTGATATCGCAACCTATCTCCGAACGCTAGCGGTGCCAATGGGAAGGATGAATCGAGAAACACATCAGCGTGGGATGGAGCTCTTTACGGAGTTGTATTGTGATCGTTGTCATACACCGCAGTTGTATACTGGACAAGGATATTTCGGGAAATTGTCGAATCAAAAAATCCATCCATACACCGATTTGCTTTTGCATGATATGGGAGAGGGTTTGGCAGACGGCAGACCTGATTATGCCGCAAGTACCAATGAATGGAGGACACCCCCGTTGTGGGGCATCGGACTTACTCAAATTGTGTATCCTCAAGCGCGCTTTCTGCACGATGGTCGCGCCGAAACCATTGAAGAGGCCATTCTTTGGCATGGCGGTGAAGCATATTGGAGCAAGGAGGCGTTCCGAAATTTGAGTCCTGCTGATCGGAAGTCACTCATTGATTTTGTTAGGGCGTTGTGAGTTGAAAAGTCTTGTTGAACGGCTGTGCATAGAAATTCTTTTCTGTCGCAGTCTGCGTTCAATGCAGATCTTGTCATAATCATCATCCTTCGTTTCTAAATTGCGCGATTATGACAGAGAATACTTCAAATAAGTCTCAGGCAATCACTATTCTGGTGGCTGCACTCGGTTACTTCGTGGATATTTTCGATTTGCAGCTTTTCAATATTGTAAGTAAAAGCAGTTTGAGGGGAATTGGTATAACTGATCAAGCACAATTGGATCATTATGATTATTCCCTTTTTCTATGGCAAATGAGTGGTATGCTTGTGGGCGGCTTGCTGTGGGGAATTATCGGCGATAAATTCGGTAGACGCAAAATTCTCTTCGGTTCGATTTTGCTGTACTCACTGGCGAATATCGGTAATGCATTCGTAACCGATGTGCATACCTACGAAGCGATGCGATTCATCGCTGGTCTTGGCCTGGCGGGTGAACTCGGCGCTGCCATTACACTGGTAAACGAAATCATGCACAAGGAGAAACGCGGTTACGGAACGATGGTCATTGTTACGATGGGGGCGTTGGGTGCGGTTGCTACCGGCGCAATCAATTCTCTCCAGCTCGAATGGATGGGGCTTGCGCAATGGCAAACCATGTATATCATCGGTGGTTTGTTAGGTCTCTCATTACTTGCCTTGCGCGCAGGAACTCACGAAAGTGGTATGTTCGAAACCATGAAAAGTGAAAAGGTAAGTCGCGGAGATTTCTTTTCGATTTTTTCGAATCGCGATAGAGCACTGACCTATCTGGCGTGCATTGGGTTAGGATTGCCCGTTTGGTGTTGCGTTGGTTTATTGTTGAAGTTTGCCCGTGATTTTGTAAACGCGGGCTCTATCAATGCAGAGTCGTTTGATTTTCCCACCGCCATTGCGTGGACCTATATCGGTTTGTCAGTAGGTGATTTGTTGAGCGCACTTTTTAGTCAATGGTTCAGAAGTCGCAAAAAAGTAATATTGGCTTACCTCGTTATTACAGTGGCGGTGGTTGTGGTATATCTATTGCTTTCCTCGGTTACCAATACCGTTTTTTATGTTTTGTATTTCCTTTTAGGTGCTGCAACTGGATACTGGGCGCTGTTTGTAACCATCGCTTCGGAAACCTTTGGTTCGAATATCAGGGCAACCGTAACAACCACGGTGCCCAATTTTGTGCGAGGCGCGACTGTGCCTATTGTGCTTGGCTTTCAGGCATTGAAGCCTCACGCAGGATTGCATGGATCCGCTGCCATCATAGGATCAGTTTGTATCTTCATCGCCTTTCTGTCTTGGATGAAATTGAAAGAAACCTTCGGCAGAGATCTTAATTTTAATGAATAGACCATGAAAAGTATTCTTGTATTGATATCCCTCCTTTCATTTCCCGCAGTTGTCATTTCTCAAATCAGTCATTGGCAGCAACGGGTGGAGTACAAAATCGATGTTCGTCTCAATCACGAGAACCATGAGTATTCGGGCTCATCCGTTATCAAATATTTCAATAACTCACCCGACGTATTGGAAAAAATGTATTTTCATCTATACCCCAATGCTTTTCAACCTGGCAGTGGTATGGATGTGCAATCGCGGAATATCGTCGATCCCGATCCCAGAGTGGGGGATCGTATTTTTAAGTTGACCTCCACGGAGGAAGGTAGACTGTCAGTGAAATCCATAAAAATTGATGGCGCAATTGCTTCAATAAGAGAAATGGAAACCATTCTTGAGATAACACCACCGAAACCCATCAAGTCCAATTCTGCCGTAACCATTGAGCTTACTTTCGAAGGCCAGGTGCCTGTTCAAATCAGACGTTCGGGAAGAAATAACGCCGAGGGAATAGATTATAGCATGAGTCAATGGTATCCCAAAGTTTGCGAATACGACGCGAATGGTTGGCATCCCAACCCGTATTTGGGTCGCGAGTTTTATGGTGTTTGGGGAAGTTTTGAGGTGAACATCACACTGGATAGAAAGTTTGTGGTGGCCGCTACGGGCATTCTGCAAAACCCCGATGAAATGGGCTGTGGTTACAGCGACAAAAAGGACAAGGAAAGTAAATCAGCACAAAAGACCTGGAAATTCAAGGCGGAAAATGTTCATGATTTTGTTTGGGCTGCAGATCCTGATTACCAACATGATATTTATCGCGGTGACAACTCGCCGGAACTGCATTTTTTCTATTTAAACGATAAAGAATATGCAGAAACATGGAGGGAAGTGCAACCGCTAACGGCAAAGGCCTTTGATTACATGAGCAAAAATTTTGGTCAGTACCCTTACAGTATTTATTCCATCATACAAGGTGGTGATGGTGGAATGGAATATCCCATGGCAACGTTGGTTACCGGTCACCGGAAATTGCCGAGTCTCGCAGGGGTAATCATTCACGAGGCAGCACACTCTTGGTATTATGGTATCCTCGCAACGAATGAAAGTAAGTTTTGCTGGATGGATGAGGGCTTTACAAGTTTCGCTACTTCAGAGACCCATGATCATGTTTTCGGTAGAAAGAATTATGGAGATCATCGCAGTGCATACACGCAATACATTGAGATGGCATTGTCTGGAGCTGAGGAGGATTTGGATACGCATGCAGACCATTTTAAGACCAATGATGGATATGGTGTTGCGGCCTATTCCAAAGGAGAGGCTTATCTGGCGCAATTGAACTATGTGATGGGTGATAAGGCGTTTCGCGATGGACTCTTATTGTACTTCGATCGTTGCAAATTCAAGCATCCGGATTCAGATGATTTTCTGCACACGATGGAGTTGAGCAGTGGAATGGTGCTTGATTGGTATAATGAGTCGTTCGTTCACTCAACGCGGCAGATTGATTATGCCATTGCAATGCTGGATGAAAAGCCATCGGGATGTGATGTCTATCTTGTTCGTAAGGGGGATATGCCAATGCCATTAGAACTCACGATAGCGGGAAGCAATGGTAAGACAGAGACGCACTATATTCCTTTTGAGTTGATGAGATCTAATAAACCCGATGTTTCAGGCTCGTGGATTGTACATCCTGCCTGGCGTGTAACTGATACGGTCTACAAAGTGAGCACAACATGGAAGAAGAGCGACATGCAGTTTATTGAGATAGATCCCAACCGTGGTATGGCGGATGTAAATCGTAAAAATAATTTACTGAAGCCCGACGAGTTGATGCAATTCATAGAGCTGAACAACCATTGATTATTTCAACAGCAGATGTTAGAAGGTTCCTGGAGGCGTGATGCGGTGATGGGTGCTGTGGGTTTGGTTGCCATGTGCATAGTGGGTCCCGTGATTATTCAGCATGAAGAAATTACCCCGATCACGTTGCAAACACTGGTCTTGTTTTTTTTCGCGATTATCGGTGGGGCTAGGGTAGGGGCCTTGGTTTCTCTCGGATATCTGGTTTGTTGTTTATCGGGTCTACCTGTTGCGGCGGGCTTCACTGTTTCAAAGGGATATCTGCATCTCGGGTTTTTCTTTGGCTTCGTTATTGCCGCTATTGCGGTGGGTAGTTTGGCGAGTCTTGAGTTTTTCCGAAAGTCATGGTCACAGATATTGCTCTGGCTAGTGGGGCATACCATGGTTCTTTTTTTGGGGTTGCTGGGTATGTCGCGTTTCAATCCCGATGCCTGGCAGCAATTGCAATATCTGATGCCCGGAGCATTGGTAAAATGTGCGTTGGGTGCCCTGTTGGTTCAGGCATTTCGAAAACTTATGGAGGTAAGAGATAAAAAATCAATACATCATTAGACATGCATTCTGATACTATTCATTTTAAGGTTGAGGGCAATTGCGCTGTTGTTACGCTCAATCGTCCTGCGGTATTCAATAGTTTCAATCGTGAGATGGCCCTCGCAATGCAGAGCACTCTGGCTGAGTGTGAGGCGAGTAACGTCATTCGTTGTGTGGTCATCACCGGTGAGGGCAAGGCGTTTTGCGCTGGTCAGGATTTGGGTGAAGTTACCGGTGAAAATCCTCCCGGTTTCCAGACCATATTAGAAGAGCATTACAATCCAATTGTTCGCGCGATTCAATCATTGAACAAGCCCGTTATCGCTGCCGTTAATGGAGTTGCCGCTGGGGCTGGAGCCAATATCGCGTTGTGCTGTGATATCGTGGTGATGTCTTCACAGGCCTCATTCATTCAGGCATTCTCAAAAATTGGTCTGGTGCCAGATAGCGGAGGTACTTGGGTACTGCCGCGACTTATTGGTTGGCAGCGCGCTTCTTCATTGATGATGACAGGGGATAAGGTGGATGCGTCACAAGCTTTGGCTTGGGGTCTTTGCTATAAGGTATTTGAACCGGAAGTATTTTTGGAGGAATGGCATAAGCTTGCTCAGCAGTTGGCTGCAATGCCAACGAAGTCGCTCGCATACACTAAGAAATTGTTGAGCTTGTCGGCGAATCAAGATTTTAGTTCGCAATTGCTGTGCGAGACAGAATATCAAATTAAGTCGGGAGCAACGGCAGATTATCGTGAGGGGGTCAATGCATTTATGGAAAAACGAAAGCCGATTTTTCATGGAGAGTAACGCATCAGTGTATTGGCACAAGGTTTCAGAGCTTTTGCCTGCGGATGGTCAACGCATCCTTGGTTTTATTCCGGGTAATAAATTTTTTCTCCCAGGGAAGACAGGTGAATTTGAAATTCGTGAAGTGGTTGTGCTGAAGTTTTTAGAGGATTTTTATCCGCCGGGAAGTGAGAAGCGTGAAAAACATGGTGCTCATTTCTGGCAAGGTGAAGGCAACAGCAATCGTTTTTTTGCCGATGTAACACATTGGGCAAAAATACCCGAAGGCCCTTCTCATTAAGGTTTCCAGTGCGACATCAAAATACCTGCCGCCACAGCTGCATTGAGCGATTCAGCGCTGCCATGGCCGTTGATGGTAACAAATCCGTTGCAGTAAGTTTTCAATTGAGTTGAGATGCCATGGCTTTCACTGCCAATAATGAGGGTATTGACCTCTGACCATGCAGCTGAATCCATTGGCGTGCCGATAAGATCGGCTCCCATAACCAGTCCGTTTTTAGTGGATAGAAATGATTTCAAATCTTCTTCGGTGAATTGAACAATATTCATCCTGAACACGCTACCCATGGAGGCCTGTACCACTTTTGTTGACGTCCATTCTACAGAGTTTTCCATCATAACAACATTCTTTATCCCAAACCAGTCGGCCGTTCTGATCATGGTGCCTGCATTTCCGGGATCGGAGATTTGATCAAGCACAACAACCCTTTCGTTGTTGGAGAAGCTTGTATCCGAAGCAGGAATTTCGATCACAACGAGATGTGGCGAGGCTGTGGCAAGCGCAGTGATTTGCTCCATTTCCTTTTCGGTAATTCGCTGTGCAACATCCGTATCTAATTCGGAAGGATTGCAAGAATAGATTTTGTGAATGGTAAGGCGGGAGCGCAAGGCCTCGTTGACACACTTTTTGCCTTCTGCAATGAAGTATTTGAATTCCTTTCGTCCCTTCTTTGAATGAAGGGCTCTAACCCACTTAATTTCACCCCGAGAAATTGCCATAATTTGTGGTCGCGAACTTATATCATGATTTTGTTTAATAGGAGAATTTTCATCGGTCGCTTGGCTATTACAAGTTTTCTCATTTCGGTGTTAGTTCTCTCCTCATGCTCTAAAATGCGACATCTTGAGGATGGAGAAGTTTATCTGAATGGGCAGCGTGTTACCACACCACAAACGCTCATTGTGCCCTTACCTTTTAGCAATGAAGATTTGTTGGCGTTTTCGCGGCTAAAGCCGAATCGTAAAATTTTAGGAATAAGACTTAACCATGCGGTGTATTTAATGGTGAATCAAAAAAAACTAGAGCGAGACAAGATCCGCACTGCAGAAAAATGTGCTAAAAAGAACCAACAGCGAAGAATTAAAGGAAAGGAGGAAGAATCATGCAGATGTTGGCGTGAGTTCTGGGCTTATACAGTGGGTGAGCCCAGCGCAATCTTGGATACTTTTAAAATGAAGCGATGTGCAGAACAGATGATTTTGCATATGCAGAAGAGAGGGTATTTCGACGCTGAGGTGATACCTTCTGTCAACTATAACAAAGACTCAAGCTCATGCTCAGTCGATTATCATCTAATTGCCGGTGATCCTTATATCATCAGTCGAATTGATTTTGAAATCAATGATCCCTACATACTACCCCTCAAGAGCAGTGTTGAACAGGCAGGCGCAATCAAGACAGGAATGCCTTTGGAGGTGGATATGCTGAACACCGCGCGAGATAAGGTAACGCAGTTATTGAACAACGAAGGATTCTATGACTTCACTCGCGATTATATACGCTTTGAGGTGGATACAAACTCGGGCAGAGGCGCTGTATCGGTGGTAATGCAAATTACTGAACCGGAATTTGCGGATGAGCAGGGAAACATATTTTCTACATCACATCGTAAGTATTATATCGGCGATGTATATGTTCATACACAGTTTGATGCAACGGATCCGAGTTATCAACCGAAGGATACATCGCTTTTCGATAACATCAACATTTTGTCTAATACGCGCTCGGAGATAAATCCCGAGCTGATTTCTTGTTTAATGGCTTTTGGTAGTGATGATATTTATCAAAAAAAACACGTAGAAACCACATATCGGCGGTTCAGTAAGCTAGGAGTATTCCGTAGCACGAGCATTAAACTGGTTCCTCGTGATGTTAAGAGTTCCGATGGAAGATTTCTCTTGGATACACATATTCAATTGACACCAGCTCGAAGGCAGATGTTTACCATTGATCCTCATATGACCAATAGAAGCGGTAATCTTGGTATTTATGGAAACCTTCAATACACACACAAGAACGTTTTCCGCGGAGCGGAGAGCCTTGAGTTGCGAGTCGTTACCGGGGTTGAAGCGTCTAGGACATTGATTGAAACAAACAATCAAGACAATGCCGGTAGGGAGATAACGCGCACTTTTCGCCTTAATACTTTTGAAATTGGACCTGAGATTACATACCGCATTCCAAAGCTTTTTCCGCTGAGGTGCCGCAGTGTTTCAAAAAGCAGTGAGCCGAATACATCGTTGTCTGGAGCTTTCAATTATCAAAAGCGTCCCGACTATGAACGAACTCTTAGTCAGTTAAGGTTATCATACAATTGGATCGAGAATCCCGGTAGGGTATCATATTTTAATATTGACTTAATTGAGTTCAGTATCATTAAGATTGAGAAGTCTGATGCCTTTGATCAGTTTTTAAAGAGAATCAATGATAGTTTTTTGGCGAATAGTTATATCGACCATCTCATATTGGCATCCTCTGTTAGTTATACCATAAATACACAAAAGAGTGGTTTCCAACGGCGCTACAATTATGTTCGTTTCTATGCGAGTGGTGCCGGTAATGCACTCAATGGTTTGGTGTCGTTATCGGAAGGTTCTCAGTCGGTGGGCGCGCCTTACGAAATCTTCAATATCCGATACGCTCAGTATTTCAGAGGCGAATTGGATTTTAGGCAATACATCAATGCCAATGACCGAAATGGTGTGGCGGTAAGACTGTACGGTGGATTAGGAACACCACGAAAAAATGCTGTGGCGCTGCCGTTCGAAAAAAGTTTCTTCTCAGGTGGTGCCAATGGTATGCGCGCCTGGCAGGCCAGAACTTTAGGCCCTGGTTCTTTCCGTGATCCACAGAATGCAGAGACATTCAATAACATTGGTGAGTTAAAGCTTGAAGGGAATGCTGAGTATCGTTTCGAATTTACCGATATGTTTAATCTGGCTTTATTTGCCGACGCAGGTAACATTTGGCTTCTTCATCCAGATGAGGGTAGGCCGTTTTCTGAATTCAATGGTAAGCGTTTCTATAAGGAAATTGCCTTCGGTGGTGGATTAGGTGCGCGTCTGAACTTTGATTTCTTTCTTGTGCGATTAGACTTGGGTGTTCAGTTGAAGGATCCTGCAAAAGTTGAAGGTGAGCGTTGGTTATGGCAACCGAAATCAGAGTATGTATCCTATCTCCGGAGCGTTGGATTTAATGAGGATAAAATCCCCTTTAGATCAAATCTTGTTTTGAATCTTGGTATTGGTTTGCCTTTCTAATCTCGATGATTGTTTGAGCTGTACAAAAATGGATGTCGCAATGAATTCAATCGTATAAATCCCCTTTGATCCATTGGAAAAGTCCGTCGCTCTGCCCAAATACTTGCATCAACTCATTCTCAGCGGTGAGGGAGAATCTCTTGATTTTAAGTATACGATCCATGAACCCCGAAAAATTGCTGTAACTCTCAGCGCTTTCGCCAATACAATTGGCGGTAGGTTACTCATCGGTATTCGGGACAATGGTACTGTTGCTGGTGTGAGTATTGAGGAGGAGCTGCACATGGTAGAGGCAGCCGCTAAAATGTACTGTCGCCCCCCTGTTGCATATTCTACGCAAACATGGAAGGCAGCCGGTAAATATGTCTTGGAGGTAATTATCCCGAAGTCGGCCATCAGACCTGTATTGGCGGAATGTTCAGAATCGGTTTGGAGAGCATTCGTCAGACGCGCAGATGAAAATTTCCCCGCTCCCGGTGTGTTCGTGAAGTGCTGGAGAATGGAGGAGTTGCCACGTGAAGAGTATTATACGCATACAGATCGTGAGAAGATCGTTTTTGAATTGCTCGGTTCAGGCAAATCTTTCAGCGTTTCTCAGTTGTCCAGAGCGAATAGTATGCATCCAAGTGAAATGAACAATTTGCTCGCAAAGTTTTTACGTTGGGATTTAATTAAGTGTGATTTCGATCAAGGCGTTGCGAAGTATTCGATAAAATAACGTTTCGCGCAAAAAACTGACTTTTGATTATTTCCAATCAGCTATAAATACATTGGTATCTCTTGTTCTCCCGTTATGTCTGTTACTGCACCATACCAATCGCTTGCCATCAGGCGAGAACATGGGGAATGAGTCGAACTGATTATCATAGGTAATTTGTTCTAAGTTTTTCCCTTCGGTATCTATCATAAAAATATTGAATGGAAAACCTATTTTGCTTTTGTAGTTGCTGCAGAATAGAATGTGCTTTCCATCGGGGTGATAACAGGGAGACCAATTCGCATTGCCGAGTTGAGTTATTTGTTTAGCATTGGAACCATCGGCATTCGCAGTATATATCTCAAGTTGGGTAGGCTCTACAAGATCTCTGCTCAGTAAATCCCGGTAATTTCTTATCTCCTCCGGTGTTGTTGGCCGCGACGCCCGCCAGACGATTTGTGTGCCATCCGGTGAGAAATTCGCACCACCATCATATCCTAAGGTACTCGTGATTTGTTTTAAATCAGTTCCATCAATTTTCATGGTCCATAAATCCAAATCGCCAGATCGCATACTGGTGAAAATAATTCTGTCACCTTTCGGAGATACTGTAGCTTCAGCATCATAACCCTTTGATTGGGTGAGTTGTACGGTCTCACCAGATTCGTTTACAGTAAAAATCTCATATGACGAATAAATCGGCCAAACATATTTGCCGTTTTCTTTTGCAGGAACAGGTGGACAGCTTTCGTTTTCTTTGTGCGTGCTGGCATATAAAATGTCTTTACCATTCGGCATAAAAAAGCTGCATGTGGTTCGGCCATTACCCGTAGATAGCATTTTTTTTCGGGTGCTATCGGCAGTAGCATCGACCTTCAAGATGAAAATCTGATCGCAGCCTTTTGTCCAATCTTTTCGATCGCTTTGGAAAACAAGTTGTGTTCCATCCGGACTCCAATATGCTTCTGCATTATTGCCGCCAAACGTTAATTGACGAACATTATGAAGGTGTTTTTCCTCATCGTAGTGGATGGGTTCCTGACTTTGAGAGGCAGATGAAATACCGAGAAACAGAAATGAGACAAATACAATGAGATGAACCCAGGAGCTTAAGAAAGACATTAGAGAATTATAAAATCAATCAGTCCTTAACGCAGCGCACCGAAAATCCAAAGTATTTGTTGAAGTATTCGGATTGAACGGATGGATACAAATAATTTAGATTTCTTCCCCATGCATCTCTTTCGTCATATTGGTCCTGACACCACCAATATCCGTCTATACCGATATTGAAAAACTTGCCCGTATAATCTCTGCGGCCACCTGCCATGCAATTGAGCCCGCTGGAGTCACTTGCGTGAGTATGTTCCTTCCAATCGTCCATGGACTTAAATGCCTTTCCTGCATCATCTTCACCACCAAACTTTTCTGTAATTTGACTCCATTCTTGATTGGTAGCAACATGCCAACCTTCAGGAGCAATTCCTCTCGGGTCAGAAACGGCAAACCAATTATATAGTACCCCGTAGGTTTTACCGTTTTCTGGTTTATTCTCGAAGTAGCACCATGCGGGCTGGCCATTTTCTCCGGCAGCATACCACTCTTCGTTTGTTTTGGCTTCGGGAATTTGATCTCCGTTTCTGAATTGAGTAGCTGCAAGGTTGGTAGTCATCCACTCTAATCCATCAATTTTAACGGTTTCTGCACTTTTCTCACATGAAATTAACAGCAATGAAAAAATTGCCGTTTGAAGAATGACAATTAATTTGTTTTTGGTCATGGTTTTATCAGAATGTGAGCAAATGTATATCAAAACCTTTTTGAGTAGAAAGAAATGGAATCGGGCGTCGAAAAGGTTATGAACCTATTTTCGTGAACTATTTTTTCTGTATGATTCGATTTTACCTTGCTATAGGGCTTTTATCCCTGATCAACCAAAGCAGTATTTATTCTCAATTAGATCATGACGCATCGCGCCGTGTAATCGAATTTCTTGCTTCCGATGAATTAAAGGGTAGGGCAGTGGGTTCTGAGGGTGCTTTCTTGGCCGCAGGATTCATTGCTTCCGAACTGAATAGCGTTGGCGTAAAACCAGGGTACTCTGGCAATTGGTTTCAGGAGTATCATTTTGTTCCGAAATCTGCCCCGCATCCCATGCAGTCAGGGGATAGTCTTCGATTGGGCCTTGGAATGGTGAAATCCATCGAGTGTAATAATGTGGTAGGTTTTATCGATAACAAGGCAAAGCATACGGTGATAATAGGCGCTCACTATGATCACTTGGGTATGGGCGACGAAAACTCATTGTACACCGGAACTCAAGCGATTCATAATGGAGCTGATGATAACGCCAGTGGTGTTGCAGGGCTAATTACGATGGGTCGTTGGCTGGCTCAGCGCCCGGCTGGAACAAGTGGTCATAATTATTGCTTAGTTGCTTTCAGCGGTGAGGAAAAGGGGTTGGTTGGGTCCAAAAAATTCGTTGAAACCATGCCATTTCCTAAGGAGTCCGTGGCATTCATGCTGAATATGGACATGGTAGGTCGGCTGAATGAAGAAGGTGCGTTGGCGTTAAATGGTGTGGGAACATCCCCGCTCTGGTCAGAAATTCTGGATGTATCCAATACTGATGGTTTGAAATTGGTCAAGTCTGAGAGCGGTTCGGGTCCCAGTGATCACACCTCGTTTTACCTTGAGAATATTCCGGTACTTCATTTTTTTACAGGTCAACATGAAGATTATCATAAACCAAGTGATGACGCAGATAAGATTAATTATTCCGGAATGAAGAAGGTTATGGATTTTATGATGCGAATAATTTTGGCCGCCGACAAAACGTCGCAGCCCGCGTTTACAAAAACAGTCGATAAATCACCTTCATCCTCTGATTTTAAGGTTACGCTCGGTGTTATGCCGGATTATGTTTATGAGGGGGAGGGCCTGCGGATCGATGGCTGTAAGGAAGATCGACCCGCCATGAAGGCCGGTCTGAAAAAGGGTGATATCATTCTTCAGCTCGGCGATTTCAAAATTGATGATATCTACAATTACATGGAAGCACTTGGTAAATTCGAGAAGGGCCAGACCGTGAATCTCGAATATCGCCGGGAAGGCAAACTAAATAAGGTCAAGGTCACCTTCTGATAGCGTTTTCATCTGAATGATCACTTGAAATCTTCGCATGGCGGAGGCGTAGTTGGCTTGTTCCTTTTATGTCGTTCCTTGCATCCAGGATGCTTGAACAGACAAACTTTGAGATGACAGTAAATATGTGTTCCATATAAATCACCGTTGAAAAGGAGAGGACTCAAATAATCACTGCCGATAATGAAGCTGTGGATTCTTAGCCCCACACCTAACATAGGTTTTTTAAATTCATAAAATGTAATCGGCATACTTACTTCAATAATCCTGCTTTCCCACCTTGGTACAATTGCAAGGTAGGAGGCACGTTGAATGCCGAAACTATTATTCCTGGGCATACCCCAGGTAATTGCCCCAAGTGCATAAACCCTTTTGAAAATGTGATAGTCGAATTGTCCGCTGAGAGCAGTTGGAAGATGAAAGAAAATCTTTTTACGCTTGTTATTTTCGATGATGCCGAGATTGGATAATTCTTTGTTGACAGAGTCTGGATTGGACCAGTTAACGTTGGGATTGTTGTTGAACACGCCGCCACTTCCCACATCAAATTCGTATCTGTAGTAGGGTTTCTTAAACCACAAGCCCCCAATATCTAAAAGTGCTATTGAAATTTTGTATTTATAATCACCATCTGTACATGGATTCCATGGCGTGTAATGCTCGCTTCCTTTGGTTCGCACTTTCAGTGTTGCACCAATGTCTACTCCCCATCCTTTCCCCGTGATGATTTTTTCTCCCGGCGAGGTGATTCCGGCTTCGCCTACAATTTCTGAGGTGAATAGGGATGAGTCGGGTCTCAGTACATAATTCCATCGATCAACTCTGAAACTTCCGGCTCCCGGAGAGAAGAGTCGCCTTACGTTTCCTCCTATTTGTAGAAGTGCTTTATCCCAACGGCGGTATATGGTAGCGTAGGATAATCCTACATAACCATAAGCCATTGCAGATATTCGCATGTTGCGCGCTACCTCGTTGGTGCCGAAGCTTGGAGATAAATTTAAATCGTCTGAAAGAATGAAATTGAATGGATTGGGTAGCTTTCGCGCATCGATAAGTATATTGACACCTGTTTGTAAGCCAACGGCATGTTGCTTAAAATTGGCTACGAATGATGGACCTCTAAATGAACCTTGTGCTTTGGCATAGTAGGACTTAGGCCGCTTGTTTATCCCAGGGGTTTCGATGTTATCGAATTTTCTTAAACTATATTGTTCTTTAGGAATGTAGATGAGGTTGTTCTGAATGAAGAAGTCGAGCCCTGAAAGTTGAATATCAAGAAATGCTCGTGAGTCGCAAATCGAAGCAGGATTGAAGTAAGCGGTGTTTACAGGCGCCCTTGTGCTGCCTGCGATACCAAGTGCATCTTGTGCTATTAGGCGCAGTGAAAAGGTCAAAGAGAGACATGACATGAATAGCATCTTCATGCGAATGGTTTTCATTTCACTCATGATGTACCATAATTAAGGTGAAGTGATTTAAATTGTTCGAACCTTGGATTCATATTTTGAACACTTGGTTTTTCAAGATCGAAGTCGCTTTTTTATGTATACCGAATAACGCGTTCAGTTGTTCCTTTTTCATTCTCAATTTGTAATTTTCTTGTTGGTTTTGTTTCAATGACCTCTAATTTTAACGACATGAAGAAGATTGTGATTTTGGGCACAGGAGGTAACAGCATTGATATTCTCGATGCTATTGTTACCATAAATTTAAACGGTCCGAAGTACGATTTCCTGGGATTTTTAGACGATAATCAGCAGGTTTCTAATGCAGAGATTTGGGGTTATAAAGTATTGGGTAGGTTGTCTATAGCTAAAGAGTTTAGTGATGATGTGCTATTTGTCAATGGGATAGGTAGCCCTAATAATTTCTGGAAGAAGCAGAATATCATTGGCGACCTCGGATTAGGTGAGCATCGTTTCGAATCTATCATTCACCCAACAGCTTCCGTATCCAATTTTGCTCAAGTGGGCCTCGGATGTGCGGTTTTACAAAATGCAGTGATTGCGGCAAATGCGAAAGTCGGTAAACATGTAATGATTTTGCCGGGATCTGTCATCAGTCACGATTGCGTCATAGATGATTATTGTTCGATTGCCTCGGGCGTATGTGTTTCTGGTAACGTAAGAATATCTCATTCCTGTTATTTAGGCGCCAATTCCTCAATTATTGGTGGTGCCACCGTAGGTCCATTTTCACTGATCGGTATGGGGTCTATAATCTTGAGTGATGTCTCGGAAAATTCAGTAGTAGCAGGGAATCCATCGAGGGTTTTGCGCAGTACTTTTTAGTTCTTCATTTCAGATACCACAGACAGCAATGTGGCTAACATAAATTCTACTTCTTCGTCAGAAATATATTGGTGTAAAGGAAGGCAGAGTAAATCGCTTCCATGCCATACGCAGGTTTCAATTCCGAATTGTCTTAGTCGGTTCTTACAATATTCTGGTTGGATAACATGTATAGGAAAAAACCATGGTATTATTTCACATTCTCGATTCTCCAGCGGAGAATGTAAATTCATCCTTTGAATCTTGGTTAGAATCGTTTTGAGTATGTCCGCTCTTCTTTGAGCATATAGGTTCGTTTTTGAGAGATGACTTGCGACGCATTTCAAGTCGTTCTCAATTGCGATGCTAAATGTGCTGTTTTCTTTGACCTGATTTTTTCCTGCGAGAAGTCCACCCATCTCAACAGGATAAAATTTTGGGAAACTGACAATAGTCCAATCACCTTGCTGCCCTGCCAATAGCTCGTCGGTAGTCTTGCTTAGAAAAGTATGTGCACAGTCTTCAACAACACTGATTCCACGTTGGTGACATCGTTTGATGATATCCGCTGTTTCCGGATGTACCATCCCAAACTCATGTATGATAAATGCCAACTTTGTGTTTTCGGTAAGAACTCTGCTGGGTTTGCAGTAATTGAAAATGGTTGAGGTAACACAGGATGATACATTGGGATAGTCGAATGTGGTGATTATCCATACCTCATCTTCGCGCTTCAGCTTGAGATACTCAAGCAGAATACTCATGGCGGAACGGCCATTTTGAGTGATGGTTATCTGCGGCTTCTGAAATAAATTGCTGAAGTAATGGGTTATGCCCACAGTGTAATTCTCATGCGCTTCCAATTTCCCCTCTCTGAATTGGTCGTATGGCGTTAGATGAATTTTGAATTTCATTTTTTGGAATGTCTCGAAAATGAAAATCTGAGATGAGGCTCATTCCCAAATTTTTCTTTGAAAAAAATCAGCGGTTTGTTGTCGTTATATCCTTTACTGGTTGGACCGAAATCAATGTATTTATAATTGTTTTGGTATGCGTACAAAAGGACGTTATAATAGTTGAAATGATTCGGTTTGAGATTTCGATAAGCCGCATTATCAAAAATATAGAAGGTGTTCAATACATTCTTGGTAACCTGGAAGGTGATGATGCCTGCGATAATTTCTTGATCGGCTATTGTCCTGAAAATTTTGACTCTGCCAGGGAAAAGTGTTGCGATTCTATTGAGCTCGTCGAATGTATGGGTTGGCTGAGCTCCGAGTCTTCTCTGACTTTCTTGCAAGAGACTATAATCAATTTCTGTGATTTCGTTAGATATATCAAGGGTTAAATTGTTCTTTAATGCTTGTCTTAACTCTGTTCGTGTTTTGGCATGCAGTGATGCCTGAATATCATTTTCATTTCGGGCGTCAGCACACAGCAAAATATCGGCGCTCTGGATTACGAATCCGTATTTCAGCCACAGAAAATGCTGGTAGTTGGCGATTTCAATACTTGGAGTACAATAGATGGAAGCAGGTGGAGTGACAATGGCCTTGTCGAAATCATTGTTGAGACTTTCTTGGATTTTAAATATCAGATTGTCGATGTCGTCGTAAAAAAGATTTCTGCGATGAATGAGACCGCCATATGAGCTGCCGAAGGGTGATTTGAAAATAGTTTGTTCATTCTCGGTTATTCTCATGCCCGGCATGAAGCCCAAAATTTCCTTTTCGTTTTTGAGCAGTATATGATGTTGCTGATGTTTCGGGGTTGGAAATTTTTCGGGAGCATGATAACCGAGGAATTTCGGTGAGTGAAACAGGCCGCCGTTGGCAGAATTTTCTATGAACTCTTGAAGATCAGGAAGCTCTTGCAGGGAGTCTATGATTTCAAGCGTGATGGTCATGTATTCAGTCCTTTGTGATTTGTCCAGAAAATATCCTCTATATCGGTTTGCCAGTAGGTTGGCTTATTGTGACTACTTATGTGTTCTAGTAGCGATGTGAAGTATGTCTTTACACCCAATCCTTGGGAAGTATATTTTTCCAACTCTATTCTTTCCAATTCAGAAAGTTTCTTGGTTGCGCAGAGCTCCTTCTTAATGCAGGTGTATTGTCGAAGATTTGTTTCGTTTATTCCTACATATACTGGATGAAAGTTAAAGATTTTCATCCCGGGAGTATCGAGTATGGAAGGTTGAAATGACCAGTCCTTTTTTGGCGTGAGACATTCAACATCGTCCTCCCAAAAGAATGGTATTCTCAATAGTGGCTTGCTTTCTGGGTCATGATAAAATAGGTGGGGTTTCAAATGGCTGGCATGGGGAAGAAACAATGAGCAATCAATGTCAATTCCGAAAACCCGCTGTAACTTTCTCAGAAGATAGCTGTTCTGATGCAACGCATGCATTCTTGCAACACGCGCACCGGGAACCAATTTTTTGCAAAATTCCATTACCTCTTCTTCTGATTCCCCGTGAGAACTCCCGGCGTGAAAGTTGGGATGAATCCCTAATTGAAAATATTCTGATTCCTTCAGACGCTCAATGGCGGGTGATTCATGTGTTACAAACCAAGTGCATTTTATTCTATGGTCGATAAATGTTTGAGCCATATCCTCAATAAGATGATCGGGCGCCCAGTCAATGTCAACCGTAAATGCAATCAAATCATATATTTCGCTATTTGTCACGGAGAGTTGTAGAGTCTATAAATATTATAATGTTGGAATATCAATAGTTGTTCAATGCCTCGATTACTGCGTTCACTTGTTGATCTGTTAACTCAGCATACATTGGAAGTGATAGGCAATGAGCGGCCAAATATTCGGCATTCGGACAATCGCCTTTTTTGTACCCAAGGTGAGAATAAGCTTTTTGAAGATGACAAGGCACCGGATAATGCAGAGCTGGGTATATGTTTTTGCCATTGAGATATTTCATCAAGTCATCACGATTCTCAGTTGTAATTACAAATAAGTGATAAATACTATCCGCCCAATCGGGCTGATGTTGAAGTTGAATTTTCGAATTCTTGATCTGCGCTTGGTAAATTTTTGCAATTGCGCGTCGTCGATTGTTCCATCCTTCCAAGTATTTGAGCTTGATACTCAGGCTGGCTCCTTCGAGACCACCCATTCTGTAGTTGTATCCAACTTCATCGTGGTGATACCGTACCTCGCAACCGTGATTCCTCAATGAGTGCAAATGTTTTTTGTAGTTTTCATTTTGGGTTGTAATTCCTCCGGCTTCCCCGCAAGCACCTAAATTTTTTCCGGGATAAAAACTGTAACATGCCATTTCGCCGAATGTGCCTACGTTGTTTCCTTTGTAACGTGCTCCCTGCGATTGGGCCGAGTCTTCGATGAAATGTAAGTTGTGCTTTTGACAAATCAGTTTGATGCCATCAATATCGCACGGCTGTCCATACAAATGCACACCGATGATTGCCTTGGTCTTTGACGTAATTTTTTCCTCAATCTTGGAAACATCAATTTGCCAAGTATCTGGCGTGCAATCGACAAATACAGGGGTTGCTCCGGCATGCGAAGGACCCCATGCAGTAGCAATAAAAGTATCGGCGGGGATAATTACCTCATCGCCTGGCCCAATGCCCAAAACCAACATTGCTAAGTGAAGTGCTGTAGTGCCATTATTCACACCAATAGCATATTTACATCCTATATATTCGGCAAATGACTTTTCAAATTCTTCCACAAAGGGTCCGCCCGAGAATGCAGTCTGTGCATATACTTTTTTGAAGGCCTCGAATATTTCCTCTTGAACCTGGGCATGTTGACCTTTAAGATCCAGGCAAGGTATTGTTTCCTGCATGTCGTTTTTTGCCGAAATATAGTTAGTCAACACGTTATCAAGCTTATGGATGTTAACTTACTCATCAAGTTCATCAGCTGCAGTTGTCTGAACAGGATTCCTGTAGTTCAATCATTGAGAGAGTATAAAATTTGATATGGCGATAACGTGTCTATTTTCGTCGCATGGATAATGAAAATTTAATCAAGACATCTCTTTCACATGTTCACGAAGCTCTCGGAGCTAAGATGGTTCCGTTCGCCGGTTATTGGATGCCTGTGCAGTACTCTGGTTTGGTGGAAGAACATTTAGCCGTGCGCAGTTCATTGGGAGTTTTTGATGTCAGTCATATGGGTGAATTTATCCTCCGTGGTGAGAATGCACTAGCATTGATTCAAAAGGTAACTTCGAATGATGCAGCCAAACTTTTTGATGGTAAGGTTCAATATTCTTGCATGCCCAATGGGAAGGGAGGGATAGTGGATGATTTGTTGGTGTATCGTATTCGGCATGATGAGTATTTACTAGTTGTCAATGCATCGAATATTCTAAAAGACTGGAACTGGATATCAAGCCACAATGATATGGGGGTTGAGATGCAGAATATTAGTTCAGAAATGTCATTGTTGGCGGTGCAAGGACCACTTGCTTTGAAAGCGATGCAGAAACTCACGAGTCTTCCTCTTTTGGATATGGAGTATTATACCTTTCACATTGGAGAATTTGCGGGTTTTGAAAATATCATCGTGTCTACAACGGGATACACTGGTTCAGGAGGATGCGAGATTTATTTTCCGAATTCTGCCGCGGAGTCAATTTGGAATCAGGTTTTTGATGCTGGTAAGGAATTTGGTATTCGTCCTATTGGTCTTGGCGCTCGTGATACGTTGCGTCTGGAAATGGGATTTTGTCTTTATGGTAACGATATTGATGATACAACATCGCCCTTAGAGGCGGGGTTGGGATGGATAACGAAATTGTCGAAGGAGTTCGTCGATGCCGAATTACTTCGTCGTCAGAAATCAGAAGGCGTCAAAAGGAAATTGGTGGGTTTTGAAATGATGGATCGGGGAATCCCAAGACATGGTTATGAAGTTACTAATGGCGATGGGAAAGTCATTGGACATGTTACGAGTGGCACTCAAAGCCCTTCCACCCAAAAAGCAATTGGTATGGCGTATGTTACAACGGATTTTGCAGAGACCGGCAAGGACATCTTTATCCATATCCGTGGTAAAAATTTGCGGGCTAAAGTGTGTAAAATGCCTTTCTACGTGGTGTAATCGGCGCCCAAGTTTGAAGTGTCGCTTGATTTCTTCAATAGGGTAGGATGTTGGGCTTGAAGATTTGATCTTGAACCGCTTCGGCCTTTTTGCTCTTTACCACCGGCACATCAATGTATGCACGTTTGATGAGATAAAAACCAGGCTGATCTGGTTTGGTAAGCGTTATATACAGCTCGAAATAAATATCAGGTTCACTATAATCGGCCTCAACTTCGAAGGATAATTCTGGTTTGTGAAAGACGTCTGATTTTAATTTCACTTTGCCCGTGGCGTCGTGTGAGACTATTTCATTTTGTCCGAGCTTACTGATTTCATATCCCTCGAGGTCGAGCAAAATATTAGCTCTTACATCGTAGCCGTTCAGAAACAGGGTATCGAGTTCGGTGACTTCACCAAATGATGTGGCAGCCTCAAATCCTATAAGTTCAGGACTTGGCTTGAGCCAGAAGTTTTTCAGCATTCCGTCATGTATGGATTCCAATTCTTTGATGCGATGATTTTCCGTGTCGGTTATGTAGAGTTTTCCATTCACATTGATCATGTCGCAAGGCGCATTGCATTTTAGAAGATTGGTAGTGTTCTCTTTTTTTGATTCTCCCAAAACTTTCCATTTGTTGTCGGTAAAGTATATTAAGTTGCCATCTCTCGTAAGACCAATGATCCCTTCTTCCCATTCACAAATGGCTACCATTGGCCATTTTAATTTGCTGTCGAGTAACCGGATTTTGCCCTTGCGGTCGGTAATGTAAACTTTTCCGTCATTAGTAATGATGTAAAGATCGTCTTCACCAGCCGATAAGTTTACTGGCTTACTCTGCACCAGGCCGTTCTTTTCATTGGGAATATCGCATAGCAATTCACATTCTCCATTTTGCATATCCACACTGTATACCTGTCCTGATGAATAGCTTGCTGCGTATAGCTTTCCTCCGAGCATGGCGACATCTATTGGCAATCCGAGTGGCTCGTGAATACCATCTATTTTTTCAAGTTTTTTATTGGTGAAATAGCCATTACCTGTTAGCGTCGAAACCAATTCAGTATTGAGATCGAATTTTCGGATGCGATTGTTGTAGGTGTCAGCGATGTATACATCATTGCCGTCGCGGCAGAATCCGTGGGGTCTCTTAAGATGTGAAGAATAAATGGTCTCATCAAGATAGCCCGACAAAGTTGTACCCAGCATTCGCTTGAATTCACCCTTAGAATCAAGTTCGATAATGCGGTTGTGCGTGGCATCATTAATAATTAAACCTCCTTCTGTTCCCGACTCTAAATAGGTGGGGTATTCAATAATAGGATCGGCAAATGCCAATGTAGAATGCAGACTTGAATATTGATGTCGCAACGCCATTTCTAATCTCTCGGGCTGTTGTTTAAGGTTCTCAATGAATTTGTTAAGCCCAAAAAATCCCTCAAAACCTTCTCCTTTATAAACGGGTGTTGCGCCTCGTTCGTAAAGAATGAAGTAGGGGAGAGAATGAATTGTAGTTCCGGTAAATCCTTTTAAGTCGGGAAAAATGGCAATAGGGTGCTGAAAATTATTCTGTTGGGCGTAACGCACGAGTTGTGAACGTGCAATGGGCGCTGCAGTATCGGCCAAAAGCACTTGAATGAGTTGTATATGCGGAAGCTGTTGAAGAGTGGGTTTAAGTTCGTTGAGGTAATAGTTGCTTTCAATGCAATTCAGATCGGTTATAGCTACAAGGACAAATTTGGTGGCTAATGCTTCAAGAGTCAGCTGGTATTCACAATTGAACCAATACGCTTTTTCTGGGAAACGATGTTCCTGGCAGTTTCCATGATTTGTCGCTACGAGTAATGAAAACAACAATATGTAATGCGTGTACTTCATGCTTCGAAGGTATTGATGTGTAAATAAAGAAGCCCGATAAACTTACTTTATCGGGCTTCTCTAATATAAATTTAATCTTATTTCACTTTCTCAACCACTGCTTTGAAAGCATCGGGATGATTCATCGCTAAATCAGCAAGCACCTTGCGGTTGAGCTCGATTCCGCTTTTGTGAATCTTTCCCATGAATTCTGAATACGACATCCCATAAGGTCTGACGCCCGCGTTGATACGCGCAATCCAGAGTGATCGGAAATTTCTCTTTTTGTGTTTCCTTCCTACATAAGCGTAGGTAAGCGCCTTTTCAACGGCATTCTTGGCAACGGTCCAAACATTCTTTCTGGAACCGAAATACCCTTTGGCCAACTTCATGATTTTTTTTCTCCTGGCCCTGGAGGCTACTGCATTTGTACTGCGTGGCATAATGTTTAGTTTTTTGACTCAGGTGTCAGTTTTTACGCTGCTCTTGTACCTTTCGTCGGGTTCAACTCACCTGCTCTGTTTTACGCTTTAGGCGGTAGGGACGAGCAATTGTCTCCGGATCGATTTGGCGTCGGAAGGATGCACTACTGCATCATTGCCGAGGGCGCGCTTGCGGGCGGTCTCCTTCTTGGTAAGGATGTGCCGCTTAAACGCCTTCTTACGCTTGATCTTGCCTGTGCCGGTGAGCTTGAATCTCTTCTTCGCACCGGACTTGGTTTTCGATTTTGGCATATAATTGATTTAAACGATTTACTTATTTATTTCTTTTTCGGATTGATGATTACAAACATTCTCTTACCATCCAGCTTTGGCATTTGCTCGGGCAAGCCAAACTCCATTAGCTCCTGGATGAATTTCGTTAACAATATCTCTCCTCTGTCTTTGAACACAATTGATCTTCCTTTGAAGTGCACATAGGCACGCACCTTACTTCCCTCTGATAAAAACGTTTTGGCATGCTTCACCTTGAAATCAAAGTCGTGGTCATCAGTATTAGGTCCGAAACGAATTTCCTTGGTGGTAACATTCGTTTGCTTGGCCTTGATTTCCTTGAGTTTCTTTTTCTGATCGTACAGAAATTTTTTGTAATCCCAAATTCTGCATACCGGTGGATTCGCGCTACCTGAGATCTCAATCAAATCAAGTTCAAGCTCTTGAGCAATCTTCAGTGCCTGCGCCCTGGTGTAAACTCCCTGCTCCACATTGTCGCCCACTAGGCGAATCTCCGCAGCGGTTATTCTCTCGTTCAGATTGTGCTCAGGTTCCAGCGATCTTCTGCCTCTCTGTGGCCTGTTAGGTGTCGTGTTAATGTGTCCTCCTGTTTTTAATTAATATCCAATTTCTCCTGCCAGCATTGCCGCAACCTCCGCGTTGACTTTGGATGCGAAATCATCGATGCTCAAAGCACCGATATCTCCTTCCCCCTTCTTACGCGCAGATACACTGCCCGCCTGCATTTCCTCGTCGCCTACTACCAACATATAGGGCACTTTTTCAAGCTCCGCTTCACGGATTTTTTTCCCTACTTTTTCGTTCCTTTCGTCAACGAGGGCGCGAATATCGTAAGAATTCAGCTTCGTTGAGACAGTTCTTGCATATTCATTGAATTTTTCGGAAACGGGTAATATTCTGACCTGCTCCGGCGTGAGCCAAAGCGGAAATTGTCCGGCACAATGCTCAATCAATATGGCCACGAATCTTTCCATCGAGCCAAATGGCGCGCGGTGAATCATCACGGGTCGGTGTTTCTGATTGTCTGAGCCCGTATATTCAAGCTCAAAACGCTCGGGTAAGTTGTAATCAATTTGTACCGTTCCCAATTGCCATTTACGACCGATAGCATCTCTTACCATAAAGTCGAGCTTCGGCCCGTAGAAGGCGGCTTCACCATATTCAACAACCGTGCGCAATCCCTTTTCCGCAGCCACTTCCTGAATGCCCTTTTCGGCCTTTTCCCAGTTTTCATCAGAACCGATATACTTCGATCGATCCGTTTGATGCCGCAGCGACACTTGTGCAAGAAAATCCGGAAAATCCAATGTCTTGAAGATGTATAACACCAAGTCGATCACCTTGCCTACTTCTTGTTTCACCTGCTCGGGGGTGCAGAAGATGTGAGCATCATCTTGGGTGAATCCACGAACTCGGGTGAGTCCATGCAATTCTCCGGTCTGCTCATAGCGATACACCGTGCCGAACTCTGCAAGTCGCAATGGCAAGTCTTTGTATGATCTAGGTTCAGTTTTAAAAATCTCGCAGTGGTGCGGACAATTCATGGGTTTGAGCATATACATCTCACCCTCTTGTGGTGTAGCGATGGGCTGGAAACTATCCTTGCCGTATTTGTCCCAATGACCGCTGGTAACATACAATTCTTTGGAACCAATGTGGGGTGTCATGACCTGCACATATCCCATTTTCTTTTGGGCATTGGTAAGGAATGCGGTGAGTCGCTGACGTAAGTCAGTGCCTTTTGGTAACCAGAGAGGCAAACCGCTCCCCACTTTTTGAGAGAAAGCAAAAAGGCCTAGCTCCTTTCCGAGTTTGCGGTGATCCCGTTTTTTAGCTTCTTCAAGTAGTTTCAGATATTCATCGAGTTCTGACTGCTTAGGAAAGGTGATAGCATAGACGCGAGTGAGCATTTTGTTTTTCTCATCACCACGCCAATAAGCTCCTGCGACATTCAATAGTTTGGCGGCCTTGATGAAGCCGGTGTTTGGAATGTGCGGACCGCGACACAAATCGGTAAAATTACCCTGCGTGTAAAAAGTGATTTGTCCGTCTTCCAGACCATCAATTAACTCCAATTTATATGGATCGCCTTTCTCCTTGAAATAAGCAATTGCTTCAGTTTTGGAAATCTCCTTTCGAATGAATTCATTTTTTTGACGTGCCAGATCGAGCATGGTCTTTTCGATCTTGGTAAAATCACTTTGAGAAAATTCCACATCACCAAAATCGACGTCGTAGTAGAATCCGTTTTCGATGGGTGGACCAATTGCGAGTTTTACGCCCGGGTAATGAGCTTCAATCGCTTCCGCCATAATGTGCGCAGAGGAATGCCACATCGTGCTTTTTCCTGCCTCATCGTTCCAGGTGAGAAGCTTGAGAGTAGCGTCGCCATGAATAGGCTGTGAGGCATCAACAACAACGCCATTGACCTCGGCGCTCAATACATTTCGGGCAAGGCCTTCGCTGATAGAAGCAGCAATTTGCATTGCCGTGGTGCCTTTATCAACGCTGCGCATACTGCCATCGGGCAGAGTAATTTGAATCATAATGATTTTTTTCGGGAGCGCGAAGATAGTGGGAGCTGCAGGATCACAAAAATCCGCATCAGATCGTGCGATAAATGAACTGCGCAAATCAAAAGCACGTTTTCCCCGGAGTGCAATTGATGGCCAGATTTTGCAGATGATCTGCTATGAATTCAATAAGCTTTACTTGGTCTTCTTTTTCGGATGATAGAGTTTCTCGTACAAATCAATCCATTGTTGTGCCGTCATTTTTTTCATCAACTCTCCGATCAGACTCATGGGGATTTCCTGATGGTTTTTGAATCGCACACAACTCTTCCCCATATCAAGTTTACGTTTTGAATGTTTGGGAAACTCCTCAACGAACCAGCTCATTAATGAGGGGTCGGCATACAATCCCATGTGGTAAAAATTGATGGATCCTTTTTGGGCTGCTATTCCTGCAAAGGGTAATGGCTCCTGTGGTTTACAATGGTAACCGCCCGGATATATACTATGCGGAATTACATATCCCAATCCACCATAACTGATCCCCGGCTCAAAGCCCGCGGGCAGATGTTCAACAATAGTTTTATGCAATTGCAGAAACGCCTCTCTTCGCTCATCATCGATGCCCGCGAGAATCTCTTCAATCGTTGTTCCTTTTGCTTTCATTACACTAAGAATTATTGTACAAATCAAGAGTGGCCTTGAGTTTGTCTGTAACCATTTTTTGTAGTCTTGGAGGTGCGATAACTTTCATCTGATTCCCATAGCCCATGATAAGAGTCAGCAACTCAGGGGTCAGAGTAACAAAGAGTTCAAATTTCATTCTTCCCTTATCTGTAATGCTTGATTTTTGTGATGGATGAATCGGTTGCGAATCAAGGAACCTTCCCAGTGCGAGATCTGTTTCTAATACTACCATAAGGGGTTTCTCCTTTGCTTCGGTGATTCCAATGCTATAACGAAAGATGATTTCCGGATCAAAGTCAGGATCAGGTTCGAAAACCTTTTCACCGAGTTCAAGGTGTTCAATGCGTTCCAGTCCGAATGTTTGAATCTTACGGCTTTCATCATTCCGTGCAATCAAGTACCATCGATTGCTATACTCCTTCAACAATAAAGGATGAAGCAGATATTCCTTCACTTTGTCATCTGAGAATTTCCGATACTTGATGCGCACCATTTGTTGCGACCTGATATTTTGTAACAGCTTGCCCAAGTGCGATGTACCTCTGGTTACAGATGATGTTTCAAACTGAATGAATTTATCCAGCCCTTCTTCGTTGGGGTTTGGAGTAATGCGCACCCGTGATACGATTTTTTCAATTGCGCTTTCGTATTGTTTGAGAAAGGGAATATGTCGGAATTGTTCTAAGGTTGCAGTGGCAAAATGAATGGCCTCAAGGTCTTCGTCGTTCAATGATAGTTGCTCGATGGAATAACCATCCTGATCGTAATAGTAGCCGCCATGGGTTCTACTGAATTTAATGGGCGCGTAGTAACCCAGTTCACTCTCATTGCGCATCGCATTGATATCCTTGTCGATTGTACTCAGGGAAATCGCTTCTCCGCCACTCCCATAGAGCGCGTCTTCGCATTCTTGTCGCAATTGTTCTCTGGTTGGGAATGGACGACCAGGATTATTGATACAACGATCGATGATACGGTATCTCAGCAGGGCATATTTGTTGGCGGGCATGGTGCGAATGTAATTATTTAGTTAGAGCGCTATCTTTGGAGATTGAGATTTTATGGGTAGGAAAAGGGGAATACGAATGACCAAATGGACCTGGGTTATGGCTACTGTGGTGCTATCCGTGGGTATCATTTATTCTTCTCGGTATTATCTTGCAGCATGGCTGAACCATGAGTTTGGAATGGATATTCAGGTTAACGCGCGGCCTCTTGGGATTTCTGAACAGGAATGGTGTAAGCATAATTATCAGGAATTATTTGAAACTATTTCGCAACAAGAAAACGTGCAATTAGAGTATCTACTCGCCTTGGCCGTTTTGGAATGCGGGGGTGAGCGGCCAGCGGGATCTCGGTTCGAACCTCACATATACAAGCGACTCGTGAAATTACAAAACGGTAAGCGAGATGATTTTGAGGGAATCAAGTCGAGCGATTTGGAAGGTCTCAGTGATGATGATTTGAGAAAATTGGCTACCAGCTGGGGTCCGTTTCAATTGATGGGTTATCAGAGTATAAAATTAGGGGTGAATGTGGATGATATTGTTGATGGTCAGGAGGCGGTTCGATTGGCATGTAAATGGATGAAATTGAATTATGGTTCCTATCTTGAGTCTGGCAGGTATCGGGACGCATTCCATATTCATAATACGGGTTCACCTTTTCCTTCAAATGGTGTAGCCCAAACTCATAGCCGAGATTATGTTCCTCGTGGCTTGAGGTATATGAAATATTTTAGTAAGTGAATGAGGTCAATACCTTAGCACACAAAAAATAATCACAATGCAGAAAGGCAATGATTCAGTTAAGCCAAAAATTCTTTTGGTCATTCTATGGTTGGTACAAATTCTACTTGCATTTCTTTTTGGCTGGGCAGGCTATCTCAAACTATTCCAACAGATTGAACAGCTAGCAGCGATTGGGATGTCGTTTGTTCATAGCTACGATGAGCTTACTGTAAGAATTATAGGTCTTGCTGAATTATTGGGTGCAGTCGGTTTGATATTGCCATCCATGTTTAGAATATGGCCGGTGTTAACGCCAATATCATCTGCCGGACTTGGTGTCGTTATGATCCTTGCGACGAAATTTCATTTATCCCACGGCGAACCCATCTTGTCAAGCGTGTTGTTTTTGGGTCTATGTGTCTTCATCTGTTGGGGAAGGTTTTTTAAGTTTCCGATTCAAGGGAAATGAAATTTTGATTTGCCATTTCTGTTGGCATGTGAAACTTAGTAACGACGTTCTAACAGAAGTAAAGTATCCTCAAGGGTATAAAAAAAATCACCGTTTCACCACCTTAAACGCCATCGCACGTCCATGGCCCTGCATGATGGCAAGGTTGATCCACGACAATGCGAATTTCTCGAGTAGCTCCACCTTGTCGGCCTTGCCAAAGTCCCAGCAAGATGCAAAACCGATATCCAAGGCCAATCGCGCAGCAACTGCTTTTGCTCCGGCACTGTCGCCGGCCATAAACATATCGATGCCTTCGCCATTATAGATGGGATTGAGCATGTTTTCAAAACCTGTAGAGTTGAAACACTTCACCACTTCGCCAGAGGTCTTGTCGGCCAATGCATGATACACCGTTGGATAGGGATCGGGCGCCTGCCGCACCGAGTTGGTGGCATCAATCAAGGTCTTACCGGTCACATCGCCCATCTGTTCGATGATGGAGATTCCGATTATGTGATAATCGCGCCCGTTTAATTGGACTTTATGAAGTTCTTAAAATAGACAAACGCCGTGGTTGGCGAGGTTAGTCTATTAGTTCAAATTTGAACGTACAGGTCATCTGCGAGACACCTTGAAAATTTTCATCTTGGGATGCTCCGCCTGAGAAAGCCGCAAACATATTGCTGAACATATTAAAAGGTGCCTCCGATGAGGTGGCTTGTGGAACGATACTAATTACTTTACCAAGTTTTCGATGTGAGGCTTCGGCCATCATTTTTGCCTTCTCAACAGCGTCGTCGTACACCTTCATATACAGTTTTGCCTGCATCTCATCCGTAACAGGCTCTCGAGTCATGCTGGTCTGCTCTCCAATTAATCCTTTGTATTTATCTACAATATCAATCATATCGGAAATTTCCTGTCTACTCGCGAAGTCGAATATCAACTTCTCACCATTCTGATTCTGCTTTGGCAAGGAATAGTTTGATTCAGGTTTATAATGTCGGAATTTAATTCCTGCACGATTAAGTTCCGTTTTAATCGTTTCTAAATTTGATGCCTTCGTGCGATTATCATTATTGATTTTGCCACGCTCATCCATGTCTTCAGCCCAAGCGTAGTCGTTCAGCTTAATGACATAATTATATGAAATAGTCCGCAAGTGGATGGAATCCGACGCTGTAATCTCGATATAATCCTTTTGAGTTTGGGCAAATGCGCCGACACATAAGCACATGCAGGCGAGTGAAAGTAAAATTGTTTTCATAGACATTATAGCTGTTTGTTATTGGATTGCAAAATACTAAAAGCGAATGAAGAAAAAAATCATCGGTTCATGGTAATATCTCCTTAACGGAATACCATTGGGGGTGAATCAATCTTCATCAGATGCGCATTGATGGGCGAATGATCAATTTTAACTCAAGCAAAACCTGTTTAGAACTTTGTAATTTACAATGCAATCTGATTGTATGGATTTTCTGTGACATTGTTGCTTCCAGAATGCTAACGAACATGGAATAAATGCGTCTCAAACCATGAAAACAATTCAACGCTAAATCCGATTAGTGTATCATCAAGCAAGGTTGCCCTTGATTTCGCTTTGCTTCTGTTTCCCAAGGAGGTGCTATTATGATACTACGGTATCTATGAATTCAAATCAACCTATCAATCTCTATCTCATGCTGCATTCGCAAAATTGGAATCTGTCAATGAAATAGAATGCTCCGACGCATGCTATCTCTTCAGAACTTTAAACGCCATCGCACGTCCATGGCCCTGCATGATGGCAAGGTTGATCCACGACAATGCGAATTTCTCGAGTAGCTCCACCTTGTCGGCCTTGCCAAAGTCCCAGCAAGATGCAAAACCGATATCCAAGGCCAATCGCGCAGCAACTGCTTTTGCTCCGGCACTGTCGCCGGCCATAAACATATCGATGCCTTCGCCATTATAGATGGGATTAAGCATGTTTTCAAAACCTGTAGAGTTGAAACACTTCACCACTTCGCCTTGGCTCTTATCGGCCAATGCATGATACACCGTTGGATAGGGATCGGGAGCCTGCCGCACTGAGTTGGTGGCATCAATCAAGGTCTTACCGGTCACATCGCCCATCTGGTCGATGATGGAGAATATAGCAGGCGGCGGTGTTGCGATGAGCACCACCTCCGACTTAGCTACTGCATCTGCTATTAACTGAACGTCGGTATTCGGGTTATGGAGCAAATCCTTTCCTTTAAACTGAGAGATATCTTGCACACCGAGATGAATTGTGTGACCTTTCTTTGCCCATCCGGAGGCCAGCGCTCCGCCAACGTTTCCGGTTCCGATGATTGCGATGTTCATAGATACATGTAATGCAATTGTTTGATCAGGCGAATGTATTTTCGCCATCAGTATCACCCAAAAGTGCGATACATACTTTTTGGAAAGTATCAATGTAATGAAGCCATCCAGACTATGCCCGACTTCAAGTACAACGGAAAAGTGTATTACAATCCTGTGCAGCTCGTGATGGAGCAAATAGGCGGGACCTGGAAAGCGCCCATTCTGTGGCGACTCAAAGACAACACTATGCGGTATGGTGAGCTACGCAAAGACATTCCGCATATCTCTGATAAGATGCTCACCACACAGCTGCGCGAATTGGAGGAAGACGGTTACATCCATCGTGAAGTGTATGCTGTGGTTCCACCCAAAACGGAGTACTCGCTTACCGCGCAGGGAAAGGACATGCTCAAACTCATCACCACCATTCGCAACTATGGATTGAAGATGATGGCAGAAGATTCAAATCAATCTGAGGGTATAGAAAAGAGGTTTTATATAAAGGAAGCATAATGGCCAAAACCAACATCTACTTGAACTTTCAAGGTAACGCAGAAGAGGCGTTCAAGCTCTACCAATCTATTTTCAAAACAGCTTGGGCCGCTCCTATCATGCGCATGGGAGACATGCCGCAACAAGACGGCATGCCGCAGCTATCTGAGTTGGAGAAGAGTAAGATTATGCATATATCACTTCCCATATTGGGCGGTACTCACATCATGGGAACGGATATGCTGGAAAGCATGGGACACCAATTGAAAATTGGAAATAACACCACAATTAGCCTGGAGCTTGATAGCAAAGAAGAGGCTGATCGTATTTACCACGCCCTATCCCAAGGAGGCACGGACTGCGTTCCCCCTCATGAAACGTTCTGGGGTTATTGGGGCGTATGCCTAGATCGATTCGGTATTCGATGGATGTTCAACGTGCCCATATAACCTAACTATACACTACTAAACTCAATTCCAGTCATGACAACCAACAGCGTCACTCTAACCCGTGTGCTTAAAGCATCTCCCGAAAAGGTCTATCGTGCGTTCACCGATGCACGTGCTATGGCTGCATGGCTTCCGCCACATGGCTTTCTATGCATTGTGCATAGCATGGACGTACAACATGGTGGGACCTATCGCATGTCGTTCATCAATTTCACAACTGGGCACGAACACTCCTTTGGTGGCACCTATGTATCGTTAAATCCGAATGAGTTTATTCAATACACTGACAAGTTTGAAGAACCCGCTTTGTCTGGTGAAATCACCACATCCGTATGGATGAAAAAGATGATGTGTGGCACGGAGCTCACCATTGTTCAAGATGGTATTCCAGTCGCCATACCCACTGAAATGTGTTATTTGGGTTGGCAAGAATCGCTTGATAAGTTGAGGCAATTGGTGGAGCCTGAAATACCCGATGCATAATCTCATCAAACTGCTTGCGTTTGACATCCAAACGAAAGAATAACAGGTAATAACATTCGGTCGCAAGCATTGCTACAAAGTCTGGACATGCATTCTACGAGGAGCTTACATCCATTGAACTTGAATCGTATGAACGCAGATGCGAGAGCACGTGTAACATACGATTGAGATCAATGCTCAGAATAACTAATGGCCCATTACAACTTGTAATCTCCTTTAAAATACACAGTCACCAAATATCAAATTGCGTTGTTCATTCACACTTTTACATCCTTCATTACATGGTGTCTAAACAAAACGGGAAATGACGAACAGTTGCCGAGTAATGTAAAATCGATTAGTGGCAACTCACCATTTTCAATCGATGGGGCCTTCAGTTATTTACAACTGAGGATCTAAAGCAAGGATGGAGCGCCGTAGGTTTTCCTGACGGCACCTATTACTGGGTAATGCAACCACTCGACGGTCAAATAGGTGAGTGCAGGGCGGGGTATGTAATGGTGATGAGGAATTGAGTCGACCAACGAATCGTGTTATGTTATCAATAGGTTCTATGTAGTGGGTGAAATCTCACTTGGTTTCTTGATTAATATTGCCCGCAAGATTTATTGGTTAGATGTCCACAGTCGGTGATAAACTAGAAAAATTCGCGGATCGCTTCATGCCTTCGGACGTAGATTTTTCTACGCTTAAAACCGAACGACTTTGGGTGTTGCTGATTTTCGCTGCGGCGTTTTTCTCAATTCTTTTTCTTTTGGTAGACTTGATTGTAGTGGTAGGTCCAGCAACCTACTATATATCCAGTCTCGCGCTGATGACACCGATTTACCTCTGGCTTTTTCGAACAGGATATACCGGTGCATCAAAGTTGTTTCTGCACATTCATGCAATACTCGTTCTGTTTTGTATCACACTTCAATATACCGACGCAGGATTTGCTTGGACCTTTATCATTCCCACATTGATGAGTTCTGAGATTATTTTTACCGAAGGGCAACGATGGTATAAGCTAATGGTTCAAGTGTGCATTTTTGCCTTTATACCCTCATATCTACTGTGCAGTCAATTTATTGCTCCGTTGTCTTTCGACGCAACGAGTATGTATGTTTTCAAGATAGTAAACCTTTCGGGTTCATTGGGTTTTTGTGTGCTTATATTGAATACACTAACACAGCTGAACAATAAGGCGCAGGCGCAGCTTCGGATACAAGCTGATGAGAACGACAAGCAGAACAAGATGATGCTCGGCAGTATTCGGACTCGAGATAAATTATTATCCATGATGTCACATGATCTGAGGGGTGATATTGCCAAGACCATTGGAGTAGTGGATGTAATTGAACAAGCGCAGCTGAGCTCAGAGAATCAATCGAAATTGCTGGGAAGTTTGAAGGAAGATGCATCCAAGACGCTGGAAACATTGGAGAACATGTTGCAATGGACACGCGCTCAGCAAGATGAGTTGAATGTCAATAGACAGCCTTGTGATGTTATGGAAATTTTAGCTCAGTTGAAATGTAACCATGAATTCGCACTCAGTATCAAACGTATTCATGTGAACCTTGATGTAACTGTGAAACATATGGTATCAGCTGATCGCAATATGATGGATTGCATTTTGCGTAACTTGTTAGGTAACGCCATCAAATTTACCCCCGTGGGAAAAACCATCACCATCAGCGCACGCTCAGTAGGAGAAAGGATTGAATTTGCTGTTCATGATTCAGGAATTGGAATGTCGGCCGAGCAGGTGGATAATATCACTCGCGGAGTGCAGTTTACCACCCTCGGAACAAATCGTGAAAAAGGTAGAGGTGTGGGAATGATGCTCGTATCAGAATTTCTGGCTAAACACGATGCGGTATTGTGTGTAGACTCCAAGCCAGGTGAAGGAACAACATTTTCATTCTCTTTGGAATCTCATCAGTTATCCTGAAGAACAGCTGCTGATATTTGGTGCTTTCAATGATCTATAGCCAAGGGGTATGCATCGATATTCGTCAATGGGCAATTAGATAGATCAACTAGGGATAATAGTTCGATGTCTATCTTAATTCCACCTTCTCAATGGTGTCTCCAATTTGCAAGGATTTAACTACGTCCATGCCTTGCATGACATGTGCAAAAATGGTATATCGTCCCTCGAGATGAGGTGTAGGTATGTGAGTAATAAACCACTGACAGCTTTCGGTGTCGGGACCTGATGACGCGAGGCCTACGCTTCCCTCACTATAATCATGCAGTTGAAATTCAGAGCGAATTGTGTAATCGGTAGAACCCATTCCGTCGCCACGCTGACAACCTCCTTGCACCACGAAATTCGGCACCATTCGATGAAAGGTCTTGCCATCATAGAAACCCGATTTGACGAGTTGAATGAAATTGGATACGCTACCGGGGGCATGTTCTACGTGCAACTCAATAATGATGGCTCCGCGATTTGTGTTGATGACAGCTTGTTGCCGACGAGGAATTTGTTGAATCAAGTTCCAATCGAGTGGGTGATTGTGAGGTACCTTAATTTCTTCCAGTGTTTTGATTCCCCATAGGTTAATGGTGCGAATTAGTTCATTCGCAGTTTCCACTTCCCGAGGGATGGTAAGTCGCGCCAGGAGAGACTCCAATACTTCGGTGAATTTCTTTTTTTCATCCTGCGCTAAAGGCAATTCGCGAAGTTCAGCAGCGCATAACGCTGTCACACCAACGTCATCTTTTTTGCAAAGCTCTAATAACGTTTCAGCATAGCGATTGACATCGGGGAATTGTACTTGCTTGTTGCACAAAATGTACGCTTCGGTATAGGCATTCATCTCAAGAATTTCCGAAGTTGTCAAAGCTTTTTGATAGATGTGATCCGCCATAGTGGGACTCATACCAAGAGTGCGAATCCATTCAAGGCGGGTATAAACATTCGTTTCGTTTTCTATCCTTTGAAGACACTCCTGCTCCGGTAACCCGTTGAAGGGAGTTTCCAGTTTAGGTGTTTTTGTTTTGCTTGTCTCAAACCATTTGCATTTCAATCGCATGCTTCGGGCCAGTTGGCGCGAAGTAAATCGCACTTCATTTTCTAGCAGTTGCTTCCAGTCTTCTTCAGTAGGTATTTTGCTTTCCATAGCAATGAGAGCCTCTTCCTGCAATGACTCGTTCGAGGTTTCGAGTATTGGCAAGATGTCTTCGACATTAATGCTTTGGTTTCTTTGGGCGGCCCTGCAGGCTGCAATCTTTATCTCAAGAGGCAGTGCGGCTTGTAATAGTGTATGTCGGATGAGTTCGGTAGCGTGGCGACTTTTTACTTTTCCGGCTACAGTCAATCCATTGAGCAGGGTAATAGGATCTGTCTCAATTTGCATCGCCAACAGAAATGTAGATGTTGAAAGGCTATCGCTTAACCAATCTCCTCTGCACCTTGCAAGGGCGAATGCAATCCACCTCCGAGTTATTACATCTGCGCTTTCGAATGTATTTGCCAGGGGTGTACAAATGGTTTTGGGTTGGTAACCGCCCAGATTCATCCAAAATGATGCCCTCGCACATGCCACCGTAGGTTGGATGGAGGTGGGTTGTGGGATGAGCAAAGATTCTATGCCGTGTTCAATGGCCGGGGCGAACGCTGTGTCGGTATGCAATTGCCCAATACATTTCCCCAACGCCTCGGCAAGGTTTTGATATGTAAGTGAATCTTTTTCCTTTACAAGGTAGGAGGGTAAATGACAAAGAGAAGAGTAATGCGGTGTTTGTCCGAGACTATATGCCGCAGCCGCTCTAACACTACTGCAGGTGTCATTCAAACAATTTAGAAGAGCATGGAGCGCGCTGGTATCGCGGACGCTTGCAAAGGCCATGGCGGCTTCTGCTCGAATGATGGGGTCTGGATTGCTGAGGTAGGAGAGAAGTGCTTCTGTATCTCGCTGGTCGGCGAGCGTAGCTATCGCTCGAATGGTTTCATCATGAAATTTATTGTGCGGCTCTGGGACATTGCAACCACAGAATAAAGTCAAGGCAATTATCGTAGCATAGAACCCACAACGATAAGGGTATCGTAATACCCCAACCAATAACAGACTAACATCTTTGACAAAATTCCTCTCGTTTGATTTCAACATGAGGAATTTCATTGGAATGTGATTTACGCGTTAGCGGCTTCAGACTTTTTCCCAAACCACTTTCTCATATCCACAACGATTGGAGTTGCAATAAAGAGGGTAGAGTAGACACCCGATACAACTCCAATAATCATTGCGAAACAGAATCCGCGGATATCATCACTACCGAAGATGAACATCACCAACAAGGTAATCAATACAGTGAGAGATGTATTGATAGAACGTCCCATGGTACTATTGAGTGCGTCGTTGATTGTAGGTTCTATCGGTCCGGATTTTCTGGTTTTCAGATATTCGCGGATACGGTCAAAGATTACCACCGTATCGTTGATAGAGTATCCAATTACTGTAAGGATGGCACCGATAAAGTTTTGGTTTACCTCAAGGGTGAACGGCACCAGTCCGTTGAGCAACGTAAATGCTGCGATAACCACCATAGCATCGTGCAAGAGCGCCACCGATGCTCCTAGTGCGAAGTCCCACTTACGGAATCGCAACATGATGTATCCTCCCACCAATAAAAGCGAAAGAATTGTTGCCCAAGTGGCTTGCTTGCGGAAGTCGTCACTCATCGTCGGATCTACTTTGTAGGATGATCCAAAGGTGTAGGCAGTGCTTACTTTGTTGAGACCTTCGGCAATTTTGTCGTTGACCATATTCTCCACGTTATCGGCCTCCGAATTGATGAGGTAATTAGTGGTTATTTTGAACGACTTATTATCATTTCCAATAGCCTGAACTGTGAACGCGGAAGGGGAACCATTTTCAATAAGCACTGTCGACATCGCCTCACGGATCTCATCCGGATTGGCAGAAGATTCGAAATTGATTCTCACTGACGTACCTCCGGAGAAATCAACGCCCGTATTGAAACCGCGTGTCATCCAGGAAGCAGCACCTGCGATCATAATCAGCAATGAGACCACATAGAAAATCTTTCTCTTGCCCACGAAGTCATAGTTGAAATTATTGAACCAGTCTTTGGTAATGTTGCTGTAGAAGGTAATGGGCTTTTTGTTCTCCAAGCGACGGTATAGAATTAGTCGGGAGATAATCAGTGCAGTAACGAGGGTAGTGAAGATACCAATGATAAGAGTTGTTGCGAAACCTTTGATTGGTCCTGTTCCCACCAACAAAAGAATGATACCTGTGATAAGTGTTGTTGCGTTACCATCTAAAATCGCGCTCAACGCTTTGATGAAACCGTCTTTCATCGCGGCGCTGATATTCTTTCCGAGGCGAAGCTCTTCCTTTACGCGCTCGTAAATAAGTACGTTGGCATCCACCGCCATACCCATTGTAAGCACGATACCCGCGATACCGGGCAATGTTAGCGAACCATGCAAGGAGATCAGTGCACCGAACATGAAGATCAGGTTAACGATCAAGGCAATGTCAGCTGCAATACCCGCCCAAGCATAGTAAAATACCATATATACAAGGATCAGGATGAAGGCAAGAATGAACGAGAATTTTCCGGAGTTGATATTCTCTTCACCCACTGACGGCCCTACGGTTACTTCATCGATGATTTTGGCTGGCGCCGGAAGTGAACCTGCTTTCAATAGACCTGCCAGGTCTCTTGCTTCTTGCTCTAGCTTGGTTTGATCAGCTCCTGTTGCTCTGCCAAACTGAATCACCGAGCTTCCATTGGGGATTTCGCTGTTTACATTGGGTGCAGAGAATACGAGGTTGTCCATCACAATAGCGACCGGACGGTTGTTATCGGCAGCATTTTTTCTGGTCATTTCACGCCAGATGGATGCGCCTTCAGAGTCCATGGTCATGTTCACCTCTACTTCACCCGAAATCATATTGAAGTCTTGGCGGGCATCTGTAATGGATTTCCCGTCCAACTCTGCCTTTCCGCGCATACTCTTGTCTTTGATTCCGAAGAGTGTGACCACATTGCCTGACGGCTTAGCTCCCCACAACAATCGCAAATCGGCAGGCAGTGAGGTCTGCGCCTCAGTTGATCTTAGATATCCGCCGATTTCTGCGGTATCACTGACCATGGCAAATGCAACGACAGCAGAGCCCGCTCTGGTATTCAATTGAAGCTTGCGCATGGGATATTTTCTGCTCAAATCTTTCTCGGACAGCAAACTGTCGGGAGTGACGGTAGTGTCCTTATATGCTAACTGTATAGAGTCTCTTTGCGGCGCTGTAAGAGAAGTGTCTTTGAGCAACTCCGCCATGATTGAGTCTTTCTTCGCGCGGTTAGGGTCTTGTGAGAAGAGATCAGGAGCAAGTCGCTTGCCCAAATTATTATTCAACTCTACCATTTTCATGAATACCTCATCCGTACGGTAGGTGTCCCAAAATTCCAGGTTTGCAGTGGCCTTTAGGGTTTTTCTCACGCGCTCGCGATCATCGATTCCGGGCAATTCCACTACAATTCTTCCTGTCAATGATTGACGTTGAACATTGGCCTGTGTTATACCGAATGGCTCAATACGTTTCTTAATGATGTTCTCAGTATTGTTCAAAGCGTCATCTGCTTCACGGCGAAGGATTTCGATAACCTCGTCATCACTGGATTTGGCCGGGAATTTTCCTTTGTTCTCAATATTGTCGAAAACTCTCCAGAGTTCGAGATTGCCAGTGTTATTTTTTTTCCAAGCTGCAGCGAAAAGGTCAACATACGCAGCAGAGGAGTTTTTTTGCGCCTCTTTTGCGTCGGCTATTGACTTGCGGAAAACCTCGTTGGTATTGTTGTCGCTAATAGCAAGGAAGAGATCAGGAATAGAAACTTCGAGGATTACGCTCATACCTCCCTTGAGGTCGAGTCCAAGGTTCAATTGGTTTTCTCTCAGGTAATTGTAGCTATGGCCAAAGACGGGATAGGTTGATGCGTCGGCACTGTCGCGCAATAGCTTCTTGTACAAAGCTGTGTAGGCCGAATCTCCCTCTGTGAAATTTACTCCCGCTGAATTCAGCGAGTCGATGGTCATCTGCTTGATATCACTTTCGTATTTGTCGGCGACAAAGTCAAAGGTGAAGAGATACACCACTGAAAGCATCAGCAGTATGACGAATGTCCAAAGGATAGATTGGTTCCTCATGATTTCAGGAATTATTAAACAGTATTTTTAAGGGCGGCAAATATACACAGACTATGAAATGCAAAATGTCTGTCAAGTAAAAAGTAAGAGGTAGTTTCCGATTATTTTTTGATTCTCACCAAACGGAAACCGTAATGCTTGTCTTTGACGCTCGGTTCGCCTCCGCTGCGCAGTGTGTTTCTGCAAAGCGAGGCTACGGAATACCAGGATCCGCCGCGAAGAACTTTGACTGCGCCATTGGCTGGACCGCTTGGATTGACTACTGCCGCCGTATCATTCGGGTATTCGCCGTACCAATCTTGGCACCACTCCCATTGGTTTCCTGTCATGTCATACAAGCCCAGTTCATTGGGTTTGAGTTCACCGCTAGCGTGGATCCGGTTATTGCTATTGCCGCTGTACCATCCCACTTCATCGATGTTATTGGAACCTGAATAAATGGTGCCTTGCGATTTTTGACCTCCTCTGGCTGCATATTCCCATTGGGCTTCTGTAGGCAGACTGTAGTTCCATTCTCCTTTGTCATTGAGTTTTTGAACAAAGGTTTGAACGGAATCCCATGTGATGCCAGTCATTGGCATTTTACGATCTTCATCAGAATTGGGCGCATCTGGTTTCATTACGGAGTTCCATTGAGCCCTGCTGACGGTTTTGTCCATGATCCAATAATCGCTTAACTCAACTAAATGTTGTCTTTCATCCTGGTCTTTGCCTACAACACTGTCTGCAGCTCCCATCATGAATGTTCCACCTTTGACTTCCACAAAATTTTCAAATGAGGCCGGTGTTGGCAGGGCGGTCTTTTGATTTTCGTTGTTACAGCCGAAAATAGTTAATAGACCTACAGCTAAAGAAATCGTAAAAAGCTTGAGCATAATTCGAATAGGTTGTGAGAGTGTACGTCCTCTCGGTTAAGGTTAGCGAATCAAAGATGCTCAAAAAACAATAACCCCCAAATTATTTGGGAGGAAATTTTCGGTTAACGCTTTAATTAGGCGAGGATACCGAGCTCGGCAGAGCGCTTCAGGGCTTCTTTCAGCCCGATTCTATCGATGATGCGCATTCCTTTTGGAGTCAAACGCAACTCAACCCATGACTTAGTCTCTTCGTTCCAAAGTCTCTTGTACTGGAGATTTGGATAGAAACGGCGTTTGGTTTTGATATTGGAGTGAGACACACGGTGACCACCTATCGTGGTCTTTCCGGTGATTTGACAAATGCGCGCCATGGTTCTTAAAATTGGGGTGCGAATTAACGAAAGAAATTTACAACCGCGACAAATCCGATAAAATTTCTTTTCTGAGCAGATTGAGTGCCGTGGTTGCGGTCATTTCCATGTTATTGATTCTGCTTTTACCAAATTGAAACCTGTAGGCAGCGGTACGCCTTGCACTCGAGATCCCAATCCATACGGCTCCTACAGGGTGATTGTCGTCGCCGCCGTCGGGGCCCGCAACTCCGGTTGCCGACAAGGCATAATCGGTGGCCATCAATTTCCTGACGCCGTGAGCCATTTCTAGTGCTACTGTTTCACTTACCACTCCATGAACTTGAATGCTCTGCGGGTCGACACCGAGCAATTTTGTTTTGCTCTCAGAGGAATAGGTTACCACGCTGCCCATGAAATACTGACTGCTTCCCGGCACCGACACTATTTTGTGAGCAAGCGCTCCTGCAGAGCAACTTTCAGCGGCTGAGATGCTCAATTGGTGCTGTGTGCAAAGTCTTCCAACCACGGTTGCCATATCATCATTGTCAAAACCATAATGTGCGTCACCAATGATTTGTAGCAGCTCCTCTTCTTTTTTTCGAATCAATTCAGCAATGCGAGCGTTATCGGAATGATAGACCGACATACGCAATTTAACCAACCCGGGCGAGGGCAGATAAGCCAATTTGATATTGTCATTTTTCAGTGAGTTCTCCCATGACTCCAACATTTCGGCAAGTCGACTTTCACCTAGTCCAAATGTCAGTACTGTGCGATGATAAATGTTTCCTGGGGCAAATCGCTGATACAAAATGGGTAAGACCTCTTCCTCTATCAATGTCTGCATTTCGTAAGGCACACCTGGCAGTGAGATAAGCACCTTTCCATTTTCTTCAAACCACATTCCGCTTGCCGTGCCTCTTCTGTTGGGAAGGATTTTACATCCTTTGGGCAACATCGCCTGGTTGCGGTTGAGCTCGGGCATCACCTTGCCGCGCGCAGAAAAATAATCTTTCACCTTTTCGAAAATGTCGGAGTGAAACTCAAGTGGCATCTTGAAATAATTCGCGAGGACATTTTTGGTGATGTCGTCTTTTGTCGGTCCGAGGCCTCCCGTCATTATCACAAAGTCAGCATTCTCCAGAGCATGCTGCAGGGCAGATGTGATATCATGTTCATCATCTCCGCATACTGAGCTGCCTACCAATTGGTAACCGGCAGTAGAGAGGTTTGCACCGATCCATCCAGAGTTGGTGTTAATGGTTTGGCCGATCAGCAGTTCATCGCCAACTGATAGTGACCAGCAGCGCGCGGGTTGATGAGTTGTCATGCGAATTGTGATAGGTGCTTAAATATCAGTAGTGTCGTTTTTAGTTATAACTTTTGCTTTGCCACCCATGAGCATATTCATGAGCCCCATCCATATTGACAGACCCATTGCCGACCAAAAGCTGTCGAGCTTGAAGCCATCCACCAATTCATCAGCGAGCATCAGAATAAATCCATTGATAACGAGAAGGAATAGCCCAAGAGTCATAATGGTAACGGGTATGGTAAAAAACAGCAGCAGGGGTTTGACGAAAGTATTTAAGATTGATAGCATCAGCGCAGTGATGATAACCACCCCATAGTTTTCGAAATACACACCTTCAAAAAAGTAATCTGCGAGAATGAGCGAAGTGATGGAGATCAGAATATTGAGGATGGCAGTTTTGACTTGGAACATATCTAAATGGATTATGTAGTATGATTCGAACGGGTATGTATCATAATTACCTTTTTTAGTTTGGGATTGTTGGTATCAACGGATTTTCAAAGTGGGTGCAAAGATGCTTTGACGAATGCATTGAGATTACGTTGAAAGAATAATTTATCCTTTCCAAATAATTTTTTCTGAATATCGGAGGCAACGGTTTTTTTGAGGCATTCATATTCATTGCATCGATCATTCACAATGCTATTTGAATTCGAGGGGAGATATAGACCTTTAATAAATTGCGGCCGATGAAAAAAATCGCGATTATCTACACAGGAGGTACCATAGGCATGGTGATGAACCCTGTCTCGGGGGCTTTGAGACCCATCAGCGCTGATGAGTTGTTATCTCAGATACCTGAGCTATCGAGGTTTGATTTGGAGATAGACGTGATTTCAACCATTCATCCAATTGATTCTTCGGAAGTGGGTGTTCCTAACTGGCAGGAAATGGCTAATATGATTAGTGATTTGAGATTGTCGGTCTGGGGAATCGTCTTGCTTCATGGTACGGATACAATGGCCTATACCGCATCCGCATTGAGTTTTATGTTAGAGGGCATCGACATGCCGGTAATTTTGACAGGATCACAGTTGCCCATGGGACAGATCAGGACGGACGGTAAAGAAAATCTCATTTCCGCCATCGAGATTGCCTCAATGGAAGAAAATGATCGACCCCTGATTCGAGAAGTTTGTGTGTATTTTCAATCTAAATTGTTCCGTGGTAATCGCACACACAAGTACAGCGCTGAACATTTTGACGCTTTTGTGTCCCCAAATTTTGACGCCTTGGCGGAGGTTGGAATAAAGGTAAATGTGAATCATAGTTTGTTGCTGCGACCTCAAACTGCTTTCAGATTGCATTCAGTAATGAACTGTGATGTTGCCTTACTGACGCTTTTTCCGGGTATTAGCAGAGGGATTGTTGAATCAGTGCTGGGTGCCAATGAAATAAGAGGATTGGTTTTGGAAACGTTTGGTTCTGGCAATGCAATGAGAGATAAATGGTTTCTGGATGCTTTAGCCGAGGTAATTACTAGAGGGATTCCGATTCTCAATATTACTCAATGCAACAAAGGTTTGGTAAACCAGGGTATATATGAGACGGGTAGAGTTTTGGCTTCCATCGGTGTTATTGGTGGCGCTGATCTCACAAGGGAGGCCGCAATCACCAAAATGATGTTTGTCTTGGGTAATTTTCGTGACAAGGAAGAAATTCAGAGAAAATTGTCTCACGCGGTTTGCGGAGAGATGTCTTAAGGAATCCGATTGATTTTCGTAGCAACCATACATGTAAGTGTGACGATTGACTCCGAGGGGTAATCGCAATACAAATTCCTTTTCTACCCTCGACATATTCTTGTTGCAGAACCATGTTGCTTCCATTTTTGTATTTGTTTCGTGTTGTCTCTTTTGTGATTTCTAATCAAGTGAATTGGTCAATTACAAGGTTGTTGACATCTTGTGAATTTGATCGACTCATACGATGCGCATATTTGCCCTGATGAGCGAACATTATATTGTTTCTGCGCGAAAGTATAGGCCCGATACTTGGGAAAGCGTTGTGGG
>CAZKRL010000006.1:0-43486 GCA_964555295.1 uncultured Comamonadaceae bacterium | reverse complement strand
ACTTGATGCCATTCAAAAAGATCAAGTGGCGCAGGCGTATCTATTTACAGGGCCTAGGGGTGTAGGGAAAACCACTTGTGCGAGAATATTCTCCAAAGCAGTAAATAACAACTTGGGTGTAGATATCAGTGATTTACAGTACAGTGTATTTGAGCTTGATGCAGCCTCGAATAATTCAGTGGAAGATATTCGTTCCATTGTAGACAGTGTTAGAATTCCGCCGCAAACATCACGTTTCAAGGTGTATATAATCGATGAGGTTCACATGCTTTCGCAGGCTGCGTTCAATGCCTTTTTGAAAACGTTGGAAGAACCGCCGGTCCATGCCATTTTTATTCTCGCCACCACCGAGAAGCATAAGATTCTTCCAACCATATTAAGTCGTTGTCAGATTTTTGATTTCAACAGAATTCGGGTCAAGGATATCGCAGATCATTTGGAGTATATTGCTGGTCAAGAAGGAATTGACGCGGAGCGAGATGCTTTGCATGTAATAGCTGAGAAGGCGGATGGCGCCATGCGTGATGCTTTATCCATTTTCGATCAGGTAGTTGCGTTTTGTGGTGGTAAACTCACTTATGCGGCAGTCATAGAAAACTTGAATGTGCTCGATTACGATTATTATTTCAGGCTAACTGATATGATACTCAATGAAGATATTCCTGGGGGCTTGAAACTTTTTGATGATATTTTATCGAAGGGTTTTGATGGGCATCATTTTATAAACGGCTTTGGTTCGCATTTGCGAAATCTGCTCGTTTGCAGTGATCCTCAAACAATAGCTCTTCTGGAAGTGAGTGAGAACATCGCAAGACGTTATGCTGATCAGGCGGGTAAAACGGATTTGCGTATGCTCATCCTGGCACTTAAATTCATCAATGAATGTGATAACCAATACAAGAGCAGCAGGCATCAGCGGCTCTTGGTTGAACTAACAATCATGAAACTTGCAAGCATTCCTTATAACCAACGGGAAGGCGAAAAAAAAAAGTTTAAACTGAAGCCCTTTCGTTCGGGTGAAAAGAATATCACATCTGCAAATCCTGCTTTAGTAAAGGATTATCCACCAGCCCCAGGAATTGAGAAAATTCTTCAGAGTTCTTCGACGGAAAGTGTTTCTTCGGTTGTTGCATCACAGACTTCCTCGGTAAAATCAGTCGCCAAGCCGGTTGGACTTGGGTTAAAGTCTTTGCGAGTCAACACGATGGGACAGTCATCTAATGCGATACAATCAGCGCTTCAGACACATCAAGCAGTTCGGGTGTATTCAATGGATGAAATACAATTGGCGTGGAAAAGTTTTGCGGATGAAATACTCACCAACGATATAGTTGTACAATCGGTATTTCAAATGGCGGAATTGGCTATGCAAGGTGAGAATCTCATAGAGGTTCGTGTTCCCGGCAGCACTCAGGTCCTGGTATTCAATGAACAACGATCGGCCTTTTCTGACTTTATGAGAGAGCGTTATGGTATACAAGGTATTGAATTCGCGGTAGTAAAGACTGCCATTACGGATATAGCTATAGAATATCAGACAGACAAGCAGAAATATGAGGTTATGGCCAAAGAGTATCCCATGTTGGAGGAGATGAGGAAGAGGCTTAAGCTTAGAATTGATTATTGATTCGCTGTTATGCGGATAGATAAATTTCTGTGGTGTATTCGAGCTTGCAAATCCAGAACGCAATCAACGGAATTATGCACTGCTGGTAAGGTAGGTGTCAATCAAACCATTGTTAAACCGGCAAGAGAGGTTAGGCCTTTAGACGTTATTACGGTTAGAAAAGGTCCTGTTACTTTGAGTTATCAGGTATTGCAATTTCCCAAGTCACGAGTAGGCGCAGCTCTTGTTTCTGTTTATGCGAAGGATATAACGGATCCGGCAGAGTTGGAAAAGCTCGATAGAATTAAAAAAATTAAAGCGAGTAATATGCTGAGATTACCGGGTAGACCTACAAAGCGAGACCGAAGAGATCTCGAAGATTTTTTGGATTGGCAGGATGCAGATGACTAGATGTAAAATCATATCTTATACTTTTTTAGAAGAGCTAATATCTCTTTTGCCCATATCTGCTTTGCGTCATCGGTAAAGTGCACTCCGTCGGTCGTGTACTTCTCAGCAAGAACACCATTCTCCGATAGTTTTAAGTTGAGATTAATCAAATCTGTTTTGGTGCTGTCGCAGTAGTGAGTAAGCTTTTGATTGATATCGGAAACCGCCTGATTGGTTTTGGTTACATCTTTTTTGAGATTAGGCCTGGCCTTGTTGGATATATATGTAGGTGATACAATTACAGGTATGGCGTTTTCAGATTTGACAAAGTCAACAATCATGTCAAATTGCTTTAGCATATCACCCGTTTTCATAGCGGGGAGGTCATTTATGCCACCTTCGATGATCCAGATCTTTGCGCCTTTTCCTTTTAAATATTTTGTTCGTTCGCATATGCATTTGATTTTATCACCCGCGATACCTCTGTTGATCACATCTTCTCTTTCCAGCAACCTTACCCAATCGGTAGATCGAATCATGGAATTTCCGAGCATTATGATTTTCGGATTTGCTGTCTCTGGCTTATAATGGAAGTCGAAATGTTGTAGTTGATAGGTACATGCTCGGGCGGCCGTTTTTGTCTTGGCCATCTTAGATAGGGTAGTCATCGGTTCCGAGCGATGACATTCGTTAGCGATGCAATTGACTGAATATATTGGTACGACAAACCCAACGCAAACGAGTATAGTATTGACTAATATTTTCATGAAAGCGGTCTATTAACTATGGATGGGGTATAATTGTTTTTAAGATTTTCAGCGATATGCAGCTGAGAAAATAGCTTCGAGGTCGGATATTTCGCAAATATATGAGTTTCACTATTGTAATCGCAGGTCGTCCTAATGTAGGTAAGTCGACTATGTTTAACCGACTTACGGGCACGGATGATGCTATAGTCGAACCCACAGCAGGGGTGACCCGCGATCGCAAATACGGTATAGGGGAGTGGGGAAGAAAGTCATTTGTGGTAATTGATACCGGCGGTATTGCCGATGAAGGCGACGACTCCTTCCAGCGTGATATTCATTCGCAGGTGGCATTGGCCATGGATGAATCTGATTTGGTTCTGTTTATGGTTGATGGCAAGGAGGGCATTACAGATGGCGATAGAATGATTGCCGATTTGATGCGCCGATCCGGAAAAAGAATTATGTTGATTTGCAATAAGGTAGATACCTCAGATAAGGAGCCATGGATCAATGAATTCTGGGAATTGGGAATAGCCGATATTATTTACCCTATAAGCGCAAACAATGGTTATGGCACCGGTGACTTGCTGGAGGAAATAGGTAAACTTATTCCCGATGAGCCAGAAACTGAAAAGGATGCCGTACCTAGAATTGCCATCGTTGGAAAACCCAATGTTGGCAAAAGCAGTTTGATCAATACCCTTCTTGGCGGCAATCGCTCGGTGGTGAGTGATGTTGCAGGTACTACTCGTGATAGCATTGATTCCATTTACAATGCTTTTGGACATACTGTGGTTTTGGTAGATACGGCAGGTCTTAGGAAACGCAAACTCATTGATAACGATATTGAATTTTATTCTTCGATTCGCACGATCAAGGCCATTCGTCAAAGTGATGTTTGCCTTTTGCTCATCGATGCAACGGAAGGATTATCACGGCAAGATCTCTCTATTTTCAAAGAGATTACTGAGGCCAACAAGGGCGTTGTGATTTTGGTGAATAAATGGGATTTGGTCGAAAAGGATCACAAAAGCGTTGATCGCTACGTGGCTGAGATGAAGGAGAAACTCACGCCAATGACGGATGTTCCAATCTTCTTTACATCTAATGTAACGCGACAAAGAATTTTGAAAGCGCTCGATAAGGCTATTGCTGTGGCCGCGAATCGGAAAATCAAAATCCCAACGGCCAAACTCAACGACATCATGTTACCCATCATTAACAACCAACCTCCGCCGTTGTATAAGGGAAAGGATATCAAAATCAAATTTGTTACTCAGCTTCCAACGAAGTCTCCTGCGATAGCATTTTTCTGCAATACCCCACAATACATCAAAGAGCCGTATATGCGTTTTCTGGAGAATAAACTTCGCGAGCACTTCGAGTTTGAGGGAATTCCTGTCAGACTCTATTTCCGAAAGAAGTAAAAATTGAATATAGTCTCTTACGTTTCATCGAGATGGGAGCTTTGCGATAGATAAGTGAGTTCCGTATTTCGTCTATTTCGAAGGTTCGGTTTTGTGCGTAGTGAAAAACGGCTTCGTTAAATTTATTTCAATTTTTCCAGCGCAGATTCATACACGCGGCGCATACCTTCTTCGGTGCTGATTTTGGCTTTCCAACCCAATCGTTGTTCTACAAATGTCATGTCGCAATATCTCGAGAAAACCCCCACCGGCTTGTCAGTGAGAGCTTTAATCTGTGGCTGATATCCAGCGAATCGACAGAATATTTCTATGATTTCACGGAAAGTAGTGAGCTTACCCATGCCAATATTGATGGCGGTGCCGTCGTGTATATGATCCATCGCGAGTAGAATGCAATCGATGACATCGTCGATATGAACGAAGTCGCGACCTTGATATCCCGTTCCCCAAACTTCGAATGGGTCTTCTTTTTTAGCAGCACGCGCTGCAATGGCGGGCACAGGATATGTTAAGTCTTGATCTTCACCATAACCACTGAAAGGTCGAATACATGTAACCTTGAGTCCATAATGCTGCGCTGCAATTTTGGCTAAAAACTCACCGGTAAGTTTACTCCATCCATAGGTCATATCCGGCTGGCCCATCTTGCTAAAATTGATGTCGCTTTCTTTGAGCTGGATAGCACCATTTTCAGTTTGTAAATCAATCGGATAGGCTGCGCTTGAGCTAGGGTAAAGAAGTCGATCCGGCTTCTTGTTGCAAAGCCAATAGAATAGCTCTGCATCGATAGCAAGATCAAGTGCCACAGCCATCGGATCACCGTCTATCATCGCTCTTCCACCAACAATTGCCGCAAAATGAAATACATCATTGAAGTGAGTGCACTCAAAGTCATAATTGTCTTTGAGGTAGTTGTCCTTGTCCATCATACCTCTGATCAAAACGCGCGCATCTTCTTGAATGAACAAGATGCGGTGGTTATCATACGTGGCGTAGTTTTTTCCACTCGATGACTTGGTGAGTTTTAACCAGGTATCAGGGTGCTTTCCTACTGCTAAATTATCGACAAAGACCAGGCGGCAATCTGAATGCATAAGGCGCTTTACCATATTCCGTCCAACAAAGCCGCACCCTCCCGTTATCAAATGTGTTTTCATCGGTTATTTTAAGTTTGCGAAAATAATCGCTGTTTTCTCGTGCCATCTCGTTCATTGGTACATACTTTCGGTAAAAAAAAAAGTATGCAGCTTATTAATTCTAATCTTATTCTGTTTGCCATCGCAATCTTTCTATTGTCAAAATCATTCGTAGTAATAAATCAGGGCATGATGGGTGTTATTACCATTTTTGGTAAGTATCGTCGAGTGCTTTCTCCCGGATTGAGCTTGCGCATACCTTTCATTGAAGTGGTCTTCAAGAAGATATCTACTCAGAACCGTTCGGTAGAAATGGAATTTCAGGCGGTGACGCAGGATCAGGCCAATGTGTATTTTAAATCGATGTTGCTTTATTCCGTCATGAATGGAGAAGAGGAAACAATCAAACGAGTGGCATTCAAATTCATTGATGAGAAAAGTTTGATGCAGGCATTGGTACGCACCATTGAGGGAACTATCAGAGCTTTTGTTGCAACAAAAAAGCAAGCAGAGGTCTTGGGTTTACGCAATGAGATTGTAGAGCACGTAAAGGCAGAAATTGATAACCGTTTGGAAGATTGGGGGTATCATCTCCAAGATCTTCAGATAAATGATATCACTTTCGACGAGGCGATCATCAAGTCTATGGCGCAGGTGGTAGCTTCTAATAATTTGAAAGCGGCTGCTGAAAATGAGGGTCAGGCACTTTTGATCACTAAAACCAAAGCTGCAGAGGCAGAGGGTAATGCAATAAAAATTGCAGCTCAAGCTGAACGTGAGGCCGCTCAAATGCGCGGACAAGGTGTTGCTTTGTTTCGTGAAGAGGTTGCCCGTGGTATGCAGAATGCGGCTCGTGAAATGCAACAAGCCAATCTGGATACATCAGTGATAATGTTTAGTATGTGGACAGAGGCTGTAAAAAACTTTGCAGAATACGGAAAAGGTAATATCATTTTCCTCGACGGTTCTCCGGAGGGCATGGAGAAAACGATGAAGCAGATGATGGGTATGAATCAGGTGATGAAATCTGGTAACTCTAAGTCCTAAACCTATAACCTAGCCCAAGTGTAAGCATCGTGAGTGATTTTTTAAACTGACCGGGCGGAACCAGATTGGGGTCGTACATGTAATACTGTGATTGGTACTGTTGAATTTGAATAGCAGCATCAATACACCAGGTCTCCGATCTGAAACCAACGCCAGACGCTACTCGAAATATATCTTTTGAAAGTATTCCTGGCATCTTTTTGAATGGACTCTCTATCCAACTCATACCAGCGCGTAAATGAAATTTCTGTGTGATTCTTCTTTCCAGTCCAATGCTAATTTTTGTTGCCGATTTATAGATGGTTCTTATGATTTCATTCTCGGTTGAATAATCATACGTGTTCGCTGCATCCCCTTCGATTTCGCTATTCTGATAGGAACGTCTTTCAGCGTCAAGGTTGATCAAGGTGTTGTCATCAAGTATAGTTGAAATCTGTGCTTGAATTTTCCCGGGGATGCGAATGATACTGGAAGATTGAAGTTCTTCGGACGAGTAGAAATATGTTTCGCCTAGATAATTGGAAGCTGTTTCCGTTGTGAAATATTCATCCATCATAAGCCGTGATGGAGTTTCTGCTGAAAGTCCAATGCGTAACTTGGGAATCGGTATATAGATGGCTCCTATAGATAAGCTGTACGCATCACCCAAGGATTGGAGATTGTAGGAGAAATTGAAGTCCGTTAAATCACTTGAATCCCCGAATGATTCCCCATGACTATATTCTTCGATAAAATCTACAGAAATCATTTTTAGCCCAACACCTAATAACAGTGTTTCAGACATCTCATAACCAAAGGCAAAGGATAATTCAGATTGACTTCCACTGCGAGTAAGGGTATGTTGCATTTGGGCTGGTAGCTTTGCATTAAAGCGGTATTGGAGATTTAATGTGTCTTCCAGATCTAATAAATAGGTGTAGTAGGCCGGCCATGCGGTAAAGGGATAGTTGGCGTAAAGCTCATCTTCCGTTGAACCATTGGCTTGATTTCTGAAGGTTTCGAGCATGCTCCCGCTATAGGTGCCGTTAAGTTTGTTTTTCTCATGAAAAAAATTTGTCTTAGCATAGGATGAGCCAAATACAATCTTTTCATTTTCCTTGCCCGGTATTTGAAACACATTTACTATTCCGGCATTTAATATTCCAAAATAATTGCTTGTTTGAATGGAGTTCTGTCCTTCAAATTGTCCGTCGCTGGCGAGGTCTCTATAAGATAGGTTGATTTCAGCCGCACCTCTGCGATATGCTGCTAAACCTGCAGGATTTCCGTGTATCGACGAAAGGTCGGCGCCTGCCGCGGAGAACGCTCCTGACATTCCTGCACTTCTTGCACTTCCAGCAAAGTCGGTGAAGCTGTAACGCAAGGCATCCACTTCATTTTGTGAGTAGCAGGTTGTGGTATAAAGAATAAGAATAATAAACCAGGATTGTGAAGTCATGTGTTTTAAGGTCTTCCTGTTTTCACCGGTGAGGTTGATCGTGTTGGAGCTGATTGTCGAACAGGCGCCTGAGGACGCTCGTATGACCGACTTTGTTGTTGCGGTCTATCACCAGCTTTAGGTGTATCCCTTTGAGGTCTGACCGAATTTGAACTCTCCTGATTGCGGTTATTGGTGTTTTGATTTTTTGGTTTTTCGCTTCCACGATAATTTGATCTGTCAGCTGTCTTGTAAGCACGAGCAATATTTTCCTGAATTTTGCCCGAGGGTATTTTCTCATTGGGCTTCGATGTGGTCATTATAGGGTCGGGTTTATGAAGCACATCTTGGCGTCTTTGACCTAAGTAAAACCTACCCCCTGTGTATGAAGAGTTGATACCGGAGTTACTCGCTATCGGATGCCTTGCCCCATATATTACCTGACCAGATGAATTGTCATTGTAACCACCCAATGAACTTGAATTATTAGGGATGAAATAGGGGTTGTAGTAAGGGTTGTAGTATGGGTTTCCATAACCCATTCCGTAACCATAATACGCATATGGGCTAGTGTAAAACCCCGCTGGCGAATAAGCCCAGTAGGGCATCCACATGATGGAAGCCCCGCAATTAAACTGATTATAAGCACCGTAATTATAACCGCCATAACCAGAATTGCCCCAGCCGTTTTGTGACCATGGCGAGGGTTTTTCGTAGCGGTTAGCATTACTTACGTAGTCATCCTCTGTTGCTGTCTCCTCGGTGGTTTGTTGGTTTGAAGATGTATTCTGCGATGGAACATAATCTGTGATATAGGTGTCCTCTTTACCCGTATACAATTCATCGAATTCATACAGCTGAATCTGATGGTTGGAGCATGCGCATAGGAGCATTGCCAAAAGTCCCGTTAAACTGAAAAGTGTTTTTGACATACGCTATTTCTTGTTCTATAAAATTACTCAGAACTTTGTTATGCAGCGTGAAAGTTTTTATAACTTCAAACAATTAAATTTATACCTGAACGAATTCGTAAATGAAAATGCCACGCACTAAGATTTTGTTTGCTTCATTGTTGGTCATCTATTTTGTTTTTCATTCTCATACCAGCGTAGCGCAAACACGCACGGAGACCATGGAGGAATTTGCTCGTCGACGTGAACGGGAAATGCAGTCATTCGCTGAAAGGCAAAAAAGTGAAATGGATTCTATGCTGTCTGCTCAGAATAAAGCATTCGAAAAAATGCTCGGCGGTAACTGGAGCCATACGGATCTCTTTCCTGAGGTCAAGCCATATAAAAAACCGAAGCCTCTCAACCCGATCGTTAAATTGGAAGTTACTGATGTTACGTCGCCACCAGCCGTTGTATTGATTCCAAGTCGCAGCAGAATCAACGTAAAAGAAGAATCTGAAAAGGCAGAGGATAAGAATGAGAGTATGGATGTTGTGTCAGCTCCGCCTGTATCCGCGCCTGCTGAAAGCGATCCTGAGATCGATAACAATTCCGATCCTCTGCCGCAAAATAAAGTGGAACCTCAGGAAGACGAGGAACTAAATGAAAGTCAATTGAAGGGATTGGAATTGAAAGAATTGTCGTTCTTCGGAAATTCTACGAGAATTCCAGAAATCAGGAATTGGCCAAAATTTGGCAATGATGCCATCGGTAGCGGCCCTATTACAGCGTATTGGAAAAAATGCTCTGAATATGATTCCCATGTATTGCTGGCATATTTGGCAGAGCAGCGCAAGGAGCTTCGCCTTAATTGCTGGTCTTCTTTGAAAATGATTGAGGAGATTGCAAAACATAACTTCAGCGATTCTATCAATGAAGAGTTGTTTATCTGGTACATGATGATCCAGATGGGATATGATGTCCGGCTATTTTATAGCGAAAAAAATGTGCACCTTGCCGCGGCATTTGACACTAAGCTATACTCTCAGCCATACCTTGAGACGTCGGGCAAGCGATATTATTTCTTGTCAAAGCATGAAGGTTCTCGTTACTTCACATATTCAGGGGATCATTCTAACGCAGTAGTAAAAATGAATTTCAAAACCATTGATACGGGTCTGTATCCCGAGCATTGGAAAGAACGCACTTTGGTTTTCCCCTACAAATACAAGGATGTGAGCGTATCGATTCCTTATAATGTTCATCGCTCTGAGTTTTACATTACAGTTCCACAGAATGATTTCGACAGCTATTTCTCAAATCCTGGGGGTGATAGTTTTCGTGAAAAAATCTTTCGTTCACTTGAATCACATCTTGGATCAATGGAAAGCCGAGATGAGCAAATCCGTTTTCTGCATGCTATGGTTTGCCTCGGCGTTGAGTACGAAACAGACGCTGAGCAATTCGGTTATGAAAAGTATTGCATGCCTGAAGAATTTTTAATATACCCGAAAGCTGATTGCGAAGACCGCACGTTTTTCCTCAATTATTTGTATAGGAATGTATTGAAAGTTTCTACGATCGGTCTCGTTTACCCGGGTCATATGGCAATGGCAGTGGCAATGGAAAACCCGCCCACCAATGCGGCAATCATCAGGTACAAGGAGAAGGACTATGTTTTCTGTGACCCGACGTATATTGGTGCAGCAGTAGGAGATATGCCACAACAATATCAAGGAGTAACTCCTGAGATTGTGGAATAAATGATGGTATTTTCGCGCACCCATTTTTTGCTATGAGCGACGATAAGAAGATTATTTTTTCGATGGTGGGCGTGAACAAGGTTACGCCTGCTGGTAAACATATCATTAAGGACATATACCTCAGTTTTTATTACGGAGCCAAGATTGGTATTCTCGGTATGAATGGCGCAGGTAAATCCACCGTAATGAAAATCATTGCCGGCCTTGATCAATCTTTTCAGGGAGATGTGGTATGGAGTCCCGGTTACTCGGTGGGCTATTTGCCTCAGGAGCCGCAGCTCGATGATAGTAAAACGGTGCGTGAGATTGTGGAGGAAGGTGTTCAACCTGTGATTGACGCTCTTAAGGAGTATGAAGAAATCAATCTGAAATTTGGCGATGAAGAGGTGCTCAATGACCCCGATAAAATGGAGGCATTGATGAATCGTCAGGCCGCCGCTCAAGATAAAATTGAATCCCTTGGTGGTTGGGATCTCGACAACAAACTTGCAGTAGCTATGGACGCTCTTCGCTGTCCACCCGAAGATCAAAAAATCGGTGTGCTCAGCGGTGGCGAAAGACGACGCGTTGCATTGTGTCGCCTGCTGCTGCAACAGCCCGATGTTCTCTTGCTGGATGAACCCACCAACCACTTGGATGCCGAATCGGTGCTATGGCTGGAGCAGCATTTACAGGCCTATCAGGGAACAGTACTCGCGGTTACGCACGATCGTTATTTCCTCGATAATGTTGCAGGATGGATTCTTGAACTCGATAGGGGTGAAGGCATTCCTTACCAAGGCAATTATTCTTCATGGCTTGAGCAGAAGTCGAAACGTCTCGCACAGGAAGAAAAGCAGGAGAGCAAACGTCGTAAAATTTTGGAGCGGGAGCTCGAGTGGGTGCGCACCAATCCAAAGGGTCGTCAAGCCAAGAACAAAGCACGTCTTCAGAACTATGATCGGATGATGAGCGAAGGTGAGAGGGAGAAGGAAGCGCGTTTGGAGATTCCGATTCCGAACGGACCTCGTTTGGGGAATGACGTAATTGAGTTTACCGATGTTGTCAAAGGGTTTGAAGATCGATTGCTCATTGACAAGCTTACGTTCAAGTTGCCACCTGCCGGAATTGTTGGCGTTATTGGTCCCAATGGCGCTGGAAAAACAACCTTGTTCAGAATGATCATGAACGAGGAAAATCCGGATGGCGGAAGTATTCGAATCGGGGATACTGTAAAGATGGGGTATGTGGATCAGCGCCACAAGGAAATCGATCCTGAAAAAAGTGTGTACGATGTAATCAGTGGTGGCAATGAGGTTATTCAGGTGGGCGGACAAACCATTAACTCACGGGCATATTGCAGCAAGTTCAATTTTCAGGGAGCCGACCAGCAGAAGAAATGCGGAGTATTATCCGGTGGTGAGCGCAATCGTCTTCATTTGGCTATGACGCTCAAGACCGAGGCGAATGTTTTGTTGCTGGATGAGCCGACCAATGATATCGATGTGAATACTCTGCGGGCATTGGAAGAGGGTATTCAGAACTTCGCGGGATGTGCTGTGGTTATCTCACACGATCGCTGGTTTTTGGATCGCATTTGTACGCATATCCTGGCTTTTGAAGGCGATTCACAGGTGTATTACTTCGAAGGTGATTTCAGCGAATACGAGGAGAACAAGCGCAAGCGCCTGGGAGATACAACACCGCACCGAATCAAATACAAGAAGTTGGTTCGATCTTAATTTCAAAAAAGTCTTGCTCTTTGCAAATTAGGTCGTACAATTGCAAGCCCACTCGGGCAAATCTTTCCTACTAAATTTATTTCTAATCGATATTTAATGTATAATTTATTGCAGTTGAACAGCATGAAATTGGCCGAACTCAAGGCCATTGCTGAAGAGTTGAAGATTGAGTCCTCTGAAAAACTTAAGAAACAAGAGCTGATTTTTAAAGTAATTGATGCTCAACGAGTCATTGAGCAAAGTGAATCCGGTGCTGATGTAAGTAACAGTGAAACTGTTTCGGCAACCCAAGATATTCCCGCTCCGAAGCAACGTCGCGAGCGAGTAAAGAAAAATGCAGAGACGAAGAGTTCAGACGAGACCTCAATGTCTCCGAGTCTTTTTGATTCAGCTACTGAGATGCCTTCAGAATCTCAGATTGTGGCCGAACCTACAGGGGATTTCGTTCCTGCGCCGTCTAAAACGGAAAGGCCTGCAACACCGCAGGTAGATCAAGGCAGGCCGCGCGAAAATCGTGAGCTAAGAGAACCTCGTGAGCACAGAGAATCACGCGATCATCGCGATCGTCGCGAACATCGTGATCACAGGGAGCATCGTCAGCATCGCGATCACAATGAAAACCGTGGGTCGCAACCCAGAGAAAATACAGAGCAGGAGCAGGATCAGCGCCAGGAAGTCGAGCATGACGGCAATGGTCAAAATATTCTTCGCCCAGATAGATCAAAACGAGGTCAAGCTGATGAGCATGGCTACAACTTTGACGGAATAGTAATGGCTGAAGGCGTTTTGGAAATCATGCCGGATGGCTTTGGATTTCTTCGTTCTTCGGATTTTAATTATTTGAATTCCCCTGATGATTGCTATGTTTCTCAGCAACAGATCAAACTGTATGGTTTGATCACCGGTGATACAATTCTTTGTGCTATTCGACCTCCACGCGAGGGAGAGAAATACTTCCCGGTAATTCGAGTAGACAAGATCAATGGCCGTGACCCCAATTTCGTTCGGGATCGTGTGCCATTCAAATTCCTTACGCCATTATTTCCTTATGAGCGTTTTCATCTGGCAGATAACAACTCGAATTTGTCAATGCGCATCATGGATCTTTTTGCGCCCATTGGTAAAGGTCAGCGCGGAATGTTGGTCTCACAGCCAAAGACGGGTAAGACAACCTTGCTAAAGGATATTGCTAACGCAATTGCCAAGAATCATCCTGAGACTTATTTGATGGTACTTCTTATCGATGAACGACCAGAGGAAGTGACAGACATGAAACGCAGCGTGCGTGGCGAGGTTATTGCCTCCACCTTTGATGAGCCGGCAGAGCGTCACGTCAAGATTGCCAATATAGTTCTGGAGAAAGCGAAGCGGATGGTAGAATGTGGGCATGATGTCTGCATCTTATTGGATTCTATTACACGTCTCGCTCGCGCATATAATACTGTGGCTCCTGCCAGTGGCAAAGTATTGTCGGGTGGGGTAGAGGCCAATGCGCTTGAGAAGCCCAAGCGGTTTTTCGGTGCAGCGCGGAAAATCGAGAATGGTGGCTCACTCACCATCATCGCAACGGCATTGGTAGATACCGGCTCTAAGATGGATGAGGTGATTTTCGAGGAGTTCAAGGGCACGGGTAATATGGAATTGCAGCTGGAGCGTAAGATCTCGAACCGAAGAATTTTCCCAGCCATCGATATCCTCTCATCGGGAACGCGTCGTGAAGATTTGTTACACGACAAGGATGTATTGCAGCGCATGTGGATATTGAGAAGGCACTTGGCCGACATGAACCCCATTGAGGCCATGGAGTTCGTTAAAGATCGCATTGAGAAGACCCGCAACAACGAGGAATTCTTGGTGAGTATGAATTCATAATTATGAGATTTTTTGCTTGGTTCCCGGTGATTTCAGCTGCGTTGTGGCTGATACTTCGGTTGACCTCAAGGGAGTATTTGGATGTGCATGCGGGTATGAATCTTGGAGTTCTCTCCAATATTCTCATCATTTTGGTTCTTGTTTTTGTGTCTTTGTTAGCGCATCATCGCCAGCATAATGCGAGTGCTCAGGCAGTCAGTTTTCTGGAAGATTTTAAGCGAACCCTTAAGTATTGCCTCACTTTCGTATTGGCTTCTGCAATGGCCATGCTCTTGTATTACGGGGTTTTGAGTGATGATATCACGGCCATTAAGAATTCGTCTTTATCTGCCTTCGAAGGCATGTTACATGACCAGGCGGCAAAAGCTGAGTTCATTCAGCAGCATGAAGAATTGGCGGCAAAATCAGACTCAGAACTGATGGCGGATTTCAGGCTGCAATTAGAGAGCAATGTAACAGTGCATTCCAGGATCATTGGTTCTGTATTTGCGTTGCTGCTTGTAAGTCTTGCATATTCCATACTTGGTGTCGTTATTTGGAGGAACTTTATGCGAGGTGGAAAAACGCGGTAGTTATTTATACATAATTCGGCGCGGTGCAATTTTTTGCGCGCTTATTTCATATTCGCTTTTGGGGGCCAATATCTCTTGTAGGGCTCAGAGCAAGGTCCGTGAAAATTTGCAGAGCTTCGATAACAGATATCTGCATTTCGGCTTTTTGCTCTCCGCAAACAGTTCTTCATTTTTTATGGACTTCAATCCGAGTTTCAATTATAAGGATTCCTTGTTATCCGTTGATAATGTTCCGCAAGCCGGATTTAATCTTGCGTTGATGGCATCAGTAAATCCTGTAAAGAACATCAATATAAGATTTTTGCCCGGACTTTCCTTTCAGGATCGAGGTTTGAGCTATACATTTCGACAGCCCAACAACGATATAAAAACATATTTGAAACGCACAGAGTCAGTATGGTTGCAGTTTCCGCTATTGTTAAAATTTAGGACGAACCGCGCTGGGAATTTTGCGGCTTATGCATTATTTGGAGGCAGTCTTGATGTGGATATGCAATCTCAAAAAGATGTGGATGAAAACGTTGCCGGTAAAATAGTAGTCAAATTAGAAAAGACGAATTACACATTGGATGCTGGTGGAGGTTTAGATTTCTTTTTGCCATACTTCAAATTAGGAGTAGAAATGAAAACATGTTTTGGTATGAAGAATTTATTGATTCAGGAAAACAATCAATTCACTTCTCCTATTTCAAAACTCCGCACACGTGCGTTTGTGTTTTCCGTTAGTTTTGAAGGTTAGAATTTTTGAAGCGTTTGAATCTTTTATTTACTCAATCCAATTCGCCCCGGTGGCTGGTACTTGCAATTGATTGCGCAACGACGTCCTGCGCTTTCATGCTTGCCTTTTTGGTGCGATTTGAATTTCGTTTACCTACGGAGGTATGGGAGCTTGTGAAGTTGGCATTTCCCTTTTTCTGCCTTGTTCGATTAGGGAGTTTCTTGATGGGGAAGACGTATTCCGGAATGATCCGTTATACGAGTTCTCAGGATGCACTTCGGATTTTCTTGGTGGTTACCTCCGGAACCGTATTGCTTGAATTTATTAGTCTTGGATACTTCTATTGGACGAAGGATCAATTTTTGATTCCGCACTCGATAGTGATTTTAGAATATTTACTGACCTTATTTGTGATGCTGGTAGGTCGAATTTCCGTCAAACTTCTTTTTACAGAATTACAGCGTACCAAGGTCGATAAAAAAAGGGTTGTTGTATTTGGGGCTGGCCACGCTGGTATGATCACCAAGCGTACGATCGATCGTGATTTTTCATCCAATCGTAAGGTGGTCGCGTTTGTAGATGATGATCCGGGAAAAGTGGGTAAAATACTGGAGGGCGTGGAAATAATCGCAAGCGCTTCACTTCATGAATATTTAACCGGAAACGATATCAGTGAGGTAATCATTGCGATTAATCAGCTTTCGGGGACCAGGAAGGCGCAAATTGCAGCCACTTGTTTAGATTCAGAAGTCAGAGTAACCCACGTTCCTCCGTCGCGTCAATGGATTGGAGGAGAGCTCACTTTACCGCAGTTGCGTAGTGTAAGAATTGAGGAGCTTCTCAACCGGGAGACCATTCAGATAAAAAGTCCTGAGTTGACAGAGCAATTGAAGAACTCCGTGGCATTAGTTACGGGAGGTGCCGGCAGCATTGGCTCAGAGCTGGTGCGTCAGATTACTCGGATGCAAGTAAAAAAGGTATACATACTTGATCAGGCAGAGACACCCTTATTCGAAATTGGAAATGAACTGGAACAGCTATACGATAAGAATTTGTTTGAATTGGTAATGGGCGATGTCTGTGATGCACAAAGAATGCAGCGATTGATGGAGCACGCACGGCCTGATATCATTTTTCATGCAGCTGCATATAAACATGTGCCTCTAATGGAAGATAACCCATGTGAGGCCGTACATACAAATGTCTTCGGAACAAAAGTCATGGCGGATCTTGCAAGTGCCTTTGGCGTAAAGGTTTTTGTTCTTGTGAGCACAGATAAGGCAGTTAATCCCGCCAATGTAATGGGGGCTTCGAAGCGTGCTGCGGAAATTTATGTGCAAAATTTATCGCGCAAATCCGAATGTAAATTTATTACGACAAGATTTGGAAATGTTTTGGGTTCCAATGGTTCTGTTATACCGACATTCAAGCGACAAATTTTAGACGGGGGTCCGGTTACTGTCACTCATCCTGATATTACACGATTTTTTATGACGATTCCTGAAGCAGCTAATCTTGTTTTAGAAGCATCGGCAATGGGTAAGGGTTCGGAAATATTTGCCTTTGATATGGGGGATAGTGTTCGTATATCCGATTTGGCAAAGCGTATGGTACTTCTTTCAGGTCTGGTTCCCGGAAGGGATATTGAGATACAATATACAGGTTTGCGGCCTGGTGAGAAATTGTATGAAGAGGTTTTAAGTTCGAAGGAAAATTCCCTGCCTACACATCATTCGAAAATATTGAGAGCTTCTGTGAGAGAATTGGATTCTGAACAAGTGGTTTCTATAATTCATCAGTTGCTTGGTCATTGTGAAACACAGGATAATGACCTGGTAATTCAATCTTTGAAGAAATTAATACCAGAGTACAAGAGCATGAACTCGAAGTACGCTAAATATGATTAGACTCGGCGTTTCAATTATTTTTTCGCTGGCCTCCTTTTTTGTGCAGTCACAATCGGTGACGGCTGATGACTCATGCAGTTTGCTCTGGAGTGTTTCGGGCAATGGCTTGCTTCATACGAGCTATTTGTTTGGTACCATGCATATAGACGATGATCGTTTGAGGGCATTTGATGAAAATTGGCGAAAGGCATTCGAATCAGCTGGTATCGTAGCGGGTGAAACGGATTTTAACTCTGGTTCTTCAGATATGATGACTTTGTTGCAGTCATTGCGTGCTGATACAACTATTGATAAGGTATTGCAACCAGATAAAGTTGATGTAATTGAGAAGTATCTGGCCGATAGATTGGGACCTGATATGGCACCTATTTTAATGCGTATTCAACCCTTTTTTCTGATGGTATTATTGATGGAGTTACCAGATGATGTAAGTAGGGTGAATGAGATAATGGATGTGTACCTCATGGATCTGGCTATGCAACGAGGTAAGCGGGTTGTGGGCTTGGAGACAACATCAGAACAATTAGAGGTCGTTAGCGGTATTTCAGTTTATTATCAAGCGGAAATGCTTTATGAATTTGTGGCTATGGCCTCAAATGGTCATTGGTCAGACATTTTGATGGGATTAACTGATGCAGAGATGATTCAGACTTACTTGCATCAATGTATAGATGCCTTTATGACTCTCAATGCCAAAATGGATTTGAATGAGCAACTTGTGACACAAATAGTCCCACGGCGAAACGTGAGATTTGCGAATCGTTTAGAACCTTTAATGAGAGAAAATGCTGTGTTTTGTGCTGTCGGTGCAATGCATTTACCTGGTGATGATGGGATGATCGCTCTCTTAAGAGCCCGAGGATATAAGGTTTTTCCTGTGAAATTTGATTTTCTCAAGAAGTAATTCTGTCTGTTCAAGAGGTATTTCCATAAAGTCGATAAGCTCTTCTATTTCTTCTACGATTGATTTGCTTTGATGATAAGTCTTTTGATTTTGCATGCGATTCATACACCAGTTTAGGTTTGCTGGACTGTGAGAAAATATAACTGCTTCTTTGGTGAGAATTTTTGGTAGTAAGGCGCCTTGAATAATAAAATGTGAGTGCGTGCTATCTTGATAATAGGAAATAACCTTACAATGTTGATAGATCTTGATCTCATCGGGTGTGAGCTTTGGTGAAATCAAAATGACTTCAATGATGCTAAAATCTTTCAATGGCATTCAACGAATTGAACTCCATATTTTGAATTATTCGGCATATTATAGAATAACATAAAATCAAAAAGGCGGCAAATGCCGCCTTTTTGCTGGAAAACTTTCCGGTTTATTTAACAATAAATTTCTCAGTATGTCTCAGGTTATGATCGAAAATTTCAATCATATAGATTCCTGAAGCAAATTGACGACAATCGATATTCATCCATGTTCCTTTCTGGTTCGTGGAACTGAAAACGATTTTTCCTAATTGATCTCTAACGATGATATTTCCATTTGCGATATCTGATGGAATCTGGATGGTTAGGTAATCGCTTACAGGATTTGGATAAATATTTATGTTCCTGTCAATGCTTTCATTCATTCCAACTAATGCAGCTACTTCAATGCGTGGACTTTCACAGATCTTATCTGGAGCCTCAACTACCCAGTTGTAGAAGTAATAGTAGTAATTATCGAAATCTGCACCATTAACATTGGTTCCAGTGATAGTAGCTAAAGTTCCAATGTTGAAAGGGAATGCAAAGCCATTGGTTAAATCTTTGTCCCTCCAGATAAGGGGATTGTTCCCTACCAATCTAAGAGAATAGCCAGTTCCCTCAGGAACATCAAAGCCCAAAGCAACAGTTGAAAGTCCGTCTGGAATGGAAACAGTAGTTGACGCAACAGTGTTTCCTGCAGCATCAATAACAGCAATTGTTCTGCTAGCGGTACCCTGAGCGTATACGTCGACAGAGGCAAGATTCATATCCGCATTGACGTCAAAAGTCAGGTAGTAATTTGAGTTGGTTTGATATTGTCCATTTCCATTTTCGGTCCACGCATCTTTGCCTCCGACTGCTTCTTCACCCGGCACGATGTTGGCGTTTGAAACATAGAAGTTAGAGTTTGAAGTGATTGGATTGGTGGTGAATGATGTTCCAGTGGCAATGGGGGTAGTCGCATCAATAGCATCATACCAAAGTATTGTTCCTGAGCCGGTGGCATTAAACGTAAACTGATCACCATTGGCACCGGTTAAGTTAATGTCAGTTACTTCGGGTGATGCTGGAGCTGTTTCTGCAACGACATCAACGGGTTCCGAGGTTTGTGCACCGCAAATACCAATTACTTCAACCGAGTAAGTTCCCGATTCTGATACTTGAATAGCTTGGGAGGTTTCGCCTGTATTCCACAGATAGGAAGCCCCTTCAGTTGCGGTCAAGGTAATGGGCTGAGTCTCGCAGATCTGCAAACTGCCGGTGTATAAAATACTCGCAGGCTCGAGGTTCTCATAGGCTACTGTAATGGATTGAGAGATCACGCTGCAGCCGTTGCCGTCAGAAATACTCACATTGTATGAACCCGGAGTATTTACTACGATGGATGGAGATGTTTCGCCGGTATTCCATTCATAAGATCCTGAGGCACTCGTTGTAAGTTCGACAGATCCCCCCGGACAAAATACAGTTCCGCCCATAGCTGTAATTTGAGGTGAGGCCAGAATACAGCCATTCTCAACTACATTATACCAAGAGTCAGCTACTGGATTATCAATCGTTGTAATTGAACCCATCGGCCAGTAGATTTTTGCCTGTGTTATTTCAGTGGAAGATCCTAAACCGAAATGACACATGGCTGTATTGGTGATACCATAGCTCTCACCGTCTCTGACTTCTCTTAATTGTGTTCCCCATGGTCCGGTGATTTCTACTATTGCGCCCGCAGCATCTTTAGGGCTAACGGTTCCTTCCAGATCAAATACAATGAAGTGATTTTCACCGCCATCATTCATGAATATCTTATCAGGGTGTTGTGTATCCCAATCAACATACCCGTCGCCATAGGAGGCATATAAATCCAACCAACCGTCGTGATTTAAGTCTCCAATTCCAAAACTGTGCATCACATCGTTATTCACAAACATATTATTTATTAGTGTGAAAGTCATGTTGCCATTGTTGTGATAGTAGTCGTGATTTCCACCAGAATGGATGAGGTCAAGGTATCCATCATTATCGAAATCATGGAACTTACCTTGAAGGAAAAATCCTGAATATTCTAATCCAGAACCGGATGTTACATTGGTGAAAAAGCCATTCCCATCATTGGCATGGATTTCAAGAGTTCCGCTGTGAGTAGTTAGGAAACAGTCAAAATCTCCATCATTATCCAAGTCAGCAAAATCGCTTGTCCATGATTGTTGCAGATTCACAAGACCCCGCTCTTGAGCGTACGATATGCCTGTTGAAGGATTTGTATGAGAATAGGTTCCATCTCCATTATTGATTACCAAAATGTTGGTTCTACGTGCGTCATATGGATCATTGATGAATTGTCGGCACTTAGCGATAAAGAGGTCAGTGTCTCCATCGCGATCGAAATCCGTCCAGACTGAACCATAGTTTCCACTATTATCGTTACCGCCGCTTACTTCTGGATAGAATACCATGTCAATAAGACCAACACCGTTGGTCATATAGCCGCTACCATCGTTTATGAAAAGAGCATTATGTCCGTCGTCATGACAGCCAAAACCATCTAAATATCCGTCTTCGTTGATATCGGCAAGGTTGCATCCTTGCAGAAAGATGGACGCCCATGGATAATCCGTTTGCTGGTAATCGCCAGGTCCGTTGATATTGACGAAATGAACATCATCGTAGCTGCCCCCCACCATTACGTCTTTGTGGCCATCGTTATCGATATCTCCGATACACATACCCCATTGTGATTGGTTGCTGACAGTCCCGAAATTTTCGACAGTAAAGGCGCCATTGTGCTGCTGATAGGCGATGTGCAGATCTTTACTTTGATCAAGAATAACTATGTCATCAAGACCATCGTTATTCATGTCAGTGACACCAGTTACACCTCCACTCGTGAAAGTAGAGGATAATAATGAGGTGTTGGTGGAAAAGCTCTGTGCTCCGACCAAGCTTGGCAGAGATAACATAGCGAACAAAAAACGTAAATTTTTTCTCATGCTTACAGGTTAATTATTTTAGTAAAACTACACTTATATCTTCATAACAACAAAAGTGGTGCAGAGTTCCTTGGGCTTTCTATGAATATGGGGCAATTTGTTTGTGCAATATCCTCGCTGACCGCCATGAATCTCTAAGGTGAGCAGCTCGTTCCAGAATTCCTATTTCATTGAAAGCAAGTTCGCTGAATAGGGCATTCGCCGGCATGTTTTCAGTATCTATAACAGCAGTCATTCCAAAATACCCTTCCTTCGAAAGGCACTTTTCCATAGCAATAATAAGAGCTTTCGCGATCCCTCGTTTTCTTTGACTTCTATCGATGAAGATGCTTATTTCAGCAAGACCTCTGCTTGCAGAAACGGTTCGAAAAAAATTTGCATAACAACATCCAACAAATTTGCCATTCACCTCAGCGGTTAGTGCCGGGCGGCTTTCATTTACAAGGTCTTCATGCCATTTGACTGCCATTTCCGGTTTCCAGGTTTCATTCTCATAAATGAATAGAGTACTTGTAATAACTTCATTGCGCAGACACCTGAAGGGTTCCACATCTGACTTTATGAATGGCCTGATATGGAAATGCATTGACTTAATTCAGATGGTAAGGAACTTCCAAAAGAAATTTAGGGACGTGAACACGAATCGTTTTCATTCCGTCATTCAATTCCATACTATAATATCCATGCATACTTCCAAAGGGTGCTTTCAAGCTGCACCCGCTACTGTACTGATAAACCATATGAGGATTGATGACAGGAGTTTCACCTATAACACCAGGTCCTTCAACTTCACTCTCGATTCCACAAGAGTCAAAAATGAACCAGTGGCGTCGCTTGAGTTGAACTGCAAAGTCATTGTCGTTTTCTATGAAAATATGATAGGAGAATACATAACTTTCCGTTGCCGGATTGCTAACACTCGGCTCGTATCGACTGATCACGGAAATCTTAATACCCGAAGTAACTAAAGACTGCAGTTGCTGCATGAAGCAAATATAGTTAGCCGAATGAGCGCAAGTTGGAATATTTGAAATAATGATTTTACTTTCTCAACTTTTCAAGTGCCTCCGCAATAGTAATTCTTCTGCCGTTATAATAGGCGGTAACAAAGGCGTCTGTAACTCCAATGTTTCGGATTTCATCACGTCGCGCAGTGGCACTCTCTAAAGTGTCATATCGTCCGGTGGTATATCGGATTTTTTTGGTCTCTGTAAGCTCCGTATTGAGAGGTTTAAGATTGAATAACTTATTCAAAGGAACTGGTGTAGTGTATACTCCTACCTGCACAGTGAAGAATACCCCCTGAATGGTTTCTACCTCAGTAGAAGGCGCCGCATCTTTATAATCCTTTGTGTAACCGGTTACCAATGGCGGGGGTGGGGGAGGAGGATTCTGCGCCTCAGGCTTTGCAGAATTTGTGGTTGTATTGTTGGCGGCTAAATCCGGTACTTGCACGTTTGCACTCGAACCAGAAGCGGGTGAAGTCTTGGCAGGACCAGCTGCTGGATTGGCAGCAGCAAATTTGTCTGCAGCTTCTTGTCCTTCCGACGCCTTGATGGCCTCATAAATGGGTATTCGAATGCCATCTTTATAAGCAACCACAAAGGCGTCCTTATATCCGAGATCGCGAATTTGATTCTTGGCCGATTTCGCTCTGTCGAGGGTCATATAGAAACCCGCTGTATATCGCACTACACCGTTGCTAACAGACTCTCCATGCAATGGAGCGAAACCATCGAATAAGTTTTGTGGGATTTTGTTTCGGAATGCACCCACTTGTACCTTGTAGTAAACCCCCTTCGGCAATGGCGCGTCAACAGGTATAGGATTGTTGATCCCATACACTCCTTTCGCATTCAAAACTGAAAGCTCTGTTGTCACTCGATCTGGTGATTTATAGTAGAATGACTTAACCTCAACCTCTGATGCAACAGTCTTTGTTTTGACCGGAATACTCGAAGTATTCTCAGCTGTTTGCTGAACAACATCCTTTTCGGCTTCAAGCGCTTTGTTAGATACAACCTCTTTGTCGGCTGATGCTACTGCTGCAGTCGGGGCCACATTCTTATTCACGCTTACCTTGTCAAGTGCAGCCGTGCCAGTGTTCAACTCCGCCGGTAATTTGCCATTTTGCATCAATGCGATATCCGAATCGCTCCAGCTCTTTAATGTTGGTCCCGCATACACAAGGGATTTGACTTGCTGCATCAGTTCAATAGACTTTACCTGACAAGCAAATCCCTCGCGGTAGAAATAAGCTTTTTCTAGTGGCTCAACGGCATTCTCTGCTTGTGCACGAAACAAAAGCGATTGAATTAATAAGGAATCAGATACGCGATTTTTTTCACGGATAATTTCCTGAACGCTCGCACTTAACTCATTGTATTTTACTGAGTTGTTTAAAACGCTATCGGCAGATAATTTCCTTTCATTGTATTCATGCTTAGCCATCTCTTGAATTACCGCGGCATTTTCAATTTCAATTGAAGCTCTCTGCGTGTATAACTCCTCCCGTTGATAGTCCAACCTACGCAATTGAGCTTTACTTGTAGTATTGCTCATTTCATCCTCAAGCAGCAGAATTTGTTGATTGAGTTGTATCAACTGCTCTTTGTTCTTTATTGATCGTTCGGCAGATTGCTGTTCAATCAATTCTTGCATCACCTGAGTGTCATAAACTTCTGTTTCTGGCAATTCTTCTGGATCTTCTAGCACTGAAATCATCCACTTGGCTTGCTCAGGTCGCGTCATTTCTTTTTGCTCCTTCGCGGTAGGTATATTTTCTTCTATGACCAGGGTGTGCGGCATCTCTACTCTAGGTTCAGAAGTATTGCTCGCTATGTTATTCTCTGCATATGGGTCAATGAATATAGGGGCTGAATTTTCATTGACATCATTGCGATCCGTTGCATTACCAACGGGATTAGTAGCTTGAACTCCACTTGAATTTTCAGAGGCAATTGTCGACTTGGAGTCTGTTGGATTTGAATTCTCATCGGGTGTATTGGAGCTTTCAGCTTTCTGTGTTACAACATTCGAAGATGAAGCATCTTTAGCCGTTATTTCATTATTGCTCAACTCCGAATGGCTAGCTGAATTGGCCATTTCTTCTGTTGCATTCATCGGTGCAACGGAGGCAATATCCTGAGTTGTTTGTGGGGCATTACTCAAGGCTTTGTCATTCGATGATATTACTTCGGGTTTGCTATTTTCTTTCTTCACATCAGCAGCGTCGGCGACAGATTCACTCAATGAATTCTCTGCGTTCTGCGTTGACGAATTAGCTGAATCATTTCCATTTGAACTAGCAACGTCAGCACCACCCATCTGGCGAGTAAGAGCTTGGATTTCGCTATCGCTCATGGCCAGTAGTTCTTTGCTGTTCTGACTCATCAACTCCACTTGGCGTAACATTTCTATGGACTGAATTTGCTTTGCCAATGCCATTTTGAAGAGATCCGCCTTCTCCTCTTCATTGTAGGCCCAAGCCGCCTCAGATTTCAATATTACCGCTTCCACCATCAGAGAATCGGCCTTGCGCAGTTTACTCAACATGGCATCATTGAGAACAGCACGGTTACGCACTGCTGCAGGCAAATTTTCCATGCGCTTATCCGTGGCAAGTCGCTGTTCATTGTAATTACGCTTAACAATTCTGGAGTACTCCTCCGAATTCTCAATTTCAATTTTGTTTTGGGCGCTCAACAATTTGTTTTTCCTTGAGTCCAAGGCACGCAGGGTATCAAGATTTCCATTTGCCGCCTGCATTCGTGAGTCAATATTTTGAATTTCCTGTTCATTGCTCTCATACTCTTTCAGACGTTGTATGGGCTTACCACTTTGAGATGTATACAACATGCTCTTGAACTGTGGGGATGCAATCACTTTCGAAAAACCAATTTGAGCCGGCTTACTCAGCAGGATTTCAGGAGTTGGTTCCGCCTTTTCTTTCCATAGACTTCCCGCTTCTTCTTTTGCTGTATTTGCTTTGGCAACATAAACAGCTGATTCGCTAATGACCACTGGAGCTTCCGTTACATTATCAGGTTCAGCCGTAATTTCAGTGGCAACCTGATTCCCTTTTGTGTCAGCAGGATCGACCTTCAAAGTACTCTCCGCAATACCGGTGTTATTTGATCCTGTGGCTACTTTCTCAGATGAAGTTGACTTTTCCTGATTATCCTGATCGGTCTGAGTTACATCAGTCACTGGTGTAGGGGAGATAGATCAGATGGTAGAATTTGAGTCCGTAGTGTTTTGGGCAGCGGAATTGTTTGCAACGTCAGAACCTGACCCAGACGATGTCTCTGGAGTACTAGTTTTTACAACGATTTCATTATTGGATGAAAGGTTGTCCACTGATGGTTTTGCGTCTGCCGCATCACCCAATGTTGACGCCAGCTCTTTATCACTCGCTGGCTGCGCACGGTCTAGCTCTTTCTTATAAGCAATCAGCTTAACACGAACGGCATCTCGCTCTGAGGAAACAAACTTGACTGAGGTCGTTTCATGGCTCATTCCATTGATCGTCGCGGCCCGCTCGAGCTGCGCCAGTTGTCTCTCATACTTGAGTGTTAGATCATATTGTCGCTCCAACTTTTGTGGATAATCCATGTCGGATTCTATAAGAACCTTCATTGCAGTATCATACTGCATTTTTGCCTGCCTTACTTCTGCGTCGTCGGTGATGAGTGTGTATATCGCCTGCTCAATTTCCGCATCTCTTTGAGTAATGTTGGATATATCTTGAGGTGAAACCGTGTTGCCAATTCTTTCGGCATTGTCGCTTCGCGATAGCATCAATTGTTCAATCAGTTGGATTTTGTAAGCAAGTGCTTCAGCTGCTGTCACGTTATTCTGAAGACTTGATTTTCTCTCCAAATATTCCGGATCTTGACGAAGTAATTCAGTCGATAATGCTTCGTTAGTCAATGGAACCAGGCGATTGGGTGTGGTTTGTGCAATTCGCTCAATATCTTCATTCACCATGCGATAGTTTGATGAATCACGAGCTGTCGCGTTGCCTGATGCAATAACCTTTTCGAGGCGGGCATTCTCAACCCACAAACCATTGGTAGCGTTGTAAGCGGCAAGTGATTTAATTTGTAAGGAGTCGGGTCGACCTGATGCAAGTAGCAAATCCGACTCATATTTGCTTTCTAACTTAGAGATATTATCTCGTCCTTTAGGTGTTGTGCCACCTGAAAGGTTATCTCCCTCAATTGCCGAATCTGACGTATTTGAATTGCTGATGTCCTGCAATGGCGCAGCATTCTCAGCGACATTATTCTCCGGTGCCACTGCTGAGGCAGAAACACTTGATGACGCAGCATCAGCGCCACCTGTTGAGCCAAGTGCCTCTTCAATCATCATTTGCACTTTAGGGTCTCTCACCATGAGCCCCTCACGCTTTGTCATAAGCTCATTTTGTAAGGCAGTGAACTGTGTTTCGGCAACGGGTGTAGACAAGGTAAACTGGGCGTCAGTGATGGGTGTAATACCTTGCTTCGGATTTCTTAGAATGGTCAAGAGTTTTTCACTCTCAATAACTTTTCTGTTAGCCACTTGAATTGCCGACTTCTGGTCCGTAATCCGTTTGCGGTCTTCGGCGAGGTCTTGCTGTAACACTGCAAGTCTTGACTCTACATTCTGCCGTTCCATCGGGTCCGTGGTCCTCTTCAGTATAGCCTCATTACTTTTAATATCATCAATGGTTTCAAGTTCCTTATTTCTTAGGGAGGTTAACTTATTCTCTTCTTTGACGAGTGTTTGCTTCTTTTCATTGAATTGATCTTCATATGGTTTGAGCAGATTGGCAACTGCCATGCCCTCAGGGTTCGATTTTTCATCAATGAGAAACGAAATCACGTTTTCCGGGTTTCCCTGCCGATAGAGTGAATCGAGCTCACCGAGACTTGATTCTCTTTTGGTCAAGGTGCTCTGTTTTTTAATGGTTAATTCTGGTAACGAATTTTGCGTTTCCCTGAAAACGACCGATAAAATGAGTAAGCTGTCAGCGCGCTGTAATAGCTGCGTTTGAGCAATTAGGGAATCCAAAGTTGCTCTTTGATTTGGGTTACCGGTGGCCTTGAACTTTTCTGCCTGATTCAGTAGCTTCTCTGCCTCTCTTTGAGCATATATCGCATTTTTGGATGCTTGTTCACTTTTTTCTTGTGCGTCTCTTACCTCCTTCTGCAGCGTTTCGATTTCCGTTTGATATTGTTCCATGATACTCTCGATGGAAGTACCTGATCCGAATCCGGCAATCATAGCAGCATTCTGCATCGATCGTTCGTAGGTGCTTATTGTGGAGTTATCCTCTTTTTTGGCAACCGGTGCGTCATTCGCATTAACCTCCAGACGTGCTTTGGTCCTCAACATATCCGAGGCCAAAGCGCTCAAGTCTTCATCTAACGGTGTGTCGAAATACGTGTTAACAATGAGTTTGTCGCCACCTTGTTCAATCAATTTTGCCTCCTGACGAATAGCAACTGGTTTTTGAAAAATGGGGATATTAAGTGAAACCTCATGAACTTTCGGACTTTGAGAGGTTATCACCGACATTACATACTCACCGGATTTCGGTACAAATGAGACATAACCGCCATCAGATGATCTTGCGTTTCCAGAACACACCACCCGTCCTGAAGATTTTTCCTTGATGGAATAACCATAACCCGTTTCTTCAGGATTGATTTCATTGGAATAATTGCCTTTGAAGTAGACAACCTGTAAGGGTGTTGACTCTACCAAAACGTTATATACGTGAAGGTGCTCGAGGTCGCTGGATCTGCCGGAGGCGAAATAAGCTCTTTGCTTCAGCGAGTCGGCTATATAAAAGATGTCGTCATCAGGGGTATTTATTGCGAAGTCAAGGTTAACAGCGGCGCTGAAATGGTTGTTGGCCGCGTCGTACAGTGAGCGAAATACATCATATCCCCCCATGCTATTGTGACCTGTAGAGGAAAAAAACAATGTGGCACCATCGCTATGCATGAAACAGAAATCCTCATCGGCACTCGTATTAACACCACCGCCCAATTTTTCAGGGATCGAGTATGTGCCATCAGGCAAGACATTGGCTCGATATATATCCTTTCCCGTACTTCCGTCCTTACCGTAGGAACTGAAATACAGTGTTGTTCCGTTTCCTGGGAAGTGGATGATAGCATTGTGATTGTTCTTCTTGTCGAGCTTCGTTTTGAGTTCTTCCGGCAGGGCAAGAATTCGTCCCCCAATACCCTCAAGATTGTAGTATCGAAAGAAATTCACACGATCTGTCTCGGTTTTGTTGAGCACGGTTATGTCTTTGATATTGGAAAGAAGTCCACTGCCATTCGCTGCAGCCGTCATATCGAGCTGTGCTGCAGATATCATCTTTGACTTTGGGTTGGCCTTGGAAATAAAAGTCTTATAATAATCTTGTGCCTCTTTGAATTGGTAGTTTAGATGAAGGGCTCTGCCGAGATAATAATGCACCATGGGATCAGTGCAATTGTATTTCAGCGCCATTTTCAGATACCTAACGGCCTTGGTTTTATCCGCGTCTGCGTATACCGAGCATGCGCCAAATTTGTAGTTATACTCTCCACTTGAGGGGTTCAATGAAACCAGTTGGGAGAAGGCCCCATATGCCTTTTGAAACTGTCCCGACTCAAACAACCGATTGGCCTCTTCCACCAAAGACTCGTCCTGGGTCTGTGAATACCCACTCACAGAAGCAAAGGCCAGAAAAAGGAGAATAAGCCGCGAAATGCATACCGCCTCTTTCAGCACGACAGTGATCTTCACGAGAATGCCATTTCGTTTTACATCATATGATATCATAGTACTGCAATATGATGAGATCTCGACAAGTGCCCAGCATGGTTTTCAATTATCATCAACATCCTTCGCAAAAATACCTTTGACCATGATGTCCGAAATATCAAGTGCATCGTGGAAGCCTTGCGATTTTTATGTGGATAAATCACCCTCAAAAATACAAATCTGTAGGAACTGAAGTTTTAATTTCGCGCGGCTTTGTTTAAAGCAAGAGTATTCTAAACAAATTCGATCTGAGCAACTATGAGTGAAGGAGAAAAAATCGTCCAAATCAATATTGAGAATGAAATGAAATCTGCCTACATCGATTATTCGATGTCGGTGATTGTGAGTCGCGCCCTGCCGGACGTTAGGGATGGGATGAAGCCCGTGCACCGTAGAGTTCTTTATGGAATGCTCGACCTGGGAGTGTTATCGAATCGTCCGTATAAGAAATCTGCTCGTATCGTCGGTGAAGTTTTAGGTAAGTATCACCCTCACGGCGATAGCGCAGTTTACGATACCATGGTGCGAATGGCGCAAGATTGGACACTGCGTTATCCTTTGGTCGACGGACAAGGTAACTACGGTAGTATGGACGGCGATCCTCCTGCTGCAATGCGTTATACCGAGGCAAGATTAAGAAAATTGGCAGAGGAAATTCTGGAAGATCTCGATAAAGAAACGGTCGACTTTCAGCCGAATTTCGATGACTCGTTGCAGGAACCAAGGGTAATGCCAGGTAAAGTTCCCAATCTCCTATTGAACGGAGTAAGCGGAATTGCAGTAGGCATGGCAACCAATATGCCGCCGCATAATTTGACTGAAGTTTGTCAAGGTATTATCGCATATATAGACAATCGCGACATCACTATCGATGAGCTCATGCAGTTCATCAAAGCTCCTGATTTTCCAACCGGAGGAACCATTTACGGAGTGGAAGGAATCAAAAGTGCCTACCACACAGGAAGGGGGAGAGTTGTCATAAGGGCCAAGCATCACTTTGAGGAGATTGATGGCAGAGAATGTATTGTGGTAACCGAGATTCCCTATCAGGTGAATAAGGCAGAGATGCAATCGCGTCAAGATGCCCTCATCAAAGAAGGAAAACTGGAGGGTATTTCCGATATTCAGGATCAAAGTTCACGCGAAGGCGTGCGTGTCATTTACGAGGTAAAGCGCGATGCCATCCCGAATGTAGTTCTGAATAATTTATTCAAGCAATCAGCGCTACAAACTTCATTTTCAATAAATAATGTTGCCTTGGTTAATGGGCGTCCGTTAACCCTCAACCTCAAAGATATGATAGTGCATTACGTTGAGCATCGCCATGAGGTGGTGGTTCGACGTACCCAGTTCGAGTTAAGAAAAGCAGAAGAACGTGCCCACATTCTTAGAGGATTATTGATCGCGCTGGATCATTTAGACCAGGTTATCACGCTGATCAGAAATAGCCAGACGCCTGAAATTGCGCGTGAGGGATTGTGTTCAAATTTTGGTTTAGACGACATTCAGGCGCGTGCAATTCTCGACATGAGATTGCAGAGACTTACAGGTCTTGAGCGCGATAAAATCAAGGCGGAATATGAGGAACTCATGAAAGAGATTGCCCGATTGAAAGAAATCCTCGCCAGCGAACCGATCAGAATGGGTATCATCAAGGATGAGCTGAAATCATTGATCGACAGGTTTGGTGATGAACGGCGCTCCAACATCGAATACAGCAGTGCAGAACTGAACATTGAAGACATGATTCCGGATGATAAAATGGTAGTTACCATAACCCATGCCGGATATATCAAACGAACTAACCTCGCGGAGTACCGGTCTCAATCCCGTGGTGGAGTAGGGGCAAAGGGCACTTCGGCCCGTCAAGAGGATTTTGTAGAGCATATCTTCACGGCATCCAATCACGACTGGCTTTTGATCTTCACGATGAAGGGTCGTTGTTTCTGGATTCGGGTGTTTGAATTGCCCGAAGGTAACCGCACATCGAAGGGACGTGCCATTCAAAATCTGATTCAGATTGAGCAAGACGACAAACTACTGGCCTACATACCGGTGGAAGATCTGATGAATGAAGAATACGTGAACTCTAACTTCGTAATACTTTGCACGAAGCAAGGATTGATCAAGAAAACTTCACTCGAGGCATATTCTCGTCCACGCGCAAACGGAATCAATGCTATCACCATTGTTGACGGGGATGAATTACTCTCTGCTCAGCTCACCAATGGCAAATGTGAGGTTGTAATGGGTACCCGCGAAGGAAAGGCAATCCGTTTCAACGAGTCAACTGTCAGGGCGGTTGGACGAACTGCACAAGGGGTTCGGGCCGTTCGTATTGAAGCACCCAATGAAGTGATTGGAATGGTATGTGTTGAAAATGCTGACGGGGATATACTCGTAGTAAGTGAAAAGGGATTTGGCAAGCGCTCTTCTTTAGAAGATTATCGCATTACCAATCGTGGCGGAAAGGGTGTTAAGACCATCAACATTACCGAAAAGACAGGATCACTCATTGCCATTCTCGCCGTTGATGACGAGAATGATTTCATGATCATTAATAAGAGCGGCATTACCATTCGACTGAGAGTAGAAGATTTACGAGTGATGGGAAGGGCCACGCAGGGAGTCAAACTCATCAATCTTCGTGGCAATGATGAAATTGCAGCGGTATGCTCGGTTATTAAAGAAGAGGAGGTAGAAGGTGGGATGTCAGAGAGTACGGATGTCACTGATGTAATTGATGGTGACAATTCATTCGGCGAAGGAGACGATACAGGCGATACCGAGACAGATTTAAACAACAGTGAAGAATAAAAACATATTTGGATGAAGAGATACCATTTGCTCATTATGGCTTTCTTTATAGTGGGAAGCCTGACTGCACAAAAAGACGTAACCAATGCATACAATGCAAACAAAAACGGCGATTTTGAAGCTGCTGTTGGTTATATAGAAAAAGCTATCCAGGATGGCGAGGCCGCAGCGAAAGAGAAGACTTGGCGTTATCGCGGTGAGATCTACCGAAATATTGCAAACGACGAAAACTATGCTTCACGCTATCCTGATGCAATCAACAGAAGTGTTGAGAGCTTTCTGAAAGCGATGGAGCTGGATACACGCAAGGATTATATTGCTGAAAATCGAGAGGCGCTTGCGCAACTGCAAATTATGCTGCAGAATAAAGGTTCCAAGCTATACGATGCTAAGGATTTTTGTGGTGCGGCAGATATGTTCGGATTTACTGCAAAGATTAGTGAGACATTCAGTTTATTTGATACAACCATGTTGTATTACAATGCGATGTGCCTTGATTTTTGCGGTAAGCATGAAGAGGCGCTTGCGGGCTATAACAAGGTTGCAACAACAGGATATATGGATGTAACCGTGAGCATCAATATTTCAGAGGTGTTGGAAAAGTTAAAACGGTCTGATGAAGCAAAAAATATAATAGCAGAAGCTCGCAAGCGAAACCCCAACAATGGAGAATTGCTTGTTACAGAGGTAAACTTTCTGTTGGCTGATCAGAAGTTTGGTGAGGCCATGGACGTGCTTAAAAAGCTCACTTCGGATAATCCCAACAATGAAACGTATTGGTTTGTGTTGGGTGTGACTTGTGAAAAGGTTGGTAAAATGGATGAGCAAGTGGCGGCATATCAAAAGGCACTTGAGATCAAACCAGATTATTTCGATGCAGCCTTCAACTTAGGTGCCGCCATCTACAATCAAGGGGTTGAGAAATACAAAGAGTGTGATGCGATACCGCCGAGAGAAACGGCCCGATATGACGCATGTGTTGCTGAAACCAATGATATTTTTGGTAAATCCATTGGCCACCTTGAAAAGGCCTATACGTTAAAACCAACCGACACAGACATCATCAATGCACTGAAAGAGGCATATGTGCGCGTAGGAAATATGGAGGGCAAGAAAAAGATGGAAGACGCTATAAAGAAGTGACATTCATTCAATGGCGTTCTTAATTCCTGTGCCAGTATAAACGAGTTCAGACACTTTCCCTTCGGTTCCAAAAACAAATGCCAGTTGACCAAAACGGTTAGCCATTGCATTGGCTTCCTTCAGTGATATGTTGGCTACCAGCAAGGATTCTTCTTGCCAACCACCATCAGCTGATATACCTACGGCTTCGTAGATAGGATATCCCATTTCTAACAATAGTTTTCTCAATCGAATATGTCGCTGATGGTTTTCCGTCGGTGTGAGAATATTGGGAAGTGGATTGGATGCCGTTATGAACGCCCATTGTTTTATGTTGGGAAGAGTTGCTTCAAGGGAAAAGGCAGGTTGACCAATTCTCAGAACGATTTCTTCTGAGAAAAGGTCACATGCTTTAACGATATAACGTGTTTCTATAAACGCTTTGTGCAGTTCTGTTGAAGTCATCTTTATATCGTGTGTTGTAGTAATAATCCCGAATATCTAAGCTCAAGACTCAAACATTCAAGCATTTTCTTAGACGGTTGACAATCTCTGGATTCAATATTTCCCATGGATAGTTGTTTTTTCCGAAGTGACCGCCGGACGCGGTAGGTTTGAAAATGGGTCTTTTAAGACCGAGGGTTCTGATAATACCTAGCGGTGTCAAGTCAAAGGATGAATAAACGGCATTCACCAAATCGATTTGCTCAAATTGATGGCTGCCGTGGGTATCTATGAAAACAGAAGTGGGATCGGGACGACCGATAGCATACGATAGCTGCACCGTGCAGTGATCAATATGCGCTGCATGAACCAAATGCTTGGCGATATATCGTGCGATATAGGCTCCGCTGCGATCTACTTTACTTGCATCTTTACCTGAGAAGGCACCACCTCCGTGCGGACATCTTCCGCCGTATGTGTCAACAATAATTTTCCTTCCGGTGAGGCCTGTATCACCATGAGGCCCTCCTATAATAAAGCTGCCGGAAGGATTGATCCATATCGAACCCGATCTTGGAAGTTGCAAATCCTTAAGAATTGGATGAATAATTTTTTCTTGTATTTCATGTGCGATTTCATCTTGACTGACCCATGGCGCGTGTTGTGTGGATACAACAATGTTATTGACACTCATAGGCCGGTGGGTTGCGTCATATTCAATGCTAACCTGTGATTTCGCATCGGGTCTTAGCCATGGTAAAATGGAATTGTGCCTATGAAATTCTAGTTGCTGGATAATGCGATGTGCAACAGCTATTGGCAATGGCATCAGCTCCGAAGTTTCATTACATGCATATCCAAACATCAGTCCTTGATCACCGGCGCCACCGGTTATAACACTCTCGTGAATCTCCGGGCTTTGGGTATGAATGGCATTTCTGAATTCTGCCGTGTGAAGGTTAAAACCAACATCGTCGGAGTGATATCCAATATCCTGCAAAACCTTTTTTGCAACAGATACTACATCTACTGATGATGTTGATGTTACCTCACCTGCGATTACGCATAGATGAGTTGTAATGAGAACTTCGCAGGCCACTTTGGCATCTGCATCATTTTGAAGGTAGGCATCCAGAATTGCGTCTGAAATTTGATCTGCTACCTTGTCGGGATGTCCTTCTGACACCGATTCTGAAGTGAAGATATATGACATACAAATTATGTATTGGTTACACATTCATTTGCATATTCAAAAATTATGTGGGAGCGCTGTTTGTTTTGGCTTGGCCCGCATCATTTTACCACCGTGGTGTGCGCCACTCGGTTGGTGCCCTCACGGGCTCGAAATGCGAGGCAAATGTAAAATTCCAATTAGACTATTGACAAATGAAAACGAAAAAAATAGTTAAGACACTTCCAGTCATGTTACTGGCTTTTTGACTTCAAGAATTTACTGAATCAACAAAGCTGCCTTCGTCTTGCTGCGTTCAAGAAAAAAATCTTCTAACACCTGGTTGAGTTCATCTGGGTTGTAGATGTGGGAGATGGATGTTGAGAGTAATTCTAACTTGTTGTCTTCTTGCATAAGTTTTCCAAGTAACTGCCTTAATTGAGAAACCGTTATGCATTGACTTCCTGCATATTCTTTCATGATTTCGAGTTTACGAGACTCCATGGTATTTTCCTCGAGTGATTTCAAAACGCTCTCAAGCATCATCTGATCGCTTTGAGGAAAACAGCCTTTAGCCGTTGACAAGTTTGTGTTTTGGTTTGTGTTTTTGAGATACTTGGGAAATTGTAGAGGATCAATAATGGTCTCTGCTCCTGGTGAGAACTTAAAAGCATTCTTGGAGTAGTTCAATGAAAATGATACAGAGGTGTATGGCTTAACATTAATAACCTGCTGAAATTCCAATCTTGGTGAGTTCGGGAAAATGGCTCTGACATTAATCTTTCCCGATAATGAAGTGTATAAACTGAGCTCTTGAACTGCTCTGCGATTGATGGTGTCGTTATTCAGGGAAAGAATGAATCCAAGACTATCAGGGACGCTGAACGATAACTTTGCCTGTCCACGAAGAGCATTAGCGGTGATAATCATGATCACCAAACTGCACATACATTTCAGATTCAAACAGTAATTCCGCATCGTATCATCATCGATCTAAATATTTTCTGGCTATGGAACTTTCGAGGGAGATAGTTAAGGATACAATTTTCGTTTCTCCCAAGTAATCTAGGAAACAAAAAAATTATTGAGGCATAAATGCACGCGGTAAAAATCATTGCAATAACTAAGACGAGAATATTACTGGTGTTTGCAAATAAAAGGCAGAGATGCATCAACCAGCAAAATGGCCAGATCAAAATACCCAGTATTATAGAAGGAGTTATTGCTGATAATATTTGACCCCAGCGGATATTGATAAGGCGGGTACAAAGATGCATATTCATGGCAAAGTGAATGAATGTGGAAATTACCACTCCCCAAGCGACCATCTGCATGCCAAGATGCGCAGTTAGGTATATGCTGAGTGTCATCATAATGACATAAACAAGCTTAATAGCTGAACCGATAAAAACTGAATCTTTTGCCCGTAAAAGGGAATCTCCCAATTTGCTGAGAGAGCGAAAGATGACAGCCCAGAATAGTATTTTAAGTATCGCAGCTGTATATAAATAGTCGGTTCCAAGCCACAGCTGAATAAGTACTCCGGAGAAAAAGACCATAAAAACAGATACAGGCACCATTAGCAAGGATATAACTCTCAAGCTTAATGTTAGCATCTTACCCAAACGAATTTGATCATCTTGTAGCTTTGACATGCCACTAAATAAGACACTGTCACTTAGCTTTCCCATGATCGTAATGGGTTGTGACATAGCATATCCCGCGCGCTCATAATAAGATGCGTCAGCTTTTTGTACGCTCGATAGCTCATTCAGATTACCGCGCATAAACCTAGGCAATACGAGCACATCGAGTTTAGTGGCGAGATAATTCAAGGCGTTAAATAATGTGCTCGCTGTTCCGTAACGAATCAAATCTTTAGTGGCACTCCACTTCCATGACCATGTAATTTTTACGGGTTGATAGTACCATAGAGCAAGTGTCATCAATGCGTTTTGTGCAAATAATGCCCACACGTAGGCCCAAACTTGAAAGCCCATCCAGGCCAGTGTGAGTCCTACAATTAGATTGCCACCGATGATGGATATCATTCCAGCTTTAAACATTTGTTGGAAGCGAAGTTCCTTGGTCATCATACTTCTGGGTATAAGAGCAAGGGCTGATATGGTAAAGCTTGTGCAAACCACACGAACTATATCCGTAAGTTCCTCTAAGCGATAAAACGATGCGATGGCAGGGGCGAGTCCGATGAATATTAGGGTAAACAAAACGCCCGGGACAAGAGCAGAATAAAATCCACTATTGATATGGTGTTGATCTACATCCTTTCGTTGAATGAGCGCTGGACCAATACCAATTTGCGAGAAAATTTCAGCAAAGCCCATGATGCCCAGCACAATCCCCATTAGCATAAAACTATCCTTGGAGACCAACCTTGCAAGAATGCCTGTATATACTAATTGGATCACAACCTGTAGAACAACAGTCATGGTGCTCCAACCAAGTCCACTACTTATTTTTTGGGTAATACTCACAAACCAAATGTGAATGTGTGCATGACGATATTATCGTTTTTCTTCAAAATATATGAATGTATTATGGTTGATTAATCGGCATTAATTCTTCAAAATTGTAAATTCTGTTCTGCGGTTTAATGCTCTTCCCTCTGGTGTAGAATTATTACCGATAGGTTTGCTCTCACCATAACCAGCGTGTTTCAACCGAGCGCTGTCAACGCCCTTTTGTGCCAAATAATTCAATACTTCAAAGGCACGTTCCGCTGATAATGCCTGATTGGATTTGTCGTCGCCAATGTTATCAGTATGTCCCGCAATCTCAATTTCCATTGTTGGGTGTCGCTTCAGGTATAGTGCAAAGGCATCAAGAATGGATAGTGATGTCGCCTCCAATTCTGCTCTTGATGTTTTGTAATAGATGTCTTTCAAAATGCAAACCTCACCGGTTTTCTGTTCTGATGTTATCACGTCAATTCTGCTTACCACCGGTGTCTTCTCATCCTTACGAGTGATTACCTGAGAGTTAAAAGCAACGTCTTTTCCGTCAACGCTGAGAGTAATATCTTCTTTACCCGACATTTTCACGACCGCCGCAAAGGTTCCATCGTCATTGTTGACGCCAATAGTTTCGCTTTTCCCCGATTCCATGTAATTGATTTCAACCGTGGCGCTAGTAGGGGGGGCGCCTTGATTCGTTTTTACTTGACCTTTTACCACCATTACTTTCTCTGGTCTTGCTTTCTCAGGCATACGGAACTCGAAAACATCCCAACCTTTTTGATTCATAAAATTCTTTGCGCCGAAATAGGCAAGTTCACCATCACTCGCTACAACAATGCCTACTTCGTCAGCGTCTGTATTTATCGGAATCCCGAGGTTCTTTATTTCTCCGATACTGCCATCGTCGTTGACCTTGGTGTAATACAAATCCATACCGCCAACACCGATGTGACCATTACTTGCGAAATACAAGGTTTTACTATCACTATGCATAAACGGAGCCTTCTCCTGGCCCTTGGTATTAATTCCTCCCTTTAAGGATTGTGACTTCTGCCATTTGCCATTAGCATCACGGATACTAAAAAACAAATCGTGTGAAGGATTTCCGAATGGATCCTTCACACAATCCTCCCTTACCCCAACAAAATAAAGCGTTTTACCATCGCCGCTGAGGGTAGGCTGACCTTCAAATCCCGACTCTGTATTGATGTTTTCATCCAAGAGCTTCAGTTCAGACCATTTATATTCCTTTACCCCTGCTTCATTGGTGATGTATTCATAACGGGTTACGAATAGATCAATATTCTCAGGATTTTTCGTGGTAGGATTTTTCATTGCCACAATCATCTCCTTGTTATCAGGTGTTATCGCTGCGCCTCCACAACTTTGTCCGAGATTGAAGGGTTTAGGCAATGCAAAACCACTATCAAAAGCTCCATTGATATTGGGCCTCTTGCTCCATGAAAACTCCTCAACCGCTCGGGGAACCAAATCTCCTTTGGCCTGCTTTTGCCCTTTGCGTGTGAAGAACATAATTTCACCATCGGGCGATATCAACGGAAGAAATTCATCGTTGGCAGATGATACGCCCTCAACTTTTTTAGGCGTGAATTCAAAGGGGTTATTAAAAATTTCAGCATACACGCGAACACTTTTCAATGCCTCCTCTACCTCATCATATTTCTTGCGGTAATCTTTTTCAAACTTGGAAGGGTCGTCATCCGGAAATCGGAGAAAATGTTCAAAATGATTTTGTGCATCGGCATACTCTCTATCGGCATAGGTCATGGCACCGAGCATGTAGTATACCTCACTGTGATAGTTTTCACAAAGTTCACGCAAGCGAAGGAGATGGCTTTTTGATGAGGCAAAACTTCCTCCCTTTTTGGCCACTTTGAATTCAATCTCGGCGAGTCGCAACAAACAAGGCAAACATTTGTCATCCTCTTCAAGTGCCTTTTGCAGAAATCCTATTCGCTCGGCTGTCTCGTATTTGCGATTATCGAAACTTTGTTCGAGCCATTTGGCAATTTTACCTTCCGGCTGGTACGTGCATGAATCCTGAGCTAGCCATGAAGAAGTCAGGCAGATCAAGAGGACGACGAGCGCTTCACGTTTCATTGTGATTCGAAAGTTCGTTTTTTCTTCGAGGTAAAACCACAGTTCTGTGATAAAATTTCAACATTCACTTCGTAAATCGATATTTTGAAAAGAAATAATTTCAATTGATTAAATAGCAATTCCATTGAATGATTAATCACGATTGCTATACATTGCACTACCTAAATTAACCGAATGAAAAATTTTGTGCAACTCCTTGTGCTTGTGCTTTTTGCTTTCAACATGAACGCCCAGAAGCTCAACGAAAGAACCTGGCAAGATCTGGTATCTGACCCAAGTTCAAATTTTTTCGAAACCCAAGCGAAATTCAATGAATACTGGAAGGGCAGACCCATTACCAAAGGATCTGGCTACAAGGCCTTCAAGCGATATGAGTGGTATATGGAGCCAAGGGTCGATAAGCGAGGCAACAAGCCGGCACCGGATGCCGTGATGCGCGCGATGAAGGAATCTCCAAGGATGTTTAAGAACGCGACAGCCACAGGTGTTTGGTCTTATATAGGAAATATGTCGGTTCCTTCAGGCGGCGGAGGTGCCGGTCGAATCAACGGAGTAAGAGAGCTGCCGGGCAGCACAACTACTTTTTTCGCTTGTGCTCCGGGCGGCGGTTTGTGGAAGACCATTGACAGCGGAACCTCATGGTCGATGTTAGGCACCGACTTCCTCGCGTCAATCGGGGCAAGTGACGTAGCAATTGACCCTACTAATACGAATATCATGTATCTGGCTACTGGTGATTGTGACGCCGGTGATACCAAGGCACTCGGCGTCTTGAAGAGCACCGATGGCGGAAATACCTGGAATACAACGGGGCTCAATTGGAGCGTTACACTCACGAGAACCACCAGCCGAATCCTCATCAACCCTAGCAATACTCAAATTGTAATATGTGCAACCAGCAATGGTATTTATCGAACAACGGATGGAGGTGTTAATTGGACGCAGACTGTTGCGGGAAATTTCAAAGATCTCTCCATGAAGCCGGGCGATTCTAACACATGGTACGCATCCAGCAATCAATTATTCAAATCCATTGATGGTGGAGTAACATGGACTCAACTTACCACCGGTTTACCAACCTCTACAAGTGCACAACGTATGTCTATCGCTACTACTGTGGCCGACGCCAATGTGGTCTATGTATTGGCGAGTGGCAACGATTCTGGACTTTTGGGAGTTTGGAAGTCCATCGATAACGGAGCCACATTTACTCAAATGACAGGCACCAGTCCCAACTATTTGAATTGGGATACATCAGCTACTGCAACAACCGGTGGACAGGGGTGGTATGACTTGAGAATTGCAGCTGACCCGAGCAATGCCAACACCATTGTAATCGGCGGCGTGAATGTCTGGAAATCGACCAACGGCGGCGCGAATTACACATTGATCGGTCATTGGTATGGAGGCGGTGGCGCACCCTATGTGCATGCCGATATCCATGCTATTCATTTTGTTCCGAACTCATCGCGGTTATTGATAGGTAACGATGGAGGCGTGTTTATGACCTCCAATGGAGGGACATCGTTTTCTGATATTTCGAGCAATTTGCCAATTGCTCAGATCTATCGACTCAGCGTTGCCGGCACCAATAACAACGTGGTTATCTCCGGATGGCAAGACAACGGAACCAATCTGAAAAATGGTTCAACGCATACAAGACCTTTGGGTGGTGATGGTATGGATTGTCAGATCAACGCCTCCAATGCCAGCATCATGTATGGTGAATTATACTACGGTGCAATATCTAAAAGCACCAATGGTGGAGCTTCATTCTCGCAAATTGTTGGCAGCGGTGGTACCGGGGTTAATGAAGACGGCGCATGGGTTACACCATACGTACTCGGACCTAATCCCAATCACATATTCGTCGGAAAATCATTGGTATACAAATCTCTCGACGGTGGCAGCACATTTACTGCATCTGCGGCATTCGGCGGAACCACTGATTGCAATTATATCGCTGTAGCTCCGTCGAATTCCAATATCGTTTATGCTTCTAAAGGAAGTGCATTATACAAAAGCATCGATAACGCCGCCACGTTTACTCAGGTAAATGGAATGCAAGGTTCATACATAACGTCATTCTGTATCCACAATACGGATCCGAACAAAGTATGGGTGAGTTACAGCAACTACACTGCCGGTCAAAAACTTTACTACACCGCAGATGGTGGTACTACATGGACAAATATTTCTGGTTCCCTTCCGAATTTACCGGCGAATGTTGTGGTCTATCAACCCAACACAAGCAACGGCATATATGTGGGAATGGATGCAGGAGTATACTTCCGTGATGATATTCTCGGCAATTTCGTTCCATATTTCAATGCGTTGCCCAATGCAGAAGTATTTGATCTGGACATACAACTGAGCACCAATACAATTACTGCCTGCACCTATGGAAGAGGAATATGGCGCGCGCCACTTTATGTACTTCCTGCCCTGGATGGCGTGATGAGCGCAATTGTAAGTCCAACAGGAACCCTCTGCTCATCAAGTGTAACACCGGTGATCCAAATTCTTAACGCGGGTACCACCACTCTCACCTCCATGAGTATCAGCTATCAGATAAGCGGCCAGGCTGCGCAGAGCTACACATGGAGCGGAACCCTCGCCACCGGCGCATCGCAAAACATCACACTGCCAACTGTTAACTATGGCAATGGTGCTTTCACCTTTACGGCCAACATTCTTTCCGTGAATGGTGGCACAGATGAAAATGCCACCAACAACTCCCTAACCTCAAGTTACTATTGTGTGAATGGTGTTAATAACGCAACGCTCACATTGGAAACCGATTGCTATCCTGGAGAAACGAGCTGGCAAATCCGGGATGCGTCAAATAACATCGTTCATTCTGGTGCAGGATATGCCAGCGAAACCATTGTCAATATTCCTGTGTGCCTTGCAACAGAATGTTACACATTCGTCATCAATGACTCATATGGCGACGGAATTTCCGGCAGTGGATGCGCACAAGGAGCTGGCAACTATTTCATCAAAGATAATCTGACCCAAACCACATTGGTTACCATGACCAATGCGAGCTTTGGAACATCCGCCTCTCACAATTTCTGTTACCCTATCGGGCAAGTGCTTGGATGCACCAATCCAACAGCATGCAACTATAATTCATTGGCTACACAGAGCGATAACTCATGCACGTTCGGACCAGTGAACGATCTGTGTTCTGGAGCAATAGCGCTTACAGTCAATGCTGCAGCTACCTCTGGCAGCAATGTTAGTGCCTGCATTCAAGGAACCAATCCTACTTGCGGTGGTACCACTCAAATCAAGGATGTATGGTACAAATTTGTTTTTCAAGGCGGACCCGTTACCATCTCAACAAATTTTACGGGAGGAACATTATCAGATACAAGATTGGCGGTATACTCTTCATGCGGCGGGACTCAAATCGCATGTAATGATGATATCGCATCAACTAACTACAAATCGTCCATTACGTTAACCTGTGCTCAACTCACCTTGGGTCAGACTTATTTCATTCAAGCCGGCGGATACAATGCTACCACTGGAACTTTCTTCATTCAAATAACCGCACCTATCGAAATCTGTAATGGAACGGATGACAATTGCAATGGGCAAATCGACGAAGGCTTTGATGCTGACGGCGATGGTTATACTACGTGTGGTGGTGATTGCAATGATAACAATGCAGCGATTCGTCCAAACGCTACTGAAACTTGCAATGGCATCGACGACAACTGCAACAGCACCGTTGATGAAGGTGTGCTCGTTACTTTCTATCAAGACTCAGACGGCGATGGCTATGGAAATGCATCGGTGACAACATCAGCATGTTCAGCTCCGACGGGATATGTGAGCAACAGCACCGATTGCAATGACAACAATGCAGCGATTCGTCCAAACGCTACTGAAACTTGCAATGGCATCGACGACAACTGCAACAGCACCGTTGATGAAGGTGTGCTCGTTACTTTCTATCAAGACTCAGACGGCGATGGCTATGGAAATGCATCGGTGACAACATCAGCATGTTCAGCTCCGACGGGATATGTGAGCAACAGCACCGATTGCAATGACAACAATGCAGCGATTCGTCCAAACGCTACTGAAACTTGCAATGGCATCGACGACAACTGCA
>CAZKRL010000005.1:0-111970 GCA_964555295.1 uncultured Comamonadaceae bacterium | reverse complement strand
CGTTCTTGGCGTGCTTTGCGTGAAATCATCAAGCAGCAAAGGATTCACGCAAAGTTGCGCAAAGAGAGATACACGCAAAGTGACGCAAAGAGGTTGCGCCTTTCTGCAATACTGCACTGGTGCACAGATGCAATCCTGAGCGACGCAGCGATGAAGGATGGCAGGATAATAGAAGAGCCGATTATTGAAATCGCACATGCGTACTTCTGCAATACTGCAATACCGCCCAATAACTCACCGCTTCTTGACCTTTCTATACTTCACATAAAAGTTGAGGTCTTTCCATTTCAAATGGCCCTTCAACGGCAACTCCTGCCATTCCGTGCTCGGATGAATTCTTACAGATGACTCCCCCATCTCGATATCCAATGGCATCCTAAAACCCTCCTGCACCCCGCTCCACCGGTACCTGAGGAGCCCATCCTTTCTTCCTTTCACAAGCTCATATTCCAGCACGGGAATGTTGGGCCGTTTGACATATTGCTCGAAAATTTGTGGCACATCCACACCCTCAAAACGATCAAACGCAGCCACCACCTCACGATAATCCGTCACCTTGATCCTGAACAAGGTATCACTAACATATTTCACTGTTTGCCACCAACGCTCATCGTCGTTGACCACATGACGAAGCGTATTCAAAAAGAGCATACCCTTGACATACATATCACCATGTCCTTCGCGGTTGATACCATACGTACCAACAATGGGTGAAACATTGGCTACCGTTTGCTTCAGCGCATTGACATATATCATTGCGGTGTCATAACCGAAAAAATGCTCCACGTAAATGGCCTCCGTATACGTGCAAAAACTTTCGTGTATCCACATATCAGCAAGGTCACCGGCACTCACACTATTGCCCCACCACTCATGACCCGTTTCATGAATAATGATATAATCAAAATCAAGTTTGCAACCCGATCGGTCACTTCCCAGATATCCGCTCAAATACTTGTTGCCATAGGCAATGGCCCCTTGATGCTCCATGCCTAGATACGGCGTTTCCACCAGTGCATACCCATCACTGTAAAATGGATACTTTCCTAAAAACTTCTCATAACATGACAACATCGGCTTCACCTGAGCAAATTGCTTCTCTGAGGCCACGCGGTGACTCTTCAGCACATAATAATCGAGGGGTAGTGAATCACCATCAGTAGAAATGTAGCAGTCGCTCCAATGATCATAATCCGCGATGTTAAGCGTTACATTATACGTATTGATGGGATAAGAAACATGCCAATGGTATCGCTTACGATTCATCGGCATTGACTCACACATACGTTCAATTCCATTCGACACCGCATACAATGTATCAGGAACGATGACCAGAATATCCATGCTATCTGGTTCATCCGTCAAATGATCCTTGCAAGGCCACCAGGTGCTAGCACCCATTCCCTGGCAGGCCACTCCAACCCATGGTTCTGAGTTCTCATCTGCCGACCAAACAAATCCGCCATGCCAGGGAGCCCAGGGCGCTTCCACCGGCTGACCATGGTAATATACCTTCAATGAATCGATGCTTCCCGCCGCAAGATTTTCCGGAAACTCCACAAAGATGGCCTTGCATATACGCGTATAAGGAAGTTTTTGGTTGTGCCAAAGGATAGCATCGATCGTTAAGCTCTTATGCAAATCCAGCTGCAGCCGCTTCGTTGCTGTAGTCACATCAAATCGAATGACATTGCTGCCATAAAGAATCTGATCGTATATATCCACTTCAATTTCCAGACGATAATAAGTTACATCAAAACACGTGCGTTCGTCACGAAGCGCTCCCTGTAATATTTCACAGGTATCGACATTCGATTTACTACCATCATACAATTGAGCTTGCGCAATATGGCAGAATGAAACCAACAAGAGTATTGCCAATGCGCTTTTGCATCTATCACACTGCCATTTTCTGTACCTTGCACTTCCATTCATCATGCATGTCTGATCTAGATTCATCACCAAGGGTTATCGTTTGTTTTGGACCAGGCCCGCGCTTCAAGGGCGGCATTCAAAACTACAATACTTCTCTTGCGCTTGCATTGGATAAAAAGCCAGGAACGAAGGTTCATATAGTTAGCTGGACACAACAATACCCGGCCATTGTTCCGCGCGAGTTTGTGGACAAGAGCAGCAAAACCGATCTGCTGGCCGGCAGCCATGTGGAGGTGCATTACGTAACCAATTACAATCGTCCTTCTACCTGGTTTGAAACAGTGCGCTTGATTCAATCACTGAAAGCAGAGAAAGTAATCATTCAGTGGAGCATTGCACTGCAAGGGCTCCCCCTTCGCTTCATTGCCAAACGGTTGGCGAAGATGGGCATTCAGGTGATCTTTGATTTACACTTCGTAATTCAAAAAGAAAATTCAAGCATCGACAAATTTTTCACTCGCTTAGCATTGCCTCATGCAACGGGTTATATCGTGCACGCGCTCAAGACCTGGGATGAATTGCGCGCCCTTTTTCCAAATGCTCATATGCATTTATCGAATGACGGCCTTCCCGCAGGCGAAGGCAAGATGGTAATCAAGTTGTTTCATCCTATCTACGATTTGTTTAAGCCCAACGATGCATTCGACACAGAAGCATTCAAACGTGAACAGGGTTTGAGAAAGCATGTGTTTTTATTCTTCGGTTTTATCAGGAAATACAAAGGTCTTCATCACACCCTTGAGGCCTTTGCCAAAGTAGCACAACAACGTGACGATGTATCCCTGCTCATCTGCGGCGAGTCTTTCTGGCATACGCTCGATCAAAACAAATGGAGCACACGTATAAAAAATATCATCTTCGGATTTGCCAAGAAAATTTTTCTTGCAGCAAAGGATGACGAAAAAAATTATCGGCCCCTGGAATTGATTAATACCCTTGGAATCAAAGATCGTTGTGTCGTATTCAATACATTCATTCCCAATGAAGATGTACACAAGTACTTTCAGGTAAGTGATGCGGTAATGCTGTATTATCTCACTGCAACACCATCGGGTATTGAATCGTTGAGTTACAATTTCCAGCTTCCGATATTGTCAACATCCGTGGGACATTTTCCTGAGACCATTCAAGACGGTTTCAATGGTTATCTCGCCAAAGCCGGTGATATTGATGACATGGCCAAGCAAATGTTGCGTTACATCCATGAACCACTGCCGCGCGAAAATGTGGCATTGGCTACTGCACAAATGAGCTGGGCAAACTATGCGGAGGCCATTCTTAAAACGTAAAAAATCAATACCATGTCAGACCATAAAAGCGGCATAGAAAAATCGCGTTACGACTATCACCGCAACATCCTACTGGAGACCAACGCTTCACATGATCCTTTTGTAATGGCCGATGAATGGATGCGTGACGCAGAGCGGGAAGGTGTGAAGGATTTCAACGCGCTCAATGTCGTTACCCACGGCTTGGACGGTTTTCCGCAGTCGAGGGTTGTGCTGGTGAGGGGCTTTGATCATAAGGGCCTCGTTTTCTACACCAATTATGAGAGCAACAAGGGCAAGGAAATTGCAGCCAATGAAAAGGTCGCCGCTCATTTTTATTGGAATACACTCGAAAGACAAATCCGCATGAAAGGCATTGCGAGAAAAGTGAGCCCTGAGGAGAGCGATGCGTATTTCAAAAGTCGCCCACGCGAAAGTCAAATCGCGGCATGGGCCTCTATGCAAAGTCACGTGATGACCTCACGTGAAGAATTGGAAAACCGAGTTACTGAATTCACCAACCAATTCGCCGGATCTGATGTACCACGTCCTGAACATTGGGGCGGCTATCGCATTGTACCCAGCAGTTTTGAATTCTGGCAGGGCCGCCCCAGTAGATTGCATGATCGATTGCTCTATCAGGTCGATGAAAATTTCAATTGGTACATCCGTCGATTGAACCCTTAAGGGCAGCGCAAAATATTTTCTGCATTTCGAAACCTATTGCGGTAAGCTCACGTTACATCAACAGATTCAGTGAAAATTGAATTGTATGAAAAGGCTTCTTGGGCTCTACTGAAAAACTAAATTGAAAAGGCCGGTAAACGGCCTTTTTGATTTTTGCAATTCATGGAGAAGAGGATATACTCTCCAGAAAAAATTTCAATTCATTACGACAATGAACCTACTTCAATCTTTTTGAAAGGAAGATTAATAATAGCTTCATAATCTTCACCCGCCTCCAACATATCTTCATCATCCTGCTCATAATACCAGTTGACGGTTACCTTACTTTTTAAGGTTTCCAGCTTCTTAAAGAAATCCAGTAAACACTTGCTGCTGCTCGTATTGAAATATTCCAATTGAATATGAACGCTGGTATCAGCAATGCCTGTTTGATCAATTGAGTCTAACCAATCTATCAACGGTTTGTAGAATTCAAGTGAATTCTCTGGTATTGAACGACCTTTTAATTCGAGTTTTCCGCTAGCTTGAAAATGCACGAAAGGGGTCTTGGGAGTGGCTTGACGTTGAATTTCTTCCATAATGTATAATTGTCACACGAAATTAGAGAATTTTGCAGACGTTAATCAACTTTTTTTGCACAAAACAAATTCGAATGGTAGTGAGGGAAATCCGGAGTGGTTTTCTCAATGGTTCGGGACAGAATTCTACCATCAGCTCTATAGCAATCGCTCCATGGCTGAGGCTGAGTTATTTATAACTGCACTTCGAAAAATGCCTTGGTTCAATGCTCACATCAACGTGCTTGATTTAGGATGTGGCAATGGTCGACATTCTTATTCCATAGCGCCATTCGTGCACTTCGTTGACGGCGTTGATTTATCAGATCAGCAACTCGAAATTGCACGGTCACTGGATTTGGCGCCGAACTGCGCGTTTCACAAATTCGACATGCGGAATTTCCAACTCAACAAACAATACGAACTTATTGTAAATCTTTTTACGAGTTTTGGTTATTTCGAAACAGAATCAGAACATCTATTGGTCTTAAAGCAAGTGCAAAAACACCTTTCCAAAGGCGGCCGTTTTGTTCTTGATTATTTCAATTCTTCTTGGGTGCAAGAAAATCTGAATCCGACCGAAATCAAAACCATAAACAACACCCAATATGAAATAACGCGGTCTGTGGTCGACAATAGAATTGTCAAACTCATTAAAGTTGGCAATCAACTCTTCAAGGAAGATGTAGCACTTTTAGACCTTAATGATTTTCTCAAACTCTTCAAGAAATGTGGTTTCATCATTGAATCAGTAGCGGGAGATTACAACCTCAATGAATTTGATAAAGATTCATCACAACGATGTATCATATTTGCCCGCACAATATGATTACTGAGATTCTTTTACCGATAACAATTCTCTTCACGGCTGTCATCACCGGTGGATGGATTCAAAAGTACTTTGTTCGAAAAAGCAACAACACCTTTAAAATGGTGCTGGCATTTTCCGCTGCGTATTTATTGGCCTTGAGTATTTTACATATTCTGCCAGAGGTTTTCTCTGATATTGGCTCCCAGGCCGGCTGGTATATTCTCGCCGGTTTTTTTCTGCAGATAATTCTCGATTATTTCTCACATGGCATTGAACATGGTCATGCGCACTTGCATTCAGAGCATCACCCTAAAAACTTCCTCATTGGTGTTATGGCTGCTCTATGGGTGCACGCATTTATTGAGGGGATGCCTTTCGGCGGTGGCTTGGCTCATCATCACAATCATCACGAACATGGCAACAGTCTCATGGAATTCAGCGATTCACTCCTACTTGGCATCTCCGTTCATAAACTTACCGAAGGATTTGTAGTTGCTTCATTGCTTCGTTCATTCCATGTGGCCAATTTTCAACTTGTTCTTTGGATGGTCGCATTTGCTCTTATTGCGCCGCTCGGAGCCATAGTCAATCATTCGCTAATACATCATTCTTCTGGTGGAATAGATACATTCACATCACCCTTACTCGCTGTATTGGTAGGCATCATGCTTCATGTATCCACCATTATTCTTTTCGAAAACGATCAGCACCACAAATTCAACTTCACTAAACTACTGGTGATAATACTTGGGATTGCATCCGCAGCATGGATGGCATAAGTACTTCAAATCTTCTACGTCCTATTCCAAAGTAATTACGACGCAACATACATCAGCTCCTTAGCTGTTTTGACGACGTCAGAAATTTGAGGTAACGCGGCTTCAATTAAGGAGGTTGCAAAAGCAAACGGTGTATCAGATTGAGTTAACCGACGTATCGGTGCATCAAGATAATCAAATGCATTTCGCTGAACTCGATAAGCTATTTCAGTTGAGATACTTGCCACTGGCCAGGATTCCTCGAGGATGATCAAACGATTGGTTTTCTTGACAGATTGAACAATTGTATCGATATCAAGCGGGCGAATCGTCCTGAGATCGATTACTTCAACACTTATACCCTCTTTGGCGAGTTCCTCAGCGGCAGCAAGCGCTACCTTCATAATTTTTCCAAAACTAACAAGTGTAACGTCCGTGCCTTCGCGCTTCACATCAGCAACACCAATAGGCAAAAGATACTCCCCATCAGGTACGATTCCTTTATCGCCGTACATCTTTTCGCTCTCAAAAAACACCACCGGATCATTGTCCCGGATGGCCGCTTTGAGAAGCCCCTTCGCATCATAAGGATTCGACGGTGTTATAACTTTTAAGCCAGGAACGTGAGCATACATGGACTCAAAGCTTTGAGAATGGGTAGCAGCTAACTGACCAGCTTGTCCATTTGGACCACGAAATACAATGGGTACACTGAACTGGCCTCCACTCATCTGCAGCATTTTCGCTGCTGAATTAATGATTTGATCTGCGGCAAGAATGGCAAAATTCCAAGTCATAAATTCTACTATAGGCCTCAAGCCATTCATAGCAGCACCCACCGCAATTCCCGAAAAACCAAGCTCAGCGATAGGAGTATCAATAACGCGCTTAGCTCCAAACTCTTCTAACATTCCCTTAGACGCTTTATAGGCGCCGTTGTATTCTGCAACCTCCTCACCCAACAAAAAAACCTTATCATCGCGACGCATCTCCTCGCTCATCGCTTCGCATATCGCCTCTCTAAACTGAATCTCTCTCATATCTTTAGAATTTCGTTCAAATGTAAGTTGAAGCAACCCTGAACGTCAAGACAAAATGCATTTCATACCAATCAGTAATTTCAGAGTATCACTGTCCCAATAAAACCCTTCGAAACCTCAACCAATGAGCCAAGAATTGAAACATTCAACTCCTCGCATAAGGTGAGAACACAACCTCAATCTCCAAATTGGAGTCACCTAAAATATTATCTCATCAGGGTGATGTTACCTTCCAGTTCTCTCTTCTCGCTGGTAGATTTTGACACAATTGTTGCTTTCCAGAAATAAACGCCATTAGGGAGGTAATAATCTCCATCGGTAGTACCTCCGAGCCATGCTCTTTTCGGATCCTTCGATTCATAAACCACCTCGCCCCATCGATTCATAATGAATATTGAGAATCTCGTTTCATCAATGTCGGCACCCTCAAACATCATTACATCGTTCAATCCATCACCATTAGGGGTAAAGCCTGAAGCCACGTAAAATTGCAGCAGGTCGTCAATAGATATTACACCATCAGAAATAACATCTCTGCACCCGTGAATATCTGTAACCGATAACTGAACATTGTATTCACCACCGTATGAACCTGGGAAATCAAATACTGGATTCTGTTGATTTGACATACCTAATAAATTGCCATCCGCATCCAGAAAAGCCCATTGATATGCAACAATTTCGTTACCCTCGGAAAAATCGGTAAACGTTATTTCGGTATTCTCTACATTCGTTGGTTGCGGTGATGCTCTGTATCCGGCATCAGGCGCCTGATAGGAGTGCAAATAAGATGGGAAACTTGCAGAATACTCGCATCCTAATGGATTCGTATAGGTAAGCGTAACACCATAGTCCCCGGGATTCTCAAACGCATGGCTCAACGAACTGTTGTTGAGGTAAGTACTACCATCGGTCAAATCCCAACGTATTTGATGCATGGGAATATCCTCACAAGTCAATGCAAAAGCATTCGGCCAACAGCCCTCTGTTGTATCCGCGGTGAAAGTCACATCTACAGTTGGGAAAACTGTTATCAAAAGAGAATCGCGCCACTCAAAATCACATTCGTCAGTGATGGTTAATACAGCAAATCCTGATGAATCAGGATTGAATGTTTCCTGAGCCGAAGTACCCAAAGTTTCTCCATGAAAAGTCCATTGAAAAACGAAGGGAGCAGATCCCTGTACGAAGTTAGTATCCAGATCTACCTCGCCATCGTCACAAACCTGTACCCCGGGAAAACCTTGCAGAGCAGAGGTCAATGCAGGCGGAGAATCAATGGTCAGCACGGAAGACAGAGAACAATCTCCGCTGGTAACTGTGTACTGATAATTGCCCGGTGAATCAGTAGATGGATCGTATACACCATCAGGCAAAGCATTGCCCGTTGCATCCGCCCAAACACCAGTATTTACTGGATTACCTCCAAGAAAATCAACCATGTTAAAATCGTTCGCGTTTGGACAAACCGTAATGGTTGCATCCAATCCAGGATCACCCAAAGGATCTACTGAAACTACAACTTCATCAGAACTCCAGCAACCCGGATAGTTGTTGGGATGACCGTACAATGTGAAGGTCGTGGTCTGATTGAGGGTGAGCACCGTTGGATCCGATATAGCCGGGTTATCGAGTGGAACCGCCGGCGTCCATTCCCAATGAAAACTTCCGGCAACAGCGCTTCCGGCAGAAACCGAATAAATCAATTCCTGCGTTCCACCATCCGTACAATTGGTAACACCATCCCATTCGGAAATCACAACTGTTAGGCACCCTGAAGCGTCAGTAGATGTCCATGACATACCACTCAAATCACCCGTAAAACTTCCTAACCAAGGAGACGGCCAAGTATTGGCTCCGTTGTAGACCGCGAACTGGTCATTCATATCAACTGAACCTTGATCAATAGATAATGTAACGAAGCCATCCCCAGCTATATCCGGGCAATATGTGAATTGCTGGTAGTCAAAAGTCGTATAGCAATAGTTGTAACTTCCACAATCTGCACAAGGAACTGCCGGCTCACCCAGCAGACCACCATCGAGCACCAAGGTTCCACAATTGTAGTTGAGATCCATTCCAGCTGTAACCTGCGGCGCCTCAGTTACAGTAACCGTCATTGATGTATCAAACGAACAACCAAAACTGTTGATCACGTGATAGGTATACTCGAATACTCCGGTTTGCATGGGGACTATTTCAATCCCGTCTGCATCTCCCGTTACATCTGTAATCCATTGAATTCCGGCTCCAGTGCCGGCGGTAACCCAATATGAAGAATCAGCATCCGGACCGATAGTTGGGGTAAATGTGGTAACATCCGGATAAAGGGCGGGATTTAAGTTGATACCCCATTGGAAAATGTATCCATTGTCAGCTCCCAAATTATCCAGAACACTGAAAGTCCAACCACCATTCAGCGGACAACCTAAGAAATCACAGAGATTTCCAACTGCCGCATACACACCAGACTCTAGTGCATTATTCGCTGGCGTACCCACGCCCGGAACTGTATATCCTCCCGCTGCGAAAGCTCCATTCCAAGTTGGATTGGTTGTGTTAGGCTCCCAGTAATAGTCATAACCCACTCCCATATCCAAAGTGCCGGATCCCGACCCATCATCTATAGGCTCCCCAAGGTATGTGCCTCCCCCACCACTTGGATAAGCTACAAGATCTACCGTAGTGCCATTGGGACAACTGATAGAAAGCGAGACATCACCCGAGTATGAGTGCTCCATATTCACAAATACTGAGAGGAAATCATCGCAATTCGTGAGTGTCGCTCCCGCAGGAAAAAAGTCAAAATTGATGGTGGATGAATACGAGAAACCCGCACCGTCGGCGAGGTAAGTCTGTCCTGAAACCACCTGCGGCGGTAAAGCAGTCCATGTTGTACCATCAGCGCTGCCACCAATATTCGTTGGGTCGTCTAAAGGAACACTTTGCCCTACTTCTACCAATCCCCAAACCGTATCACCGAGACAAGTTTCCAAATCAATCATACCTGTGAACGTGGGACTTGTACTGACTAAAACTTGTAAGGGTTGGAGATTCAAATTTTGACATCCAATAGCATCACCACCATAATTGTTATCCTCGACGGTTAATGTGACTATGTATTCGCCCGGCTCTGAGAAGCTGTGCTGGATGTTGGTGGGCCCATTATTGGTTACCACAGTGCCATCATCAAAATCCCAGATATAATTTGTGATTGAGTAATTCTGACCTGGGGGATATACGCCGCCGATTGAACCATTATCACCAAAAGTTACCACTGTACCCACACAAACATTAACGGTTTGCAACGCAGGATCGACCGGACTTGGCGAGACAATTTCTGAGTTCACCGTTGGGTTGGCGCAAGGAGTAGTTGTTGAAATCGTAGCTTCGAAACCTGGAAATGGCGTTCCAGCGGTAGCGTTGTCGGCTCCATTGGTGCTAAACACAAGTGTGAGACAACCGCTTGTATTGTTAACCGTGCCCGTTACCTGTGTTCCCTGCAAGGCCGTTCCCGTGTAATCACCGAGGGTCATTCCCGCAGTTGAGTTGCCGTCAAAAATGCTCAGATAGTCACTGTTATTGGCGTTTTGACTGGTTTGCAGAGCGAATGCATTAAAGGTCAATTGAACCACATCCCCCGGAACATCCGGACAAAGAATCATGGTGTAGTCCGTTTCGGTATAAGCCGCACCGCCGCCATCGTCTTGGATAACACAACCCTCTGTAACGGTAAAAGTTCCACCGGACATGATCAGTGGACCGGGAGTGCATTGAGCCAAAGACAAATCAGAAAGGATGCAACCGATAAAAAACAATAACAAAATTCTCATCACGTCAGTTTTAAATATTCTACAGACTTATCAAACAAAAATAAGGACATCCTTTCATTAACGAAGGTTGCTTCTTCCAAATATTCCATTTGTCTGCTGTTACATCTGAAATAACCCGAATTTCGTAACCCTTATGAAACTCAAACTCGAATCACCCTTCACGCCCAGTGGTGACCAGCCACAGGCCATTCGCGAACTTTGTGAAGGCATTGAGCGGGGCGACAAATACCAAACTCTTTTGGGAGTTACAGGTTCCGGTAAGACATACACCATCGCGAATGTGCTTGAAACGACGAACCGGCCTGCGCTCATTTTGAGTCACAACAAAACTCTGGCAGCGCAGCTTTACGCTGAGTTCAAAGAATTCTTCCCCAATAATCTCGTAGAATATTTTGTGAGTTATTACGACTACTATCAGCCTGAAGCTTATATCCCAACAACAGGTGTTTACATAGAGAAAGATCTGAGCATCAACGCTGAAATTGAGAAACTGAGATTGTCAGCGACCAGCGCATTGATGAGCGGACGCAGCGATGTAATTGTTGTTGCCAGTATTTCATGCATCTATGGAATCGGCAATCCTATTGAGTTTCACAAAACAGTGATAACCATCAAGCGCAAAGAGTCGATCAGTCGACAAGGACTGTTGCATCGATTGGTAGAATCCTTGTACAGCCGCAGTCTTGGCGAACTTTCGCGAGGAACCTTCAGGGTGAAAGGAGATACGGTGGACGTATTTCTCGCCTATGCCGATCACGCCCTGCGCATTGAATTCTTCGGAAATGAAATCGAAAAAATTTATTCCATTCAACCGGAGACAGGCAAAAAATTGATGGATTTTGAGGTCGTCAATATTTATCCCGCCAACTTATTTGTGACCAGTAAAGACACTCTCAACTCTGCTATTTGGGAAATACAACAAGAACTCAAAACCCAAGTGGAGTCTTTTCAAAAGCAAGGTAGAGATATTGAAGCTCAGCGTCTGTATGACCGGGTGACCTATGACATCGAGATGATGAAGGAACTTGGATATTGTTCAGGAATTGAAAATTATTCGAGGTATTTCGATAGAAGAGCTCCGGGCCAGCGACCCTTCTGCCTGCTCGATTATTTCCCGAAAGACTACGTCATGATTATTGATGAAAGCCACGTCACCGTGCCACAGGTAGGTGCCATGCATGGCGGAGACCGATCGCGTAAAACCAATCTCGTTGAGTATGGATTCCGACTGGCCAGTGCACTTGACAATCGACCACTGACTTTTCAAGAATGGGAAGACCTCCAACAACAAGTCATTTATGTAAGCGCAACACCTGCCAATTATGAGTTGCAGAAAAGCGGTGGTGTTGTGGTTGAACAAGTGGTGCGCCCAACAGGACTATTAGACCCGCCCATAGATGTTCGGCCGGCCAAAACCCAGGTAGATGATCTGATTGGAGAAATCCGCAAGACCGTTTCTGCGGGTAACCGTGTGCTCGTTACGACACTCACAAAAAGAATGGCGGAAGAGCTCAGCGAGTACTTGCACAAACTCAAAATTGCGGTGCGCTATCTGCACAGTGAGGTACAAACATTAGATCGCATTGAGATTTTAAGAGATTTACGCAACGGTAAATTCGATGTGCTCATTGGAGTTAATCTATTAAGAGAAGGTCTTGATTTACCGGAAGTAGCGCTGGTCGCTATCATGGATGCAGACAAAGAAGGGTTTCTGCGAAATCACAAATCATTGACTCAAACCGCGGGAAGAGCTGCACGAAACATCGATGGCAGAGTTATCATGTACGCAGATAAAATGACCGAAAGCATGCGAATAACAATACAAGAGACCGAGCGCAGAAGAGAAAAGCAGACGCGATACAATCTTGAACATGGTATTACACCCACCCAAGTGAATAGAAAAAAAGTTACACTGCTTGAACAAAAGGGAGATCTTATTGGGCATCGTGCGGAAGCATATGAGTTAGAAGATACCAAGTTGATGGCAGCGGATCCAGTATATAGTTATCTCAACACTGATCAGTTGCAGAAACTTGCTCAAGGAACCCGCAAACGAATGGAAATCGCCGCAAAAGAGCAAGACTATTTGCTTGCGGCCAGACTGAGAGATGAGCTCGCGTCCATTGAGCAAAAGATGAAGGAGAATGCGTAGGCCATCCTAACAGAAAGAATTACGGACAGAAGAATTGCATGTTTTTATCACGATTGAACTAATGACTTGCACACTTCAAACGGAGAGGTATATTTGCACCCGCAATTTGGCACCGTAGCTCAACTGGATAGAGCATCTGACTACGGATCAGAAGGTTTGGGGTTCGAATCCCTACGGTGTCACTAAAACGGTCTAACCGTTTTTTTTTTTAATATCGTAACATAAAGCGAAGCCAGCTCATTAAAGAATTTGAACGAGCCACCTGGGACTAGAATCGATTAGCAGGCAAAACGAATACCGTTGACACTTAAAATATTTCTTAGGGGAATTTCAACACCATCCTGAGTCGTCAACATCTCCTCACCCTTTACCATTTTGAGTCTGGCCACTATGGTCGTAAGCTCTTGTACCGAGTTTCCTTCACTGAAGCGAAGCAAATATGTTTTCATACTGCAAATAAATCTTGGCCTACGAATACTGATATTGCCATTGAGTAAAGAAATTATGACGGTTTCATAAAGTAAAACTTACAATATCCTTCACTGCGAAACGTCGATCTTTCTTATGCACCATAGAAATTTGCTATTCACATAAGACAACAGATGTCTAATTTTACTCAATGTCAAAATACATCAGCGCCGACAGCTTGAGGCATGGCCAGTATGATGAATTGCTTGCGCAAGGATGGTTTCGCGGGACAGATCAAATGTATCAGGCAGATATTATTTGTGTAGGTGAAGGATTGTTCTCAGCAATGCACGTTCGGCTCAACGTTAGAAGTTGGACCGAGCGCAAATCTCATCGAAAAATTCTAAAAAAAATAAGCCCTTTCAGGATTGAATATCGCGAAGCGCGTTGCACTGAACGACACCAAGAACTTTATGCTATTCAGTCAAAGCGATTTCAATCATTTATCATGCGAGATCCTACAGCCATATTCCACAACCCAAGTTATACAGGTTTTAAGACCATGGAGGTAGTTTTATACCACAATGAAAAACTGATTGCGTTTAGCCTTTTCGACGTTGGCTTTCATGCAATGGCCTCGCTGCTCTGCTGCTATGACAGAGACTATCTGCATTTATCATTAGGCAAGGCAACCATGTTGTTAGAGCTTCAGTTTGCGCGAGAGCATGGCATACAACATTACTACCCTGGATATGTGCTCGATGAGCCAACACGAATGGATTATAAATTATTCCTTGGGCGTTTCGAATATTTAACCAAGGAATGCAAATGGTTGGAATACGCAGAGAAACCCGATTTAGGCTCATCAGCCAGCTTTATCAAAAAAATTCTTACAATGATATCCGAACTACTGGATTCATTTGATATTCAGCACAAGACGTGGATTTATCCACTTCACACCTTATCTCTTCGACAAATAACCGCTGATGGTCAATGGATATCATGGCCTATATATATTGAGTTAACCAACTATCCGAACATTTTCATTGCCGCTGATCAGTATACGGGAGAGTTAGTTGTTTTCTCAGGAAAACTTCAAAGTCAACTCACCATTCCCAATAGTGTGTGGCCGTCATCTGAGTTCTTAGACAAAGACCGATTCATTCTTCACCCGATGGTTGCCGAGAAAATCTTGGAGCGCAATCTCATTCGTAAAAATGACAACCGACTTACAATCATGGCAAGACTGCTGCTCATCATCTCAAATTACCGAATAAATCACCCAAGCGTGAACACTCATTTTGCCAATTGAATGACTGCCTTGCATTTTTCTGCGCGCCACGTACACGCTCCAGTCCCCTATTATCAGCGAGCACATCATTGATTCTAGCCGCTAACAACTCCGGGGCATTGCTCTCACAAATAAACCCAATACCATGCTCATCAATAAGTTGTTTCACCAATGGAGTTCCCATGCTGATAAAAGGCAAGCCGGCAGCAACATAATCAAATACTTTATTCGGCAACGAATACCGAAAACTGAGCGATTCAGGTTCTTCAAGGGCAATACCCAGCGAGGCGTAATAAGTATATTGAATCAATTGTGAATACTCCATTGTTCCTGTGAATTTGACCCTATTTGATAAATTCAAGACATTCACAAGCTCCTTCAATTCTCCCGTCAATTCACCATATCCCGCCAAAATCAAATGATATTCATCATCTACCAAAGTCATGGATCTTATCAACTGTGGCAGACTGCGACACGGATTGAAAACCCCTTGATAAAGAATGTACTTGCTCTGGGGGTAAGGATGAATGTTGGATCGCAACGGAAATCTGGATAAATCCGGATAATTTCGTACAACTTTAAAGGCAACATTGTATCGCTTAAAATACGCCTCAGCGATAGGTTCTGAAACCGTATAAGCAACAGCAACTCCGGGCAGAAAAGCTTTTTCAATCCGCTTCCAAATACCCCTCACCACAGGCCGATTCATCAAACCCACACTCTCTGTAAAGAACTCATGACTATCGTAAACAACAGGCGAACGCTTCAACCACCCAAGAATCCTACACGCCGGAAGCGTATCCAAATCATTTGCCAAAATCAGATCTGCCCGATGGAATAAACCGCGTAAAAATAATTTCAGATTGAAAAAAAAGTAGAAAAGAAATGAGGATTGAAACAACATTCTCATCCTTGTTACAGGAAACTCACCGCTCCAATCAATGCTCGATCTTCTGCAACAAATCACACTCGCCAAAAAATCTTGACCACAAAGAAACCTTACTACCTTCGTCACGCGAACATCGGTGACTATATCAGATGAAATGGCCACCAAAACGTGTTTCTTTTTTAATGATGAATTGCCTTGGGTCACTTCCTTTAAAACTAAAAAGTATTTCCGCAATAATACGGTCAATGCCTGTCGCGTGGAAGCCACAAGCCATTGTAGCGGTAATCTTTCTGTTATGCAATGCAATTCATGTTGACGCACAGAAACAACATATCATTCAGGTTTCTGGCATTGCTGTTGCAGGAGATTCACTCATACCCGTTCCATTTGCCTCCATTTACAGAGTTAGCGACTACCGGGGCACTTTCAGTGATTACCAAGGGTATTTCACCATGCCCGCCGTTGCAGGAGATACATTGAATTTTATCTTTCTTGGGCTCAAAAAATCACAATTCATAGTCCCTAAAGACACTACCCAAAACCATATCAGCATTGTTCAATGGATGGAACAAGACACTCTGATATTGCCCACGATTCATATCCTCCCCTACCCGTCCAAACATCAACTCCGCAAAGAAATACTTGCCCTGGATCTTCCGGGTGACAGATATTATAAGTTCAGTAGAGATGTGGTATCCATTTCTCAGTTAGACGGTTTAAATGATTTATCGGCTGATGCTTTCAGCGAGCAGAACGAAAAAAATTCAGCGCGACAATCGTCGGGCTTTAAAAGTGGCGGGAATTTACTCGATGCTGCTGCCTGGACGAGTTTTGTAAGATCAATACGTAGAAAGCGATAATCGATTCTATAATTTTACACAATATTCAAATTCTTCAACTATGAATTTATATGACATGGGAATACCGGCGGTGAACCTCGATGATTTCATCAATGGTGACAAAAACGCCAAAAGCCAATTCGTAAATGACCTTGGTGCCGCATATGAAGATATAGGATTTGTGGCGGTAAAAAATCATTTAATGGATGAAGCCACCGTAGAAAAATTATACCATGAGGTAAAATCTTTCTTTACCCTCGATGAAAACACAAAGAAAAAATATGAGGTCATAGAGCTCGCAGGCCAACGTGGCTATACATCCTTTGGAAGGGAGCACGCTAAAGGAAGCAACTCGGGTGATTTAAAGGAGTTTTGGCATTTTGGTCAAGAGGTAACAGATGGTGACCCCATCAAAGCTGAATACCCAACTAACATCTTCACTGAAGAGTTACCCGAATTCAACGCTGTTGGAATAGATGCCTACAGAAAACTTGAACATACAGGTAAATATATGCTTAGAGCCATAGCCCTATACCTTGGCTTAGATGAGTATTATTTCGATGACAAAATCAAAAATGGCAACTCCATTCTGAGGCCCATTCATTATCCACCCATTACGGCTGAACCAAAGAGTGCTGTGCGGGCCGGACAGCATGAAGACATCAACCTGATAACTCTTTTGATTGGGGCTTCTGCAGATGGCCTTGAGGTATTGAACAAGAAGAACGAATGGGTTGCTGTGACGGCGTTACCCGATCATATTGTTGTGAATGTAGGTGATATGTTACAACGACTAACCAACGGAAAATTAAAAAGCACAACTCATCGGGTAGTTAATCCGCCTCGCGAAAAATGGGGTAGTTCAAGATACAGCATACCTTTCTTTTTACATCCCCGAAGTGAAATGAAATTAGACTGTCTACCCTCCTGCATTTCGGCCGGATCCTCTGCCGCATGGCCTCCCATAACGGCTGGAGCCTTCTTAGAAGAAAGACTCGCTGAAATCGGCCTGAAAAAATAGTTGCACATCGCCCAATCTAAAATTTCAAACGAGTGAATTTTCTTCCTGTAGTTTTATATTCCATTTTGTATGCCGCTATAAATGTCAGCGGAGCTGCACTTATTAAATCTGACATAAAAAACCAATCGCTCAGTGGCATAACTGATTACATCTATTTCTTGATGCGATGGAGGGTAATTGCCGGTTTTGCCCTTGTTTTCCTTTCGGCAATAATTTTGATTAAAGCTTTGAGCATCGCCAAGATCTCTCTCGTTAACCCGATGGCAACCGGCATTAATTTTGGATTCACCCTTATTGCGGGATACTTCGTTTTCAATGAGCGTATCGGACTACCTCATTACCTCGGTCTCGCGTTCATTCTCTGCGGCATCTTGATAATTAGTATGGCAGAAAAATCAGCATTATAACTGATAAAATTCCCGGTTCAAGTAATAATAGGACCGCCATGGATATATTTGTAAGAACTAACTAAAACCCAATACAAAATGACAAAATTTTTTACTCTATGCATTTTCATTTTCACTGTCATTGCTTCAAGTGCTCAGGTAATTTTTTATGTTGAAAACCCCAGCGAGCTTGAAGGAAACTATGAAATGACTTGGGCCGATCCTGCAGGTGGCTGGGGATCACCCGATTTGAATGACCCGCTGAATGCCACAACCGGAAACTTGGTATTTGCCGTAGACGGTACCACCGCCGATTCACTTTGCTGCGATACTATTGGAGGAATCTTAAATGCCTCGGAAATCGATGGTAATATCGCAGTTATATACCGCGGCAGCTGTCAATTCGGACTCAAAGCATACAATGCTCAAAATTCTGGCGCCATCGCAGTAGTAATTATAAATAACGTTCCTGGCTCGCCCATTGGCATGGCTCCCGGAGATGTTGGCGCAAATGTTGTAATTCCTGTCGTTATGATAACGCAACAGGCAGGTCAGGATCTCGCCAATCAAATCAACGCAGGAACCGTTACAGCCTTTATCGGCTCCAAGCAGAATTACTACGCAAATGACATTGGAATGTGGCCTATGGATTTGATGGTTGCACCATCTACCAGAGTGCCCTCACTCATTGCACAGGACTCAACAGAGTTTACAGTTCCACTCGGCTCATGGATATTCAATTATGGCCAAAACACTCAACAGAATATTACCTTCAATACCACAGTAACCTATGCCGGCAACGTAATCTACGACCAGATCAGCACCTTGGATTCTCTTGCGAGTGGCGATAGCGTTTGGTTTGATATACCCAATTTTAATCAGGCTAGCTATCCCGATGGAAAGTATGATATAACCTATTCCGTAAGCGCTGACTCATCAGATAATTTCATCGCAGATAACTCTAGAAGCGTATCTTTCACTATCGGAGACGAATACCTTGCATATGCCGAGCTTGATAGCACGTCATTGCCTATTATTGATGCATCTTACCGTCCTACCGACAACACAGGAGAATTTGGAATTTGCATTCAATTCAAAGACCCCAACGCCAGCAGATTGGCTGCTATGGGTCTATACTTCGGAGCTTCAACCGGCGCAGCTGATGTTCTTAATGGCGCCTATGTAGAGACAGTTCTCTATGAATGGAACAACGTGTTCGAGAACCTCAATGACACTGTAAATTTTCCGGCAGGTACCGCTTGGGATCTAAATCCAATCGCTTTCGGAGACTACAGCTATGAATCTGACTTACAAAATACATTGGTATACTCCTCCTTTAACGAGGCCGTTCCGTTGGTAGACAACCAGCGCTACCTATTCTGCGCGGTCACATCCGAAACTACAGTTTACCTGTCATTCGGAAATGCTTATGACTACGATGAACGAATCAATTACAGCCTTGAAGCGGTTGGCCCAATCAATGATAATGGAACATGGTACTCGCTCGGTTTTGGAACAGACCTTGTGCCATCCATTGCAGCCAGACTGGTTGACGTGAATAATTTGACAGCCAACATCGCAGGTTGCACCAACCCGACGGCCTGTAATTATAATGTCGATGCAACATCGGATGATGGTTCCTGTATTGCTGCGGGTTGCACTGACCCCAATGCATGTAACTACCTCCCTTCTGCTGGATGTGATAACGGAACTTGCGATATTCAAATAGGAACAATTTGTGATGATGGAGACACTACCACGGTAGACGATATTATCGTATTGGGCTGTACTTGTGAAGGGCAGCAACCGATTGGTATTATTGAATTCACAGATGATGAAAGAATTCTTGTATATCCCAATCCGGCTGCCGATGTAATAAACGTGATTGCAATTGGCAAACAACCTAATCTTATCGAGTTATTCAACATGATGGGAGAGCCATTGTATTCTGGTCCATACAGTCCTTCACTGAATGTCAACACATACCCCAACGGCATGTACATCATGAGAATTTGGAATCAAGGAAAAGCCGAAACGCGCAGAATTGAAATCATGAGATAAAATGTGATTTCATGAATTATAAAGGGGGCTTAAATGCCCCCTTTTCTTTTGACCCTTAACAGATACATTAACTGAAAATAAATACTCGTGAAAGGTCAGGCGATCATTCCATCAAACCTCCCTTGCATTGATCTTCATAGGTGCTAAACCCACCTACCCCGAATGACAACTTAATCTGTATACATTCAAACTGAATCAACCACTTAAACGAACCTTATAGAATGAAATTAGCGCCATAAAGGGGCCAACGATTTGCCCCTAACGGAATTATGAAAGATCAGAAAATAAGAAGTAGTGGAATTCAAAATTGAGTGTAAGATGATTCTTCTGAGGAATCTCTTGACAATAAAAATCGAGCGGACAGCCCTCCTATTTCGCCTCAGGTGTTTCTTCCTTGCCCGTTGAATCGATACCCAACAATTCCACCTCGAAAATAATCGTACTGTAAGGAGGAATATCGCGTCCAGCACCCTGCTCACCATATGCCAACTCCTGCGGTATATATAGCATGTATTTGCCACCCACACTCATCAACTGCAGTGCCTCACTCCAACCTGGAATAACCTGATCAACCTGAAACTCTGTGGGCTGACCACGATCGATTGAACTATCGAAAACTGTGCTATCAATTAAAGTGCCATGATAATGCACTTTGACCTTATGATTCAATTTCGGTTTCGGCCCCGTACCCTCCTGTAGCACCTTGTATTGTAATCCACTGGCAGTTGTAACAACTCCTTCCTTTGACTTGTTCTCTGCAAGAAACTTCTCTCCTTCAAGTTTCATTTCTGTCGACATTTTCGCCTGACGTTGACTCAAGAACTCCTGTATAAAAGCCTCCGCTTCCATTGACTCTATCTGTTGATTGTCTGAGCTATCCAATACATGACGCATTGCCGTCTTCATAATCTCCAAATTCAGCTTTGGCAAATCACCTTTGGTAAAGGCCTCACCGAGGTTAATACCGATACAATATGAGAGACTATCAATTTCACTTTTCAAATCTGCTTTTGCATCGCCGGATTGACAACTACTGAAAAACGTACCTAGCGCCACACCGGGGAGCAATAAAATTCTTGGATTCATTTGAGGGCTTTTTATTATTTGTTGATACTGATAAGTTCTACTTCGAAAATAAGTGTACTATAGGGCTTGATGATTCCACCAGCACCTTGCTCTCCATAGGCCAGGCTGTATGGGATGTAAAATTTATACTTGCTGCCAGGGTTCATTAGCTGGACTCCTTCGGTCCATCCGGGTATTACCTGATTCAAACCGAAACTTGCCGGTTCACCACGTTCGACAGAACTATCAAAAACGGTTCCGTCAATCAAGGTTCCATGATAATGAACGGTCACGTTATCTTCGGCTTTCGGCTTTTCACCAGTACCCATTTTCATCACCTCATACTGAAGTCCACTCGCGGTCTTAACCACACCCGGGCGCTTTTCATTGGCAGCCAGAAAGTCTTCACCTACCTTGATTGCTACCTTGCTATTCTCTGCCTCCTTTCTCATCAATACACCCTGTATGAACATTTGAATCTCTTCCTGATTATTCTTGCATACACCGTTCATCTGATCCCTCAAACCCAAGCCAAGTAATTCGAGGTTCAAAGCATTCAAATTGCTCTGCTTTAGACTCTCGCCAATGCTTGCACCGATAAAATAACTGAGACTATCGTTCTCATTTTTGAGCACTGGACCTTGCGCACAAATGGACGCTACCATCGCAATTGTGAAAAGATTTACAAGTGTGAGTTTCATTTTCATAGGGCGCGAAAGTAGCTTCTGTTTCGCCTTCAATTCGAAGAAATTCAAACAGTGAGAGAAAAAGTTGGTGCAAACCCATTGATGCGATGTATATTCGCGCCCCATTTCGGACCGCTCAAGTGCGATGCTCCGGAGGAAAACATAATAATCACTAAATAAAGTATTTGAATGTACCTCGACCCCACCAAGAAGAAGGAAATCTTCAAAAAGCACGGTAAATCTGAGAAAGATACCGGCAGTGCAGAAGGACAGATTGCTCTGTTCTCATTCAGAATTAACCACCTGACCGAGCACCTCAAGGTGAACAAGAAGGATTTCGGAACTCAACGCAGTCTTATCCGCCTGGTCGGTAAGCGCCGCAGTTTGCTGGATTACTTGCACAGAACTGACATCAACCGCTACCGCGCTATCGTTAAGGAACTTGACCTGCGCAAATAATAGCCGGCCAATTACAATACCTACCGCGAAGGCAATACATTCATTGCCTTTTCGTGTTTTGGTTAAATAAATGAATTCTATGAATTACGAACTAGTTACAAAAACGATAGAGTCTGCAGACGGCAGGCATATCACCATCGAAACAGGAAAGCTCGCTAAGCAAGCGCATGGTTCGGTGGTTGTTAGACAGGGTGATACAATGCTGTTGGCTGCTGTAGTTGCCAACCACGACGCCAAAGACGGAGTAGACTTTCTCCCTCTAACCGTTGAATACCGTGAAAAATATGCAGCCGCCGGACGTTTTCCCGGTGGATATTTCAAACGTGAGGCAAGACCTTATGACGACGAAATTCTTGTAGCTCGCTTAATTGACCGCGCTTTGCGTCCCATGTTTCCTGATGATTTCCACGCAGAAGTGCAAGTGGTTGTCAATCTGATTTCCGCAGATCAGGAGAATATGTCAGACAGTCTTGCTGGTCTCGCTGCTTCTGCTGCACTTGCCGTTTCAGACATACCATTCAACGGACCTATCAGTGAAGTTCGTGTAGCCCGTATCAACGGACAGTTATTCATCAATCCTACCTGGAGTCAGCTAGAACATGCCGACTTAGAGCTGATGGTTGCCGGATCAGAAGATAGCATCGTGATGGTGGAAGGCGAGATGAAAGAAGTTTCTGAAGCTGAAATGATTGCCGCTTTGGAATGCGCGCACGATGCCATTCGCAAGCAGTGCCGTGCTCAGTCTGAACTCGCAGCAGCAGTTGCCAAATCCAGTCCGAAACGCTCTTACGATCACGAGCAAAAAGACGAAGAACTGAAGGCATTGATCTGGAAAGAGTGTTATGACAAATATTACAATGCTGCTAAAACTCCTACAGATAAACACAGTCGCGGTGAGACCTTCAAACAAATCGAAGAAGAGTTTGTAGCCCGTTACACCGATGAAGAAAAGGATGCGTTGAAATTTTTGCTTCACAAATACCATCATGACTGCCTCAAGGATGCAATGCGCAACATGATTCTTGAAGAAGGTATTCGTCTCGATGGCCGTGGCACGAAGGATATTCGTCCCATCTGGTGTGAAGTAGATTACTTGCCAGGAACACATGGCTCAGCGATTTTCACCCGAGGTGAAACGCAATCGCTAACTACGCTAACATTGGGAACAAAACTCGATGAACAGACCGTAGACAGCGCCGTAAAACCCAGGGAGGACCGATTCCTTTTGCATTACAATTTCCCACCGTTCAGCACCGGAGAGGCACGCCCAATCCGTTCTACAAGCCGCAGAGAAATTGGCCACGGCAATCTTGCCTTGAGAGCTCTCAAGCCCGTTCTGCCAACCCGTGAGGAATGTCCATACGCTATTCGCGTTGTGTCTGATATTCTGGAGTCTAACGGATCCTCATCCATGGCAACAGTTTGCGCAGGAACGCTCGCATTGATGGATGGCGGAGTTCAGATTTCTGCTCCTGTCTCAGGAATTGCAATGGGACTTATCACCAACGCCGATAATTCGAAATATCAAATACTATCTGATATTCTTGGAGATGAAGATCACCTCGGCGACATGGACTTCAAGGTTACCGGTACATCCAAGGGTATTACGGCTTGTCAGATGGACATTAAAATCAAGGGCCTTAGCATGGACATGGTGCGAAACGCACTTGAGCAAGCGAGACAAGGCAGATTGCATATCCTTGGAGAAATAGTAAAAACATTGGACAAGCCCCGTGAAGATTACAAGCCACATGCACCGCGCATCGTAAGCATTGAAATTCCTTCTGACACCATTGGTGCTGTGATTGGTCCCGGCGGAAAAATCATCCAAGAGATTCAAAAAACTACGAATACTGTCATAACAATCACTGAAGTTGACAACAAAGGTGTGGTGGAGATTGCATCGGCAAATCGCGACAACCTTGATGCTGCTTTGCGCAAAGTGAAGAGCATTGTTTTCCCTCCACAAATTGAAGTAGGTGAAGTATATGATGGTGTGGTGAAAAATATTCAGGCCTTTGGTGCTTTCGTAGAGATATTGCCGAAACAAGACGCCCTGCTTCATATAAGTGAAATTGAGTGGCGTCGTCTTGAGAATGTTCGCGACGCACTGAAAGAGGGTGATAAGGTGAAAGTAAAAGTCATTGGCAAGGATCCTAAGAATGGCAAATACAAACTTTCTCGCAAGGTATTGTTACCGAAACCTGAGGAGCCCGCGAGCGTTTAAGCTTGCATTGAGATAATATTCGAACTTCATTTTTAAAACTGACATCAATACATGAGGCAGCTTAAAATTACCAAGCAGGTTACCAACAGGGAGACAGCTTCGCTGGACAAGTATCTCCAGGAGATTGGACGTGTAGATTTGATCTCTGCGGAGGAAGAAGTGGAATTGGCGAAACGCATCAAGGCCGGTGATCAAACCGCGCTTGAAAAACTAACTAAAGCCAATTTGCGATTTGTGGTTTCGGTTTCAAAACAATATCAGAACCAAGGATTGAGTCTCCCCGATTTGATCAATGAAGGTAATCTCGGATTGATAAAGGCGGCTCAGCGTTTCGATGAAACCCGCGGATTCAAATTTATCTCTTATGCGGTGTGGTGGATTCGTCAGTCTATTCTGCAGGCATTGGCAGAACAATCAAGAATTGTCCGTCTACCGTTGAATAAGATTGGTTCGATCAACAAAATCAACAAGGCCTTCGCGAAACTTGAACAAGAGTTTGAGCGCCAGCCTACCCCTGCTGAATTGGCGGAGGTATTGGAAATGACGCTTGATGAAGTAAAGCAATCCATGCGCAATAGTGGCAGACACGTATCGATGGATGCCCCGTTGAAAGATGGTGATGATAGCAGCAGCACGATGTACGATGTACTGCAGACGAATGATACGCCATCACCGGATACGGATCTGTTGCATGAATCACTTCGCAGAGAAATAGAACGATCTCTCAAAACACTAACCAGCCGCGAGGCAGATGTGGTGCGATTGTACTTTGGTCTAAATGGTGAATACCCGCTTACCCTCGAAGAAATCGGCGAGCGTTTTGATCTCACGCGTGAACGTGTGCGTCAGATCAAAGAGAAAGCCATACGTCGCTTAAAGCATACAAGCAGAAGTAAAATCCTGAAGTCCTACCTCGGTTGATCGTAGCCGAATTAAGCAAAAAACTACCTTTCAAAATTGGGTAGGTGTTGGTACAACATCATCTAATTCGTCTTTGGAAATAAGACCGCCTCTATGTTCCTCAAAAAAATCGAGGCAGATAAGCTCGAATTTGGATAAGGCCTTTTGATTTATTTTGAAATCGCTTCGTATCCCAAAAATCCTTCCCGTAATGATACCAGATCGCTTGAGTTCTCTCAAGTGCTGCAAGACAGTTGCGTTAGCCATCGAGGGAATTTCAATTGTCTCCCCTTTAATATGCCCGCCTTTGGATACCATTTCTGCAAGAATCGCAAAACGTGCAGGATGGGCTAAGGCCCGGCAATAGTGCGCAAATTCTGCGTGCTTTACATCAAACGTTTTATTTCTAGCACTGCTCTTCATTCAAAGCAAAACTCCGCGGGAACAGTTTCAACTATGTAAAGCGTGCGTTAACCTTAAATCAATTGAACAACGCTGATGTTAAAACAACGCTAACGAAAATTTCTGAACCAATAGCAATTCCCAATAAAAACTGAGGGGAGTGCAAAAAAATCATGACACTTTTAGAGGTAAAATGTTGGTATTTTTCGAAATGAAGCAACCCAATCAACTTCAGAATGGTTTTGTATTTACATTTACGTCAATTCCTAATACGATGAAAACCATTTTATTCACTTTTACCCTTTTAACATCATTCATCCTGAACATCAATGCTCAGTCGTATGGTACTTCATGCAGTGATGCTTTGCCTATTGAATGTGGCTACACATATAGTTTGAGCACCATCGGAAGTCCGAATGACAATATCAGCGCTGGCAGCCAATCATGCCTTGGCACAGGGTCTACCGGAGGACAGATTTGGTATTCATACACAGCCACCGAAAACGGAAGTGTATCACTCTCCCTATGTAACGGAACCAATTTCGATTCATATCTCGCCGTATTTACGGGTGAATGTGGCACACTCTCTTGTATCAGCACGAATGACGATGCGTGCTCCTTGCAGAGTGCCCTCGCTTTCAGCACCATTGCCGGATACACTTACAAGATTCGTGTTGGTGGCTTTGCATCATCTGAGGGAAGTTTTACTCTAAGCACATCTTGCGGCAGTGATGTTTTTGGTTGTACCAATGCCACTGCTGTGAATTATGACGCGGCTGCTACGAATGATGATGGATCTTGTGTTTTCTCCGGATGTACGGATCCTGTGGCCCTCAATTACAATTCTAACGCCTCAATTCCTGATTCATCTTGTATCTACTGCAGCGTTCCCGGGAGTACTTCAAGCCTTCTATACGTTTGCACATTTTCCAACGGTCAGGCACTGAACTTAAGTATCACGGATGATTCGGGCAATGAAATTATCAGTGTAAATAATCAAGGCAATAACGTAATTCAATATTACAATTTATGCCTCTCACCCGGACAATGCTACTCGGTGAATATGTCGAACTCACAAGGTGGTACCGGCTGGAACAATGGTTATTTCTGGATCAACAATGGTCAAACACAAATCATCACCGAGAGTCTCGATAACAATCTATTCTACGAATCAACATTTTTCTCAATCGATGGCACATGTACGGCTATATCAGGATGCATGGATGCCTCAGCAGACAACTACAACCCTAACGCCAACAACGAAGATGGCTCCTGCGTTTATGCTCCAACATGTGAAAATGGTACCCCACTGATGCTTCAATTTATCCCCGGTCCATTTCAAAATGAATGTTCATTCGCCATCGCAGATGGCACCGGGAATATTGTAAGTCAATTCCAACCCGGAAGCATTCCTCCAGTTTCCTTTACATGCTGGAATGGAGAATGTCTTAGCGTTGCACTTTTCGATTCATTCGGTGATGGATGGAATGGTGGATCGCTTACACTATCGGCCAATGGTTACTCGAGTACATATACTTTCTCAACAGGTAATTCGTACTATGCATTGTTCAATCCGACACAAGACAGTTGTTCTATCAATATTCCGAGCGGTTGCATGAATCCTGCTGCGGATAATTTCGATCCTACAGCCCTGCTTGACGACGGAACATGTCTTCTCACGGGTTGTACCGATGCCAGTGCACTGAACTTCGATATTCAGGCCAATTCCGACGACGGCTCTTGTCAATTCTGTAATGGTGAAGGCAGTGTTGTAGCACCGATGTACATATGTACCTTCAGCAATGGAAATCAGGTAGAACTCAGCTTAAGTGACCCAGATGGCAACACGATATATACTGCGCCTGAACTCAATAATGTGGCTATTCTAAATACTCAGCTATGCCTTCAACCCGGCATATGCTATACTGCGCATTTGAGCAATAACACCGGTCCATTCGGATGGTACAACGGTTATTTTTGGATCCATGTGAATGGCGTCGAAATCATTCACACCGGACTTGCGGATGGCCTTGAAAGTTTGGATCTTCCGTTCAGTATTGACGGCACATGCGGACCGATTACCGGCTGTACCGATTTCAATGCTATCAACTACAATGCTGAAGCTCAAATAAATGACGGCTCATGTCAATATCCAGCCCCAGGTTGCACGGATCCCGTGGCTCTCAATTATAATTCCAGTGCCTCATCAGATGACGGCTCTTGCGTATACGCCAGCAGCTGCCAGGACAACCTGGTTTCCCTCACCTTAACAGAAGGTCCATTTATATCAGAATGTTCCTATGAAGTTATCAGTGAATCCGGACTTGTAATGGCTTACGGCTACGGTGGAGCAACGCAATACGGCTGTTTGCCCAATGGATGTTACACCGTCAATATGTACGACGGCTTCGGTGATGGTTGGAATGGCACTTCTCTCAACATTCAATGGGATTCAACGGGCGTTATGATGACACTTGATAATGGATTATCATACGGCGTATCTGCATTTGGAATCAATTCAGAGGGATGTACCATCGCTACCTATGGCTGTACTGATATCAACGCAGACAATTACAACCCAACAGCTACCATCGACGACGGTAGTTGCTACTATTCTAATTCCTGCGATGGTAATTTTATTTATCTGATCATTAATCCAATGAACTTTGGTTCTGAAATAAGCTGGTCACTTAATGATAGCTACGGCAATGCAGTAACTTCCGGCGGTGGATACACATCCTGGACCCCCACAACAACAGCAATTTGCATACCCGACGGCTGTTATGATTTTGTGATGAACGATTCATGGGGAGACGGCTGGAATGGTGGATACTATCAAATTGTAGGGAGCAATATTCCGAATATGACTGGCGGTCTTCTATACGGCAACACAGCAACAGATAGTTGGTCAATCAATAGTATCTGTGGAGAAATTTCTGGTTGCACAGATGTAGCTGCCGTAAATTATAATCCTGCTGCTACCAATGATGATGGCTCGTGCTGGTACAACGATAATAACGCTCAAAACTTCGGCGCAGTGAACGGCTTAGAATTTGATTTCTCCTTCTATCCCAATCCTACCAATGATGGAATCATTGTATACACCGGAAACGCTAAACCAAATCAAATTGCGACAATCGAGATTATTGGTATCGACGGTCGATTGATCGATACACAATTGATTACCCCTAGCGCAACTCAAGCAGGTTTCAAGATGGACCTGAATGCTTTAGCAACCGGAACCTATTGGATACGTTTTAGTCAAAATGGCCTTGGCACAACCAAGACTTTGATCAAAGAATAATTCACTGAATTGCTTCGATTCAAAGCAATCTTCAGCAGGTAAAATCATTGTTGGAACGAGTGATTTATTCATCATGTGATGAATAAGTATCTAACTTGTTGCCCTATTAAATATGTCGATTAATATGAACGAGAGAGATAGTCGCGTTACGGAGAAATTCACTCAACGCAGTTGGAATGAAACAAGAAGCAATGACTCATGGTCTATATTCAGGATTATGGGAGAATTCGTGGAAGGATATGAGAGAATGGCTCGCATTGGTCCCTGCGTCTCCATATTTGGTTCGGCACGCACTAAACCGGATAACCCCCATTACATCACGGCGCGGGACATCGCGTTTAACCTAACCCAAAAGGGATATGGGGTAATTACCGGTGGCGGTCCGGGAATTATGGAGGCCGCAAATAAAGGCGCTCACGAGGGCGGCGGAACCTCTGTTGGTCTCAATATAGTTCTACCATTTGAACAACATGGCAACCAATATGTCGACCATGACAAGAGCATAAATTTCGACTACTTCTTTGTGCGTAAGGTGATGTTTGTCAAATACAGCCAAGGCTTCATCGTCATGCCGGGCGGCTTCGGAACTTTAGATGAACTCTTTGAAGCTCTCACCTTGATTCAGACAGATAAAATTGGCAAATTCCCAATTATTCTCGTAGGAAAATCATTCTGGGTAGGCCTGATTGATTGGATTAAGACAACACTTCTTGAAAACGCAAAAAATATTTCACCTGATGATGTATTTCTCTTTTCACTTGTGGATACCGCACAAGAAGCCGTAGAAGAAATTGATAAATTCTATTCGCAATATCTCCTTCGTCCTAACTTCTAAGGGATGTCAAGACTTATAGCCATTCTCTCACCATCTAAAAAGATGGCCATACCAGCCGAGCTACCTACACTTCCATACTCACAACCCACCTTACAATCACAGACAGAATTTCTATTACGGCATGTTACGAAATGGGATGAAATGGAAATCGCGAAAAGAATGGGCGTAAGTGCTTCCATTGCGCATGAAACCTGCGCAATGCATAAAGCGATTCGATACCCGATGCAATTACCTGCAGCAACTCCCGCCATACTTGCCTTTTCCGGCGATGTCTATCGTGGTCTTGATGCTAAAACATTAACTGAAAAACAACTCATTACAGCCGACACCCATATCAGAATTTTGAGTGGTCTATACGGATATTTGAAACCGCTGCAGCTGATTCAACCTTACCGCTTGATGATGGGAACTCCAATATCCTTAACCCAAGGTCATACCTCACTCTCATCATACTGGCGGGAACATATTAGCCAAGCCATCAATGATGAAACAAAAGAAAGGGACGTTCTAATAAACCTCGCCTCGCTAGAATATTCAACCGTTCTTGATGAGAAAGCCATTTCAATAAAAATTATAAGATGTGACTTTCGAGAATTGAAAAACGGCAAAGCTGTTTCGGTATCGACCTATGCCAAGGTAGCGCGCGGCCTCATGGCCAGATATATCCTTCAGCAAGTCCCTAAAACCATATCAGAACTGAAAAAATTCAATCTTGCTGGATACCGTTTCAATGAAGATATATCCGACGAAAAGACGCTACTATTCACAAGATAAATGTTTAACTTTTTCTTACTGTTCATCATTGTAATTTCGTCTAAAAATTTTACATCATGCGTATAGTCATTCTCTTATTTGCTTTTTTGTATACCATTCATACTCAAGCACAGCTAAGGAACCATAACGATAGCGTTTCGTATGCAGCCGGCATAAACATGGTAGAAAACCTCCGCAAAGCCGGCATCATTGAACTCAATGAAAATATATTACTCGACGCCATCCGAAGCCACATGACTGGGCAAACCAAGATGGACACCCAGACGGCCGCAAAGATCTATCAAGAAGAAATCAAGAGAATTGCCGACCAAAAAGCAAAAGCCAACAAAAAAGCCGGAGAAGATTTTCTGGCCGCCAATAAAAAGAAGTCAGGTGTTCAAACCACCTCTACTGGACTACAGTATTTACATACATCCCCTGGTTCCGGAGTTCAACCCGACAACAATGACAAAGTAACGGTGCATTATCATGGCACACTCATCGACGGTACAGTTTTTGATTCATCTGTAGAGCGAGGACAACCCGCTTCATTTGGATTAAATCAAGTAATTCCGGGTTGGACTGAGGGATTGCAACTCATGAAAGAAGGCGGCAAGACCACATTTTACATTCCTTCTCAACTCGCGTATGGCGCAAGAGCTACAGGAAAAATTCAAGCACATTCAGCGCTCATATTTGAAGTTGAATTAATTAAGGTTGAGCCTATAGAAAACTCAGCACCCAAGAAGTAACAAAACAGCTTCTACTTGTCTGAATCGCAAAAAGCGATAAAATGATGTCATTGTATTAGAACAAACTGCCCTGCGTTCCGGGAGCGGCCTTACCCTTCGCTTTGGGTGTACTCTCTGAAGGAGCATCACTTTTACCCGCCTCGCGAAGTGCTCTGAACCTCGCCATGTCTTCTTCCAGTCCTTCAATCTCAAATTCTATTTCAGCCGGATCTTGGGGAATGAAGTTTTCATTATCAATATCGAAAGCTCCCTGACGTGGCTGTTTTGCAGCTATCAAGTCTTGCAATAAATTCTCACTTTGGTCTTCCATCTGCTGGTCGGCTTCCAGCAATTCAATGTTGAGGACAGGATAATTCGTGAGTTTGTTTCCTATGGCCTTCAGGCCCTTCACCGCGATAAAATCACGTAGGCCAATACTCTCGTCCATTTTGTTCTTCGCGATTTTATTTCGCTTATCAAAACGCACATACACTACCGGATGATGAAGCAACGTGGCAATGCCCAATTTCGAACCTGCATGCTCACCGATAAAGGTCACCGGACCTCGGGAATCCTCAACGAGAAAACGCTTGACAAACCAAGTTTGTTTATCCCCATCGAAGTATACAGCAGAAAGTGGTTTCTCTTTGATCCAACGTTCTACGATCAATGTACCCTCGTCGAAGTGCGCCGATAAATCCGGGGCAATCAACTTGTAAATACCGCTCTTTACCACCACAAGAATTTTATCCTCCGCGTTGAAGTCACCCAAAAACCGTCCATGACCTTCTTCATTCAATCGCATCACACTCTCATCCAACCAGATTTTACGCGCACCCAATGTGCTGATGCCCGCCTGTCGCAATTCTACTCGCTTCACAGGAAACTTACTTACTACATTACCCACCGCATCCCTTCCCTTGATGGCAAGGTCCGCAAAATTCACATCGTATTTGAGTTTGCGCAATCTCTCCAGCGCACGCAAGTGAATGGTTACTACTTCCGCCTCACCATTGGGGTTTGCGCTAAAATGCAGTACCTCACTACCGGGTGTACCTTTGGTTAGATCGTATTCCTTATCTCGTGTGATAGCCGTAATGGCGAAGCGTTTCATCATAGCGCCATTCTTCTTGCCATCACTGTATATCATATTGTATATCGTGCGCTTATCGTCCTTCTTCCATACAGCAATGTGTATGATGTCTTTACCGAAGAAAGCTTTCTGCTCTACCCGTTTGACCAACATTTTACCATCGCGCCGAAACACAATGATATCGTCAATGTCGGAACACTCACAGACCCATTCGCCTTCGTCGCGCTTCAACCCCGTGCCTGCAAATCCTTCAGCTCGGTTGACAAACAACTTCACGTTGGCAATGGCCACCTTGCTGGCTTCCACGGTATCAAACTGACGCAACTCTGTCTTCCGCTCGCGGTCTTTGCCGTACTTCCTTTTCAGCTCTTTGAAATAATCGATGCAGGTTTCAACGAGTTCCTTGAGCTTCCGCTTAACCTCTTTGATCTCTGCCTCCAGTTTTGTGATGTGCTCATCGGCTTTGAAAGAATCGAATTTGGAAATACGCTTGATACGAATCTCGGTGAGACGGGTAACATCATCATCGGTAACCTCGCGGAAAAAGTCTTTGGTATAGGGCTTCAACCCTTTGTGAATCGTGGAGATAATTTCCTCCCAAGTTTCACACTCCTCAATTTTCCGATAGATTCTCTTCTCGATAAAGATCTTCTCGAGAGATGCAAAAAACCATTGCTCATTGAATTCATTGAGTTGGATGTTGAGCTCCTCGCGAATCAGATCCTTGGTATGTTCTGTTGAGATTCTCAGCAGTTCATCTACGGAGATGAATACCGGCTTATCATCAGAAATTACACATGTATTCGGAGAGATGCTCACCTCGCAATCGGTGAATGCGTAGAGCGCATCAATGGTCTTGTCGGGAGAAGTTCCAGGGGCAAGATGCACAATGATTTCTACTTTATCCGTAGTGATATCTTCCACCTTACGGATCTTGATTTTACCCTTGTCGTTGGCCTTGAGTATAGAGTCAATCAAAGACACCGTGGTGGTACCATAGGGTATTTCGGTGATGGTGAGCGACTTCTCCTTTTCGTCTTTGCGGATGCGCGCACGTACTCGGATTTTTCCGCCGCGCAGACCGGAATTGTAATCGGTACAATCTGCCAGTCCGCCGGTCTGAAAATCGGGCATAAGATGCGTTCGTTTGCCACGCAATGCATCGATGCTCGCATCAATCAGTTCGTTGAAATTGTGTGGCAGGATCTTGCATGCCAGACCCACGGCAATACCTTCCACCCCCGATGAGAGCACGAGAGGGAATTTTACGGGTAAGGTTTCAGGTTCTTTGTTTCGACCATCATAGCTACTCAGCCATGTGGTAACCTTCGGGTTAAAGACCACATCGTGAGCAAACTTATTGAGACGCACCTCGATATATCGCGGCGCAGCAGCAGAATCACCCGTGTAGATATTTCCCCAGTTTCCTTGGGTATCGAGCAACAAATCCTTCTGGCCCATCTGCACCAATGCATCACCAATACTGGCATCGCCGTGAGGATGATACTTCATGGTGTTGCCGATTACATTGGCTACTTTGTTGAATCGGCCGTCGTCCATCTCCCATAGAGAATGAAGAATGCGCCGTTGAACCGGCTTGAGACCATCGTGAATATGCGGCACTGCGCGCTCGAGGATCACATAACTTGCGTAGTCCAGAAACCAACCCTCATAGAGCGATTGCACCTGGATAACGTTTCCCAGATTACCATCTACGGGCTGTTCGGGTGACTGACTTTCTTCGCTCATGACTCGGTTACGGTTTCTGATGCAAGCTCAGGTGCTTCATCCTTTTCAATACGCAAATTTCTGATGATGAACTCCTGACGATCTGGAGTATTCTTTCCCATGTAAAACTCGAGCATTTCTTTCAGGTGCGAATCTTTTCCAATAACAACGGGCTCCAGACGAATATCGGGTCCGATGAATTTCTTGAATTCCTCGGGGGATATTTCTCCAAGACCTTTGAATCGGGTGATTTCAGGCTTACTGCCGAGCTTTCGCATTGCAGCCAATTTCTCCTGTTCACTGTAACAATAGTGCGTTTCCTTCTTGTTGCGAACCCTGAAGAGCGGTGTTTGCAGAACAAACAAGTGACCATGACGAACCAGATCCGGGAAGAACTGCAAGAAGAAGGTAATCAACAACAAACGGATGTGCATTCCATCCACATCGGCATCTGTGGCAATCACGATGCGGTTATAGCGCAATTCGTCCAAGCCATCTTCAATATCGAGTGCAGCTTGCAATAAATTGAATTCTTCATTTTCGTATACCACCTTCTTGGTCATTCCATAGGTATTCAGTGGCTTACCGCGCAAGCTGAACACCGCCTGTGTCATGGCATTACGAGAGATGGTAATGGAGCCACTCGCGCTATCGCCTTCTGTGATGAAGAGTGTGGTTTCAGTTGCTTCCGGCTTGTTATCCGAAAGATGCACCTTACAATCGCGCAGTTTTTTATTGTGAAGATTGGCTTTCTTCGCACGATCTCTGGCCAATTTCTGAATTCCTTGTAATTCCTTGCGCTCACGCTCACTCTGCAAAATCTTCTTCTGCAATCCCTGCACTGCCTCAGGATTCTTATGCAAAAAATTATCGAGTTCCTTCTGCAAGAACTCCAGCACAAATGCCTTCATGCTCTTGCCATTCGGCTCGATTTCGTTAGAGCCCAATTTCGTTTTGGTCTGCGACTCGAACACCGGCTCGATGACCTTTACCGCAACGGCGGCTGTGATGCCTGAACGAATATCAACGGCCTCATAATCCTTACCGAAAAAATCGCGAATGACCTTTACATAGGCCTCTCGAAATGCCCCTTGATGAGTACCGCCTTGGGTGGTATACTGACCGTTGACAAAGCTGTAATAATCCTCACCGTAACTATTGGTATGAGTGATCGCCACTTCGATGTCTTCACCGCGCAGGTGAATGGTAGGATAGAGTTGATCCTCTCCGAGATTGGCCGCCAGTAAATCTTTCAGGCCATTGTCACTCTTATACTTCTGACCATTGAATACGATGGTCAGTCCTGTATTCAGATAGCAGTAATTCCACAACAGCTTTTCAACGTGCTGCGTGCGAAATTGAAACTGATGAAAAATACTGATGTCAGGAACGAAAGACATGAGAGTGCCATTCTTACTGTCTGACTTTTTGAGTGCATGATCTTTGGTGAGGTGCCCGCATTTAAATTCAGCTGATTTTGCTGAACCATCGCGCACACTTTCCACCACAAAATAGCCACTGAGCGCATTGACCGCTTTTGTACCAACACCATTGAGACCTACACTTTTTTTGAAGGCGCGCGTATCGTACTTACCTCCAGTGTTGATGCGCGATACGCAATCAATCACTTTACCCAGTGGAATCCCACGACCGTAATCACGAACCGTGACTGTGCCGTCTTTGATCGTTACGTCGATGGTCTTTCCGAATCCCATCACAAATTCGTCGATAGAGTTATCGATGATTTCCTTGAGCAAGACATAGATACCATCATCGTATGCAGAACCATCGCCCAGCTTGCCGATATACATACCCGGCCGCAGCCGGATATGCTCGTGCCATTCAAGCGATCGGATATTATCTTCGGTATATTGATTTTGTTCTGCCATGAAATACGCTGACAACAATGAAAGCGCGAATTTATCTCAGCATATGCGCGACGAACCGTTGATAACATGTGGAGTTTTGAACAATGGTAAAAGATTGCCAACGAGAATTTTTCACAGATACGGTTAAATTTCGCCACGTGGAAGAAACATATCTTCGAAAGTTAGTAATGACAGTTCTGGGGGCATGCGCGTACTGCTGTCACTTTCTCTCACAATCCAACTTCGACAAACAAACACTTACACTGACCTTAACCCGAGGTGAGCTGCTCCAAGCAGATGACTCACTTCTGGCATTAGATGTAGTCTTCACGAATGAATCAGGACATGATGCCAATATCATCATTCCATGGGATATGAGATCTTATGGTCAAATCTTTCAGGTCGCAGAATATCGGCGCGATGGCATGAAATGGCAATATCACAAGACGTTAAACTTCATCACCGACAGCACATCACAAGTATCCATCTGGAATCTAGACATTGGCAAAAGCTATCGTCAGACTTTGATAGTTAAGCGCGACACAGCCATTGATTGTGCATACCAAGTTATTTACGATCCCTCACATTGTAAAATGTTTGAGTATGTATTTGCATACACGGATAGCTCTGGCGCATTGCTTGGTAATTACACGCATGTGGCAGAGATACTGGAATGGCAAGGACCGTTGCAGAGCAACCTACTGAGTCCTACAGCATTGAACAAAAAACGAGTAGAAAGTAAGTTGAGTGATCTCATCTATGAGCGCAAATGGAAAAAAGTCAAACGACACATCAACCATGGTGAATACATGCCCAAAGGCTGGCCTGTCATCAATGATCAGCTGTATTCTCAGGGAGTGCTATCTTGCTTACCTACATTCTCCCATCACTCCTTTTTGGTAGAGACGACGGACGGAATTCAATACATAACGCTCACATATCAACTCGGAAAAATATATAGAACCAGGAGCAGGATTACTTCGCTGATGCGCTGCATGGGCATAAAGTTTTTGCGCTGGAAGCTCAGTGATGAGAGGGCGGTAAAACTCATAGATCTAACTGTCGATTCCTATCAAGCCATTGCGAAATAGGATAGAATGATCATAAATCGACTTCGCATTTACAAACATTATTACCTTTCGCGGAACTATGGGATTCGACAGATTAAAGCTAACACGCCAATTTCTTAATGCCGTTGAAGACCTTAATTACACCGAACCGACAGAGATTCAGAAAGAGGCCATTCCCACCATAATGTCGGGCAGAGACCTCATAGGCATTGCACAAACAGGAACAGGGAAAACTGCGGCCTATCTACTGCCTCTTCTTCAGCAACTGAAGTTCGCACAAGGAAATGACTCAAGAGCTTTGGTGATTGTTCCCACGAAAGAGCTGGCAATACAGGTGCATGAGGCGGCTGTAAAGTTGGCTCAATACACCGACTTGCGCCCCCTATTACTTATTGGAGGTATGGGTCCACGTGAACAAATAAAAAAAATTGAAAACGGATGTGACATAATCGTTAGCACACCCGGAAGATTTCTAGAATTGTATACCAAGGGAGTGCTCACTGTAAAAAAAATCAAGCATCTCGTTCTCGATGAATGCGACAGGCTTATGGATATGGGGTTTTGGCCGCAATTGCGACGTATGCAAGAGACCATGCCGCAAAAAAAGCAGCTTCTGCTTTTCTCAGCCACCTTTCCACCGGCAGTTAAAAACATTGCCGACAACTTCATGCTATTCCCTGAAATCATAGAAATAACACCACAAGCCACGCCTGCAATAACTGTAGATCATTCATTATACGAGGTACCCAATTTCAGAACCAAGCTTGAATTACTGCTCCATATTTTAAAGGATCCGGCATCGGTGAGAGTTATGGTGTTCGTCAAAACAAGAGAAAAAGCGTCACAAGTTTTTGCCTATCTCCAAAGAACTGAAGTGGGCAAAGTCATGCTGCTCAATGCAAACAAATCTCAGTCAGCGAGAACAACCGCACTTGATATATTCAGAACCGGTGAGGCGAGAATATTGGTTACTACGGATATCAGTGCAAGGGGAATTGACGTTGAGGACATTTCCCATGTAGTAAACCTGAGTGTGCCCTCACATCATGAAGATTATGTTCATCGTATTGGACGAACAGGCAGAGCCGGCAAGAGTGGAATCGCTTTAACCATGGCTGATGTATCTGAGATGGATCAATTGCAAAGAATTGAAGAGCTGATCAGGATGAGCATCAAAAGGGTTCAGCTTCCGACTGACATTACTGTTCATCCAACATCCCGAGAAGAACGTCAAGAACAACTTCGTGAGATCGATCGACAAAGGAGGAGAAATGACCCTACATTCAAAGGAGCCTTTCATGAAAAAAAATTCAAGCCTCAGAAAAAAGATAAAAAATCAAAGCCCAGAAAAAAATGAGATTGCTATATAAAACAGCACACATTGAAGGCTGGTCGTATCTCATACTTCTTTTTGTGGCCATGCCTTTGAAATATTTAGGAGGAATAGCAACTCCCGTGAAAATCATCGGCCAATTGCATGGATTACTCTTCCTTACGTTATTGGTTTTGGTTCTAATTGCCAATAAGAAAAAGCGACTGGATTTACTCACTGCAACACTCATCATGTTAGCATCATTGGTCCCATTCGCCACATTCTACACTGAAAGAATCGTCGATAAATACAATCGAAAGAGCACACTATAGTGTGATTCAAATTTACTTTTTAGAGGGATCTTTATAGGGTAGATTTCTATCTTCAGAAAACCGGCTTACCTCAATATTAGAGATCCATTGCCATTTTCCCTTATCAAATTTCAAAGCGTCATAACTACCATCAGGACCGTAATCGGAATAGATACCTTCCATAGCAGGATTTCGGGGAGACAGATGATCAAAAACTATGTAATCACCTTTTGGATAATACTTCAATGAAGCACTAACGCCGTTGCTATACTCCAGAATCACTCGCTTACCGACACCATCTTCCCCCTCAAAAACATCCCCCCCAAAACGAATACGATCCTTTCGAATTTGAATCACGTCCACCATTTTTTTATTCGTCATATTATCCACGCCATCCCATGCCAACAACATATAACTATCTCCCCTACCCCTTTTAGACGTTGGAATAATTTCATAGTACAATGCTCCTGGCCAGTTCTCATGTGTATAAAACTTATTTCGCTGCCAACCCTTTCGATCTGGCTTGTGAATTAACTCCAGCCAAGCGTATGAATCTTCATTCTCGCGAATCAATACAAAACCATAGTACTTATGAGTACCATCCATCAATGGTTGATTCCAATTCAATATTCTGAATTTCCGATCAGGTGCGGTAATCGTGCACATCTTCAAGCTTGAGAATGGATAGTCAAAAATCTCCGGATTATCAATACATGACAATAATAGATTTCTGATTCGTGATGAGATCGTATCCATATCGGCGTCTGATGTGGATTTCGCTAATTGACCTAAATAGTATGAAGCACGGGACTCAATCTCAGGGAAATTTTGAGCACTATAAGTTGGGCAATAGGCTAGGCAAAGCCATAAAATGCCAAAACGAAAACACGTCCCTATTCTACATCGATTTTCTATGGAATTACCAAACATGTGCATCATCATCAAGCCACAAACCCCGCAATTTCAGAGATTGCTCGAGAACATCCCGAACGCATCCTGCGCCCCCGTTAAACGGACTAACATATTGGCAAATTGCTTTCACCTCAGGGGTAGCATCTGCCGGACAACATGGTAAACCAACGCGTTGTAATACGGGTAAATCAGGAATATCATCACCCATATAGCAGACCGCTTCATCAGAAATCCCTAATCGTTGCAGTAAAGATTCATACACCTCCTTCTTACGGGCTGCGCCTAACATGATTTCTTTTACACCCAACATTTCAAATCGACGTCTCACAGCCTCACTTTTACCACCGCTGATGATAGCAATTTGAATCCCCTTTTTCACAGCATGCTGAACGGCGTAACCATCACGCACGTTAGCGGTTCGGGTCTGCTCACCATCGGGCAGGAGATAAACGATATTATCCGTAAAAACACCATCGACATCAAAACAGAATAGTTTGATGCGCGACAACTTCTCCTTATAGTTACTCATGCTTGAACGAAGGGTTGATTCGTGAGGAAAGTAAACGATATATATTCATTATATCACTGTCGTGAGAACACATTTTCAAATGAGAATTCAACACTCCAAAATCACCTCTCACCGCGGGTCCGGTCTGAGCCTCGATTGGAGGAAGAGATTCCAGTTTTCTCAATGAACCCATCATTAGAGGCAAGAGCACAGAGTAGTCCATGTCTATTTTTCTTAAGATAACATCGGCCTCAGCCAACAGGCGATTAGAAAAGTTCTGTGCAATTACGGCTGCCAAATGAAATTGAATTCGTGAATAAGAGTCTAAACAATAAACGCGATCTGAAATAGCGGAAAATCGCTTCAACAGTTCTAAACGCAACACATCTAACTTACATTCCAAGACGAAAGGAATATTTCCATAGTCCATTTCAACACCTCGACTAAACGTTTGAACCGGCCATAGAACAGCACCGCGATTTTCCGGAAATAATTCGAGTGATCTACTTCCCGAACAATGAACGAGAAAAGCATTTTTGAATCTTTTGGCCAGAGACTCAATACTATCATCACGAACGGTAAGGAACACAATACAATCGGCATAATCAAATGATTGATACTCATTCGAAGAAAAGCCATTTTGATTCCAATCCGATTTCAATAATGCAGGGGAAATTCCTGAAGAACGAAGCATCCGCTCCAAATGCCAGGCAAGATTACCCAGCCCAGTTATAACATATCGGAATTCAGACATTGTGCAAAGATGGCACAGCGAAGTATAAAACTATCTTTGCCACATGGCATCTTCGCTAAAAATCGATTTACTGAGCCCGGTTGGATTTCATGACTACGAGCTCATTGACTGTGGGGATTTTGAAAAACTTGAACGATTTGGCAAATACGTAACGATTCGTCCGGAACCACAGGCAGTATGGCCCAAGCGGCTTGCTGAGAAAGACTGGCTCAGTAAGGCACACGTGAAGTTTATACAACGCAACAGTAACAGTGGCGAATGGAAAAAGCTTCGCAGCATGCCTGATCAATGGAATATTCAATACACGCTACCCAATGGATATAGCATTCAATTCCGACTTGGCCTAACCGCGTTCAAACACGTTGGTATATTTCCCGAGCAGGCAGTGAATTGGAATTTCATATGTGACACTTGTTGTCAGTACAGCCAACCACCTAAGGTACTCAATCTTTTCGCTTACACAGGCGGAGCAAGTCTTGCTGCACGCGCAGCGGGTGCCGACATAACCCATGTAGACAGCATAAAGCAAGTAATCAACTGGAGTAGCGAAAACATGCAACTCAGTAAACTCGCAGATATTAGATGGGTTGTAGAAGACGCAATGAAATTTGTTCAACGAGAGATTAAGCGTGGGCATCATTACAATGGTATTATATTGGATCCACCTGCGTTCGGACATGGACCGAAAGGCGAAAAATGGAAATTGGAGGAAAACATTGCCGAGATGATGTCAGGTGTTATGGAGCTACTTCATCCTGAAAAGCAGTTTCTCATTTTAAACGCATACAGTCTAGGTCTATCAGCAATTGTTATTGATAATTTTCTGCGGAAATCAGCGGGAGAAAAATTGCAGATCGGTGAATTATATCTTGACGCCGACAGTGGTGTGAGACTTCCATTAGGTGTTTTTGGTCGTTATGCAAAATTTCAAAATTGAAGAAACGTTGCACCGCAAAAAAGATAACATCGATGTTCAGAAATTTCGCTTGATTACGCAGCTTATTTCTGTGCTAGAATAAATTTACATGCAAACATTTCTATTGAAAAGAACCAGACGCCATGCTCTTTAACTCAATAGAATTTCTGCTTTTTTATCCGATAGTTACATCGCTATACTTCGTTCTTCGACATGAATACAGATGGATTCTGTTATTGTTATCCAGCTGTATATTCTACATGGCCTTTGTGCCTATTTATCTTCTCATAATTACCATTACCATCATCATTGATTATTACGCGGGAATTCTCATTCATTCTACCCAAGGGAGCAGGCGCAGAAATTGGCTTGTGCTAAGCATCGTAAGCAACATCGCAGTGTTGTTCATATTTAAATATTATAATTTTTTCATCAGCAACATTAACTCCATTGGGCACAATGATTTTCCATTGCTTGAAATATTGCTTCCCGTTGGATTATCATTCCATACGTTTCAGGCCATGAGCTATACCATTGAGGTATATCGGGGCAATCAATTACCTGAACGGCATTTCGGTATTTATTCTCTTTATGTGCTCTTTTATCCTCAACTAGTGGCAGGTCCAATAGAGCGACCTCAAAACGTGATACATCAGTTTAGAGAGGTTCATAAATTCGATTATTCCTTAATGTCTTCGGGTCTAAAGCAAATGGCTTGGGGCATGTTCAAGAAAGTCGCCGTGGCAGATCAAATTGCCGTTTATGTAAACCATGTATACAGGCATACCGGCGAATACGAAGGAATCACCATCCTTATCACCATCCTATTGTTTTCGTTTCAGATTTACTTTGATTTCTCGGGATATTCGGATATCGCTTTAGGAAGCGCGCGCACCATGGGCTTTAACCTTATGAAAAATTTCGATAGGCCCTATCAATCTACAAGTATTTCGGAGTTCTGGAGCCGATGGCATATATCCCTTTCCACCTGGTTTAGAGATTATCTCTATATACCCTTGGGTGGCAATCGAAAAGGGAAAATCCGCACCTATGCAAATCAATTCATTGTATTTATGATTAGCGGCTTCTGGCACGGGGCCAATTGGACGTTCATTATTTGGGGTGGGCTTCATGCCATTTATATCTCGATGGAATCCTTGTTGAAGAATCGTTTAAAGTCAACAGGCATTCCTTCATTGGTAAAAACCATTGGGGTTTTTATGTTGGTCTCACTGGCCTGGGTGTTTTTTCGGGCAGATAGTTGTACTATCGCAATCAACATCCTGCACTCATTATTCACAGGCATTCCGCAACAAATTCAATCATTGATTTCCAATGAAAATCTTTCCCGCTTGCACATAATGTATGCCGACCAAACCATCGGCACTTTAGCCCTGCCCATCATCGGCACATGCATGATACTATTCATCGAGCGCCGACAAAAAAATCAACCGATATATGAATACATGTCTGCATTACCCGCACCGCTAAGAATATCCTTATACTTCATCATAATCTATTCCTGCGTTCTCCTTGCAGCAGGTAAACAATCACAATTCATATACTTCCAGTTTTGAAAAAGCTTCTCTTGAATATCGTGATTTACACCTCTCCAATGGCATTGGCGTTGGCAACTTTCTTCATTTTTGATCCGTTTTGTATTCTGCACAACCACGAGGCCATTGCCGAGCAAAGCGCAGATGTAGAGCATTTTAGACGATTCGACAAACAAAACCCGAAGGCACATTTCGACTCATTCATTTTCGGTAATTCTAGAGCCAACTCCTTCTCTGAAGTGCATCTTAAAAGTAAACTCGGAGAAGCATCTAACATTTTCTTTTTCAATGCACCAGGCGAATGCATCCTTAACTACTATAAGAAAATTCAATACATCAAAAAGTCAGGCAATACTATACGAAATGCTATACTCCTGATAGATCAAGGGATTTTACTTAATAGCAACAATCAATCACCGAAATTTCATGGTCCGGTCTATGAACATACCATACATTCAAGTAACAGATCCTACTTAAATTTCCTTTCCTCGTTTATCAACTATTATTTCACTGACCTTTTTTTTCTGAAGTATAGCACATACAAACTCACAGGCAACTATACCCCATGGATGCACTCTGCATTTAAAAAGCCACAACCACCGGAAGCAGCTTTGAGCAATAAACAATTAAGAGATAGTTTACTTGAAAATCATTTTGAAGAATACAAGAAGACATACACCCCAATTTACGACCGCAAATACGACCCCTCTGAAATCATAACCTCCATCAACGAGTCAGATCTATCGATGCTGCGAGAAATAAAGAAAATTTTCGAAAAGGATGCAACATCGTATTTCATCGTAATACCTCCTGATTTCCACCGCCAAAAATCACCTCAAAACATCACTTTACAACTCGAAGAAATATTTGACCCATCAAGGATATTTAATTTCACGGGAAGCCATCGTATCACCAATGACTCTACCCTCAATTATGAGAACCTTCATTTTTCAATGAAAGCGGGCAACATAATCTTAGACTCGATCTTCAACCGCCATTGAAGTAATCAATCGACCACCCAACCTCTGAAAAGTGCTAGTCGTCAATTTACCCCATCCCCTCTAAGCGCCCTGAATCTTTTCCGGGCCTCTACTACAAACAGACTACCAGGGAAATCGGTGATGAGCTTCTCATAAAGAGTTTTGGCCTTTTCATTATCCTTCAAAATAGTTTGATGTATTTCGGCAAGTCTGAACAAAGCGTCATCTGCCGTGATATCCGTGAAATGGAACTCAAGGATATAATTATACAAAGTAATGGCTGCCTCATAATTGAGCTTCCTGGTTGCATTCTCGGCCTGCATCATCTTGATTTCATCAATGAGACTATGAGCAGGGTATGCCACCAAGATCGAGTCTAATACTTTATCACATTCATCAAACCGGTTTTGATAGGCCAATAATGAAGCTCTCGCAAACATCTGCATTGGAAGCAGTGTGGTGTCCATATTGAAATTATCGGTAATGAGTAACGACAAATCCATCGCGTCGTTGGAAATCAACTTTGAAGTGGATGCCTTGAGCACATCCAACTGACCTTGCGACCATTCAAAATCACCGGAGTAAAAGGAAATTTTTGCATTACGGAATTTCGCCTCATGTCCGATTATATCCTCCTTAAATTCAAGCTCAACCTGTGAGTATAAAAGCGAAGCATCCCATACATCGCCGTTTAACAGTGAAATATCTCCCAATTCCAATTTGCACAAAGCGATGGTCTTGGGATATGCTCCCGGAATGACAATAGCTTCGTTCAATAAGGACATTGCCGCTTCGGTTTTGTTGAGGTGAAACGCCTGAAGATGTGCTAATTCCTTCATCATTACAGCGGTTTCACCATTCTTTCCCAACTCCGAGATAGCACTTTCATACAATTTTTCCAAACCTTCGTAACTCGATTTTTCAGAGGTGGGGTCGGCGTCCAATCGAGCTGTCATCACCTGCAATATTTCCAGACGAGCCATCATGTAGAACTCGCTTGTTCTTCCCTTGTCGATAACAGCTTTATAGGCAAGTTCAGCGGTTGCAAAATCTCCGTTACCCGCAGCAAGTTGACCTAAGTTTATCAACCTTGAACCATTTTCACCCAACCGCTTATCAATTGCAATCAATTGGGTCAGGGCAGCGCCAAACTCTTTCTTCTGTAGCATTAGCCACGCTAACAACTCTGAAAAAACGGTCTGCTCGGCATTCATTTGAACCCGCTTCAACAACTTAACCCGAAGCATTTCGATGTGATCGGGATTTTCTTCGAGATCCAACAAACGATTGATCGTGTTTTGAACCGATTGCAAATAATTGGGCTGACCCTCCAGAAGATCAAAAAACGAATCGAGCATACCGGAGTGATCTCCTAAGTTGCCTTTCACATTGGCTATTTCAAATGCGTAGTTGTAATTCTCGCGCCCTTCTTTCGCACCTTTTTCATAGGTCTTCAAAGCATAGCTATACTCCGATACCAGTGAAAATTCATTGGCCAGACGAATGATGGCCGAGCGGTTTGATTCAACCTTTTTAATGGCCTCTTCGAAATTCTCCTTGGCTTCTTCCGGTTTATTGAACCTCTTGTACAACTCCCCAAGTTTCATGTAGGCCACACCATCTTTGCCGTCATCCTTGATTCTTTTTTTGGCAATCTTCTCCGCCTCTTCAAAATCATTGAGCGCTATCAGGGTATTGAGATAGTTGTTATGAACCTTGGCCGTTTTGTTCGTTTTATAGATTCGTTCGTAATACAAACGCGCTTGCTCAAACATTCCTTCTTTGTAGTAATAATCGGCGAGCTCTAAATCGGAACTCTGAGCCAGCATGACATTTACATTCAGGAGGCAGATGAAACCAATGAGTAGGTGCGATAACTTCATTCGGTGCGAAGTGAGGGCGACAAAATAACGAGAGTTCTCTCGCTTAAGGTATCATATAACGTGTTAAATGCCTGTTTGTCTGTTCGCCACCGCATTATTTCATCTTGCAGATGATCGCAATTTCGCTTCTGAGCGGCGAGTTCTTTACTGGTGTATGCATCATCCATTTTCATGAGTGATGAATCGTGCGTCGCTTCTCGCTGCATTGCTTGTTGCCACCGAATCAAAATTTCAGAATAGTTCTTACACCATACTATGATAGAGTCGGCGCGTTCTATGAGTTCTGCACGCTCAGAGGATAGACCCTCCAGTCCAATAACCCACTCTAAAACCACCGAATCATTGCGAACAGCTGCAGTGTCTTTCAACGCCTGCAACAGAGCTTCAATGCGGCCAATATTAGCAGTGTCACCTACCAATGTATCGCATAGTTTTCCAAGTCTGAATGCACATGAATCCACGACCGATTGCTCAGCATTATGGCTACTACGTACGTTACAGGATGCAACAGCGCACAACGATGCAATTAGAATAATGGCAGCATATTTCGGACCTCCGATTTTCAAGAGGGTTTATGAATCATACTAAAACCCGTATACGGAATCAATGCCTCGGGCATCTTGATTCCCTCTGGGGTCTGATTGTTTTCAAGGATTGAAGCTACTATTCTGGGCAAGGCCAGGGCGCTTCCATTGAGGGTATGCACGAGCTGCATTTTCCCTTGCGCATTTTTGAATCTGCACTTCAGACGGTTGGCCTGATAGGTTTCAAAATTCGATGTGGAGCTAACCTCCAGCCATCTCTCCTGAGCACCGCTCCATGCCTCGAAATCATAGGTGAGTGCCGAAGTAAATCCCATATCACCACCACAGAGTCGAAGGATACGATAATGCAATCCAAGTTTTTGCAGAATTCCGCTGACATGCGCAACCATTTCCTCAAGTTTCTCATAAGAGTTATCCGGATGGGCGAGCTGCACAATTTCCACTTTATCAAATTGATGTAAACGGTTCAAGCCACGAACATGTGCCCCCCAACTACCAGCTTCTCTGCGGAAACAAGGAGTGTATCCTGCCATTTTCACTGGAAGCTCCTGTTCTTTAAGAATTACGTCACGGTACAAATTGGTCAGTGGCACTTCTGCCGTAGGTATGAGGTACAGATCGTCGGCGGCGGTGTGATACATCTGACCTTCTTTATCGGGCAATTGCCCGGTCCCAAAACCGCTGGCCTCATTGACCATAAGCGGTGGTTGCATTTCACGATACCCTGCCTTGATGGCCTCGTCGAGAAAGAAGTTGATCAATGCGCGCTGAAGTCTTGCACCCTGACCTTTGTATACGGGGAATCCTGCACCGGCAATTTTATTCCCCAATTCAAAATCAATGATGTCGTATTCGGTGATAAGATCCCAATGGGGCTTTGCATCCTTCAATAATGGAGGTTGACCCCATCGGGTTACTTCAACATTTTGCTCAGGTCCCGCACCGAAAACCACCTCGTTCGCCGGCGCATTTGGTACCTGACAAAGGAGGGCATGCAATTCAGATTCGGTTTGAGAAAGTTCAGGCTCAACCTCTCGAATCGAATCTTTCAACGTTGATACACGTGCTTTGAGGGTATCGGCCTCTTCTTTTCGACCGCTCTTGAAGAGTTCGCCTACCTCTTTGGATATGCGATTGATCTCGGCCTGGGCCTCGTCCAATTTTCCCTGAGACTGTTTACGAACATCATCCAGGGCAATTATTCTCTCTATTTGTGCAGTAAAATCCTTATTCCGTTTAGCCAGAGCGGCTAAGATTTCTTCCTTCTTTTCTCTGAGGGTGCTTACCTGTAACATGGCTACAAATTATGAGTAATATCTTGGAATATTATCAAAAAAAAACCCGCACCGGGGCGCGGGTAAATTTCTTAACGTCCCTTTATCAAGCTGGGATTACCGAGACGTATGATTTATTGTCGCGCTTCTTACGGAATTCTACAGTTCCATTTGTGAGAGCGAACAACGTATGATCTTTACCTATACCAACGTTGAGACCCGGATTGTGACGGGTACCACGCTGACGAACGATGATATTTCCTGCGATGCAGGTTTGACCACCATATAGTTTTACTCCGAGGCGTTTGCTTTCCGACTCGCGACCGTTCTTTACTTTACCTTCACCTTTTTTGTGTGCCATGGTATTTTAATTTTTATCGATTAACCGATTGACTCAATAGTAAGAGAAGTGAGATAAGCACGGAAGCCATTCTTCTTCTGATATCCTTTACGTCTTTTCTTTTTGAAGATAATCACCTTGTCTCCTTTCAGGTGTTTGTCTACGCGGGCAGTTACCTTCATGCCTGCCAATGCCGGGGCGCCAACAGATACTTTTCCGCCATCCTCCGTCAGGAGAACTTTGTCGAAGCTCACCTTCTCACCCTCTGCATTCTGCAAACGGTTAACGAAGATCTGCTGATCTTTTTGTACTTTGTACTGATGCCCTGCAATTTCAACGATTGCGTACATATTTTGGGTTTTTAAATTTCCTTTTTTGTAAGGGGCGGCAAATATAAACTGCCAATTCACATTCCTACAAAAAAAGTTTCGATGAGCGTAAATTCAATGGTGGCAGGTCATGAGACCACGCAACCTACACCGGCGTTACTATCAATGCGAAAACGGCGTAGTTGACGATATCACGATAACCGCTTTCAATACCTTCACTCACTGAAGTATGGCCACTGTTGTCTTCAATCTGTTTTATGCGCAGTAGTTTCATCAAAATCAAATCTGTAAAAGAAGAAACACGCATGTCGCGCCAGGCCTCACCGTAATCATGATTTTTTGCGAGCATCAGATTCTTCGTGACCAGCGACTGATGATCATAGAGTTGAAGCGTCTCAGCCAGGGGAATCTCCATTCGTTTCTCCTCATCAAAATGCAATTGAATCAAAGCCATGATGGCATAATTCACGATTCCCACAAACTCACCGCGTGCGCTTTCGCCCACTTTGTTTTCCCCGGTAGTTTCAATGGTTCGGATTCGCTGCGCCTTGATAAAAATCTGATCGGTCAGACTGCTCGGTCTAAGCACACGCCAGGCCGTACCATAGTCGCGGGTTTTGGCCTCAAACAAATGGCGACATTCATTGATAACGGCATCATATTGCCTTGAAGTAAGTTGAGCATCCATAAAAGCGTCGCAAATTTGGGCAGAGAATGGACAGTTACACCAACCCATCAAAATTTACTCCCTTTACCATGCGGGTAAAGGATGAGATCAAAACATTTCAAAGGCCTGCCGTTATGGGGATTCTGAACATCACCCCTGATTCGTTCTACGCCGAAAGCAGAATGGCTAACATCGATGAAGCTATTGCCAAAGCTGTGCTCATGCAACAAGAGGGAGCAACTATAATTGATATTGGTGGACAAAGTACTCGCCCTGGTTCGGTTAGAATTTCTTCATCCGAAGAATTACAACGTGTAATTCCCGTAATCGAAGTGATTCATAAGGAAATACCCGAAATGCTCATTTCCATCGACACGTATCACAGCGCGGTAGCGGAATCAGCCCTGAATGCCGGCGCAGCGATCATCAATGACATCAGCGCGGGAACGATAGATCCGAAAATTATAGACGTTGCTATCCAACACAGAGCGCCTTACGTCTTGATGCACATGCAAGGAACACCCGAGACCATGCAGGTGCAACCTGAGTACGTCGACATTACCGCAGATCTCACCAAATTCTTTCTGAACACCACTCGTCGACTTATACAGCGTGGCATGAACGATATTATCATCGATCCCGGAATTGGATTCGGAAAAACGAGTGCACACAATCTCACCGTGCTGCGAGAATTACAGACGTTACTGCCTATGGGTTTTCCTGTTCTAACGGGGGTTTCCCGCAAGCGCTTCATTCAGGAGATTACCCAAAGTGATGCTGACGGATCACTTTATGGCAGCACTGCGATGCATGCGCTTCTGCTCGAGCGTGGAGCGAGCATTTTACGTGTTCACGACGTGAAAGCCGCAGTAGATACCGTTAGTATTTATTGTGCTCTAAATGACATGAACGACGGCGACTTACTTTTGAAACAGTAGGATATTGTATGTCCATGCTTTGAGCTTTAGCGCTTTAAATTGCCAATATCCGCTCCAAACATTGCGCTTCCCTTCATCGGAAACTTTTGGATGCAATAAATTATACACAGCGGCCATTGGGATTCCGATCAAGGAAGCACGGTACAATCTAAGCGCTGACGGCAGCACATTCATGGTAATATCTCGCTGATATTTCAGCTCAAAGCCCACGTCAGCGGCTCCCTGCGTAAATTCAGAAAGAGTAGCATATGACTCGAGGGTCCAGGAGTAAGCCCATTGCTGCATGTAATACAATTGCTTCTCATGAGGATTTTCACACATAAAATAATCGGCTACTACCAACTTACCGCCGGGTTTCAGCAATCGATACATTTCCTTGAGAAATGCTGGCTTATTGGGTGATTGGCAAGGACTTTCAACGGCCCATACCACGTCGAAAGACCCGCTGGGAAAATCGGTTTGATGGTAATCCATCAGGGCCACCGAAACACCGTTCAACTTATGGAAAGCCACATACTGCTTTATTGATTCTACTTGTTTCTTGCTGAGGGTAATTCCGTTGATGGATGAATTAAAATGCTGTGCCAGCCAGATCATGCTGCCGCCTTCACCGCAACCTGCGTCGAGAATCTTCATGCCATCGGCAATCCCGGCAGTTGAGGCCAGCTCTGCATTGATACGTGCCATCGCCTCGGCGAAATTCCTTGTTGACTTATCCCAATACCCGTAATGCAACGCTCTGCATTTTGACATCTGCCAGAAATACCGGTAATGATCACGGGTTACATCGTAATACTTACCAATTTGCTGTGGTGTAAACTGCATCAGAATAAAATTACAAAAACATCATCCTCGAACCACTCAACCATTCATTGTTATCCTTGATAATCCCGATTGAAAAAGTCATTCATATCCCGTTCCAGACAGACATCGTGATTTCCTGATTTCGCGTGAAAATGAGCGAGAAACTCCTGCTCAGTCTGACCCGTGGTTGGAACCAATAGCGCGCGACGCTGAAACACATCGAGATCCATTAAAGTGCTATACCCCGACCTACAAAGGATTGATTCAGATTGGGAAATTGCCCTCTGAAATTGGGCATCATTCAAATGTGAAACCCAAACAACGTTTCCTCTTGTACCTTCCTGAGAACGGTCGGGCAAGCCACATAACACCAAAGATTTATAGCCCTTCCCTTCAAGAATAGCCATCATCTTTTTCACGAATACATCTCTGAGAGGATCAGGGCCTGAGGCAATCACCATCCACTTGTACTGACAATCCTCGCCAACAGGAATAGGCCCATCAAACCTGGACAGTGGACCAATAAACTTTATGGGAATAGTAATATGATCATTTGAACTTAGTGCGCCGCTCAATCGTTGATCAGGATAATCAGGTATCCAACACTCGTCGAAATGATGGATAAGCAATGACTGAAGACTCCGCAACACGGGTTTAAGCAGGGAAACAGAATGAATACAAATTTGATGAATCAACAATGTTGAACGCACATCAGGATGATACAAACCAAGTCTATGATCGCTTATAATATGATCAAAGCGACGATGTTTCATGACATCACGCAACCATAATTTCTCTCGCAACACAGTGGCTAAGAATCTCGGAGATTGCATTAGCATACTCAAAGAAATTGGCAGACGAGAATAATATACCGGAGAATATGCGGGAAAATCAGTGATTATTTCTAATGCAGGAAAGTGCCTTTGAATAACACCGGCCTGCAAGGGTTGTGAAGCAATGGTAACTTCATGTCCCAGCGCCAATTGTTGCCGAATGATCGGAATCAGTCGTGCTGCGTGTCCAAGCCCCCAGTCAAGCGGAGAAATTAATACCTTCACCTTACCTCTTGATTAGGAACACCCCGCTTAAAAAGACTAACTTTAAGAAAACACTTGATAAAAACCCATGGAGCAGTTAGAAAGAATAACCAAAAGGGCATTGCAAATTTTCGAACTTTTAATTCCTCCTTGTAAAGATCAACAGTAAAACGCTTCGACAATCCATTCGCACCGCAACTGGCGATAATCATCGGCCGATACGCTGAATTTCGAATATGTACGTATTTCTGTATAAAAAGCCGAAGATGAAAGGCGTAATCGGAGAGCACATTAAAGCCTTGATGAAACATAAAATCTTTGAATAATTCACGACGATATAGGACCGATTGCTGATGCAATGTATTGCGCCAGATCAACCCCCAGCCGAAAGAGCTTATGTGATGATTTCTCACCCATGATGACGAATTACCATGATACATTACGTCGCCATATACAAGTAAAATATCCCGACTTACATTCTGCGTTAGAAGAGACAGGACGTTGTCATTACGCAGCCGATCATCTCCACCGATAATGTATATCCATTGACCAGATGCAAGCGAAATACCTTTATTGATTGCTGCATACAATCCCTGTCCATTTTGCAGTTCATAATAATCTGAGTTACGCAATAACTTTTTGACCATTTCGGAGGTACCATCGTTAGAGTGGCCGTCTACGACGATCAATTCAAACTCCACATTCCGTTGCGAAAGGATTGATTTCAGTGTCTCTTCGACAGTTGTCGCACAATTGCGAACCGGCATGATCACCGAAACAGTTACATCGCTCATGAATGCACCCTCTCAAACTCACTGATACCAGCGGTCTCAGATACGGTTTGTCCGTCGCAAACTATGACCCTACTGGAAAACTTCTGCATGGTTGTATAATCGTGTGAAGCCATTAACACAGCAGTTCCAGCCTTACTGATAGCAAGCAAAAGATTTAATATTTCAATACTGGTTTTGGGATCGAGATTGCCCGTTGGTTCGTCGGCCAAAATCAATTGCGGTGTATTCAGTAATGCACGGGCAATTACAACACGCTGCTGCTCGCCGCCGCTAAGTTCATGTGGCATATCATCACCGCGACCTTCTAGACCAACGAGCTCGAGTACACTCTGCATGCGACTCTTCATTGCACGGGCATCATTCCAACCGGTAGCCAATAAAACGAACTCAAGGTTATCATTTACCGAACGGTCGGTGAGCAATTCAAAATCCTGGAAAACAATCCCCAATTTCCTTCTCAGATAGGGAATCTCCTTTCGCTTAATAACGGCAAGATTATAGCCACAGACACTTCCATTGCCGGACTTCATTGGAAGATCCGCATAGAGTGTCTTCAGCAAACTGCTTTTACCGCTACCCGTCTTTCCGATAAGATAAATGAACTCGCCATCGCGCACTTTGAGACTAACGTTCTTTAATATGATGTTTCCACGTTGCTTGATATCTACACCTTCAAGCGAGATAACAAAATCGTTCGATCGAGAATTCATGCCTCAAATGTCAGCACTTCCGATAAAATTATGAAACGGTATTTTCAACATGCCATAAAAAATGGATTACATCCAGAAATAGAGCATAACAGAAAGTAAAATCCATGACACCATATTGACCCACACTCCAGTTTTGAACATCAGTTTTGCTGGCACCAATCCACTGCTGTATGCGATTGCATTGGGTGGGGTGCTCATGGGAAACATGAAGTCACAACTGGCGGCCATAGTAACTGGAATGGCAAAAAACTCCGGTGACAAATTCATCGACATCGATATTGCTGCAGTAACAGGAACAAACATATTGACCATAGCGATATTACTCATAAACGCAGTAAGCACGAGACCCACCCCGCAGAGAATAGTGGCAAAGAAAAAAACACTCATATCGTCATCCGGCCTTAAATGAAACGCCATTACCTGCGCCAAGCCGGAATTCTCAAAAGCGAGAGCCAAAGCCATACCTGCGCCGAACATTAGAAGAATATTCCACGGTAAATCACGCGTATCCTTCCATTCCATGATTGCATTTCGACTCTTTGATGAAGGCACCAAAAACAATGCTATGGCCGCAACAACCGCCGTGGCAGTATCGCTCCATTGCAAATGAATAAGTTCAAGCAAAACTGCGATATACGACTGCCCCATCCAAGCCAACGCGGTTAAGACAAACAATAGCATCACACGTACCTCATCCTTGCTCCATGGTCCAAGCTTTCGGTATTCATCGGAAATTATCGAATGCGCTTCCTTGGCGCCGGTCATATGATTTCTCAACAGCCATTTCACCATGAGAAAATATGTGAGTAACAACAACACCAAAGCAAAAGGAAATCCAACAACGAACCACTTCATAAACGTAACCTCGACACCATAGGATTTTTGCAGTATTCCTGCCATTGCAGCATTAGGTGGTGAACCAATTAGCGTGGCAATACCACCAATACTCGCCCCGTAGGCAATTGAGAGCAGCACAGCAGAGGCAAATAGATCAGGTCGCTCTCTGCCAGAGGCTTTGTGCTTTTCAAGAATCATTCTTACAGTGGCGGCCGCGATTGGCAACATCATCATCGTGGTTGCCGTATTACTAATCCACATAGAAATTAAAAACGATGCAATCAAAAAACCGAGAATGATATGATCAGGCTTTGAACCTGTTCGCATCACGATCATTAAAGACAATCGCTTGTGAAGGCCCGTTTTTTCCATGGCGAGTGCCAGAACAAATCCTCCCAAGAAAAGAAACACATAACGATTACCGTACGCTAAACATGTCTGCTCCAAATTGAGCAGTCCTGTTAAAGGAAGCAGCACGATTGGGAGCAGCGACGTAACACCCATGTCAACCGACTCGGAAATCCACCACCACAACATCCAAAGCATTACACCGATAACCAGTGCGTATTGGTGATTTGAGACGAAAGACCCCGTCAATAATGACATTGAGAACAATACCGGTCCAATCCACAAAGAAAATTTCTTCACAACCTGAAATATTGAGTGAGTAGAGAAAAACAGATCATCAATTCGGCAACAAGTATATCCATTGATGCATATCCAAAAACACCTTAATCAACAAAATTGAAAACGAGCCCTCACCCAGAATTTTACAAAATCATTATGTAGAATCAAGTTCTATTGGCTGTAGCTGCTTTCCTCCATCCGTCTCAATATGTAATAGATTTGCGACATACGGATGCATATCCCCTGAAAAAATTATGACGTCTACACTCAAAGGAAAGAAGATCATACTCGGCGTATGCGGCAGCATCGCATGCTATAAGTCGGCCCACCTTGTTAGAATGTGGATACGTGAAGGCGCGTCGGTCAAGGTTATTTTCTCGCCAGGAGCTTCGGCCTTCATTGCGCCGCTCACCTTTGCCAGTCTCACCGGTGACGCTGTAATGTCGGACTTTACCGAAGATCGCGACAAGGGTGAGTGGAACCGCCATGTAGACATCGCCCTTTGGGCAGACATCATCGTGATGGCGCCCCTCACTGCAAATACCATGCACAAAATGGCCCATGGTGAATGTGATAGTTTTCTAATGGCGGTTTATATGAGCGCCCGTTGTAAAGTTTTACTTGCTCCCGCAATGGACCATGATATGTTTCTGCATCCCGCTACACTCGAGAATTTGGCGAAACTGCAATCCTATGGTCATACTATCATTGAACCTCACGAGGGCTCTCTCGCCAGCGGTCTCGTGGGCAAAGGCAGAATGGCCGAGCCCGAAGAAATTTTTTCGCGCACAGAAACGCTGCTGAATCTGTCGAACGAACTGAAGGGCAAGAAAATTCTTGTCACCGCCGGACCCACTCATGAAGCCATAGATTCTGTGCGTTTCATTGCCAATGCATCATCGGGAAAAATGGGTTTTGCAATAGCTGAAGAACTTGCCTCCCGAGGTGCCCAAGTGGTGCTGGTAGCAGGTCCTGTTACAGCCATCTGCAATCATCCCCGCATTGTTAGAAAGGATGTGATCAGCGCACTCGATATGCTTGCCGCATGTGAGAAGGAATTTGACTCGTGTGATGCGGCGTTTTTCACAGCGGCGGTTGCTGATTATCGCCCAAGTGCCGTCATCCCAGGTAAAATGAAGAAATCAGCAGACACATTGCAATTGGCGTTGACAAAAAATCCGGATATCGCCAAGCTACTCAGCAAACGCAAACAATCACATCAACGGGCAATAGGTTTCGCGCTTGAAATGGAAAACCAGCGGGAGAATGCAATCGCCAAGCTTGAAGCCAAAAATCTCGATATGATTGCGTTGAATTCGCCCGCTGACGAAGGCGCCGGATTTGGCACCGACACCAATAAAGTGACACTTTTTTTGAAGAGCGGACAACAAATAGAACTGCCCCTGAAATCAAAGCGGCATATTGCATCGGATATTGTAAGTACTTTCATACGCGAAATTTTGCCATGAGAATATTCTGGGTTTTCTGTTTTTTATGCCTCCACTTGCTGAAAGGAATTTCGCAAGAATTGAATGCTACGGTGAATGTGCTTTTACCTCAACAGGTGAATTCACCGCCCGAACTGTTTGCTACAATGAAATCTACCATTACAGAATTCCTCAACAGTCGTAAATGGTCGCGCGACAATTGGCAGAACGAAGAAAGAATTCTTTGCAATTTTCAAATCACCATTGAACAACAACTTGATGCCCGATCCTTCAAGGGCAGCATGCAAGTAACCGCCAGCAGACCTGTTTATCGGAGCGATTATAAAACCTCTATCGTCAATATCAACGATCGCGATTTTGAATTTGTATTTCAGGAAAATACGATGATACAATGGAGCCAGGACCAACATCGTGACAACTTAAGTTCAGTGCTTGCCTTTTATGCCAACTATATTCTGGGGGTTGATTACGATTCATTTTCAATGGAAGGAGGCACAGATCACCTCTTGCTCTGCCAGACCATCGTTAACAATGCCCAAAACGCGGTTGAGGCAGGCTGGCGCGCCAGCGAGAAAGGGGGGCAGAATCGCTATTGGTTGATTGAAAATATTCTGACCCAATCCTTCAAACCCATCAGAGAATTTCAATACAATTTTCATCGCAAAGGACTTGACATGCTCACCATCAACCAGGATGAGGCCCTCAAGACCATTGAAGCTTCTCTCGAAGGACTTCGCGACGTTCACCGCATCAAACCTTCGTCTTACAACATGCAGATTTTATTCTATTCCAAAGGTGATGAGTTGGTCAATCTTTTCAAGCCGGTGGAAGCCGCGCGAAAAAAGAAAATCTCAGATTTGTGCAAAGTTCTCGACCCAGGAAATGTGTCGAGATATGAAAAAATTATGCAATAGAAAGTGCCATGAAATTTTGCTCCTCATTTCATTTGCGATAGTCTATGCTCAAATGCCTTTACATTTCAAATTACGCTTTGATCGATGAGTTATCGGTTGAATTCGGCAATGGTCTCACCGTACTCACCGGTGAAACCGGAAGTGGAAAGTCGATAGTTCTCGGTGCGCTATCGATGCTTTTGGGAGAAAGAGCAGATCACCGCGTGATTCGCAATGGACAGAAAAAATCAGTGATTGAGGCCACATTTATTCTGAATGAAAATCGATTCAAAGATTTTTTTCTCGCCTCAGATATCGACTTTGAAGAGCATAGCACCATAAGAAGAGAGATTGCATCAGGCGGTAAAAGCCGGGCCTTTATCAATGATACTCCGGTGCAACTCTCCGTGCTTAAAGAGTTTACTTCGACATTGATTGACATACATAGTCAGCACGAAAATTCCATACTGGGCAGTGTTAAGTTTTCATTTGACGTACTCGACTCATTTGCCGCACAACAAGATACGGTGCAACAGTATTCATCCCTGTATCAGCAATGGCGAAATGATGTAAACCATCTGCAAGAGCTAAAAGAGCGCTTAGCCAAGTCGGTTCAAGAACAAGATTATTTGCGTTTCCAATGGCAGGAACTGGACCAGGCGAAAGTGGGTGAACTCAACGTAAAAGAGATTGAAGATCAGGTGCAGCTATTGCGCAATTCCGATGATATCATTCACCTGCTCGATCAGATGGATGAGGGTTTAGACTCCGGTGATTCATCCTTGCTTACCGTTATTCATTCGCTGAAATCATTAGGTGCCCGTTTATCTGCAATGGATTCGAAGGCCGCAGATATTGCCACAAGATTAGACTCCGTTGCGCTTGAGCTGAAAGACATTCACGCCGATGTAATATCGCATCGCGACAAGGTGCATAACAACCCTGAGTTGTTGAACACGCTTGATGCAACACTATCTGAGTTATATCGACTTCAGCACAAACATCGACTTTCGGCTCCCGAGGATTTGACAGAGCTAAAGCAACGAATTGAGGGTCAATTGGAACTTGGGGAGAATCTCAGTGACGATATCTCACACTATGAAAATGTAGTTGCGGAAAATTGCGAAAAGCTAAAAGTACTGGCCGACCAACTGTCCATGGGCCGCAGCAAGGCCGCATTGGAAATGTCGGCTGAGATTCAAAAATATCTTCGACATCTGCGGCTTGAACATGCCGAAATGGGATGGCAGATTCAACCCTCAGAAAAACTTCACTCACTTGGCATCGATGATTTGCGTTTGATGTTCAGGGCCAATCCAGGAAGCTCTCCTGAACCCATTCATAAAGTAGCGAGCGGCGGAGAGATCTCCCGGGTCATGCTAGCCATCAAGGCAGCGGTATCTGCGCAACAAGAAATACCTGTTCTGGTGCTCGATGAGATTGATTCTGGCGTGAGCGGGGAAGCGGGCGTGAGAATCGGACAAGTTCTTCGCGACATGAGTGCGCGAGCTCAACTGATCGTTGTAACACATCTGCCGCAAATCGCGGGTCAAGCCAACCATCATTTCAAAGTAAGCAAATCGCAAGCATCGGATCAAACTCATACACATATCCTTCAACTCAAAGGAGAAGCCCGCGCGAGAGAAATTGCAGAAATGCTGGGCGGAGCCGCCTATAGCGATGCTGCGTTGAAGACGGCGCATGAAATGCTGAACAACCCTTTTCCAATTGACTAAACATAGTTTTATAGGTAATCGCGCAATAACTTTTACTATCGCGTTATTTTCGATAGTGACTTATATGCACCTCGGCAAAGTTCCACCGCTACATGATAAAATACTGGTTATCATTGGACTTGATAAAGTATTTCACTTCATCATGTTCTTCTTGACCACCTTCTCGTTCTCTCGATGCCTTGCGCACCTTTCGATCAAGAAAAATAACTGGACACTTTCCTTGATAAGTCTCATTTCCTATGCCACAATCATGGAAATTTTGCAGGATAAAATGACGATATACAGAAATTTCGAATGGGCTGACCTAACAGCAGATTTCTTAGGAATAGCAGCTGGCGCTTGGATTGCACATAGAAGGATTTTACCCTTCTTCTTTCAACATAAGATTTGGAAACCGTCTTAATATTTTATCGAGCACGGGTTGCATTCTTGCCTCACCCAATCCTGAGACAATTAAAAAGCTTCTATCATCCTCTTCCAAGGCATTTTTATAGATTTCGAACAATCTGTCTCTATCGTGTGGATTCTCCCTAAGCGGATCAGGTTCCCATTTCAAATCGGGCTTACATAATATGAATAAATCAAAATCGAAAGTTTGCTTGTACTCCTCAAACTCCAGATTGCTCTCACCCACTTTCTCCCTCCACCAAATATCGAGTACGTAGAAATCCGTATCGCAAATCAAAACATCATGGTCGGAGCGAAATGCTTTTGACATCTTGATAGATAATTCACGACCGATGTTAATGATGTCAGCATTACTGTACAACACACCCAACTTCTTACTTTCCAAATAGTGTCTGGAGTGCTCAGGCATAGCGCGCACATCAAAGATTTTCTCTGACAACCAGTTCGTCAAAGCTGTCTTACCCGAGCATTCAGGGCCTGTAATGGCGATTCGAATCATAAACAGAACAAATTCAAAAGCGCCGCAAATCTAATTACTGTAATCAGTGAACGATTACAAGATTATCCATCCAAGAACAAAAAAGAGACAACGTTCAAGCCATAAGGCTTTCAATTCAAATTACCTGAGACAAAAATCCGGGAAAGTTACTTTATCATTCCAACAATCTCCTGACTGTCAGGAGCCGTAGACGCTGAGAATGCCTTGAGCCACTTACCTTCAGGGGAAATAAGCACTTTGTGAAAATTCCAATCCACCTTGTCGTCGGAAACACCATTCAATTCTTTCGAAGTAAGCCATGTATAAACTGGATGCTGATCCTTCCCCTTAACATCTAATTTTGCTGAAAGAGGGAATGTGACTCCGTAATTTTTCTGACAAAAACTCTCAATCTCCGACTCCGATCCTGGCTCCTGGCCCAAGAACTGGTTACAGGGAAAACCAATGATGACAAGCTTGTCTTTGTATTTTTCACTGACGCTCTGAAGCGCTTTATACTGCGGTGTATTACCGCATTTGCTTGCTACATTCACGCATAAAATGTATTTGCCTTTATATGTCGACATACTCACTGAGTTCCCATGAATGTCTTGATAGCTCAAGTCATAAAATGACTTTGGTGTTGTTGCAATCATTTCAGATTTGCGTTGAGGTGATACATAATTTCTAAAGCTGTATATGGAGAAAATCGCAACCGCGATCATTCCGAAGGCAAGTGTCCATTTCATAAAGAAGAAACAAAACTTGAATGAATCAGTTCATAGAAAAGTTTTGAACTTCTCTCTCATGCGTTGAATATGTTCTTCCGGAATAGAATGGACGTTGGAATTGCCGTGACGATTTTCCATTACCATAACGTGTGTTTTGTAACTATGCGCTGATCCCAATCGCAAATAGGGCTCAATTTCCCATTCCATCGTGAAAGTATTGGCCACAATGATTTTCGTGCAATCCGAATGCATGGCCGCCTCCACTTTTTCAAGGCATTGTTTGTAAGCCAGGTGGTTCTCATCACAGCGGAATGAGTAATAGCCCTGTTCATCGGTGAAATAATCGTCGATTTCAAAAACGGGATATTTGCCACTCTCAGATATGATTTTCGCAAAACTGGTTTTTCCGCTACCGGGCAGTCCCCGAATCAAGATCAACGTCTTTTCATTCATGTTGAGCTGACGTCTTGAACTCTGAGGTAAAATGGAATTCCAGCTCGGGATAATTTTTGCGTTCCATATCGAGCATAAAAGAAGAAGGTGCCAGATAGACATCATTGTCGTCTTTGTCTTTCACCATATTCTGTCCCTTGATACGTTTGAATTCCGTCAGTTTATCATCGGATGTGGTCGTGATCCAGCAAGCCTTATAGTAATTCTTCGACTCGAACTCGCACTTGGCACCGTATTCATGTTCAAGTCGGTATCGTATTACTTCAAATTGAAGTTCACCTACTGTACCCACAATCTTTCTGTTGCCGGGTTCCTGAATGAACAACTGCGCAACACCTTCTTCAGTAAGTTGCCTGATCCCTTTGTCGAGCTGTTTGCTTTTCATCGGATCCTTATTCACCAGCTCTTTGAAAATCTCAGGAGAAAAACTGGGAATTCCCTGAAACATCATTTCCTCTCCCTCGGTGAGCGTGTCGCCGATTTTGAAATTTCCGGTATCGTATAATCCGATGACATCACCCGCGTATGCCTCATCAATAGTGGTTTTAGCAGAGGCCATAAAGGTTACGGGGTTGGGATATTTAAAATCTTTGTCGAGTCTAACGTGATGGTAGAATTTATTTCTTTCGAACATGCCGCTGCAGACGCGAAGGAATGCAATTCGGTCGCGATGGCGCGGGTCAATGTTGGCATGAATTTTAAAAACAAAGCCCGAGAATTTTGTTTCAGCGGGTTCCACTCTGCGTGAATTAGATTCTCTGAATCTGGGGTTGGGAGCGAGTTCCAAGAATTTATCGAGCAACTCTTTTACCCCGAAGTTGTTCATTGCCGAACCGAAGAATACCGGAGCGAGCTGACCGGCCAAATATTTATCCCGATTGAATCCATCATACACCGAATTGATGAGCTCAACATCTTCACGAAGTTGACTGGCGTATTCACCCACCAATTGATCAAGCGCGGGATCGCTGAGGTCATCGATAGATACAATTTCATCATTCACTTTTGTTTTCAGCGACTCAAACAAATTCAATGTTTGATCATAAATTTTATAGACGCCTTTGAATGAATATCCTTTTGAAATAGGCCACGACAATGGCTGTACTTTGATATTCAATTCGGCCTCGAGTTCATCGAGCAAATCGAACGCGTCTTGGCCCTCAAGATCCATTTTATTGATGAATACAATCACCGGTGTATCACGCATCCTGCATACCTCCATCAGTCGACGCGTTTGTGTTTCCACTCCCTTTACGCTATCGATGACAAGAATAACGCTGTCAACAGCTGTGAGCGTTCGATACGTGTCTTCTGCAAAATCTTTGTGGCCGGGTGTGTCCAGCAAGTTCACCTGAACCCCGTTGTATTCAAAGACCATTACCGATGTTGCCACCGAAATTCCGCGCTGCCTCTCGATTTCCATGAAATCGGAAGCCGCTGTTTTTGTAATCTTATTGCTCTTTACAGCCCCTGCCGTTTGAATAGCACCACCAAACAAAAGCAACTTTTCAGTCAAGGTGGTTTTACCCGCATCGGGGTGAGAGATGATGGCGAAAGTCTTGCGACGCGCGATTTCGGATTGGATACTCATAGATAAGCGGCCGCAAATGTAAAACGTATGATGATATTGGAGGGCAGGCTTATCGCTTCCGTCATTAGATCTATGAATGTGTATAGTGGTTTTCGTAATTTTCGCATCACTACCGATATGAAAAACATCATTATACTATTTCTATATTTCTTGATGTGCGGAAGACTTTCGGCACAGATTGACACCCTGTTTTGGTTTGTTGCCCCTGATGCTACTTCAGGACATGGAGATGCACCAGTGGTTTTTAGAATTGCTTCATTCGGTGATGCGGCTGATGTTGTCATTGACCAGCCGGCCAATCCACAATTTTCGCCCATTACGGTCAACGTGGCTGCCAATGCAGCCATCAATGTCGACATGACGCCGTATCTCGTAGCTCTTGAAAACGTGCCATCTAATACAGTATTGAACAAGGGCATTCGTATTCGCTCCAACGAGCCCATCACCGCATATTACGAGTTGGTTACATCATGTCAGTGCAATCCGGAGATTTTCGCATTGAAAGGCAGAAATGCGCTGGGAACGGAATTCTATACGCCCTTTCAGACGGTTTGGAACGGTGGTGGTTATGCCCCATTACCCTTGGCTTCTATTGATATTGTAGCTACCGAAAACAATACATCAGTAACCATTACGCCATCCGTGGATGTGGCAGGTCATGTGGCGGGAATTCCATTTACAATTACACTTGATCGTGGTGAAACATTCTCGGTGGCATCTATAGGCAATCAGGCAGGAGAGCGACCCGCCGGCACACACATAACATCCAATAAGCCCATTGCCATAACGATAAAGGATGATTCTGTTGCCAATGGTGGATGTGCTGATATCATGGGCGATCAGGTCATTCCAACGGATCTCATCGGAACAGATTATATCGTAATGCGCGGCTTCCTTTCTCCTGACGCCGGCGAGAGTTTTTTTGTTCTTGCCACTGAGGATAATACCGAGGTTTTTTTAGATGGATCACCAACGGCTTCAGCCACATTGCAAACGGGTGAACAATGGCAAGGAATAGTAACCAATGCCACCACCTTCATTCAAACCAGTTTGCCTGCCTATGTATTGCATGCCACGGGCGAAGGATGTGAATTGGCGGAGGCCGTATTACCACCCATCGTTTGCACCGGTTCACGCAAGGTGTTTTTCGTGCGCAGTGTAGATGGCATTTTCGGGGTGAATCTCATGACCCGGTCTGAAAACGTAAACAGTTTTACGATGAATGGAAACGCTGGTCTACTTCCTGCGAATGCATTTACTGATGTACCAGGCACGAACGGTGTGTGGAAGAGTGCCCAATTTCCATTCGATAATGCAACAGTTCCAGCGGGTGATTTTACCGTGGTTGAAAATTCAGCCGGCCTATTTCATTTGGGCACGATCAATGGCGGTAGTGGAGGATGTCGTTACGGTTATTTCTCGGATTTCGGAAAATCGAATCCACTGGATTTGAATAGTAGCTTTTGTGAAGGAGACACCATTACACTAACACCCAATGGTGACTACATCAGTTATTTGTGGAGCACTGGCGCCACTTCATCTTCACTGGGTGTTTCGGAGCCCGGCACTTATACTCTCACTGTGGAGACATCGCCTGAGTGTGTTGATACTGATACCATCACCATAGCGATGTTTGAGAATCCCGAGATAAACCTTGCCATTTATGATACACTAGTTTGCGATGACCCTAATCCGGTGATTATATCAGCACCCAATGGTTTCCAATCCTATCTATGGGTTAATGAATCACAGGACACCATTGCGGATGTTCAAACCGTGGAGTTGCAACCCGGACGATATGATGTGATTGCAGAGGACACCAATGGTTGCACCTGGCCGAGTGTAACCCCTGTATATGTAGTTTTCGAAAGCTGCGTATTGGAGATACCGAACATCATCACGCCGGATGGCCCTGCTGGTGGTGATGTTCGAACCTCTCGAGATAACAACGCGTTTTTCATTGCGTCACTGTCGGTTCATCCTGGCTCGCGACTCACGGTGTATGATCGTTGGGGAAAAATCACCTATCATTCTGATGATTACAAGAACGACTGGGTACCCAGCGATGTGTCGGATGGTGTTTACTATTATATTCTGGAACTGCGTTTATCGGATGGCAGTTTTAGAAATTATAGCGGGTATGTTACGATTTTGAAGAGCACAGAATAAATTCTAACAATTGCCGGCAACAATTCAAAGAATAACGGGGTTAGACGAATTAAGAGGAATTGCTATCTTGATGGTAGTCATTTTTCACTACGTTACTCGAAGTATTGACCCCAATGATTCAGAGCACATTCGAAATCTATTTCAACTCACCTATTACTTTAATTCAGGTGTTGATTTATTCTTTGTCCTCTCGGGTTTTCTTATTACCAGCAATTTACTGGCCAACAAAGACACGAAAGGTTTTTTTCTACAATTCATCAGAAATCGCATTCTACGAATTCTTCCACTCTATTACATCGTATTGATTATATCTTGGATTGCGATCTCTAACGGCCTGGGCGAAGAAACGCCATGGGCCTACAACACATCGGTGCCATGGTACAGCTATTTTGTATTTCTGCAGAATGAGTGGATGGCCATGAACAACACCATGGGATGTCGCCTCCTGGCAATTTATTGGTCTCTCGGGATTGAGATTCAATTCTATTTACTCGCAGGGGTATTATTTTACTCTCTGAATATCAGAAAAATCACTTGGATTCTTGCCATCCTCGGGGTCATGGCATTATTCTTCAGGTATTATGACGGCACACATGTTGGCAGATACACCCATTTCTATTGCCGGATGGATTCCGTCTTTGCAGGAGCGTTGATAGCCATTGCATACCACAAGCAAACTGTATGGGGGCTATTCCAAAGCCATCGAAAAATAATATCATTCACTTTTCTGATATTATCATTCGTTTTTATCGCGCTTACGATTCGAATTATACGAATTCATGAAGTGTATATTCCAACTCTATTCACTCTGCTCTTTTCGTCGGCAGTTTTACTTCAGCTTACCAACGATGCCAGCAGGCCGGTAAATACCCTAAGTCGTATCCTCATTTTCTTAGGAAAGTATTCATTTGGTATCTATGTGTTACACGAGTTGGTTCGATCCTTCATATTCTTTTCCCTACTATCGTATGAACCCCGATTGAATTCGCCCAATGATTTGGTTTTGACCTTGATAAGTTTCGCATTAACTCTGGCAATTGCAATAATGAGTTTCAACAGTATTGAGAGGCTATACCAGAGAAGAAACGAGTACAAAGAGAGGCCTACCTAGGCACCTTACTAAGCAAAAAAGGGGCCTAAGCCCCTTTATATCATAAAACACAACGATCACTTTTTAATGAACGTTTTCCGAATTGGTATTTGATTTTCGCGGATGATCTCCAGGAGGTATGTCGAAGCCACGAGTGCATCCACTTCAATCTGATCATTTAACATCCTTCCTTCCAAAACAACTCTTCCTGAAGAATCAGAAATACGGTATCGATATCCTGATTTAGACTCTAATCCAGCCACTTTCACCACATCACTGGCGGGATTGGGATACAAGACAAATGCTTTAGAGTCGTCATTCATTTCCAAAATATCGGTAACTAACAATTGAAAGCTATCACTGCATGAATCGGCAGCCACCGTGACCGTCAGTGTTCCGCCAATGAAATTATTTCCAAACTGAACTTGCACAGCATTGGTTCCTATACCGGAAATTATGTTTGCCTCGCCAACGGGATTTGATACCAACTGCCAATCGTAATTAGCGCCATCGATAATACCCGTAGAGAAAGTAACGATAGTACCATTCTGAACAGTGTTATCTCCGAGAATGTTGACACTCGGGAAATTGCAATCTACATTAACGTTAAAGACAGTTACTTCAGAGCAGGGTCCGTTAGTAACAGTAAGCTCGATTACATAATTACCTGTGCTATTCCATTGCACTGTAATCACGTTATTGTTGGATGCTACAACATTACCCGAACCAGAAACCGACCAAACATATTCCACACCATCTATCAAAGTAGATGAATAAACTTCAGAATTTCCCACCAACGGATTATTGTTTCCAAGGATATTGCCCGGACTTAAATAGAGACAAGAACCATCTGCGCAACCGGCGAAAGCATTGAAATTACATGCGTTCACGTCGATACAACCCGGGTAAGAGCATGATCCATTATCTAGCGTAGCTGAAGCATTGTAATTACAAGCGCTTGGATCAGTGCATCCTGACACCACATTAACGATACCTATGCATTCGCAGTTATTACTATATGTATCGTTATCGGTATTGGGGTTAAAATCATCACAAGGCGAATTGGGGAATAGGCAGCTCCCGTCGTTTGAGTTGGCCAGAGGATCATAATTGCATGCGCCAGCTAGTGTGCAACCTGGAAAAACGCAATTCGAACTTGTGATTTGAACATCAAGGCACACCGTTGGGGCGGGACAAATACCCTCCACAAATTCAACTAACTGAACAATGCCACATTGATCTGACCATTGCACTGTGATAGTGCTGGTTCCCTGACCAGAGAGGATATTTCCGTTTACAACATTCCAGGCATAATAATTGCCGGAAACGGAAGGATATGAATAATTATTAATTGAATTAGCAGCAACGGATTGCAAGCCACTGATTGAACCGGTATTCACAACTATTGGCTCTGCAATTATTCCATTGGGAAGGGCTCCGGGATTATTACAATAAACATCTTGATACTGCGCCGTAACATCGACACCACTTAGCATAAGTGTGTAACAAAACAAACTGGGTGCTAACTGACCTTGGAGAATCGGGGTTTGCAAACCAGGGAGATATTCCTGCGCAGCAACGCAATTTGGATCGGTTTGCGTAATTGCACAAGAAAAAGTGCCGGTTAGCATCGAGGAACTCATTCCAACGCTTCTGGCGCTTGAACTCGTATGATTTGATTTCGACGTGTTAAATGCTCCCCAGTTACCCAGGTTAATACCCGCAGTTAATGAACCAGTAAAACACATCAAGAGAAGAGTGAAGGTTAGTATACGTTTTATCATCATTAATTATTTTCTGCGCAATTTAATACTCGCCCTGCAGCGGTCGGTTTAAGCTGCATCAATTGTTTATAAACACCCAAGTCATTGGGACTTACACGCAATCGATCCTCCAAAATTTGCACCGCGCCATCTATGTCTCCATGAGCAATTAGGTAGTGTGCTTGGTAGAGAGCGAGGCTATTATTCAACAAATCTTGAGGATATGTGGCAACAACAATTTGTTGAAATGTGTTCAGTTCAGCTATGTCAACTGTCTTTAAAAAAAATCTACCGAACAAATGCTGACTATAGCCCCATGTGGAAATACCGAAGAGCATTAAACCCGACAAGACCACTCCAATGGGCTTAGATGTTATTTTGGAACTCTCGTTACCTATTACAGTATTAGGCACCAACATGGAGAATCCAAGGAACAGCATAATTTCAGGTCTTTCAGTAGGAAAAGAGAATAACAATAGCGGCAAAAAAACCAAAATAAATCTCACATTACGCCAACCCAAATACAAAAGAACGGTCGCAAAAAAAACACAAGGAATGATTCCCAATTCGTAGAGGTACTCAAGAAAATCTGAATGTGCGTGACGAACAAACAAATCGCAACGTCCGATACGCTCATTCACTTCACCCTGTGCGTCGGCTCGCCATTGACCTAGTCCATGGCCCCATAAATTCAAATTTTCACTTGTCCATTTCCACAATTCAATACGATCACTGCTGCTCCTCGCCTCGCTAAGATTGTAACTGATATCAAGCGACTTGATATTATCGGGCAGCCTGTCAAAAAATGGCTTATAGATATGTACGGGCAAAGCTGAAACTACAAGTTGAAGTAAACAAAAAACAATGAGTCCCATCAAACCCAAACGGTTCGCAATATGGCCCTTCACAAATAACCTCCTATGTTCCAGCGCTACCATAATAGCCCACATTACCATGGCCGAACGCGATTGAAATATAAAGGCCAAGGCACCTGCTCCAATTACCCAAAGCCATGCCGATTTGCGATTGACACATCCACGTAACAGCCAATAAAAACAAAGCATACAGCTCTCAACAACAATATTTCGGTGCGCAAAAAATGGTTGAACACTATAGGTTGCCTCGTGACTGTATCCTTTTATAAATATGGCTTTTAAAAGCAAACACAGCAGAAATAAGATGATCAACAGAAGACCGGCAATAACACCTAGTCTTACACTTCTAATAAAGCCATCACTCAAAAACTTTGGCTTTACACCAAAAACCAACACCGTGGTCAACAACAAGAATGCATCCTCTAAATTCAATAGTCTTCCATTCATTGATTGCACCAACGCTATCGTAACGACGCCAATTGAAATCCAAATTGCATTTTTGCTTAACAACAAAAAACCGCTAGATATACCTACAAATAGAACAAAAGAGAGAACACACCAACCCGAAACTAAATGTGAATCCAGTGCATCACCGAAATGCAGCAATGGCAACAATGTCAGAATAAATGCTGATGTAACAGGCAGGTATAAAACTTTATTCCAAATCATACCTCGCAATACCAGAAACTAATTAAACACTTTTTCATGGAACCTATATAACTACAAATCCCGCACAAATTAGCCTCTTTGATTTAACAAAATTGGATTGTTATGAAATTCGAAGAAAATCTCCGAGCCATTTTCCACTTCTGATTAAAATAACAGAAATTTGAAAAGCCCCTTCATTGGGGCTTTTTTATTACACAATCTCTAATTTCGAACCCAATTATGAAAATAGCATTGCGCATTCAAATCTTGTTGCTGTGTGCAGCAACATGTACTTCGATAAGTCGACTCCAAGCCAAAGAAGGAATGTGGATACCTTCCATGCTGGGTGCTGCATACAACGACATGCAAGCGCTCGGTCTAAAATTATCGGCTGACGATCTATACTCAATCAACCATGCAAGCATCAAAGATGCTGTGGTACTCTTTGGGGGAGGATGCACCGGAGAATTCGTCAGCAAAGACGGTTTACTTTTCACGAATCATCATTGCGGATTTGACTATATCCAGTACCATTCAAGCGTGAAAAATGATTATTTGAAAGATGGATACTGGGCGATGAATAGAAACGAAGAACTCCCCTGCCCCGGCTTATCAATACTCATCGTTCATGAGTTAAAAGACATAACAACTGAAATGCGCAAGAATATCAGTCCCACTATGCAACAAAAAGAATTTGACGCCATTATCGCCGCCAACCGAAAAACGTTGGATACAGAGCTGAAAAATGCCTATCCAGGATTCGTCATTTCAATAAAAACTTTCGATTACGGAAATCAATTCATTGCAATGATTATGAAATCATACGAAGACGTGCGCCTGGTGGGAGCGCCTCCGTCAGAAATCGGAAAGTATGGCGGCGACCTCGACAATTGGGTATGGCCTCGTCATACCGGAGATTTCAGCGTATTCAGAGTGTATGCCAATTCGCAAAACGAACCGACCAAATACACCTCGAGCAATGTTGCCTATAAACCTGCATACTCATTACCCATTGACCTTACAGGTGTCGAGGAAGGGGATTTTAGCATGGTATATGGGTTTCCCGGAAAAACGGAACACTTGCTTTGTGCCGATGCTACAGAATTGATAACCAAAATCATTAACCCTATGCGAATCGATATGCGCACACATTCTCTTGAAGTGATTGACGAACGCATGAAAAGCTCGGCAGAAATCCGAATCAAATATGCGGGTAAGCAGAGCGATATTGCCAATGCTTGGAAGAAATGGAAAGGCCAACAAATCGGACTTGCCGATTACAATGCCACTGCAAAAAAAAGAGCATCCGAAAAAAACCTGCGACAAGAATGCCAAAATCTGGGGCTGACAGAATACACAAAATCCCTTGATGACCTTAACGCCTTGATTTATGACAAAGGGAAAATCGCTGCGCAGCAAGCTTTATTCGTGGAGTATATTTATTACGGACCTGAAATTCATTTATTCGCACATCAATTTTCTGAGCTTGTTGCATTGAAAGACTCACTGACGGAAAAAAAGAATCAAGTCAAAATCATTTGTGAGGAATTACTAAAAGAGGCCAGGATGTTTTACAAGAATTTTGATTTACCAACGGAAGTAAAATGGTATGCCAGTCTAACTCCTATGTATTTGTATTCATATACTGACCCTGAAAACCCAAGAAAAGTACAGCCGCTTTTTGAAGAAGAAGTACTAAAGAAATACAACAAAAGTTTTCTAATAGATTCAACACGTGTCATAGCACTACTGACACATCCCACAGCCACTTCCATAAAGAAGCTACTTAATGATGAATTCTACAAAGAGTCTGGAAAAATATTTGCGGATTATGAAAACAGAATCCGACCTGAGTACCAGAAATACCAAAAACAAATGGATTATTTAATGATGAACTTTTCAAAAGCACAACAAGTAATTAACAAGGGCAATGCCTGGGCCGATGCCAATTCAACACTTCGATTAAGTTTTGGTAAAGTTGACGGTAGCTCACCCATAGACGGTCAGTCTTACAATTATTTTACAACCACCCAAGGGATATTACAAAAATCATCAACTGGTCAGGAAGATTACAATGTGTCACCTAAAATGCGACAGTTGCTGGAGACGAAAAATTTTAGCAAATACGCAGATAAAGATGGAACCTTGCATACATGCTACACCGGAAGTAACCACACCACAGGAGGTAATAGCGGTTCACCCGCACTCAATGCCGAGGGTGAATTAACGGGTATCAATTTTGATCGCTCATGGGAAAGCACTATGAGTGATATTATGTACAATCCAGAAATATGTCGAAACATTATGGTTGATATTCGATATGTCCTTTGGGTAATTGATGTATACGCAGGCGCGGGATACCTAATTGAAGAAATGGACATTCGATTGAACTAACAATAGAGCATTCTAATCCAATATATTTGCCAAAAATCTTTACTATGGGACACTCACATGATGATCATCACGGACACGAGGAAGCAGAACAAAATGAGATCGGCGGACCCGTTGTTTTTGCTTTAGTTTGCTTCACATTGGCAATACTCATCATTTTCTTCCTGATTTAACTGTTGTAACGTTGAGGGGATTAATGGCCCGAACCAACCGTCTTCATGTAATCCAAGAGGTCGGCAATCTTCAATACTTCAGAAAATAACATCTTCGTAAAGCATCGGGTTGGTTCGATACAAGCGCGGAATAGGGTAATAGTGTTGCAGGATAACAGGATAACAGAAGCCGCCAGTGTTGTATTCTCAGCGGTGCATCTCTACAATCCTATACTACCAAACAACTACATCAATATTTCGAAGAGAGTGAGGTAGGATTGCGTCAATTTACATTATTCACTAACGCACAAATTATAGAGAATCCAGGTCGGGTAAAACCTTCGAGGGATTCATAATTCCTTTTGGGTCAAAAGCGTTCTTGATACCGTGCATCAGAGATAATTCCGCTCTACTAAATACGATTGGCATATAGCTTTTCTGAACCCATCCTATGCCATGCTCACCGCTCAAGGTGCCTCCCAATTGAACACAGAGATGGAAAATTTCCCTTATGGCCTGAGGCAATTCGTCATTCCAAAAATCATCACTGAGATCTCCTTTGATAATATTTACGTGTAGATTCCCATCCCCAGCGTGACCATAGCATACCGACTTAAAACCATATTTTCCGCCGATTGCCTTAACCCCGGATAAAAGTTCAGGTAATGCAAACCTCGGAACAACCGTATCTTCCTCTTTATATATGCTGTGAGATTTTACAGCTTCCGCTACCTTTCTTCGCAACTTCCACAATTGATTCTTCTGGGCTTCGTCATCAGCGAAGAGAACCTCACCACCATTGAATTGCTGAAACACCTCCATAATCTTTTCACAATCGATCATCATCGACTCCAGATGATTACCGTCAATTTCTACTAGCAAATGAGCCTGCACCTCCTCCCCTACCGGCACTTGCACGTCATCGACAAAACGCATCGCCCAGTCGATTGCATCGCGCTCCATAAACTCGAGGGCACTCGGCACTACCCCTGCACGAAAAATAGCTGAGACCGCAGAGCAAGCGTCAACAGCGGAAGCGAAAGGTGCCAACATGAGCATTTGATGTGATGGCAAAGGCACAAGTTTCAACGTTGCAGCAGTTATTATCCCCAAAGTACCCTCACTACCTACCATCAATTGAGTGAGCGAGTAGCCCGTAGAATTTTTCAACGTATCAGCACCGGTGTGAATGATTTCACCATCGGGTGTTACCACTTCCAGATTCAATACAAAATCTTTGGTGACACCATACTTCACCGCCCGAGGTCCGCCTGCATTTTCAGCAAGATTACCCCCAATGGTACAAGTGCCACGACTCGACGGATCCGGCGGATAATACAATCCTTTCGATGCAACAGATTCTTGCAGAACCTGAGTAATCACTCCCGGCTCAGTTTTGACCTGTAAATTATTTTCATCAATGAAGAGGATACTATTCATTCTATCCAGCGCCAAACCCACTCCACCATGAACACATAAAGCACCACCACTCAAACCTGTGCGACCACCGATGGGCGTGACGGGTATTGATGAATCGTAACAATGCCGTATGATAGCGGCGACTTCTCCGGTAGTTTTAGGACGAACAACAACTTCAGGAGGAAAAGACAAGTCTTCTGTTTCATCATGCCCGTAATGCATCAGATGCTCAGCGTCGACGAGAACAAATTCAGCTCCAACAATCTCTTGAAATACGAGAATATCAGTTTGAGACAACCGATTGAATCGTAAAGTCTTGTTCATGACCAGTTGAAATTAGGAAGATCATCGATGGGCCATCGCTGCTGAACACCGTCATTCATTCGCCTCAACGTAATTTGTCCCAACAAAAACTCCTCTTCCCCTAAAATACCCACCCATTCAAAGCCCCTATCACCAGCGAATTTCAGCTGTTTCTTCAACTTTGCCAGATCAGCATATACCTCTACGGCGACTCCCTTCTTTCGGAGGTTGGAGGCAATTTGAAAACAATGCAATTGAGTCTTTTCATCTGTATGAACCAAGATAACGGTAGAAAGCCCTTGTTTGAAATTTTCAAAAAGTCCGAGCGACATCATCACATCATAAATTCTATCAGCCCCAAATGAAATTCCTACACCAGAAATATTTGGCAAACCAAAAACACCTGTGAGATTATCATAGCGGCCACCACCACAAATACTCCCGAATTCCAAATCCCTTGCACGAACCTCAAAAATTGCACCTGTATAATAATTCAGGCCACGTGCCAACGTGAGATCTAAGAGCAAGTTTGCGGAAGATAGACCTGCAGCATCTACCCACTTTTTTACAACTCGTAATTCCGACATTCCCTTCTCAGCTGCCTCGCATGCTGTAAGGTAATTTTGAAGCATATCCAACTTATCATCAAAACCCAAATCCCAGGCAAACGGAACCATGATTTTCGCTACGGAATCATGACTCAATCCGCGGTTAATCAATTCTGCCTCAACACCAGCGACGCCTATTTTATCAAGTTTATCGATAGCAATGGTCATATCCATAAACCTATCCTCCACACCGGCGGTTAAAGCCAGGGCTTGTAAAATTTTCCGATTATTGATGCGAACATCAGCATTGATTCGAAGCTCCGTGAGCACTGAATCAAACAACAGAATCAACTCAGCTTCACACATGAGATTTTCAGATCCGATAATATCGGCATCACATTGAAAGAACTCTCGATATCTACCTTTTTGTGGGCGATCCGCTCGCCATACAGGTTGGATTTGATAACGCCTAAAAGGAAACTGGATATCGTGCCGGTTCATCACAACAAATCGGGCAAACGGAACCGTGAGATCATATCTCAGTGCACGGGAGCTAATATGTGAAGTGATCTCATTTAAATTCCGATTAACCAACGAATCAACGGGAACATCCTTAAGATAATCGCCATTGTCAAGAATTTTGAAAATCAGTTGATCCCCCTCATCACCATATTTCCCTGTTAGCGTGGCGGTATTCTCAAACGAGGGGGTTTCTATTGGAGCGTAACCGAATCGCTCAAAATGGCGGCGCATCACTGAGAAAATAAAATTTCGCCTCGCCATTTCAGTTGGACCAAAGTCACGTGTACCTTTGGGGATAGAAGGTTGATTCATAAGTAATTGTGGCGGCTAATTTCGTAATACGATGAAGATATATCGAAATGATGAACCAAAGGTTTTTCCACAAGTTCTGCGTGTCAATAAGGAACACACGGGAGCCGTATACAAACTTATTCCCGGACCAGAAGAGAACCAGTTCTTTTCTGCCTCAGGTGATGGCATCATCGCCTTGTGGGACCTCACAAAAGGTGATCAACCCTTAACGGTACTAAAGTGCTCGGAGCCCGTATATACACTTCTCTATCTGCATCACAAAGAAGAACTGATTGCCGGATGCCAATCGGGGGATATGCAAATTTTCAGCCTTCGTGACCGGATGCAGATACGCCACATCCAGGCACACACCAAAGGCATTTTTTACATCGCATCATTACCGGAGGAAAATCTAATTTGGACCGCAGGAGGAGACGGCATAGTGAATGTCTGGTGCGCTGGAGACTACAAACTCGTTAAAAACAGACATATCTGCTCAACAAAAACCAGACACATTCACGCAGGAAAAAAAATCAGGGTTTCATGTGGTGACGGACACGTAAGAGTTGTAGAACCCATGAATCTTGAAACCCAGCAAATGATTTTTACACACGGAAAAGGATGCAGCATCAGCGCAGATCATCCATTAAAACCTGTATGGCTGAGTGGAGGAAGAGATGGATTTATTAGAGTCTTTTCACAAGATGAAAACATCGAGATACTCGCAATACCAGCGCATAAGGGAACGGTATACGGTCTCCAATTTCATAACACCGGAAAAATCCTCGTAACCCATGGTACTGACAAAACCATAGCGATATGGAATAGTACAAACATGGAATTACTCCATCGAATTGACCACGGCGCATCCGCTCATACGCATAGCATTAATGCAGCAGTATGGTTGAATGATATTCTCATAACCGGTGGGGATGATCGAAAAATAATAGCCTGGAAAATTTTCGAAACGTGACGGAACTCACGCCCAATTCCTTTCATCCATTCATTGTAAATAATTGATGTATTGAATAAAACATGCATCAACATTGATACTATTACCATAGCACATCCAACTAAATACAAGCGAGCAACCTTTCACAGAATACACCGATTCATTTCTAAGATTCGATGTACACTTTCAATGTTCAGCTTTATAATTCTCGTCCTCGGTTGCCGAAAAGACCTGGACAATCAGTTGCCCGAAATTCAGATTTCCTTGCCACTAGCGCTTACAACCTTTCAATTCAACGAAAAGCTACCTATCAAAATTCATTTTTCCGACAACCAAAAATTGCAACAGCTGAGCATTGAGCTGATCCACCTGAGCGATATGCGAGTTTTATTCTCGTCAATAATATACCCCAATGACAAAACTTATGACTATCTGCAAGACATTCCATTGAATGACAGATACTGGCCCGAGGGAAAAATGTTTCTGAAGGTTATTGCAAGCGACGGAATCAATTCAACCACCGAAATCCGCGAGTTTTTCTATGGCGAGGCACCAATGGAAATAGCAGATGAATGGCGCGTCATAGCCAACGAATCGGGTTATTCTATTTTCAATCTGCACGACCAATGGATTCATTCAGAATCAAAAGAGTATGCATACAGCGGTTATGAACCAAGGTCGGGAAAATATTGGATTGCTCATCACGATGGTAGTCTCATAACACGATCCTTACAAACCGATTATACCATTTCAACAATTACCCTTGAAAGCACTCCATCCTGTTCATTCTATGCAACCGAATTAGAAAAATATTTCATAGGTGGAGAAAATGGCGCCATTTGGATCTGGCAAAATGGAAATACCCAATCATTTCGCAGCGCTGACAACAAGAAAGTGCGTCAAATATGCTCCCTCAACGATTACCTTTTTGTTTGGAAAGAAGAGCCAGTTACAGAACAAGATTACATTTTCGTCTATAATATTCATTCCGGCGCTCTTGTGAACTCAGTTATTTCCGTCATAAACATTCAATCAATTGCTGAACTGAATGCAGAACAAATAGTCGTGGCGGGTAATGAAAATGGCTCAGCTAAGTTTGGACTATTGCAATACAACTCTGTGGTTATATCTGAAAACTTCACTCTTACCGAACAATCCGCTATACAGAACATTTGGCCCGCTCTAGACGGTGGTATATGGGGACTTCATAACAACGGACTTGTTTATTACAACGCTGGCCTCGCTAATATGCAATTGGTAGATGGGATTCTAGCCAAAAAAATTATCAAAGACAAAGTCAATCAAGAGCACATCATCATTACAGATAATTCCATATTCAGAATAAACTCACAACTCAACGGAACTTTAATCATTACGCAAAAAAATATTATCGATTATCTCATTCTTTACAATAAATAATCTAACATTGAAAAATCGAAACATTGACTACTGAATCACACTTATGAAAATGAATTTATACACTCGCATACTCGCTACAACAATTTTATCGATTGGTGCAAATCTGAAAAATCAAGCTCAGTGCAACGGCGACAACTATCGCATGCCCATGTTTCAGAATGTCAACAGCACATTGGAAATCAACTATGGTAATAATATCAACTATCAAGGAAATTCGGAACAATTGATGATGGATGTCTATGAACCCGAAGGCGATAATTCAATCGCAAGACCCTTGCTGATTATGTGCCATGGCGGATTTTTCCTCGCGGGTGATAAAGCCGGTGCAGATATGCTTCCCCTATGTCAGGATTTCGCGCGGAGAGGATACGTTGTTGCCTCCATCAACTATCGAATGGGAGTAACATTTACAGGTGATCTAGAACCTGTATACGGTCAAGCCGTTATGAGAGCCGTACAAGATCTTCGCGCCGCAGTGAGATGGTTTCGCGCAGATGCCGCGGTGAACAATACGTTTAAGGTAGATACGAATCTCATCTTCGCAGGAGGCGCATCAGCCGGAGCATTCATGGCCTTGCATCACGCATACATGGACGAAAACGAAATACCTGATTTCATTGACATGAGCGGTCCCGGTCTTGACGGCATTCTCGAAGGCACAAGCGGAAGTCCCGGATACTCCTCTGAAGTTAAGGGTATTATCAGCGTTGCGGGCGCTCTTGGAGATAGCGACTGGATTGATGCATCAGACACAGTGCCTGCCATGTTGTATCACGGCGATGCTGATCAAACTGTGACCATTGATTCGGCAATGTTTGTGCTCTATGGCCTGCTGCAAGTCACCGTCATTGAAGGTAGCAATTACATCAACCAACGAATGGATGAAGTAGGGCTTCCTCACTGCTATCGAATTACTCCGGGTGGCAACCATGTGGCCTATCTCGGCAACAATGCTGAATATCAACTCACCCTCAATACATCCTCCGATTTTATGGCCGATATCATTTGCGATAACACCATCACCTGTCCCGATTTTACTACCTCGATTCTTGAGTCTGCGAAGAAGCCACTGCCCTACCCCAATCCATGCAGTGATCAACTGCATTTGCCCGCTGATTTCACCGACGGCTCGACCCTTTATGATTCTCAAGGCAGAATGATACTGACCACCTCTCCCGGTCAGTTCATCATCCGTTTAGATTTTCTACCCTCTGGACTCTATTATTTAAAATCTGGTCATAGCGACGAATCCGCAGGTTATGCCATCATTATCGAGTAAGTCGTCTCTGGCGAAAGACCCGCTATTGGTTGAAGTGTAAAGGTTCACCAACGTCATCTTCTGCAACCCTTCTCAATACCTTTACGTCGTTAAAAAAAGAGCCATGAGCAAAATGCATAAGCTGATACCTCTGTGGGTGTACATGACGTGCACACTGATACTCCTGAAGGCAGATATTCAGGGGCAATACCTTTTCCCAGAAAATATTTATTCCTTGCGCAAGGAACCGACAACCGTCAATGGCAATCGTGATGTTATCTGGTCAGAAGATTTTTCCAACGGTTTGCCCGACAATTGGCTCAATTCAGAAACCTCAGGAATTGCTTATTGGGAATACCGCGGACCCAATACCATCCCCAATAACGAAACCGGTTCCCGCGGTTCGTGCCAAATCCAAGGCGTTCCCGGCCAGCAAATTCTGAGTCCTTCGTGGCAAAACGGCTTTATGATTTTCGATAGTAATTTTTGGGATAACGACAGCTTACCCTGCAGCGAAGAAAATTTCGGTACAGGCGATGCACCTGGCCCACACCTCGCAACACTCACCACACCCCCTATCGACCTTTCCGGTTATGGCAATGTGGCACTAAAATTTCATCACTATCTCAATCGCTACTCGGGAAATGCCCGGGTTGAAATCACCAATGATGGCTTCAACTGGTATCCCGTGTACACAGCACCTGAAAGTCCAAACCCAACCACACCAATAGATTCGGTGGTTATTCAAATATCCAGTTATGCAGCATTTCAACCTTTGGTTCAATTCCGATTCATTTTTGAAGGACTTTATTACTACTGGCAGCTGGATGATATCGAAATCATTGAAACCTACATTAACGATATAGCCATCAGCGGTTGTGACTATGGTGCATTCGATCTTACAGACCCATCGCATCCCACAGGATATGAATACTTGCCTTACACCATGTATCCAACACAGATGCCTCCGCTGCTCAAATTCACTGCACAAGCCACCAATATGGGAAGTGCCCTTGCGCTGGGTTGCGCGCTTCAAGCAGACCTCATCGATACCGACAACAACGTAATCTTATATTCAGGAATGAGCAGTGAGCTCACCGACCTCACATCGGGAATTAGTGCAGAGGTGCGCGCGGGAATGTTTCAAGCGGCTGATTCAAATCGCAATTACCGAATTCATTATACCGTATTCTCACCCAACCCTGATGAAAACCTGAGTGACAACACCGACACAATAACCTTTTCTGTAAACCCATATATCTATGCGCGCGACCGACAATCGGCGCAACAGGTTTACATGGGGAATGTTTCAACCCAACAGAACTCTTACGATGTTGCCAATGCATTTCTGATGACCGCGCCATATAGTTGTCATTCCATCATGTTGGCCCCTGCGGCAGGTACAATGCCCGACGCCACTGTTAGAGGCCGCATCTACGAACTGGGAGCTGATAATATCAACGCGTCACAATTGATTGCAGAAACCACTCCCATCAACATCACCGCGAGCATGATCAATCAATACGGCGAGAACACAACCGTTGCATTGCCATTCCCATCAGCCATTTCATTAGACAGTGGCAAAGTATATCTCGCAACAGCAGGATCAGAAATGGGCAGCGGATCATTCGTTTGTGCACTCAGCGGCAATTCTCCCCCCGGTTCATCCTTTGTAAGAGCTACACAAGGCAATAGCGACGTATGGTTCAGTTTGAGCAGAACCCCCATGGTGCGACTTAATGCCGAGGCACCCGCGGTGAGTGTCAATGAGTTGAAGCCCGACTCATTTCAACTATATCCCAACCCGGCGAGAGATAATATTCAGATCTCACTTCCACAAAGCATCACAAGAAATGCTCACTTTATAATAATGAACCTGACTTCAGAAATTATATCAAACGGGATAATTACAGGGCCAAATTTTTCAGTGAATTGCGACAATCTTCAAGCGGGACTATATAATATTACTATAATAAACGACACCCATATTTCGTCCAAGAAATTCGTGGTGATCCGTTAAGAATATATGAAGCGCGCGATCTCCCACATTTTCGCAAAAGTTGTTACATCCTCCGTCCAGCGCCAAGCAGAGCGTGCCATTTCAACGCAGGAAAAAATATTCCAATATATTATTCAAGAGGGAAGAAAAACCACCTTTGGCAGCGACCATCAGCTCGATGCCGTGAATACTATAGACGAATTTCAAGCCGCAGTTAAGGTGAGAGATTACGAAGCTCATCATCATTATATTCAGCAGGCAATTGAAGGAAGGTCCGATATACTGTGGCCGGGAAAGCCCGTATGCTTTTGCAAGACCAGCGGCACCACGAGCGGAGTGAAATTTATTCCCCTCACAAAAGACTCACTGCCACGGCATATTCGAGGTGCAAGAAATGCTCTGCTCTCATATATTTCAAATACCGGTGACGCTTCATTTGTTGGAGGCAAAATGATCTTCTTACAGGGAAGTCCCAAACTCGACAAGTTACCTTCAGGCATACCCTATGGAAGATTATCGGGCATCGTAGCGAACCATGTGCCCGGCTATCTGCAATCGAATCGCATGCCCTCTTATGCAACCAATTGTATCGAAGATTGGGAACAAAAAGTAGATGCTATTGTCACCGAAACGCTGAAAGAAGACATGCGATTGATCAGTGGCATACCGAGTTGGGTGCTCATGTATTTCGAGCGTTTGCTGCAGCGATCAGGCAAGAACAATATCCGAGAAATATTCCCTCATTTCAGTTTGTTTGTATACGGGGGTGTTCAGTTTGCGCCATACCGCAAGAAATTCATAGAAATGATGGGTTGCGAAATCCCGTCGGTAGAATTATATCCGGCAAGTGAGGGATTCATCGCATTTCAAGATCACCCAGAAGCAGACGGATTATTGCTCAACCCTGACGCCGGCATTTTTTTCGAATTTGTACCGCTTGAAGAATGGGGCAACGAACAGGCCAAGCGACTGACATTGCGAGATGTCGAACTGGGAGTACAATATGTGATTCTACTTACCACTACCGCGGGCTTGTGGAGTTACAACATTGGTGATACCGTTCGATTCAATTCACTGCAGCCCTTTCGAATCAAGGTGACAGGAAGAGTACAACACTACACCAGTGCATTCGGTGAACATGTTATTTCGGAGGAAGTTGAAGCAGCGGCGGTGCACATGGCAACGCACGGTTTGATTAGCATACTTGAATTTCATGTTGCTCCTCAGGTCAGTCCAGCCGAAGGTCTCCCTTACCATGAATGGATTATGGAGTGCGATGGCGAGGCCAACTTAGAACGCCTTTCCGAATTAGCAGATGAAAGTATGAGCGCAAGGAACATATACTATCGTGATTTAATCCGCGGACAGGTGCTACGTTCGGCAGTGATTACGATTGTTCCGAAAGGCACCTTCAATGCGTATATGAAAGCGGAGGGAAAACTGGGAGGTCAAAACAAAATCCCACGACTTGCGAATCATCGGAAGATTGCGGATGCTCTGCTCATGTTGCGAGGATAGCTCAAGAATTGCGTGAAAACCAAAACCAACAAAGGGATTCACGCAAAGTGGCGCAAAGAGGTTGCGATAATACCTGAATTCACGTAGAATGATCACACTAAGACTCTGCATTTTCCTTGCTAAAACGATGCGTGAAAACCAGAACCATCAAAGGATTCAAGCAAAGAGATGGAGTGAAAATCTCATCAGCAGGTATCGCATCCCCGCTAGTAATCCCACTTAGGCATCAATAGACCCGTTGTTCTCAAGCCCATAGTGATTAACGTTTCACTTACCACCTTTGGAACCAATGGAGAGGCATTGCTCACTTCGATGCGTGCCAACGGGTTGAGAAAAATTTCAAATTGCTTCAACTTTCCCGGTGAATAAGCAATATCAATGTTCGTGAAAATAACCGCGTTGTGCATACCCTGAAACATGGCATGACCAAATGGACCACCGTAGGGATCTTCATAAGAGCGAGTGATATTACCTCCGAAATTATCTACCACGCCATCGCTGTTTACATCATAATCACGTCCGTAAAAAGCAATATTCCCGAGAGCGCTGACACGCCATGAATTCTTCATCCAAATGAGTTGATTAACCAGTTCGGCAAAGTTGGCACCGAGTGGATGTGCCATCGGTTGATTGAGGTGTGTCCATGCCTGTACCGGACTACCATGCGCATAAGTAAATGGCCGCGCGATATTCAACTCCGTGCGCAGACTCACATTGGGAATGATATTATGCAGCGACAATCCCAACTGACCGCCAATTTTATTTCCCCACCACTTCTGCATGGTTCTAAAAATGGCAAGGTTGAATTCATCCAATAAAAACTGACCATACATCATCATGCGCTTACCTGCGTTGTAACGGAATGAAAAGGCCAAGAGCACATTGTCGGGAGAACCCACTGAGTATTCGACCGGACGATAAAAAATCACCGGATTGAGATAGTTCAAATCCAGATTACGCCGGCTCATCGAATCTCGGTCTTGCCATATCACCATCTCATAGAAAGCAAAGTTCAAACGCTTATTCACCTGAAAACTGAGACTGTGCATTGCCGCATATTTATGTCGGCGCTGCGGCCAACGTTGCATCCAGGAAATATCATCTAGGCGCAACCAAAGATTCGTGTAATGCACTTTCCAGAATTCCGTATCAAAGCGGAGAAACGCGCGTGGTGCGGCATTATCAGATAGTATCATCGAGCGATAACCATCACCCCAGAATTGCTTGCCAATACCACATTCAGCCGAGAAAAACCTTTTGCCCTTCATCATCACAGATCCAAATGGAATGTGACTATGCACAACACCATCGCGATCATTCACCGCATATCCCATACCCGGCAAAAAACCTTGTGATGTCATGGAAGAGAAATAACCGGGCCATTTGCCCCCTGCCATCACGTAACCGAGATTCAATGCAAGTCGATGCGATGCCCGCCATTTGATCATGGCACCGGCAAATCCAAATCCCATGATGCTGTCATGCTGATTTATTCCGCCTTGCACAGAGCCCAAAACATGGAGCGACAACTTCGTGCCGTCTGAACTTTGTGCAGTATCGATGTCTAAGGTGTGAAGCTGACTGTGAGGACCCTCATCAAGACAAGAAGTATCGGGCCATACATAGATTTGATTCGTATTCAATAGCTGAGCATCTGACATGATATTCAGGCAGAAAAAAAATCCCATTATGCCTCCGATAGATCGCATAGCCATGAACGAATGTATACATGAATAATGCAGATGCAGCTAAACACGCATCAAACTCACCCGCAACGAATTAAAATCTTTCAGAACCCATCTGCGAAGCAAGACGCAGTCATAAGTACTCGTTCATAGCATTTGAAACCATAACGCTCATAGGCCTATCGCAACTTGTCGAACCATTCATAATAGTATTTCTTACCGTCGGCAGCAGTCAATTTCAGTTGGTTAGTGGCACTACCCAACTGATTGTTTTCTCACTTGAGCTAAGCCTTAAACTATCTCGAATATTTCCGTATCTTGTCGTAGTCTGTCTCCTCATTCAAAACACCTATTTGGCCCAACTGCGCATTATTCTCAAAAGTGAAAATCAGACATTCAGTGTCAGATGGGAATTGGAATAAATCGGAACTCGATATGTAAAGCGCATGGCTTTGCTATTGAATGATAAAACATATCGCTTTGATTAACTTGTCTCAAAATTTCATTGTTTGCTTATTCAACCGAAGCTAAATTTGAAGTGAAAGAACCGAATTCTTATAACCCCGATGATTATGGGATATGATGTTAGATGGCAACAACGATTTCAAAATTTCAATGATGCCTTGGCGCAACTGGAAGAAGCTGTTGAAACCATTCAAAATCCAAGCAATTTAGAAAAAGAAGGTACCATTCAGCGGTTTGAATTTACCCATGAGCTTTCGTGGAAAGTGATGAAAGATTTTCTGGAGGAGCAAGGGATCAAAGGAATCATCGGATCCAAAGATGCGGTAAGGCATGCCTTTCAGAACGGTATCATCACAAATGGTCAAGATTGGATGGATATGATTGAAAGCCGTAATAGAACCGTACATACCTATATGCCCGATATTCTATCAGAAGAGTACAGTAAAATCGTAACGATATATTTCCCTCTCTTATCACAGTTTCAACAAAAAATGAGTGCGCACTTATGAAATTCGGGTTGGATCAAAATACGATAACCAAGATTCAAAATGTATTTGCCCAATTTCCAGAAATTGAGAAGGCCATCCTCTATGGTTCAAGGGCTAAAGGTAATTTCAAAGAAGGCAGCGACATTGATATCACACTTGTTGGAATAGGCGCAAATGATGACACCCTTCGCAAATGCAGTCAGATGTTAGACGATTCAAATACTCCCTATTTTTTTGACATTTCAATTCTAAAAAAACTCAATTCATTGAGCTTAATCGAGCATATTCATCGTGTAGGACAGGTGCTCTATGAAAGACAAAAAGTAAATTCCAAGCATGATTCGCACCTGAGTTGACAGCTGTTTCCTTCACCTGTGAGAACAACAATGCCAGATTCGCAAAACAAAATAATTCAACCATTGATTTGTGTGCAATTCTCTCATGCAATGAATTGATTCATGAAATTTAAACCCAAATTTGTAGCATGAGTCCCAACGGTTCCGGCACTATTGAAGAAAAAAACGAAATCCTTCGACGATACCGGGCACTGCTCCGTGTGAGCTTCCGATCGAAAACAAGACAAGACAAAGCACGCATTCGCAAGGCCTTTGAACTGGCCGCCGAGGCACATAAGGACATGCGACGCAAGAGCGGTGAACCCTACATCTATCACCCGCTCGCCGTTGCCAAAATCGCTGCAGAAGAAATTGGTCTCGACACCACAGGCATAGTATGTGCCTTGCTGCACGATACGGTAGAAGATACCGACATCACTCTCGATGATATCCAGAACATGTTTGGCAAACGTGAGCGCATCATCATCGACGGGCTCACCAAAATTTCGGGTTTCGACAATTACGAGAATAGCACCGACCAGGCAGAGAACTTCCGCAAGATGCTTCTTACCTTGAGCGATGATGTGCGGGTAATACTTATCAAACTGGCCGATCGATTGCACAATATGCGCACACTCGACCACATGGCCCGCCAGAAACAATTGAAAATCGCCAGTGAAACGCAGTTCATGTACGCGCCCCTCGCCCATCGCCTCGGCTTGTACAACATCAAAACCGAACTCGAAGACTTGTCGCTGAAATTCAAAGATCCCGACACCTACAACGACATTGTTTCAAGACTTCAGAAAACACAAGCCGTAAGAAATAGATTTATCAGTGCATTCACCTTACCCATCAGAAGAGCGCTCGATGCTTCGGAGCTGAAATATGAGATCCGCAGCCGAACCAAAAGCATTTCGTCGATTTACAATAAAATCATATACAAGGGTGTGCCCTTCGAAGAAATCTACGATGTCTTTGCCATTAGAATCATTCTCGATACAGAATTGCAAAACGAAAAGAGCGATTGCTGGCGGGTATATTCGATGGTCACTGACAATTATCAACCGAACCCCGATCGTCTTCGCGACTGGATCAGCATTCCGAAAAGCAGCGGTTATGAATCGCTGCACATCACGGTGATGTCGCCCACAGGTAAATGGGTGGAAGTGCAGATACGAAGCAAACGAATGGATGATATCGCCGAAAAAGGATACGCCGCTCACTGGAAATACAAAGGCAGCGACGGCGCTGAAAGTCCGGAGAGCCGCCTCGATTCATGGCTTGCACAGATCAGGGAGGTATTAGAGAATCACGATCTCAACACGATGGACTTCATCGATAGTTTCAAACTATCACTGGCGTCAGAAGAAATTTTTGTCTTCACGCCAAAAGGAGATCTCAAAACCTTGCCTGTAGGAAGCACCGCGCTCGACTTCGCGTTTCATATACACTCGCAAGTAGGCAATCATTGCATCGGCGCGAAAGTCAATCACAAACTCGTGCCACTGAGCTACAAGCTGCGCAGCGGCGACCAGGTAGAAGTTCTCACTTCCACCAAACAAAGACCGAAAGAGGATTGGCTCAAAATTGTGGTTACCGCAAGTGCAAGGCATAAAATCCGCGACAAGCTCCGCGAAGACAAGCGGGTAATTTGTGATGAAGGCAAAGAAATTTTAGAGCGAAAATTGGCGGGCCTTAAAGTGGAGTTCAGAAGTCGAAACATCGAAGAACTCGTCAAGCATTTTGACCTGCCCCATGCACAGGAACTGTATTTCAGAATTGCGAAAGGAACGATTGACCTAACACGGCTCAAGGGCTACGACATCAAAAATGGTCAGTGGAAATTCCCGGTATCAAAGACGAACAAAGAAGAAACAACTCTCCCGGAAACCCCGAAGAAATCAGGACAAATCGTTACCGAGACAGTTTTAATTGGTGATGAACAACAGCAACTCGATTATTCGCTCGCGGCCTGTTGCAACCCTATTCCGGGCGACGAAGTATTTGGTTTTACCACGGTGAGTGAAGGCATCAAAATTCACCGTGCCAATTGTCCCAACGCCGAAGAACTCCTCAGCAAATACGCATACCGGGTTATCAAAGCGCGATGGCAACATGCGGGTGGTGTTGAGTTTGAAGTGGGACTTAAATTTTCAGGCATTGATGATGTGGGTATTGTACAAGCTATCACCAATATCATTTCTACCGATATGAATGTGAATATGCGCGCCATATCCTTCGAGGCGGTTGACGGCATTTTTCGCGGACGCATGGTAGTGCTCGTGCGTGACACCAAACATCTCAGTTCATTGATTCAACACCTCCGCGATGTGGAAGGAGTGCTCACCGTAGAGCGAATCGAGAGTGAATTCGCGTAGGTTAGAGTTAATATAGGTTACTTACTCTCATGTAAATTAGACCTTTTCCTTGAGTATCCAAAATACACTAACAAGCCTAAAAGCATCCATCCGCCAGCTACTAAAAGAGTCTGCGAATCAAGGGCTATGATCATACCCATACAAACTAGAATTCCCAATATGGGCACAACAGGCACCAAAGGTGTCTTGAAGGGTCGATTCATGGATGGACTAGTTTTACGCATTATCAATACTCCTGCACTTACCAACACAAAAGCGAACAGCGTACCAAAACTTGTCAAATCCCCAGCAACACTTCCAGGAACGAAAGCGGCAAATGCACCTACAAAAAGGAATAATATCCAATTAGCTTTGAACGGAGTTTGAAAACGCGGGTGCAGTTCACCGAATGCCTTCGGTAATAAACCATCATTTGACATACTGTAAAACACCCTGCTTTGCCCCATTAACATCACAAGTATAACTGATGAAAAACCTGCGAGAATCGCAACTGTCACCCCAGTAGATAACCATGAGTATCCCTTCATATAAGTAGAGATAGCATACGAAACTGAAGCCTCCTTACCCAATGCGGGATCCGCAAAATCACTCCATGGAGCTACACCAGTAAGCACATGGCCGAATAAAACATAAAGTATGGTACACACGGCCAATGAGCCGAGAATACCTATTGGCATGTCCCGCTTTGGATTCTTAGCTTCTTGCGCGGCCGTACTAACTGCATCAAATCCAATAAAAGCAAAGAATACAATAGCAGCACCACCTAGAACTCCGCCCCAGCCCCATTCAAAAATACCTTCATGCCCCCTCATACCTTCAGGAATTAAATAGGGTGAATGATTTTCTGGACTAATAAAACCCCAACCAATAACAATAAATACAATTACTATCGCAACCTTCAAGAAAACAATAATAGCATTCACAAATGCCGACTCTTTGGTGCCCTTGATAAGAAGTAATGTAAGCGCAAAAAGAATAACAAGAGCAGGAGCATTAATTATGCCGCTTTTGATTGAATATTCACCAACGTCACTCAATTTTAATTGATCTTCAGTTAATATGAGCATACCATGATGCATTCCCTTAACAGCCTCGGGATGCGCTGCAATAAAGCTGTCCATAGCGGCCCCAGACAAGTAACTTATTGACTCTAAAGGTGAATGACACCATTCATATGGTATTCCACCTCCTAATAAATTATTAAGATATTCACTCCATGCGATGGAAACTGTAGCGGCACCTAATGCATATTCCATAACAAGCGCCCAACCTATTATCCATGCAACTAATTCTCCCATAGTTACGAAAGAATAAGCATACGCACTTCCAGAAATTGGAATCATTGCAGCAAACTCGGCATAGCACAAACCAGCAAAGGCGCAACCGACAGCTGCAACAAGAAAACTTAATGTTACCCCATTTCCAGCAGCCTCAGCAGCCGCGGAAGCTGTTCTCACAAACAAACCGGCTCCAATAATTGCTCCAATACCCAAAGCAACTAAATGGAAGGAGCCCAAAGTTCTTTTAAGTGACTTCTCAGATTTAGACGCGTCAGCTAACATAGCCTCTAAGTTTTTTTTCCTCCAGATCGACATACAATTTTTGGTTTAGTGTTTTGCAATTATACGGAGAATCAAGTGCCCTTTTGAGCAAACATCATCCCCATGAATTTGCCCTCTCCAATTCATCGTAATATTGAATTCACATTATACAGGTTCAATATGCCCTTATTTCAAGAAGCCATTATCAAAAAGCACCTGAGTGCTATCGACGAAACTCTTATCGAATCTGCTTACAGTGAATACCAACGTGTGTGATGCCGACAAAGAAGTGTGGTATTTCAGCATTGTGGATATTGTGGGCATCTTGACAGAGCAACCGACCATTGCCCGCGCGCGAAACTATTGGAAAGTCTTAAAAAGCAGACTCCTCAAGGAAGGCAACGAGTCGGTTACAAATTGTAACCAACTGAAGTTGCAAGCGCTGGTTGGAAATTTTTAGAACAAGAAACACAATGATAATGAGTGATTGGCGCCCCCTACAATCCTTCAATACTATAATCCTACAATCCTACATACCTGACATCCATCAACCACGACCTATCACAGAATTTCGTTACTTCGCGGCAAACACATACTCATGGATCAAGCCCACATCCACCTGCTCATTGTTCACCTGCCCTTGTTCGGTGCCTTTTTCGGCATGCTTGTTTTAGCGCACGGCATGTGGCACAAAAGCGAACAGACTGCCATTGCAGCGTATAATGTTTTCATTATTTCAGCGATTGGAGCTGCCATTGCCAAGTTCACCGGCGAGGGGGCTGAAGAAGCGGTGGAGAACATTCCGGGTGTTTTGGAAAGCGCTATCGAAGTGCACGAAGACGCCGGCTTCTGGGCGTTTGTGACCATGCTGGTATTGGGCGTAGCTTCCGTGCTGGCCATCTACTTTACACGCACCAAATCTCCTTTCACCCAAAAGATGTCACGAATGGTGTTGGCTCTCTCCGTCGTTTGTTGCGTAGTTGTAGGACGTGCGGCTTATCTCGGTGGACAGATACGGCATACAGAGATTAGAGGTGCAGTGGTGAATGCCGCTCAAAGCGAGAATGAAGATGATGACTAAAGTTGTAAGATTGCAGAAAGGCGCGTTGAGTGAGACCGCGACAACCCCGTAGAAAATTAGCAACACAATCAGAATGAATATACGGCACCTTCATTCTCATTCCCATTCCATTTGAGGTGGTCGGCTTACATCTAATAAATCCGTTTCCAATTACATCCAAGATCGCTTGAAAATTTGAATGACCCTTCAGATCATATTGCGGCCTTTTAAAATTATCTTCGTTCTACCTATGAAATCATTTCTCCCATTATTGCTCCTCTTCCTCTCTATACAGGGTTATTCTCAGATAGATTCTCTAACGGAGAATGAAGGCAACGAATCCGGGGCATTCGCACAGGCGCTCAGTTCTCCAAGGTTGATAGCAGCCAGACATGAATTCAATGAGAACAATATTCGTGGCGCACTCTTATTGTTTCGTGAGGTATTATCAGCTGACCCCGAAAACTCCGACGCACTGTATGGAAGCGCCCAATGCTACTACCAACTTAAGAAATACAAACTCGCTCTTGAATATGCACACAAGGCGATTGCCATTGATCCAAAAATTTCCATTAACTCATCACTCTTTATTGGTCAAATACACCACCGAACTGGAAAACTCGATGAGGCCATCGAATACTTCGAAAAATTCACATCCCAAAAAAAGGCATCTGCTGAAGATAAGCTTGAAGCAGAAATGTTCATTGGACAATGCAAATACGCTCAAGAACAATTAAAAAAACCCTCGAAGGTGACAATAAAAAACCTTGGCACTCTGGTCAACTCACGCTATGACGATTACACGCCAAGCATAACAGCCGATGGACAAACCCTCTATTTTACCGCCCGCAGAAATGACACCAAAGGAGGAAGGATGGATGAAAATGGCGACTACAAATACTTTGAAGATATTTATTTCTCGGAGTACGATTCCAAAACGGGTAATTGGGGACAAGCTTCGCAGGTAGAAGGCGATCTCAATACCGAAACCTACGATGCGGTTCTTAGTATCGTGCCATCAGGAAAAGGAATGTTCGTTTACAAAAACAATGTAAACAATGCCGGCGATATTTTTTTCTCCGAATATCGACCCGACAAGAAAGAATGGACCACTGCGATAAAATTACCACGGCCTATCAATACCAGCTATTTCGAAGGATCCGTTTCCCTAACTGCCGACGGACAAACACTATATTTCGTGAGCGAGCAACCTGATGGCCTGGGGCAAGGTGATATATACGTATCTCGGAAGACCAATGACAAATGGTCAACCCCGGAAAGCATTGGCGAATCCGTAAACACTGAACTTGATGAAAAATTCGTTTTCATCCATCCCAATGGAAAAACTCTATACTTCGCAAGTAACGGGCACCAAACGATGGGTAGCTACGACATATTCAAATCTGAATTGATAGATGGTGAGTGGAGCATTCCGATCAATCTTGGGTATCCAATCAATACTGTGAATGAGGAGTCAACATTCTCGCTGACCAAAGACAACAAAACCATGTTTATAGCGGCAGAATACGATGATAGCCACGGTGAGCGAGACATTTATTCAATCGATGTTTCAGATTACCCGGTAGTCTCCCGAGGTCATGAAATACGAACATGTGTTCGAGTAAAAATAGAGTGTAAAACAAACGAAGAAGAAGGATTAAAAAATGCAGTTATCACCGCAAGTCTAGCTTCCACAGGGAAAGTAATCGCAACACGTAAAACCAGCGCTGACGGGAGCGTTTCACTTGCGATACCCGGCAATCAGGCCTATGTCATTACGGCCGCGTATAAAGAAAGATTGATGAGTAGAACTATTCAGCCGGAACTCGATGCAGAGAAAGAAGTTACAATTCAGGAAACTTTCTTGTTTAATGAAGAATAGACTTGCACTTTGAGGAAAATCAAAGGACGATATTTTACAACCTCTTGAATATCTGCCGACGAATTTTCAAGCTTGCATTTTTCTCACTCGAAGAAAGTTCCAATACATCTGGAACAATCATTTCACGCGAACCCGGAAACAACCTGAATTTCCTTACACATGCAAAATCTCGTTGATCATTGATTTGCAAAGCACAATCAACCGTCCAGTCGCTCAGACCTTCACGCATTGAAGTGTCCAAAAACTTCCTCAATGGCTCTGCAAATAGCAGTTTTACCCCCATTTGCACCTGACATGAGTATGGTTGAATCACAAAAGAATGTGCATCCTCCGGAAATTCATCCAGTGCCTCACCCGGCCTGTTGATGCGCAAAAACAATTGTGCTGAATCACGATCACAAATCCGATCAGAAATCCAAAACACTTTCAGTGAATCATTCTCCGCAAATGCAGCAATGGTCTGTGGAGCATATGCCTCCTGTAGCAAACTGAATAAAAGTTTTTCATTCTTCGCATAATCCAATGCACTCCATGAGAAAGCAGGACATACATCATTGAGTTGCCAAAAGAGAGTGCCACTGCAAAATGGTTGACTTACACGATGCCGCAGAATAGCATTCAATATACCTTCTGCCTGCACCGCTTGAGTTACTATAGAATATTTTCGGAAATCCCAATCAGCACATCCGGGATACCAACGTTCAGCATAATCCCGCATCAATTTAAAACCTCTCGGATGTCGCTGATGTCGCATCACTGAAGCATCATTCTCGCTGAAATTTCGTTCAGACATCATCTGTAATACCTCAACGGATGGATAGCTCTGCACACCATATTCACTCATAAATCTTGGAACCCGCCTGCCGAGATCTTCCAAAGGCAGCTCGTCGTGCCATATTCCCCAATCATGCATATCACCTTCTGAGAGACTTCGTTTATCGCCGCGACCAAACAGTGGTGAGCTATGATGATAAGAACTGCCAGAATACTTCGCGACAATTTGCGGCAATACCTGCAAGAATATTCTGTCATATGCCGCTGAGAGTGAATCTATGTTCGCAACGGAAAGCCCTTCTTTCCAGCCCCACCGATCCCAACCTTCTGCAACTTCATTATTACCGCACCAAAGAGCAATGCACGGATGATTGCGCAGACGAATGACTTGTTCCGTTGCCTCTTCACTGACATTCTCTATAAAGGAATTATTTGCCGGGTACATGCTGCAAGCGAACATGAAATCCTGCCACACCATAATACCATATTCATCACATAGGTCGTAAAACACATCCTTCTCATAAAATCCACCACCCCATACCCGAATCATATTAATGTTGGCATCACGGCATCGACTCAAAAAATCTACATAATCATCTCGCTTCGCATCCGCCATGAAATAGTTGAGCGGAACGTAATTCGCACCCTTCGCAAACACCGGCATTCCATTTAACTCAAAACCGAATGTTGATCCCACGCCACTCAACTCGCGCGTGAGAACCAAACTTCGCAAACCCGTTCGCACCACTTCATCAAAAATGATTTTGTTGTCAAAAAGCACTTTACAACGGAACTCTGTCAAGTTGGGATTTCCCATTCCATTGCTCCACCATAACATAGGATATGAAATATCGATTCCCATGGTTGAAACCCATACCGAATCCTCAATAAACTTTGAAGATGACCAACTCTTGCCATTGTATAAGCACTCCACTTCAATCTGAACGTTACCGGAAGAAATAGCCGCTCCTGTAAAATGAAAATTCAACTTCGCCAACGATTCACTCACTTCCAACTGTTCTATATAATAATGATCCAAATGGGCTGAATCATAAGCGACCCATTCGATAGACTTTGTTATTCCGCATCCCACAAGCCGTGGAGCCCAATCCCATCCAAATTGAAATTGAGGTTTACGAACTACCGCCCGAATAGAGTCGCCCGGTAAAGGATAACTCAGCGTGATCAACTCTGAATGAGCTTTTTCAATTACAGAATCGAATACAATACGCAATACATTCCCCTTCGGCTTTAGGAAAGACTTCACGTCAACCTGCCATGAGCGATGGGCATTGTTAGCTACTAAAATTTCACGATCATTCAAAAACACTCTTGCGTAAGTATCCAGCCCATTAAAACGCAGTGCGATAGCTTTCTTCGCAAACAAATCGCCGGGAATTTCAAACACTGCTGATTGATATACCCAACTCTTCCCGTCGAATCCGTTGGTTTCGCTTTCATCACAAGCAAATAATGGATTTCTCAATAAACCCGCTGTGGTCAAATCAGCGTATAACGACCCGGGAACCACTGCCGGCATCCAATTCTTCTCCTTGTATGATCTGCCATTGACATGCTCTTGAAATTGCCACTTCGCTTCAAATGGTAAAACCACATTAATACAATGTGAAACGTTGCTCCACAAAAAAACGATTATAATAATGACATTACTTTTCATGCTATAATTTGAAAAATGGATGAATGACTGAATATAATATTAACGCGTAATTTTCAAACTGTTTGAGGCCGGCTTTCTATTCAGAATATAAAAATGCAGTATACCCTTCAAATACCCCAATCCATAAGAAATATGCAATGAGAAAAATGTTTGGATCAGCATTCGCATCCGGATCCAGCTACCCATATTAAGTCTTACGGCTGTATATATCGCTACACCGCAATACAACAGAATCATCATCAAATAGAACCAACCCAAATAGGGATGCACAATAGATCCGGTCCAACCGACCAGCAAATAAAAAACCCATAGCGGCGGAGCCAATTGCCGCATGGAAGTAACGGCACGATGCTTTTGATTTACAAATACTTTCCAATATCCGTATTGATGATATTGACGATATAACTTAGACAGTGAACCTCTAACATAATAATCAGAGAGAATAGATGTATCGAGATAAATCTTATAACCACTGCGAATGACCCTATAATTGAATTCATCGTCTTGATTACGAGCTAACTCTTCATCGAAAAATCCAACACGGTCAAAAACTTCCCGACGGTAAGCACCAAAAGCTACCGTATCCACATATCCTGATTTTCCTCCCGTGCGAAAATGAGCATTACCCACACCGAATGTCGATGACATGGCAACAGAAATTATCTCAGACCAATCGTTCTGATGCACATTTCGAATGATACCACCAGAACAACCCACCTCTGAATGCTCCATCAACACTTGAACATTACGATCAATAAAATTTGCATCAATAACAGCATGAGCGCCGAGGATAATGGCTATATCGAAATCCATAGACTTAACTCCGATATTCAGAGCGAAAGGAGTAGTCATACGCTCATTGTCGTGTAAAGAAATGAAAGAGTGAGTTTTACTATAGCCCTCGATAATATCACGAGTTCCATCATCACTCATGCCATCAACAACATATACACTTACCTGAGCCAACTCATGAGAAGCGTTAATAATTGAATCCAGGCAAGGTCCAATGTAATCAGCCTCGTTTCTGCATGGTATTACGATTCGAACATGCTGCATGGAATCAAAAATATTTCGCATAATACTCCATCAAGAATGTTTTCGTCGTTTAAGCATAATAAATTCAGACAAAAAAGCGACTATAACAATCAAGACAGTCGGAATCAATAAGGCCTCAAAGACAAGCGCCTTGAAGCCCTCCGGACCAGTTCGAATCAATGCCGGAAAAAATGCGCAAATCGTCAGAAGAAACATGATTCGGAAAATTCGCAATGGCATCGAACCCGAACAAGCTCTGCCTATCAAAAATTGACCATATCCTACCAACGAACCAAGCATGGTTCCGCCCATCAAAACACCAATGAATCCAAAATTTAAATACCATCCCGCGGCATGATTGATGGTAAATCCTTGCATTCCGCTATAATGAATTGAATGAACGTAATGCATATAAACATCCTCAGGCCGATTCACGGAAAGAAAGCGTGGGATCATTGAATACAACAAATAATTGAAACTACTGCCAAATGTCAGTGGGACATCGTAATACAAGACACCGTACATTGACATATGTCCTGCAAACATTTCGTTGCTCGCCATTAAACTTAAAAGAGTAGACATGATTGACAAACGATTCAATACTTCATCATTCGGAATGCCGGGACCAACAGATAATCCCAAATAATTCATAATGGGTATCGTGCGTGTCATCTCAACAATTGCAACAATCAAGACCAAGCTAAATACGAGAGAACCCAGACGATAGAAACTAATGGTTTTTGCATTTACAAGATAAAAAACCATTGCAAATAAAAATGCAAATAACAAGTCGCTTCTACTTCCAATCAATGTAGCATATACAAATAATATCAGACCCAAAATCACATAACCACAAAGAATTGGCGTGGAAAAACGACCTGTAAAATATTTACCATTACTTTGACTTAGAAGCAATGATGCACCGAAAAGAATTAAAAACAAAGAGGCAGATTTAGTAACCTGATAGAGAGAGTAAAAACGACCGCTTTGATGACTTAAGAATAAATAAAGAGATTCCTGATGCTGCATGGCCTCGATGATTTGTGCGCGTATAAAAAAATAGCTCACAACTGCCATAACACAGGCCAAACCAATCAGTATCCAGTGATTTATATAGAGCGGATTCGCCTCCATAACATGACTACGTGTATTGATTTTTCGAACAATGAAAAATAAAGACACCTGAAAGGAGAGTAGAAAAGCAGAGAAGTAAATGATTGAAAATGTATAGGATGAATTTAACTGAACCGGGAAGAGCTTACTGAAATATGAATAATAATGAAACCCCATATTTTCCATCCAATTACCTGTCATTAGATCGATAGTAATTACCCAACCACCAAGAATTGACCAGTAATAAATTGCCAAGACAGGCAATAACAAAACGTAATTCTTGGTAAAAGAAAAAATCTTTTTTTGCAGCCAAATACAGGCAAGCGTTAACAAGGAAAGAATGAATAAGTTAACCATTGGACGATGATTTTACCAATTTTGAATATACATCCATCACACGCGAGGTAATACCTTTAGAATCGAGGGACTTAACCTCAATGAGTTGACGACCATTGCTGCGAATGCCTTCACTCATTACCTGACACAAGGCAAGGGCAATTTGCTCCGGAATCTGTTTCGATACAGCAGATGGAGAACTACCGGAAATAACATCCACGACATCACCAACATCAGTTCCCACTATTGGCAGATTGCATGCCATTGCCTCTTTGACCATTACAGGACTACCCTCACTATCACTACAAATCAAAAGGCAATCACACGCGTTTAATAATAAGAGCATTTTATCATATTCCACACCTCCAGACAATGGATACAGATCTACCTTACCTAAACGATCCTTCAACATCTCAATAGCTGATAACGCAATATCGTATCGCTTCACCGGAGCACTATTATTGAATAAAACAAGCCGCGAATCCAAAGGAATGTTCAATCTTAATCGCGCCTCAGATTTATCAATCGGATAAAATTTTTCTGTGCTCACGCCAAATGGGATTACAACTGAAATGTTTTTTCGCCACCAGAGCTTTGCTTGTAATCTTTTGCTTACACAGAAAATGGCGTCGGCCCGTAATACAGCAAGCTGAGATAATAGTTTCGCAAAGATCTCCTTAAGGATGAACTCACTTTTCACATAATTCAAATCACTCCCATGAAAGGTAATAGCAAATTTTTTAGCCCCAGAAAATGTTCCGATAAATGCGGTCATCGTGCCATAATGTGCATGAACTATATCAGGTTGTATTTGACGAACCATTGATCTCAGCCGAAATATTTCGTTGAATAGATATCGCCAATTCGTGCGAGATTCCAGATAATATTCAAACACCTCCAATCCTTCCAAACGCAAATCTTGTATTTGCCGCTTCGAGAAAACCATCGAATTACCATCGGATGAACCAGGTATGATTATTAGTAGTCTGATATTTCGATTCTCTACCCTATTCACCCTTCTAATCTGCTATTTGATTCAGATAATACGTTTGGTGCTGCCGCAAGATTGTAATACCATGCCATATTAATTAGACAAAAAACAACACCTGATATTGAGAACAACAATACAGCCAGTGTAACCTCGCCATATTGAGCGCCAACATAAAAAGCGACACAGCGCAGGATGAGATCGAATACAGAAAAAACCAATAATTTGCTTTGTCGTTCCTTAATCAAGGGCACATAGCTAAAGGGGGTTACGGCGAAATTGAATCCAAAGTAGATAACCAATAAAGAGGCGAAGGTTCCCGCCTCAATCCACGTTTCACCAAAAACCCATGTAAATAAATTCTCACCCTGAAAAAACACTACTAACATAGCAGGTAATGCCGCCGATAAAAGCAACATGAAAGTGTATGACACCATACTTCTAAAACTTTTTCCATTGCGGTTCAAATCAGAAGCAGTAGAATATTGCGAAAGAAATATTGTATTGCTGATGAGTGATGATGGTGCTTGCAAAATTCGCCAACAGAGATAAAATGAACCCGTTGCCATACTACCGAAATAACTCTCCAACACAAACACTATTATACTCAACTGCATCACCTCAATTAAACCTGTTGGAGTGTTGTAAATTATATACTTGCGAAAACCTGAAATGTGTGGATATGCGAATCGCACCCCGAGCAAATCTCTCCAACTCAATTTCCCTTTTGAAAAAACCACAACCATCAAAACGGAAATTATTTGTCCCAAAATAAAACCTACAACCAGCCCATAACCATTATAAAAAAAATAACCTGTTGCGATTGAAATCAGGCTTATACTGAGATTTCCAACGATTCTGTTATATCCATTAAGCCGATACTCGCCTATTCGTGTGGTGTAAAAATTATACACTTGTGACCATGCTGTCACCAAAACTCCCAACGGAAGAAGCCAGAATACATTATGAAATTTGCAACCCAAGAGCGTGATCAAAAACATTATCAGTAATACACCAATGCTGAAGTAGAAGGATACATTTAAAGCTATATCACGTCGAAGCAAACATTCACTATCCGAACCGGCATCAGGTATGCTAAACTCAATGCGCAACGTTGACAGCACTACCAATGGAAGTAACCACGAGAAAAACAGTGCCAGTGTAGCATAATCTTCCACTGAAAAAAGTCTTGTGAGAAGTGGAATTGCACAATAGCTCACAACTTGTGCAATAGCGGTTGCCCCCGACAACTTAATTGCCTTGTTTAACGAGTATATTTTAGATTTCTCTATAAATCTATTCATCAACGAAAGAAATCAAACCCATTAGAGTGAAGCCAAACCAGCATCGATCCCGGCAATACCAACCATCACTATACCCAGTTCTTTTACACAATGCTTTACCCAGCTCATTCCATTTATTTTCACACCCTTAATTTTCGGAGAGAACCGCCGCTATCATCTCACATGCCCTGCCCGCGCCATATAACTGTTTCGAAAAATCAACCGATCTCGAAGATAAGTTCTTATATCCTTCAAGTATCTTATTCTCGTTCGCGCCACATAGTATATTGAATCCTCCATCAATTAACTCAACCCATTCGGTTTCATCTCGCAGCGTGAGGCAGTATTTATTAAAAAAATAAGCCTCCTTTTGAAGGCCTCCACTATCAGTTAACACCATCTTACAGTTCTTTAGTAGCTCTATCATATCAAAATAACCCACCGGATCAATCATTCGGAATTCGATATTCAGCTTCATAGCTTCTATCATTTTCTTTGTCCTTGGATGAACCGGCATCACCACCTCTACCCTCTTACTCAGTGCATTCAGCGCTCTTACTATGCTGCCCAGTCGCATCTCATCATCTGTGTTTTCTTGGCGATGTATCGTTACCAATAAAAACTCGCTGAGAGAAAAGCGATCTATGATATTCGACTTTTGAGAGGAAAACTGACTATAATACAAAGCAGCGTCCTGCATTACATCTCCAGAAAGTACTATTCTTTCGTTCAAGTGCGGATAGCCCTCGCTGGTAAGATTTTTCACCGCAGTATCGGTCGGACAAAACAAAATGGTTGAGAGTCGGTCTGTGAGAATCCTATTGACCTCTTCCGGCATTTTCATATTGAACGAACGAAGACCTGCTTCGATATGAGCCACGGGAATGTGCAATTTCGAGGCGGTTAATGCTGCGGCCAAGGTTGAATTTGTATCTCCATATACAAGAACGTAATCCGGTGCCTCAATGGTCAAAACTTCTTCTATGCCTGTCATCATTTTCGCAGTCATGACAGCATGCGTGCCGCCGTTAACTCCGAGATTATAAGACGGACTGGGAATATCCATTTCCCGAAAAAAAACATCAGACATGTTACTGTCATAATGCTGGCCTGTGTGTACCAGAATTTCCACAAGATCGTTTTTATTCGCAAGCACCCTGCTCAGCGCAGCTGCTTTTACAAACTGTGGGCGAGCTCCTAATATCGTTACTATCTTTTTCACTTGTTATTCGATTAAGTGATTTACTGCAACTGACTCTTTATATCTCCCGTCCAAATTTCCCAGGATTTCATAGCTTGTAGATACAACATTTCCTCACCATTCTTTACTATACATCCGGCATTTATGCCTCGTTTCATGAATTCTGTAATTTCAGGATTATACACCATGTCAAATAAAACCTGATTTTTATGAATTCCCTCATATGGTAATGGAGCGCAACCCTGAATATTTGGCCATGTGCCTAGGGGAGTAGCATTGACAACGACTTGGAACGATGATAACTCCTCAGCACTCATATCGTTATATCCATTGGCATAAAACTCGTTGGCACCTCTACCGATGCATTTCACATGAACTCCCATAGACCGTAGTCCGAAAATGGCCGCAGCAGCGGCACCACCGGTTCCCAAAATCAATGCGCTCAGATCACTATTAAATTCCAAAAGCGGTTCGATAGATTTCACAAACCCGTATACATCGGTATTATGTCCATATATTTTATTCTCATGAAAATGGATGCAATTGACCGAACCTGTTTCTGCGGCCTCCGGAGACAACGCATCACATAACTGATAAGCAAAGCGTTTGTATGGCGACGTAAAATTGAGGCCTCTCAAATCACTTTCAATACTGAGAAAACTTTTGACTGCTGTTTCACTTTCCAGAGAAAAATTATCATAACTGTAATCTTCCAGTCCTCTCTTTACAAACAACTCCTCAAAAAAAACTTTCGATTTAGAATGCGAAAGCGGATATCCAATCAATCCGTATCGCCTCATTCATTACTCTTTAATCTCGACTTAAAAAAGGTCACAACAATGGGTAGAATCGAAATGAAAATGATGAGAAACACAACCTTTTCAAAGTTATCTTTCACAATCGGTACATTACCGAAAATATATCCCAACATACCTATTCCAACCACCCAGAGAATAGCGCCAACAATACAATACGTGAGGTAAACCATATAAGACATCCGACTCGCGCCGGCAACAAATGGAGCAATCGTTCTTACTATTGGCACAAATCGGGCCATAATGATTGCCTGCTTACCATGTTTGTCGTAAAACGCTTCGGTCTTCTCGATGTACTCCCGCTTAAAGAATAAAATCCGATTTCGTTTTTTTATTTGATCGCTGAAAAATCGTCCTGTGAAATAGTTCACATTATCTCCGCACAAGGCCGCTAAAATCAAAAGAGGCATGAGATACCAAATATTCAGGCCAACATTATTGCCTGCCGCGGCCAACGCGCCTGCTGCAAACAAAAGAGAATCTCCTGGCAGTAAAGGCATCACTATCAAACCTGTTTCCACAAAGACAATCAGAAACAAGATCACATACACCCAGACACCATAATCTTGTATCATGAGCTTTAGATGCTCATCGATATGGAGAATAAAATCGAATATGCCTGTCATTTATACTATTCTTCTTCCGACTGAAACATCGCTCTTATTCGCTCGAGTATACCTTTACCCAAACCGTCATTCCCGACTGTTACAACGTCTTCGATATTAGTCTCTTCCTCTTTCATTTTATTCTCTGCCACGCGTGATCGGTCAGTCGATGTCAAACCATCAATCACCAAACCAACACCCGTACTAAACGCAGGCGAAAGAATAGACTCATCCCGCACCTTGCCTACGTGCTCATTGGGATATCCAATTCTGCAGTCCATTCCTGTGATATACTCAACCAACTGCTTCATATGTCGCAATTGAGAGCCCCCACCCGTTAAGACTATACCCGCAATCAATTTCTTTTCATACCCACTGGCTTTTATCTCATAATAGACATGATCAAATATTTCCTCCATCCGAGCTTGAATGATCGCAGCCAATGTCTTTGTGGAAATCTCCTTAGCATTCCTACCTCTTAATCCGGGAATACATATAACAGCGTTTTCGGTTTCGGTGCTCAAAGCGCTACCATGCTGCACCTTTAAGGCCTCAGCATGCGGTTTCAAAATTGAACAACCATGCTTTATATCTTGAGTAATGATATCACCTCCAAATGGAATTACCGCTGTATGTCGGATTATTCCCTCTTGAAAAATCGCTATATCAGTTGTACCGCCTCCAATATCCACCAACACTACCCCGGCCTCCTTTTCTTCATCACTTAATACAGCCATCGAGCTTGCCAATGGCTCAAGTGTTAGCTCTTGAACTGTTAGTCCCGCCTTAGCAATACAGCGATAGATGTTCCGTATTGCACTCGTTTGTGCAGAAATGATATGAAAATTTGCCTCTAGTTTAACTCCAAACATTCCCACAGGATCTTTAATTCCTGACTCTCCGTCGATAGTAAATTCTTGAGGTAATACATGAATTATCTCCTCGCCAGGTAGCATGAGTATTTGATGCATATCATTGATCAACTCCTTAATATCCTGAGCGCGAATCTCATCATCATTGTGCTTTCGCGTTCGCATACCCCGCTGTTGAATACTCTTTATATGCTGTCCCGCAATACCCACATTCACAATCTCTATGTTTACACCACTTTCAGCCTCAGCTTGTCGTACCGCAGTGATAATACTTTCGACCGTTTTTTCGATATTAGAAACAACACCACGTTGTACCCCAACACTTTCACTTTTCCCTATACCAAGAATTTCAATTTTATTATTCTCCAATTTTCGACCCACTAAGCAAGCAATCTTGGTGGTTCCAATGTCGAGGCCAACTACAATGTTAGTATCCATATAATATTCTTATTTAATTTTTAATTCCAACAATCTGTCCGCGAAAACGAGCATCAATTGCGGCATACCGGTTTAGATCCCCCTTTTCAATTATATGATCATAAAAAGATTTCACGCGGCGAAGCTGGTCACGGTAATCACCGTACATGCCAAACATTATCCTCTGATTACCCACTCGCGGTATCATTACGATTTCACCATATTGCCCTATCGTTGCATGCTCGAACTGACCCGACCAAAATTCACTTTGAGTTATTGCTGAATTCAGTTCCAATAATTCACTGAGCAATTTGTTGTCTGCAACACGAACACTTTGGAAATATGTTGAACCCGAAATATGTCCCGTATATAGCGGCAAGCGAAAAAAATCATCTCCAAGGGATATGGGGTAACCCTCATTGTCGAGATAGTAGGAGCTACCTGAGTTTTCGAGGATACGCATTACAGGTATTCTCTGTTTGACCTTTACCACACAACGACCATCGATCGTGGTATAAACATCTGATGAATGTACCGCCGACTCAGATAATAGTCGGCGTCTGATGACCTCTAAGGGTATACTGTCTAAACGCTTGCTGATTAAATCACCACCTACTTCACTTACCCATTTTGCAACATCCTCTTGCGTAAACATTTTTAATTCTCCGGCATCTTCCAACTGAATCTCCACACGCTTGCAAACAGCATGATTCTGCCGGTACACCACAAAACCCAGCAATGTGGAAACACCACAACCCATCAGGGCCAGCAAAATGATCCTTAGATACTTCTTGCGTGGAGAGGCGTTTGTATTCATGGTTGCATTTTTATCAATTCTTTCATTGAACCAGAGCCACCTCTATCTGCGGAACCAGTGCGTCAATATCACCAGCCCCCATCATGACCAACAGTTCGGGTTTGAAGGATTGAATGGTAGCTAATAAACTATGCTTATCCACAAGCCTTTTGGATGAATTTGAGATTTTATCCAACAGCAATTGTGAATCAATTCCCGCTATCGGAAGTTCCCTCGCCGGGTAGATCTCGAGAAGAATAATTTCATCGAGAGTACTCAGTATTTCTGCGAATTCAGCGAGAAAATCTCTGGTGCGAGTGAAAAGATGTGGCTGAAATACTCCGGTAATCCTCCTCCCAGGATAAATCAAACGAACCGACGCAAGGAAGGAACGAATTTCCTCAGGATGGTGAGCGTAATCATCAATCATCACCAAATCGGGCCGCTTGATGCGGTACTCAAATCTGCGGCGCACACCTCTGAATGATGACAGTCCCGACCGAATCTCCTCCTCACTCAAACCCACATGCCTGGCAACCGCAATAGCCGCCACTGCATTCTCAGCATTATGAATGCCCGGAAGTCCGAGTTCCATGTCTGTCCAATGAATATCACCCCTTTTGTATTCCAATAAAAAACGTCCATCACCAGGGACTTTTATCCCGTATGAATGTTCCGCATCTTGATTCATCCCATAACTTGATGATGCATAGTTTGAATCATGTCGCAGTGGCAATCCTGAGCGGTAGAACAACTGTCCATCGACATTCAGGCGATCTGCAAAGGCCTGATACGACTCTGCCATAGCTTCAGCATTACCATAGATGTCAAGATGATCCGCATCCATGCTGGTAATTACAGAAACGGTTGGACTTAAAGTGAGAAAGGAACGATCATATTCATCGGCCTCTACCACTGTCCATGCATCCGTTGGTCCTACAATCAAGTTGCTACCATAATTGGTTGAAATACCTCCCAAAAAAGCGTTGCATCCTCTTCCGGAATGCTGCAATAGATGTGCAATCAAACAACTTGTGGTGGTCTTGCCATGAGTACCCGCCACCGCAATCGTTGGACTTCCAAGGGTAATGAGACCCAACACGGCGGATCGCTTTTCCATTCGAAAATCATGAGCGTAAAACCAATTGAGCAATGCAGAATCCTTAGGTATTGCAGGGGTGTATATCACCAAAATTTTCTCTTGCGGAGTTCTGTGGATGAGCTCAGGAATCTCCATTGCACTATCCTGATAATTCAACTCCATACCCTCTATCTCAAGCTCAATCGTAAGTGCAGTGCGGGTTTTATCATACCCCAAAACAAATTTTCCCTGGTGTTTGAAATAGCGTGCAAGAGCCGACATTCCAATGCCACCGATGCCCAGCAGATAGACTACTTCAACCTGATCCAAGTAAGAGGGTGCCGCCTTCATGATCGCTGAAGTTGTGAGTTCGCGATTCGAAGAACTTCCTCAGCAATGTTTGTATCGGCATTTGAATATCCGAGCTGACGTGCGTTGACGGATAACGACTCTCTTCTGTTGACATCCTGCATCAGTAACAAAACCTTGTCTTCCAGTTCGTTGATAGCGGCTTCATCCTTCACCCACTCTGCTGCGCCACGTTGCACCAAGGCCATCGCATTTTTTGTTTGATGGTCCTCGGCCACATTGGGCGACGGAACCAGAATTGACGGCTTTGCGACCAGGCACAACTCCGAGATACTCATGGCCCCTGCCCGCGATACGACAAGGTCAGCCAACTTATAAGCTCCACCCATGTCGGCGATAAAATCAAAAACCCTTATGCCCTCGCTTTGCGTTTTACATGCCCGATCGAAAAAACCCTTCCCCGTTTGCCAAATAACAGAATAACCCGCGTTGTGCCAGGTGATCGCAGCTTTTTCAACGGCCTCATTGATACTCCTCGCGCCTAAACTTCCACCGATGATCAGTATTACCGGACGATCCATCTTCAAGCCAAACTGAACCAGAAGCTCATTCCGATCCTTATCACATTGAAGCACCGATGATCGCACAGGATTACCTGTCATAATTATCTTTCCTGAAGGGAAAAACTTCTCCATCCCTTGATAAGCCACACATATTGAACTCGCCTTGGGGGCCAGCAACTTATTCGTTATTCCCGGATAGGAATTTTGCTCCTGTATTACTGTAGGAATATTTTGCGACGATGCGGCCTTCAACAACGGTCCGCTCGCGTATCCTCCAACACCAATGGCAACGTGCGGTCGAAATTCCTTAACGATTCGACGGGCCTTCCACATGCTCTTGAGCAGCTTCCATGGCAACAACAAATTTTGCAATGTTAGTCTTCGTTGCAGCCCAATGATCGGCAGCCCAACAATCTGAAACCCCGCCGCAGGAACTTTTTCCATTTCCATTCTTCCCTCCGCCCCGACAAAAAGCAGTTTTGCATTCGGTTGCTTTTTGAGAATGGCTTGTGCGATTGCAATCGCGGGAAAAATATGTCCGCCCGTGCCCCCGCCTGAAATGATTACCCTCAGTTCCGAAGCGCTCATGCAACCGCTATTTTGGTAGTGATCTCGGCCTCTTCTGTCTCCTCTCTTGTTCTGCAAATACTAAGAATTAAACCGATCGCAAAGCAGGTAAATAACGTACTCGTTCCTCCCATACTCACCAATGGCAAGGGCTGACCGGTGGTGGGAAAAAGACTCACCGCCACCGCCATATTGATGAACGCCTGAAAGCATATCATAAAGCCCAGTCCAAGGGCTGTTAACTGCGCGCTCATTTTTGGGTTTCGAATAGAAAGACTTATGGTTCTGAAAAGCAGAATCAGGTATAAAAACACCAGGGTAACACCACCAAACAATGAACCATACTCTTCAATGATAAAAGGGTATATCATGTCGGAATAAGGATGAGGGAGAAAGTTTCTGGAACTTCCTGTGCCCGGGCCTTTGGGTATGACACCTCCTTCATAAATGGCAAACTTGGCGAGATCGGTCTGATAGTTTCCCTCACTCTCTTCATCAACAGTAGAAAGGATACGATTTTTCCAAGTACCATATCGTTTGGGAATACCCGTAATTTCAGCAAATGCAATCACCAACAACAAGGCCACAATTGCGCCTGCACCAATTTTGAGCAGATGTGCTATGGGCACTCCCGCGAGGAACATCATGAGCACGCAAATCAATGCGAGCAATGCCGAGGTAGAGAAATTAGCTGGAAAGATGAGCACACATACTGCGATAATAGAATACAGAATGGGCAGCACACCCTTTTTGAAATCGTGCAATATTTCCCGGTTCTTGGCCAGTAGAATAGCCACGTGAATGACCAATGCAATTTTGGCAAAGTCGCTGGGCTGGAAGGTAAGTCCGATAAATGGTATTTGGATCCAACGATTGGCATCATTCAGATTATGTCCGAACAATAATGCATAAGCCAGCAAGCCAATCGAAGTAAAAAACATGATTTTGGAAAAGCGCGCGATTTGTTTGAAATGAAGTCGATGCACAACATACATCACTAAAAGACCGAGCAAAAGCATGCCGCCGTGCTTGAGTAAAAACCTAAAATTATTGCCATGTGCCTTGTGAGCCAGAGTTGACACTGCACTATACACCGCGAGCAGTGAAATCAAGGCGAGAAAGAAGGTAACCATCCAGATGGTTCGATCGCCCTGTAGCTTTTCCAATAACTTTTTCATTACGGGAAAATTGACAAGAAAAAAGGCAATCCGTAGATTGCCTTTGTATCGTTTTTCACATCGTAATGTGTCTTATCGCAACAGTACTTTTTTGGTGTAGACCTTACCAGCTCTTTCCATTCTCACAAAATAAATCCCGGTGTTGAAAGCCGACATATCTGCCTTTAAAACCGCTTCACCAGAGCCCAGCGGACCATTGTAGACATTGGCAACAGATTTACCTGTGATATCCATGATTTGAATCTGAACATCTGCGTTTACCGGGTTGTCAATGCGAACGAAAGCCTGACGATCTGAATTTACTCCTGCGGAGAACTCGAGTTCCGAAGAATTCAAATTCGCGACGCTGACAGGAGCGTTCGCAATGAAACCTCCCGACATATTTGGAGCGTGAGGAGTGCAGACGTATGCGTAAGCTCCAGCGGTATTAACAACGTAAATGAAAGAAGGATTGTTAGCGTCAATGGGGGCGTCCCATGTAGCTGCTCCACTTGGCACAGATACAGATGTAGTGGTATGGGTTCCTCCGGAATGCTGGAAAACAATTGTATCACCAACTGTGACCGCGAGAGCATTGGGAGTAAAAGAAAAATTCGCAACTGTGATTACGTGAGTCATAGCGAACAAGCCATTGCTCAGAGCCACCATCATTCCAAAAAGTAATTTTCTTTTCATAGTGTTTAGATATGCGACGAAGATAAAAACATTCTTTTCCAAATTGAAATAAATGATCTGTTAATTTTATTTGAAAGCATCGAAGCCGGTAACGTCCATACCGGTAATGAGCAAGTGAATGTCGTGCGTACCCTCATAGGTTATCACACTTTCCAGGTTCATCATATGGCGCATCACAGGATACTCATTGGTGATTCCCATACCTCCCAATATCTGACGTGCATCGCTAACGATATTTTTGGCCATGGCAATATTGTTGCGCTTGGCCATACTGATCTGCGCTGTTGTAGCACGACCCTCATTGCGAAGTTGACCGAGTCGGAAAGTGAGCAATTGCGCTTTGGTAATCTCGGTGATCATCTCTGCAAGTTTCTTTTGTTGCAGTTGAAACGCCCCGATGGGTTTACCGAACTGAATTCTTTCTTTGGAATATCTCAGTGCGACATCGTAGCAATCGAGGGCAACACCAATGGCACCCCAGGAGATTCCATAACGCGCCGAATCCAAACAACCGAGTGGAGCACCCAAGCCACTTTTGTTGGGCAATAAATTCTCCTTGGGCACTTTCACATTATCGAAAATCAATTCACCGGTATCGCTGGCACGCAAGCTCCACTTGCCATGCATGGTGGGTGTTGTAAAGCCCTCCATGCCGCGTTCAACGATAAGACCATGAATACGACCGGCCTCATTCTTTGCCCAAACTACGGCGACTTGGGCAAAAGGGGCATTGCTGATCCACATCTTGGCACCGTTCAACAAATAGTGGTCGCCCATGTCTTTGAAGTTCGTTACCATGCCTCCCGGATTGCTGCCATAGTCTGGTTCGGTGAGACCGAAGCATCCCATCCATTCACCCGTGGCCAGTTTGGGCAGATACTTTTTACGCTGCTCTTCGTTGCCGTATTTATAGATGGGATACATCACCAATGAGCTTTGCACGGAGGCGGTAGAACGAAGTCCGCTATCACAACGTTCGAGCTCCTGCATGATCAAGCCATAGCTGATTTGATCCAATCCGGCGCCGCCGTATTCCGTTGGTATATATGGACCAAAGGCCCCGATTTCACCGAGGCCCTGGATCAGATGACGGGGAAATTCACATTTCTCTGCTGCATCTTCAATGATAGGTGAAACTTCCTTCTTTACCCAAGCCCTTGCGGTATCGCGCACGAGCTTTTGCTCATCGCTCAACCATTCATCCATCAAATAGTAATCGTGACCTTGATAAACGTCTGTTCTCATGTTTTCAATTTTGCGACGAATTTACGTTGAGCGACACTCCACAAAAATTTATTGCGCGCCGTATTTCTCATACCACTCATCAGCGGGGAGATTCTCTTGCAAACGAGCCGCCACGGCCAACTCATCACAGCGCTCATTCATCGGGTGACCATCATGACCGCGGATCCAATGAAATTTCACCGAATGTTGCGATGCCACGCTGAGGTAACGCTGCCACAAATCAGGATTCTTGACATTCTTCCAATTCTTGCGAACCCAACCACCAATCCAATTTTTCTCGATGGCATCCACCACATATTTGGAATCGGAGTATATGTGTACCGTATTGCCCGGATTCTTAAGCGATTCAAGAGCGAGAATAACACTCAGCAGTTCCATGCGATTGTTGGTGGTGAATCGGAAGCCAGCACTGAATTCCTTTTCATGCCTGCCACTGCGCATGATGATCCCAAGGCCCCCCGGACCTGGATTTCCACTTGCAGCGCCATCGGTAAAAATTTCTATCTCCGCCATTATTTAAGATTGAGCAGAAAGGAAATATTTCCAGAAAAAAGTTTCACTGCTATAGCCAACAGAATGATGCCGAACATCTTCTCCATCACCAGAATTCCAGTGTTGCCCAATTTTTTGCCCAGCGGTGAAGCCAGTTTCAAAACCACATAAACCGGTATCATATTGAGAACAACAGCCAGCAGAATATTGTTCCTATCATACGCTGCGCCCAATGAAATGAGGGTAGAGAAAGTACCTGCACCAGCAATGATGGGAAAAGCGAGCGGAACCACAGAAGCTACACTTTCCGTTCCTGCGGGTTGCCGAAAAATTTTAATACCCAAGATCATTTCCATTGCAATGAAGAAGAGCACCAATGAACCTGCAACTGCGAAAGAGTTTACATCAACCCCGAACAAATGCAGAAACGACTCACCTGCATAGAGAGCCAGCACCATCAAAGCAAAGGAAACCACCGTTGTGAGAAAAGGCTTGATAGCTCCCGATTGCTGCTCAATGCGAAGAATCATGGGCACAGCCCCTACGATATCAATCACAGCGAACAACACTGCGAAACATGAGATTACCTGGTGTGAGTCGAACATGGTTGTGACAAGAGTGTATCAGAGAAAAAGTGTTGAAGAAATGCAGCGGTGAGTTTTTTCAATGCTGATTAGTTTTCGCGAAAGTAGGGAAATAGAGATAGCTGTTGGGTAGGTGGCGGTTGGGTAAATGGGAAAATGTGCCCTCATGTGCCCTCATGGTTTTGGTTGACAGGTTACCCACCTAAACCCCAAAGCGTCCAAAAAACTCACTGCAGTTATTTTCCCACATACCTGTCAACTACATACCTGTTCACTGGCTCTCGGGTAGGTGACAGTTGGGTAAGTGGGATTGGCGGGCAATAACTCACTGCGGTTCATTTGCTACATACCTGACAACTACATACCTGATAACCGGCTGTTGGGTAAGTGGCAGTTGGGTAAGTGGGAAAAGCGTCCAAAAAACTCACTGCAGTTCTTTTAGCTACATACCTGACAACTACATACCTGATCACCGGCTCTCAGGTATGTGGGAAGAGTCGGTCATTGAAATCTGACATGCCGGTCTTTGTAATCTCAGCGGCGGCATTCTGCTATCCTGCACTACTGCCCCACTGCACTCCTGAGCGAAGCAGCGGTGAAGGATCGTAGGATTGTAGAATGGGCGGTTATTGTAATCTTACAGGCGCACTTCTGCAATACTGCTCCACTACTCCAGTATACCCCTTCTTCATCAATTCAACCATTGGATTCAATATTACCGCCATCCGTTTTTTCTTCCGAAGCATAACAAGAATATTTTATGGTTTTTTTATGCCACTACGGTTACTGAGTTTCGCAACATGGAAAACGTCAATCTACAAAATCCAGGCCATGCTTGTCCTAATGAGATACTTCTATATCAAGGAAATGAAAGTCCTGTGCGAATTGAAGTATATATAGCACTTGATTCAGTTTGGTTGAATCGTAATCAGCTGGCCACACTCTTTCGTCGAGATGTAAAAACCATAGGTAAGCACATCAACAACATCTTCAATGAGGAAGAATTAGATATGCATTTGGTTGTCGCAAAATTTGCGACAACCACTGATCATGGCGCAATAAAAGGAAAGACACAAACTAAGCTCGTTGAATTTTACAACCTCGACGTAATTATATCCGTAGGCTACAGAGTGAAGTCCCGCGAAGGAACTATATTCAGAATTTGGGCCTCAAAAATCTTAAAAGATTATCTCATGAAAGGCTATGCCATTTATCATCGGACCGAGCAACTTGAGAAAAATGTTTTCCAAATAAACAATCGGCTTCAACGCATGGAAGTTGTATTAAAGACAAATGAACTTCCATCATACGGCATCTTCTTCAACAACCAAATCTTTGATGCTTATGTGTTCTTCAGCGAATTGATTGAGCGTGCGGAGA